>CAZMLE010000045.1:0-34289 GCA_964567045.1 uncultured Pirellulales bacterium | reverse complement strand
GATTCGCTCCAGCACCACGTCTTCAAGATTTGTCTGTGCGAGGTTTTTGCCATTATTAACCAGCCGGCTGCAAAGATTGCTTGTCTCTTTCAGCTCTGCCCGGCACACGGCACAATCCTTTAGATGCTGGGCGACTGACCGTTTTTCGGTCTCATCCAGAAGGCCTTCAATATAGGCAACTAACAGTTCTTTGTATTCTGCGCAGTTCATTTTTACACCTCATAAACTTCGCTACGCTCATGTTGCTGCAGTGATTCGCGGAGCATGGCGTAGGCCCGTGACAGGGTCTTAGTGACTGTTCCCAAAGGCATATCCAGTTTCTCGGCAATCTGATTGCAGGAATGATGCCCATAATACCGAAGCAAAATGACCTGCCGATATGCCTCAGGCAATTCGGCAATGGCCGCTTCGAGCGCATAATCCTGGGAGAATTCCTGGCTGGGTGTTTCTTCTGAGAATGAGCGGATTGCCTCTCGTTGCCGGCGGATTTGCTCCCGTCTTTGGTGTTCTTTTGCCACGCGGTCGGCGATACCAAGCAGCCAGGAAAAGAACAAATCCGGCTTTTCCAAGCTGTCCATCTTGAAATACGCCCGCACTAAGCTTTCCTGGGCGGCCTCCTCAGCCTTATCTTTGCTGCCCAATTTTCCCGCCAGGTGAGCTAACAAAACTCCCTGGTAACGCCGCACCAAATAGCGAAAATCATCCGGATGGCCATCCAGACAACGTTCAACGTAGTATTGGTCGGTTTCAGGCATCTTTTAGCACCTCGAAAATTCTCCCAGAATCTTTGCTTTCACTATATAGTGCAGGATTCGCTGTATTTGCGACAGAAAAATGGACAATAGTAGGGCAACCAAGATAACACACAATTGCTGCCCAGAAGGCTGCAAAAGAATCGAGAGGAGGCCCGGACATTCCGACCGATGTGGAATAAATCCTTGACAGGCAGCCGCGTTGTCAATAAAGTAACGCTCTCGTCTGGGCTAAGCCAATGGTTGGGGCGAGACTAAACAGACGAAAAACCGTGATTACAGTATTGAAAATAAGGAGATATGCAAAATGGCAACAAAGGTTGCAATTAATGGGTTCGGACGAATCGGTAGAGCGGTGGCAAGAATTATTGTCCAGAGGCAAGGCGATCTGGATTTGGTGGCTGTCAACGACCTTTCTGACGCCAAGAGTCTTGCGCATTTGTTCAAATACGATACCGTGATGGGCAAATGGAATGGCACCGTCGAGGCGAAGGGCAATTCGCTGGTTATTAACGGCAAGACGATTGAGGTGCTTGCGGTAAAAGCGCCGGCTGAACTGCCGTGGAAGAATATGCGGGTCGATGTTGTTGTCGAGTCAACGGGAGTGTTTACGTCGGCTGAATCGCCCAAGGGCGGATATGCCGACCACCTAAAGGCGGGCGCCAAGAAGGTGGTTCTGACCGTGCCGGCCAAAGATAAGATCGAGGCAACCATCGTTATCGGCGTCAATGACAAAAAGTTGACAAAGAAGATAAATTGCGTCTCGAACGCAAGCTGCACGACAAATTGCCTTGCGCCGATGGCGAAGGTATTAAGCGACACATTTGGCATCGAGCGGGGGCTTATGACGACCGTTCACGCTTATACCAACGACCAGCGAGTTGCGGATATGATACACAAAGATTTACGCCGGGCACGCGCAGCGGCGATGAACATTATCCCAACGACCACCGGTGCAGCCAGAGCCATCGGCGAGGTCGTTCCGGAACTTGCAGGCAAGATGGATGGTTTCGCTCTGAGGGTGCCGGTTGTCGTGGGTAGCGTCGTTGACTTGGTGGTCAACGTTCAGAAGGATGTTACGGTTGAGGCGGTTAATGAGGCGATGAAAAAGGCAGCATCCGGGCCGATGAAGGGCATCTTGGTTTATTGCGATGAGCCGATTGTCAGCAGCGACATTATTAATAATGCCGCCTCGTGCATTTTCGATTCGCTGTGCACAATAGTAATCGGCAAAACAGTTAAGGTTATCGGCTGGTACGACAACGAGTGGGGCTATTCAAACCGCACCGTGGATATTATGGAGAGAATGGCGAAGCTGCTGTAAGAAGCTCGCCGTCAGTCAACGGATTGCGTTGGGGCAGACAAGAATATGGCAAAAAAAACCGTTGCGGACATTGAAGTCAAGGGCAAAAAAGTCCTGATGCGATGCGACTTTAACGTGCCTTTGGATGATGCCGGCAATATCACCAGCGATGACCGAATCGTCAAGGCACTGCCGACAATAAAGAATATTCTGGATAGAGGTGGTGTACTTATTCTGATGAGTCATCTTGGCAGGCCCGAAGGCGAGCGTGACGACAAATACAGCCTTGCTCCGGTGGCAAAACGCCTATCGGAGCTGCTGGGCAAAAAGGTCACCTTTACCAAAGATTGCATTGGGCCTGAGGTTAAAGCGCACGCAAAAGCCCTCAAAGCTGGCGATTGCATGCTGCTTGAGAATGTGCGGTTTCATAGAGAAGAGGTCATAAAAGATAAGGCGGCGAAAGAGGATAAGGAGCTTCGAGCGGCCAAAGATAATTTCGCAAAGCAGCTCGCTGAGCTGGCGGATATTTATGTTGACGACGCCTTCGGCACCGCCCACAGGGACAACGCTTCAATGTATACCGTGCCGTTAGCAATGAAAGGCAAGCCCAAAGTCATCGGCTTTTTGATGGAAAAGGAGCTGAAGTTTCTGGGAGAAACTCTGGATAATCCGCAAAAGCCGTTTGTGGCCATACTGGGCGGAGTAAAGGTTTCCGACAAGATAGGCGTAATTGAAAATCTGCTGGACAAAGTTGACAGTATACTAATCGGCGGTGCAATGGCCTACACGTTTTTCAAAGCCGAAGGGCGCGCGATCGGCAAGAGCCTGTGTGAAGATGGTTTCCTGGATAAAGCGGCCGGGCTACAAAAGCAAGCCAAGGACATCGGCTGCGAAATGGTTTTGCCGGTTGATACAGTGGTCGCCCGTGAATTCAAAGCCGCAGCCAAGCACAAAGTAGTCGCCAGTGACATCGAACGTGACTGGCAGGGAATGGACATCGGCCCAGCCACCCGGAAGCTCTTCGCCCAGAAGCTTTCCGGCGCAAAGACCATTATTTGGAATGGCCCCATGGGCGTCTTCGAAATGCCGCCTTTTGACGAGGGAACCAAGGCTGTGGCTCTGGCGGTTGCCGAGGCGACAGACAAGGGCGCCCGCAGTGTGATCGGAGGCGGCGATAGTGCAAGTGCCATCGAAAAGCTCAATCTGGTAGATAGAATAAGCCACGTTTCTACCGGCGGAGGGGCATCACTTGAGTTATTAGAGGGAAAGAAATTTAAGTGTATCGAAATCCTTGATGACAAGTAAAGTATTCAGCCGGCGGTTTTACCGCCGGTTTGCATAACGAGCGGCACCCAGGATACAAACGGTAAAATGCCTTTACGAAAATGCGATTGCCCAGAGCAGGAACAATTGAGATTGCGCCGTCCATATTGGACGCGGATTTTGCCAGACTGGCAGACGAAATAGCTGCAGTTGAGTCGGCCGGCGTGAATATCGTGCATCTGGACGTTATGGATGGGCACTTTGTGCCGAATATCACCATTGGGCCGCCGGTAATTGCCAAGCTTCGCAAGGTGAGCAAGCTCGTTTTTGACAGCCACTTGATGATAAGTGAACCGGCAAGGTACGCCGACTATTTTATTGAGGCCGGTGTTAATCATATAACGTTCCACATTGAAGCTGCCGACGAGCCGAAGATGCTCATTGACGAATTACACGAGCAAGGTGTCACCGCAGGGATATGCTTGAATCCCAAAACGCCTGTTAAGGCGATAGAAAAAGTTGCCCGGTTGTGCGATATGGTTCTGGTGATGACGGTTCAGCCTGGTTTTGGCGGGCAGAAATTTATGCCGGAAGCAGCGAAAAAGATCGCCCAAATTAGGAAGATTGTCGGTCCTGGAATAAGAATCGAGGTCGATGGCGGGATAGACTCGCAAACCGCGCCGATTGTGGTTTCGTATGGCGCCGACACGCTGGTAGCGGGCCACGCAATATTTTCAAAGCCCGACCGTGTTGCTGCAATAAATGCCATTCGAGAGGCCTATGGGCAAAGAGGTTAAATCAAAGTGGAATGGTTTCTCGCTCAGGCCTCGCAAGGAGATGCCCGAGGGACTCTGGCTGCGCTGCCCCGGCTGTGAGCACATGCTCTATAGAAGGACCGTCGAGGAGAATCTTAACGTTTGTCCGGAATGCAATCACCACTTTCGCATTCACGCGGCCACGCGAATTAAGCACCTGGTCGATGAAGAATCTTTCCAGGAAATGTTAGGCGACCTTACTGCCGGTGACCCACTGGGCTTCAAGTTCCGGGGAACCACATATAAACAGCGCCTTAAAGCCGACGAAAAAAAATGCGGCACCAACGAAGCAATGCGAATCGGCAAGGCCTTTATTAAGGGCAGGGGCATCATTTTAGGAGTGATGGAGCCGAACTTCTTGATGGGCTCTATGGGGTATGTGGTTGGCGAAAAACTCTGTGCAGCCGTAGATGAGGCAATGGAGCAGTCGCTGCCTTTAGTGGTGGTTAGCTGCTCCGGCGGCGCCAGGATGCACGAGGGCGTGGTGTCACTGGGTCAGATGGCTAAAACTTCTGCAGCACTTGCCAAATTCGACGAGACCCGCGGGCTCTTTATTTCGGTTCTGGCAGACCCTACTACCGGGGGCGTGACAGCCAGCTTTGCAATGTTAGGTGACGTCACAATAGCTGAGCCAGGCGCAATGATTGGTTTTGCGGGGCCTCGCACGATCGCTGAAACGATCAAAATGGAGCTGCCGGAAGGTTTTCAAACCGCTGAGTTTATGCTGGAGCACGGCTTTGTGGATATGATTGTGCACCGCAAAGACCTCCGCAGCGAAATCGCCCGCCTCATAGACTACTGCCAGAAATAGTTCGTATTTCACGCCCGGCGTTTTCTTGTAAGTACCACCAAACCGCCCAAGCCAAGCAAAAAGACCATGCCTGGCTCTGGAATAGCTACATCAAATCCCCACCCACCTATGTAGACTGCCCCAGCCGATCTATCGATGACCTGGCCAAGGCTTGTCACCGTACCATCAGGCGACAACATGAATAAATCGACACGTGCTAAACTATCTGTCACGTTGCCGTAGTAAAGATTACCGGCGGTATCGAAGGCAAGCCCGCTGGGATAATCCAGGCCGCATACCACAGTGGTGCGTGTACCATCAGGACTAAGCCTCTCAATCGAGCCTGACCGAATTTTGAGCTCTGGATCGAACTTATCGAAAACGCTCGGATAGTTGTAATAAATATCACCATTCGGGCTTACGGCCAAGTCAAATCCCCACCCACCTATGTAGACTCCCCCCGCCGATCTGTCGATGACCCGGCCAAGGCTTCTCACCGTACCATCGGGCGACCGCATAAATAGATCAACACATGCTAAACTATCTGTCACGTTGCCATAATACAGATTACCCGCACCGTCGAATGTAATTCCGCTGGGATAATCAAGGTCGGGTACCACCGTGCTATGTGTGCCGTCAGCACTAAGGCTCTCAATCGAACCTGAGCGAATTTTAAGGGCTGTATGGACCTGATCAAAAACGCTTGGATAGTTGTAATAAATATCACCACTTGGACTTATGGCCAGGTCAAATCCCCATCCACCTATGTAGACCGCCCCTGCCGATCTGTCGATGACCTGACCGAGGTTTGTTACAGTACCATCACGAGACCACTTGAATAGATCCACGCGTGACAGACTATCTGTCACGTTGCCATAGTAAAGATTACCAGCAGCATCGAAGGCCATCCCGCTGGGATAATCTAAGCCAGACACCATAGTGGTGCGTGTACCATCAGGACTGAGCTTCTCGATCGAACCAGGCCGGATAACTCCGCTACTGTCGTAAACTGAAGGGTAGTTGAAAAAAACCGGCAGCGCGATTGCGTGCCCCACATTTAGAGAAACTGACGCGAGCCCAAATAGCAGCAAGCTAATCTTGAACGTCTGACCTAATTGCATTTTTGCGGCCCCTGTCTATGGGATTCCACAACGTAAGTGATCCCCTATCCAGACTTCTGGTGCCAAGTCACGCCACACAACTTCGCTCGTTGGCGTCCTTGCTGCATTCGGCTTGGAGAGAAGCCGATTTTTGTGGGCAAGTCCCGCCATGAAGTAAAGCCCACCTGGCCACCTGCCGTGCTTGAGCATGAGATAATTTATATCAGATTAAGAGAGAAATGTCAAAAAAGAAGGTCGAAAAAGTGAAAGCTCCGGCCGGATAGAAAGCAGGTATTTGCCTCTGTTCCGAGCGCGCAAATGCCATGAATTATGCGTCCTAATTATCGTGCTATGAACAATCGCAAAATCTGTCTTTTATTCTGACCAAATATCCGTATAATCTGAGAAACTATCTCCGCGTAGAACGCGGGCCAAATATATGATTTTCTGGACGCGGTACGCAATACGAAATACGGCCAAATAATGGGTTACTTCCGGGAAAATGTCGAAAGAGCAAAAGGTTATGAGCCGGGCTTTCAGCCGAAGCAGAAGGACATGATAAAGCTAAACACCAACGAGAATCCCTATCCGCCTTCGCCGAAGGTTATGAAAGTCCTGGCGGAAATGACCGCCGACCAGCTTCGCCGGTATCCTGACCCGCTCGGCAATGAATTCCGCCGGGCGGCGGCGGAAGTTAATAACGTCGAGCCGGACTACATTATGTGCTGCAACGGCGGAGACGAGCTGTTGAGCATGGCTTTCCGGGCGTTTTGCGACCAAAATCGGCCTGTCGCATATCCTGTCCCGACGTATTCGCTATACCCGGTGCTGGCGACCCTGCAAAACTGCAAGGCAGTTGAAATCACGTTCGATGACGAATTCAATCTGCCGCCCAGGCTGGTAGGAACGGGTGCGGCTCTGACCATAGTCTGCAATCCGAATGCGCCGACCGGCAGCTTCGTAGGTGTTGAAGAGATAGCATCGCTGGCAGACGAATTGAGCGGGGTTCTGCTGATAGACGAGGCCTACGTCGATTTTGCGGAGAAAAACTGTGCTGGACTAGTCCGCGATCTTGACAATGTGATCATACTTCGGTCGATGAGCAAAGGCTACTGCCTTGCGGGGCTGCGGTTCGGCTATGCAATTGCCCAGCCCGATTTGATTGCCGGCCTTATAAAAGTCAAGGACTCCTATAATGTCGACGCCGTCGCTATCGCTGTAGCGACCGCCGCTATAAAAGACCAACAGTACTTCAAGGAAAACGTCGAAAAAGTTAAGAGAGACCGCCAGGAATTAACCGAACAATTGCGGGCGTTAAATTTCGAAGTCCCCGGTAGTTTCGCCAATTTTGTACTTGTCAAGAGCAACTATCCGGCAAGCGAGATTTACGATAAATTGATTCAGCGCAAGATCTATGTTAGGTACTTTGACTTGCCGGGGCTGGGCGATAAACTAAGAATAACGGTGGGCACAAAAGAGCAAAACCGAAAGTTGCTTTCCCCGTTGAAGGAAATCTTGTCAGAGCAAGGTGAGAAGTAAATGACAAAGAGAACCGCCAAAATTCGCAGGCAGACAAAAGAGACTGATATTCGCTGTGAGCTTAATCTGGATGGCCTCGGCAAATATCAGATCGATACCGGCATCGGCTTTTTAGACCACATGCTTACACATCTGTCCAAGCACGGCAAAATCGATCTGGTAGTCAAAGCTAAAGGCGATTTGAATGTTGATGCGCACCACACAGTTGAAGACATCGCGATATGTTTGGGCGAGTGTTTGCTCAAAGCCCTCGGCGATAAGAAGGGCATAGCCAGGTACGGCCATAGCTCCGTGCCGATGGAGGACGCTCTGGCGAACGTGTCTGTCGATTTGTCGGGCAGGGCAAACTGCGTGTACAACGTCGAGTACCGAACCAGTAAAATCGGCGATTTTGACGTGGAGTGCTTGCAAGAGTTTCTGCGGAGCTTCTCCAATACGGGCAAGTTCAATCTGCACGTAAACGTGCCGTACGGCACAAACAGCCATCATATCGCCGAGGCGATTTTCAAGGGACTTGGCCAGGCCCTCGCCCAGGCTACTAAAATTGTCGGCACGGATGTCCCCAGTACAAAGGGACTTTTGTGATTGACCAACCTGAGGCTGAATATCGAAGCGGCATCGGCACCGACATACATCGGATAGAGGCCGGCAGAAAGTTAATGCTGGGCGGAGTTTATGTGCCATACCCAGCGGGGTTGGCCGGCCATAGTGACGGTGATGTGGGCCTGCACGCTGTTATCGATGCTTTGCTCGGCGCCAGCGGAATGGGCGACATAGGGACATTGTTCCCCGATACCGATCCGAGGTGGAAAGATGTTGATAGTAAAGAGCTTTTGTATATCGTAAAAGAGCGGCTCCAAGAAAAAAAGTGGGAAGTCGTCAACGTCGATCTGACAATACATGCAGAAGAGCCGAAACTTGACCCTTTCAAAGGGCAGATGAAAAGGTGCATAGCCGGGCTTTTGGACATCGATTTTACGGCGGTCAACGTAAAGGCCAAAACAAACGAGGGGCTCGGCGACATAGGAGCCGGTCAGGCAATAGCCGCCACAGCAATTGCACTTTTGAGAAAAAAGCCCAAAAGAACACTTTGAGACACGGATTCACATTGTTGTAATTAGACACGGATTTACACAGATTAACACTGTTTAGAATTGACCTTGAGAACATTAAGGCATAGTGAACTCTCGAAGAGAATCATAGCCGCGGCGTTCGTGGTGCATAAGGAGCTGGGACACGGCTTCGTCGAGAAAGTGTATAAAAATGCTCTTGCGATCGAGCTGCAGGAAACGGGCGTAAAATGTGCTGTTGAAGTTCCACTAAAAGTGCTTTACCACGAGAAAGTCGTGGGTGATTACTACGCTGATATGATTGTTGATGACAAAATCATTGTTGAGGTTAAAGCTGTAAGTGACCTTGAACCGGTCCACGAGGTGCAACTGGTTAATTACTTAAAAGCAACAGGATTGCAGATAGGTTTGTTGATAAACTTCGGAAAATCCGTGAGGGTCAAACGGCGAATATTCGGTTACGATACAGACACAGATTTAGACGATGATTTATTAGAAACAGATTGATACGGCAAGTTTTTTGACACGGATTGACACGGATTCACACTGTTTTTTGTCATCGTGATCATAGAAAACTCAGTTTGATTTTGGACTTAGGGTTTTAGATATGAAAATATCACGAATGTCTTTTGATGGGGCGCTTTTAGAGCGTGGTTATTGGCTCTACGCTATTCTTATATATCATAAATCAGGCAAAGTGAAATTATACATAGGAAGGACAGGAGACAATGTGAAGAATCCCGTTGCCGGGTCGCCATTCCAACGAATAGGCGAACATTTGAACTACCGCCCATCTGCTAAAATGAACACATTAAAGCAATGCTTCAATTCGAAGAAATTTCCAGAATACCAGGTTCGACTAATAGCAGTGGGACCGTTGTTTCCTGTGCAAAAGGATTCTGTGTCTCATATACGTTGCAGAGATAAAATGACAGCACTTGAGAAATCGGTTGCAAGTTACTTTCATTCAAAGGGATATGATGTGCGTGGTAAGCATGACGATAATGATGCGAAAGATCCAGAACTGACCAAAACGGTAATAAAGGCCCTGGAACCTGAAATACGGAAAGAAATAAGGCGGCTTAAAAAACAGTGTTAATCCGTGTAAATCTGTGTCTAATTTCAGGAAATAGGGCAGTGTAAATCTGTGCCTTATGAGAAAATGCGATGGCACTGCAACTTTATAACAGCCTGACCAGAAGGAAAGAGGAATTCAAGCCCTTGAACGAAGGCCAGGTGGGAATATACGTCTGCGGGCCAACGGTATACGGGCACGCCCATCTGGGGCACGCCAAAAGTTACGTAAGTTTTGACGTTTTGGTGCGATATCTTCGCTATCTGGGATACAGTGTCACTTACGTGCAGAATATTACTGATGTGGGTCACTTGACCGATGACGCCGACCAGGGCGAAGATAAAATCGCTAAAGCAGCAAGAAAAGAAGAAAAGCATCCAATGGCACTGGCGGAATTCTACAGCCGTAGCTACTTTGAGGATATGGACAAACTTAACTGCGTTCGGCCGGACATTAGCCCGCGCGCCAGCGGCCATATAGTCGAGCAGATAGAGCTGGTAAAAACCTTGTTGGAAAAGGGCTACGCCTATGAAGCCAACGGCTCGGTTTATTTCGATGTGTCCAAGTTCAAAGATTACGGCAAGCTATCGGGCAGGAGTGTTGACCAGATGTTAGCCGGCGCCAGAGTAGAGATTTCGCCCGACAAGAAGAACCCGGTTGATTTTGCCCTCTGGAAAAAAGCTGAGCCAAACCACATTATGCAATGGCCGAGCCCCTGGGGAATGGGCTTTCCTGGCTGGCATCTGGAATGCTCGGTTATGAGCACCAAATATCTCGGCCAGCCGTTCGACATCCACGGCGGCGGCCTGGAAAATCAGTTCCCGCATCACGAGTGCGAAATCGCCCAGGCTGAGGCTGCCAAAGGCGCGCAGTTCGTTCGCTACTGGCTGCACAATAATATGGTCACCGTGGACGGGCAAAAAATGGGCAAAAGCTTGGATAATTTTATTACCCTAAAACAAGCCTTCTCAGGTACACACCAAAGGCTGAGCAGGGCTTATGACCCGCTGGCGATACGCCAACTGATTCTGAACAGCCATTACAGAAGCCCGCTGGATTTTTCCGATGCGGCTCTGGGCGCCGCGCAGAGCGGCTTTGACAGAATAAGTGGGACAGTTATTGCTGTAAGAAAACAAATGATATGCGCGATCAAAGGTCAAGTTGATGAAAAAGCAGCAGCACAATTGCAGCAGTTGAAAGAGAAATTTGAAGCGGCGATGGATGATGACCTGAATAGTGCTATTGCTTTATCAGTGATTTTCGAGCTGGTTCGCCTGGCAAACACACTGCTCGAGGGCACCGCTGTCACATCGGCGACGCTTAATGCGGTTGACGATTTGTTCAGCAAATTGGGCGGCGATGTTCTGGGCATTGTAAAAGAAAGCTATGGGGAAGCTCAGGTGATAGCAGGCAAAGGTGATAAGCTGGTCGATAACTTAATGGAGTGGCGAAAACAGGCGCGTGAGAGAAAGGACTTCGAGATAGCAGATGGGATCCGGACGACAGCGGTGATTTCTGATGTGATTGTGATGGATAACCCAGATGGAACTACGACCTGGAGATGGAAATGAGGATACTAGGCATTGATCCGGGGTTGCGGGTCTGCGGATACGCCTGCCTAGAAAGGAACGGAGACAAAGATACACTCGTTGAAGCGGGTGTTTTCAAAACGTCCAGCGGCTCGTCATTAGAAACAAAGCTAAATCAGATCGCTGAGGATATGGACTGCCTTTTGGAGAAGTTCGGGCCTGAGATTGTTGCTGTGGAGCAGTTGTACTCGCACTACACACACCCAAGGACAGCGATACTGATGGGACATGCCAGGGGCGTTATATTACAAAGGTGTGCTCAAGCCGGCATCGAAGTCAGAAGTTTTAGTGCCACCCGCATAAAGAAGTCGCTTACCGGCAATGGCAGGGCGTCAAAAGAACAAGTGCAAAGGACCATCCAGACGATTTTGTCTTTATCTTGCGCCCCGGAGCCGAGCGATGTGGCTGATGCCATTGCGGCAGCGCTGTGCTGCGCAAATTCCCTAAAAGTCTGTGACCCGTGCCTGGTGACTCGTGAGCCGGGGCACGAGCGACGTGCGACGAGAGACGCTTATGATCGCCAGAATAGAGGGCAAACTTCTTAAACTTGACAGCGGCAGTGCCCTGGTGCAGGTAGGGCCGGTCGCGTACGAAGTGATGCTGCCGAGCTATTGCATAAGTGCATTGTCAGATAAGATCGGCTCAAATGTCGCCTTCTGCACCATGGAATACTATGAAGGCGCACCGGGTGGCGGCAATCTCGTGCCGAGGATGGTGGGTTTCTTAAGTGCCGAAGAGAGGGATTTTTTCACCAAATTTACCAGCGTCAAGGGAATAGGCGTAAAAAGGGGACTCCGGTCTCTGAGTATTCCCATAGCTACTATAGCAGCAGCGATAGAGGATGCCGATGACAAGACATTGCTGACGCTTGACGGCGTAGGCAAAAGGATGGCTCAGCAAATTATCGCTGAGTTAAAGGGCAAATTAAAAGCTTTTGCAGTGGGGGCTGAATCAGTACGGCTTGAAGCAAGGTTTAAGCCGTTCCAGATTGAGGCGATGGAGGTCCTTATTGCCTGGGGCGAGAAAAGAAACGAGGCGATGGAGCTGATTCAGTTAGCCTGCGAAAAGCACCCCGACATAAACACGGCTGAGGCCCTTGTGCCATTAGTGTATAGGCTCAAACAAGGTGTCGAAGTCTAAAAAAATAGTCAATAGTAAATAGTCAATAACAAATGGCGATAGGTAGAACCATAAGCAGCCAGGCATTAAATGAGGCCGAGGAAACTTTCAATATCTCACTTCGGCCAAAGTTTCTGGATGAATGTATAGGCCAGCGCAGCATTAGAGAAAAGCTTGCCATCGCCATAGAAGCAGCCAAACAGCGGCGCGAGCCGTTGGAGCATATTTTGTTTTACGGCCCGCCGGGTCTTGGCAAAACCACGCTGGCTCACGTTGTGGCGAATGAGATGGCCGCAAGAATTCGTTGCTCATCGGGGCCGGCTCTGACTAAGGCCGGCGATGTGATGGGCCTCTTGAGCAATATAAATACCGGCGATGTGCTTTTTATCGATGAGGTTCACCGGCTCAGCACGCCGGTCGAAGAATTTATTTATCCGGCGATGGAGGAATTCAGGGTTGACTTTACCGTTGACAGCGGCCTGCACGCAAAAACGATAAACTTCCCGCTGAAGCATTTTACTCTTATTGGCGCGACGACGCGGGCAGGGCTATTAAGCGCACCGCTTCGCAGCCGATTCGGAATGCTTTATCATCTGGACTTCTACGGCAGCGAAGAGTTGACAGAGATTCTGGCCAGGTCGGCGGAGCTGTTGCAATTGCGTTGTGAGGATGGGACGCTCCAGTTGATTGCCAGCCGATCTCGTGGGACGCCCCGGGTGGCAAATCGATTGTTAAAGCGGGTGCGTGACTACGCGCAGGTCAAAGGCTCAGGACTGCTAAGTACCGAAATAGTCGAAAATGCGCTGAAGATGGAGCAGATTGATCCGCTGGGCTTGGACGAACTGGATAGAGCCTTTTTGCGTGCGCTGGTTAATGTGTATGATGGTGGCCCAGCCGGAATTGATGCGCTCGCGGCCACTTTGGGCGAAGAAAGGGACACCCTGGAAGATGTAGTTGAGCCATATCTTCTGCAGATAGGATTCTTGCGTCGGACTAAGCGCGGAAGAGAAGTCACCAAGCAGGCATGCGAACATCTGGGTCTAAAGGAGCATAAAAAGAAAGGTAGTCCCGACGAGCCGGAGCTATTTTGAGCGGACAAATCGTGGCTTTGCCACTTTTTCTAACACGAATCCAGTTATGAAAGTTCTCTTTGGAGTTTTTGACTGGGGGATCGGACACGCCACGAGGGACATACCCTTAATTACGGAGCTTCTCAAAGCCAACGAGGTGCACATTATATCAACGGGCAGGGCGTTGAAACTCCTGAAAGACCATTTTGCAGACAGATGTACTTATTATGACATTCCCAGCATCTATCCGCCCTACACCAAAACGCGTTTCTTTAAGGTGAAGTTCGCCTTTGTCACGCCTAAAATGATCAGGAGTTTGCAATACGCCAGAGACAAGTCACGAAGAATAATCGGCAGAGACTTCGACAGAGTAATCTCTGACTGCAGATATGACATCTATGACAAGCTGGACAATTCATATCTTATTAATCATCAGTTGAAGTTCAGAACGCCTTTCGGGGCGGAAAGAATCTTCGAAAAGTGGCTCGCCTCGAGGATGAAAAGATATAAGTACGTCATCGTACCTGATTTCGAAGACAACAACCTCACCGGCAAACTCTCCCATAATTTGAGATATATAAGTAAGGACAAAATAAGGTACATCGGAATACTTTCCCATGTCAGAAAAATAGATCTGCCTGAGGACGTAGAATACTTTATTTCCCTTTCCGGCGCGGAGCCTCAAAGGACAATACTTCAAAAAAAGATAATCTCCCAATTGGACCAATTAGAGGGAAGGATTGTAATTGCGGGCGGAAATCCGGACAGCGCAGCGAACACCTCTTATAATAACGCTGCGTTTTATAGTTTTTTGGGTGCGGAACAGCAAGAAAATATTATGAATCGAGCGAAATTCATCATAGCCCGGCCAGGCTACACAACCGTTATGGAGCTTGCAGAGCTGAATAAAAGAAGGGTATTATTTCTGCCCACGCCCGGTCAAACCGAACAGGAATATTTAGCGGACTACTACGAAAAACAAAAGTATTTCCACCACGTCAGCCAATACCGTCTTAAACTGAAAGAGGCAATTGAAGAATCCACAGAATTCACAGGGTTTAATCCCCCCTGGAAGACGGAGCAGTCCGTAGAGGAATTTATGCAGGCAATCACCTCTTGATGTAGGGCACAATTTTCGCGAGCACGGCATTGCCAATCTTATAAGAACAATACGTTATGAAAAAAGCAGAAAAAACGTCGATGCTATAATGTGCGTGGGTAAGCAAAACAACGATTCCCATAAATACTGAGCCGCAGAGAAAAAAATATCCTACTCTTCCTTTGAACAATAAAAACCCCAAAAAAGGGATCGCTGTGTGCCCCGAAAAAAACATATCATTTTGAAAACTTAGCCCCTTGAGAATCCAGGGGAAACTGACTGGTATTGCGTCCGGTGGCGTTCCAAGATGAGTAAAAACAAGAAACATGGCTCTGAGCACAACCAGAAAACTGAACTGGCTGACTACTACATGCAGAGTCCTTATGTGGAAAAGCAAAGGATACGAAAACAGCGTGATACAAAGCGCCATATAGCCGTAAGTATAGAAAAAACTCACATCGAAAGGGCCAAAATGGTCTAAAATCAAATCGGGCACATGGGCGACCTTCGTCGTAGAGACGTAGACCCCAGAAAAATAATCCAGAAAAGTGGCAATTACAACAATCAGCAAAGACAATAAGATAAGGTATCTATACTCAAAGAACTCATTCCGCCACTCGCGAAAGCCTCTTTTGAAATATTCTCTTGCCGTGGCCATCAATTTCCCAGCTATCTTGGTCGAATCAGTAGAACCTGGATTATGTTACATCCGACCATTTAGGTTTTTCAACATTTGTTTTGTCATTTTCAACGGTCGGCCCAGAAGCGAAATTATGTGGGAAATCAACACCTTTTCAATTTCGCTCAGCGTTTTCTCGTCCGATTGAGCGAGCAGTCTCAAATTGGCTAAGCAAGCCGCTGCATTTTTCGTCAGCCGAATTTTATCAGGAAAACTCCCCTCGCAGTCTCTGCAAACTAGGCCGTTCGCAGAACTGCTGAAATACGACTCGTACCCCCGCTTCCGCGGGGGCAAGCCTGCCCCTGCAGCAGCAGGGGTATCTGGTATCTCGTATCTGGTTTTGCAGTTCGCACAGCAGCTAAAAACCGGCTGTAAGCCGATTTCTTTAAGCAGAGTTAGTTGAAATAATACCAGCAAAGAAAGCATCTCTCGATGCTCGATACTCAATGTCCAGTGTTCGCTGGCGCTTTGCAGGAATTGGACAAAGCTGTCGAAGAGTCCAGGATGTGGGTCGTAATCATCTGTCAGGCGGTTCACCAATTCGGCTGCAAAAGAAGCGCAATTCAAAGCAAAAAGACTTCGCCCCAGGCGAGCAAAGCCTGGTTGCTGCTCAAATTCGGTTAAAGTTGCAAGTTTTTCTTTAGAGGAATCTGAAAAGACGATTTTGCCGGAGGACAGTATCTCAATGGGACCGTCAAACACCGACTTGGGCCGTTTCGAGCCCTTGGCAATGGTGCTAATCTTGCCGTTTGCCCTGGTAAAAAATGTCACTATCTGGGATGTCTCGGAGTAATCGACCACACGTATGCAGATAGCTATATCCTTGGTCAACATATCTATGGCACGCAATCAATAACCAGGCATACACACTACTTATGCTTTCGTGCTCTTACACTTTTGGCTTCTCACTTTTTTATCATACACCACACCATAGCCAAATTGCCGCAGAATTTCGTCCTCAGCATCGTGCATCTTGTGGGCCTGCTCTTGCGTCGAATCGTCAAAACCGAGATTGTGCAGCATGCTATGCGTGACGTAAAGAGCCAATTCAGCCTCACTGGAATGGCCGCGCAAAAGCGCCTCCTTGATGGCTAATTCGCCATTGACGATCAGCTCAAATGATGCCGATGACGACCGTCGGCACTCATCACCCTCAGAAAGATCGAAACTCAAACAGTCAGTACTGACGTCCCGACCGAGGAATTGGCGGTTTAATTTGCGCATCTGGGCATCATCTACTATTGCGATGCTAATCGCCGCTTTTGAGAGGTCAAAACGACGGCAAATAGTTTTGACCAGCTCCTGAAGCTTACGGACAGAAACGTCAATATCCTGGAAGCTCTTGGTGATTTGAACACGGACCATGGTCTCTCATTTGCTAACGGTTTTGTGGGCGGTTTGCACAGGTTGAGATTCTCTGTCTTGGGGTTCATCTGGCGGTTTGGGGTATGCGATTCGGCCATGGTAATGTGCGGCCAGAGCTTTTGACATGTCCGCCTCTATCTGGCTCAATTCCCGCAAAGACAGGTCGCATTCATCGAACTGGCCATCCTGCAGGCGTTTCATAGCCATATTATGCACGACGGCCTCAATTTTGGTCGGTGTCACTTCAGGCAAAGACCTGACCGCCCCTTCTATTGTGTCAGCCAGCATCACGATCGCGGCCTCTTTTGTTCTGGGCCTTGGGCCTGGATATCTGAACTCACTCTCTAAAGGCGGTACCTGCTTCTTCTTTTTGCCGCCCGGCACATCTGAGGCAGGTGCTGCTCGCTGCTTCTTAGCCTCATTGTAGAAAGGCTCAACCAACGTCGTGCCATGGTGTGTTTCAATGAATTGCCTGAGCACGCTGGGAAGACCATATTCCTTGGCCATTTCTATTCCGTCTTTAACGTGGCCAACAATAATCAGCTGGCTCATCGCAGGCGAAAGCTCCTTGTGCCGACTGGTTGATCCCATTTCGTTTTCGACAAAGTAGCCGGGCTTATTAATTTTCCCTATGTCGTGGTAATAAGCTCCAACTCTGCACAAAAGGCCGTTTCGACGAATGGCTTCGGCCGCTGCTTCAGCAATCGAGCCTATCAACAGACTATGGCTGAATGTGCCCGGCGCTTCCATGGCCAGCCTTTTCAATAACGGCTGATTCGCGTCACTGTAGTCCAAAAGGGTCATGCTGGTTGCAATTCGAAATATCTTTTCAATCAGTGGAAGCAACCCTTGAATAAGGACGCCGACCACCAGCGTAATCCCCGCGTGATAGCCGGCGTTGCGAAAAGCGTCCACAGGCTGCAACTGTTGCGTTAAAAAGCCCAAGGCAGACGCCGTTATGAACACGATCCCGCTAGCCAAAACACTGACCTGCAGCAGCTTGATCCTGGTGCGTATTTCTTTTAGGGAGAAACAACAGGGCACAGCACCGGCGGCCATGGTCAAAAACAGGCTGATATTTGCCGGCTGATACTTGGCAATTGACTGCGCGGCAATCACCATTGGCCCCGCAGCGAAGCAGGCAAAAAGGCAATAGAATATGCTCATGCCTATGGCGAATCGCTGGTCATAAGCAATCGTCAAAATGATGGCCGCAGTGACAGCGGTTCCGGTAGCCCAGAAGCTCTGATCAAGCATCGCTCCGAATTTCGTTGCGAGCAACAATAGCACAAACAAACCAATCAGCGCCAAAGCTCGAGCATGGTTCCTTATGAGCCGTTTTTGATAATGATAGATATAAAAACCCGCCGCAACGGAAATCAGCGACACCATCGCGGCCAGTAGCATCAAATCGCCAAAGCGAGCCCGCCGGATTAGTTCGAACGAAACAACTGCGCTACCCAGAACGACAAAAAGTAGCCACAACAAGAGCGAGGTGACAACGTCGGTGTCGGCCAGCCAGCTCATATACCAGGAGCGCGCGCCAATTATATTCCTTCGCACCAAGCTCCGCCGCGGACTGGTTTTCCTAAAAAGACCCATTCTCTCGTCTTTCGTCCTTCGTCTTTCGTCCCTCGTCTCTCGCCGCGCGTCTATCCTGCCTATTCTTACGGTGGTCCTTCCTTTTTTTGTAGGCGCGCACGATATTTTGGACCAAACGATGCCTTACAATATCCTTCTGGGTCAGCTCCACGACCCCGATCCCTTTGATTCTCTTCAGCAGTCCGATAGCCTCAACCATTCCACTTTTCTGGGGACTCTCCAAATCGATTTGTGTAATGTCGCCGGTGATTATCATTTTGGAGCACTGGCCCAATCTGGTTAAGACCATCAACATTTGTAGGGAAGAGGTGTTCTGCGCTTCGTCGCAGATGATAACCGCTTCGTTCAGCGTTCGGCCACGCATGAAAGCAAGCGGAATTATCTCGATGATATCCAGCTCCATGAATTTTTTCATCTGGTCAAAGTCCATCATATCTTCAAGGGCGTCGAAGAGCGGCCGAAGATATGGGTTTACCTTTGCCTGGATGTCGCCGGGCAAGAAGCCCAGCTTTTCGCCTGCCTCCACCGCCGGGCGGGCAAGAACGATTCTTCTGGTTTGCTTTTTCCTTAGCATTGACACTGCAATGGCAACCGCCAGGTATGTCTTGCCGGTTCCGGCAGGCCCTATGCAAAAGGTAATATCGTTGGCCAGCATCGCTTCAATATACTTTAGCTGTCCCTTGGTGGACGGCTCAACTACCTTCTTATGGGAATAGACAGTGATGGCCCCACCAGTTTGGCCGGTCGGCGGCAGACCCTCCTGGTCGATCAAAGCACTTACCTCCGCAGTACTGAGTGAGCCGTATCTATCCAGATGCTTTTGCATCCTGTCGACGATTTCGGTGGCTCTATGTACGCGCTGTTCGGCGCCGCCGATTATCAAGTTCGACTGACGGGCAGTAATCTGGACACCAAAAGACTGACGCAGAAGGCGAAGGTGACTATCGGCAGGCCCAAACAGCTCAAGCTGATTACCCGCCGGGTCTAATTGTATGGTAACTTCTGCCATTTGAGTTGACTAGTGAATTAGCTCATTAGTGAATTGGCAACTAATTCGCTGGTTCACTAATTCGCTACTGCGCTTCCCCTTAAAAGCATAAAGAACAAGTAGACAAACGGTGCCGCCACCAAAGGCGAATCAACAATATCAAGTACACCGCCGAACCCCGGCACTTTGTTGGCGGCGTCCTTTCGTCCGGCATCCCGCTTCATCATAGACTCAACTAAATCTCCCGCCTGGCCCACACAGGCCAGAAGAAAGCCAAAAGCAATCGCCCACTGCCAAGGCATTATATCAAAACCGGCCGCAAATGCCAGAGCGACTACTACCGCTGCAGCCGCAGCGGCACCAGCGCCTTCCCAAGTCTTGCCAGGGCTAACTCTGGGCGAGAATTTGTGTTTACCGAATAACGTCCCCACCGCGTAAGCTCCTATATCAGCGGATTTTACGACAAAAACAAACATCAGGAGCGGCCAAACGCCAAAATCGAGCCGGATAGCCAGTGCAAAGCTGCTCAGAAGGCCCAGATAGATGATGGAAAAGCAATTCGCTCCACAATTGGCTAACACACCCGAAGTACCACAGCGCAGATATTGATATAGCAGCAATCCCAACAGGCCAAACGCCAGCACGAAATTGACAATTGACAATTGACAATTGAAAATTGGCACGGTTGCCAACGCGGCTGAAGTGATAATTGAGACGGGCGTAAAAGCCCTCAAGTTTCTCGCTGCGAGCAGACTTGCGAACTCTATTTGCCCAAGGACCACCAAGGCGACAATAAGGGCAGCGACAATCGTGCCCCGCGGCAGTCTAAATTGACAATTGACAATTGAAAATTGGAAATTGCCAAGCCAACCGTCGAAAAGGACAACGGCAGTAAAAGCAACCGTCATCAACGTGCCAAAAAGCAGTCTATGCTTTAGCATTAGTTCGGGTTATCAGGGTACCAGGTTATCAGGGTGTGAGCATCAGGTTATCAGGATATCAGCCCCGCAGAGCACTTTCTGATACCCTGATCTGCTGATATTCTGCATCCTGGTTTCCTGATTTCCTGATGCCCATCCTGTTCACTAATCAACTAATTCACTATTCAACTCAAATGCCGCCGAAACGTCGGTCTCGTTTTGCGTAGGCAAAAATTGCCTTTTCCAGGCAGCCCTTATTGAAGTCGGGCCAAAGGGTCTTGGTGACGTAGAACTCGCTGTATGAAATCTGCCAGAGCAGAAAGTTGCTGACCCGCATCTCATTCGCGGTGCGTATCAGAAGATCCGGATCACAAAGACCGGCCGTATACAGGTGTTGGCTTATACAGCCTTCATCGATGTCTTTTAGGTGCAGGTGTCCCAGTTTGTGTTCCTGTGCGATCTTGCGTGTTGCGTCAACGATTTCAGCCCTGCCGCCGTAATTCAGTGCCAGAGCGAGTACCATACCTGTATTATTAGCCGTCACTTGCACCGTTTCTACCAGCTCGGTTTTCACTGCATCTGGCAGCCCAGCTAACCGCCCGAGGTGAATCAGCTTTACGTCGCTGGTCATCAAGTTGGGACGAATCTGGATAAGGTATCGGCTATATAGGTGCATTAACGCGTCGACCTCAGCCTTAGGTCTTTTCCAATTCTCCATGCTGAAGGAATACAAAGTCAAAGACTGGAGGCCAAACTCGGCACAGCATCGAGCTATTTCTTCCGCAGTTTTGGCCCCCTGCCGGTGTCCCTCGACCCGCGGCAGAGCATTTCGCTGCGCCCACCGCCCATTGCCGTCCATGATTATGGCGATGTGACGCGGGATTTGGCCGAGCGATATTCCGAGGCGTTCGGCCGTCTTTTTTTGTTTTTCTGTGAAGCCGTTCATTGAGACTGAAAACCTTGAACCTAAATTCAGGAGTAAGAATTCAGAATTCCATATTCTTAATTCTGCCTCCTGGCTCCTATCTGAATATTGTTTGGTGTCGTGCCGGCCCTATACCGATAATCGTGATCGGCGTGGCAAGCTGCTCTTGGATTCGGGCAATAAATTCCTGGGCATTGGTCGGCAGATCGTGAAAGTCCTTTATGCTGGTTATATCCTCGTCCCAGCCGGGCACAGTTTCGTAAATGGGCTGAGCCTGTGAAAGTCTGGCAACATTGGCTGGAAAGAAAGTCCTTTCTTGGCCATTGATTTTGTACGCCCGGCAAATCTTTATTTCTTTTAGGCCGGCCAGTGTGTCCAGGTGCATCAATGCTACTGAATCGATGCCTCCAATCTTTGCGGAATATGATGCTGCTACGGCGTCGAACCAGCCGCATCGGCGGGGTCGGCCAGTCGTGGTGCCGTATTCGTGTCCTCTGTCACGAATATATTGGCCGACTTCATTGTCCTGTTCCGTTGGAAACGGCCCGGCTCCGACCCTGGTCGTATAGGCCTTGACCACACCGATATATTTATCAACCACTTTGGCGGGCACGCCACAACCAGACGGCATACCGAGTGCACTTGAGTTTGAGCTGGTTACGTAGGGAAAAGTGCCGTGATCCAAATCCAGCAGTGAGCCTTGGGCACCCTCAAACAGGATCGATTGGCTCTGGGCAATTGCTTTGTGTAGAAATTCGGTTGTATCGGTTATGAACGGCGTGAGCTTGCCGGCATACAGTTTGCACTTTTGGAAGATATCGTCGGCGCTCATCGGCTCATTTCTATACAGAGCGGCAAAGACCTTGTTCTTATATTTGACAATGGCCTGGAGTCGGGTTTTGAGCTGTTCCAGATAGCGAAAATCGCCCATGCGCACCGCATGGCTTCTGCCGACCTTGTCTGCGTAACAGGGCCCGATGCCGCGAATAGTAGTGCCGAGCTTATTTTTGCCCAGCGATTCTTCACGCAATCGGTCCTCGGTTTTGTGGTAGTCCAGCACGACATGGGCATTTTCACTGATAAACAGACGCCCATTCAGCGTGATATTTCTTTGCGCAAGAGCTTCTATCTCCGCTATCAGGACTTCCGGGTCAACAACCACCGCGTTGGCGATTACGCAGTTGACATTTGGCCGAACCGAACCGCTCGGCAAAAGGTGCAAAGCGAACCTGTTGTCACCTACCACGACGGTATGGCCAGCGTTGGAACCACCGTTATACCGCACGACGATATCGCTGTGCTCGGCAAGAATGTCCACAACCTTGCCTTTGCCCTCGTCACCCCACTGTAATCCGACAACGCAGGTATTCATTGCGCTCGCTTCTTCTTTGATGATTTTCAACTAATTTTTGCCACCAGATGGTCCAGAATAGCTGTCAAGTTATCATAGTTTCTATCGCTCAACTTGCGGCTGACTTCCCTGCCGTTCTGATCTTTGTGGGTGATAATAAAGAAACCTTTAGAATCAAAGTAGGTCTTATCAATTTTCTGGATGGCATCATAGGGGATCTTTTCTTTGGCGCTGATTATAAGGTCATGTTCATCGGCTAAAAGTCTCTTATCCTTAATGAACCCGAGCCACGCGGCAAAAGCAATACCGGCAGCCCCGAAAACGAAAGGAAGTCTTCGATTCCATTTCATCGTATCATCAAGCTTCCCTTCCTTTACGTGTTCTTCGAAGAAGCTGCGACGGTATGACCATTTGTATTTGCTCAGGTAGCCGTCATAGGCGAAAACAACTGCAGCAAGAATACAGACAGCAATGTAGATTTTGTAATTCATTTTCTTGTGCTTACTTAGCGGCGCCTCGATAGCCATATAACCATCCCTGCCAACATCTACGTTAACCTTTTTTGGGCGATTGTCTCAGTTAAAGGCTGGACAAAGTTGGGAACGATCTTTTCGGCCATTAGCTCCTGTGCCAGACGACATTGATACTCGAAGGATTTCAGGGCGTCGAATTTCTCATCAGGTCGCGGGTACTGACGTATGGCAAGAGACAGACTTATGGCGTCATCGGAGCCTCGCCCTCTCTCACCAGGCTCATAGACGCTCGTTTTTGACTCTACACTGATCCGGGCCTGGGTGCACTCATCATCAGATAGTGCCACTACTACTGTAGGAGAAAAACCTATGGGCCGGGCAGACGGCAGATCCAGAAGGCAGCTAAAGGCGGTTGAGCCGAATAGTGCTTCGGCGATAACCTCATCGTGACTGCCCGCATAGTCAAAATCCATGGCGAAAGTCACATCCAGCGAATTGATATCAAGATGACTTACTCCAAGCATATAGGGAACAAGTTCGATTACCAGTCGGTCTTGGGAGTACGCCTCTTCAAAGTTCGGCGGGTTGACAACACCCGAGCCAATGCGATCTACCTCGATGCTGATCCAGCGGTATTGACCGAGGTCGCGATCCTCTTCGAGGCAGTACTCGTTCTTCTCACGCCGGTAGAACCGGCCCATAGAAGGAAACTGCCTTTGTATCCGTTCGAAAAAGGCCAGAATGGTGTCACGCTGAGTGGGTAAGTCCAGTTGCGTATTGATGTACATGTCCAGATAGAAATCATCACAAAGCGAACGGTAACTATTTGGCATCATAGTAGGAAAGCCCTCGGAAAAAATCTTGTCGCCCGCCACCTGTCGCCCGTAATTCGCGTTACGGGGCCTGGGTCACGAGCCAGCGGATTTACACCTTGATATTCGATTTTTGATATTTGCACTCACCTGCGACCGGCTCCTTATCGAGATACTCAGTCTCCCAGATTTTTTCAGTTAGCCTTTGAAGCTCCTTGTCGTAATTCTTAAGCATCCCGAAATATTCAGGAGATTCCAAGGCTTCTTTAGCCTTTTCGTTCTCAGGCTTTACATTCTCCGGCAGGACTGATTTTCTGAAGATCTCATAATGGTCTCTTATAGAGCAGGGCATCAACCAGTTATCTGGCCTCTTCCAATTATCAAGCCCGTATTCTCTCTGCCATTTACGGCCGTTTTTCATGAAGTCGGAAAACAGCGCATCTGTGAGGGTTTTGCCGTTGTTGTATAAATCGTAGATGTTATCGACATAATAGGGAATAAATGCGCAGGGTGTCACGTTGCCATGCCAGTCAATGTAGATGTATCCTCCGCTTCTGCCGTACGCGATGCAACCTCTGGCAAGAACACCACTATTCCAGAAATCAGCCAGACAGTACTTCTTTTCGGTCAGCAGCTTTTCCCACTTTCTGTAGAGTTCAACTCGCTTTTCGGGAACGACCATTAGCTCGACTTCGTCTTTACCTCTTCCTATGGGCATCAACTGGAATTGCCACATATAGCAGGCGCCCTGCTCTTGGAAATAGTAGTCGTAGAATTCATCGGTCAGCAGCAAATCCACATTTTTGCTGGTTGCTGTTACGGAAATGCCGAAAGGCACACCAACTTGCCTGAGGCGCTCGAGGGCTTCGAGGATTTTCTTAAATGTGCCGCGGCCTCTTCTTTGGTCGGTTTCTTGCTCAAAACCTTCGACCGAGACTGCCGGCGTGGCGTTTGCGCAGCTTGCGATCTCCTGGGCAATTTCTTCGTTAATGACTGTGCCGTTGGTGTATGCGTGGAAGAACATATCGTCGTATTTGCGGCAGATATCCAGAAGCGTTTTACCTTCACTTCTATACAAGAAAGGTTCGCCGCCGCTGATAGTAATGAACCTGACCCCCCAGTCATCATGTACTTCGCCTACTATCCTATCCGCATACGAGTAAGGAAGGGTCGCAGATGTATCGGCTGCCGACGATGCATAGCAGCCCGCACACTTTAGATTACATCTTTGGGTAGGAGACAGGACGATAAAGGTGGGTGGGTATTCACCATACTTGTATTTGAAGTTTTCCACTGCCTGGCTGTAATCTTGGTCCTCGCCAACGAGGTTATTTTGAACGAATACATTGATGATCTTCTTTATAATTTCAGGCGAAACGTAACCTTTGTCCATACTTCTATTTACACATCGCAGCATAGCCGACAAGTACTGGTATCTTCTCATCTGGACCTGTCGTAAATCTTCAGAAGCATCGCTGACCATGTTCTTATAGATATACTCGTCCACTTTTCTGGCCAGCAGCTTCCTAAGCTGCTTGTGGTTCACCATCTTGATAAGCGTGGAGGATATGACTTCCGTTCTCATTTTTGCCTCCCCTTTTCCATATCAAGACCGTTCACAAAACCGTTCCCTCAAAAACGTCCCGGACGGTGGCAATTGTTACATAAGCGGGAGCTAATTTCAAGAAATAAACCAACACAAAAAACACCCTCGGCGGAATATTTATAGGCAAAGACACGGTTTTCGACCCGCTGCCGGTTGCCAGTCCCTGCTGCCGGCATTTGTGCCGCTGCGCGAATAGGCACAGTCACTGTGAACCTGGCTCAGGAAGTTTCAGCTCCGTAGCTATTGCTCCGATCGTCCCCAAAACCGCGAAGATAAATATGCGCCACGCAGCGCTTATCAGAATGTTGCCACCGACAATCGTTGTGCTGTGGCTCAGTATCCACGAAATCACTGAATAGAGCAACACTGCTAAAACGCCGCAGACCGCTGCCGCGACAATGCGTCTACTCAGTGCCGCGCCGCCGCAGCCCAGAGTTACTGCTGCACCCATAGCAACAGGCAACACAACTATAAGCCACCAAATATCCTTCAAGCTGGGCAGGTTTTTAAGATTGGCAAGATAGGCAAGGTCGGTAAACCCCAGTATGGATGCGGCGGCCATAGCCCAGAGACCCACGTGCCAGTACCGTGGTTTCATTGATGCCCGAAATTCTGCTCGTTTTCGCATTCGTCGGCGTATCGTCAGCGGCCAATTATAAAATAGATAGAATACTCCGTGCTCCAGCAGTGCACCGCCTTCCCCAAACACCGGGACTACGTGCACAGCTTCGGTCGCCCAGTGAGCACCCATAAATCTTGCTAAGGCAGGATAACGATACGCCATTTGTATAGGAAATGCTAGATAACCAACGAGTTTGAAGAAACTCAAAAAGGCGGCGATATTGTAATCTCTGAAGTTGCGATCTCTTATCACCAGATACCACACGTAAAATCCTCGAATCAGCGAGCCTGGTGATACCGGGGTGAACTGAAAGGCAAGCAAAATTGCACCAGCCGCCAAGTAAGCCTCCCTGAAGGTTAATCCCGGGTGCATTTTCACGTAAGCCAATGCCACGATTACCCACACAATTTCTGACACCGGCAGCGTCATAAGATGCACCACCAAGCTTACGAGATATTTTTGTATAAAAGGCTCTTTAAGCTGCGAGAGGATGACCTGCGCATCTTCCTCCTTGAGCATATGCCTTTTCTGCCCTTCTTTGACCATTTCACGGAGCCACTGCTCCCTAAGTTGTGCGTCAAAATACAGCCGAACGGGCCGAACAAGAATACGGGCCAGGCGTTCTTTTGCGAACTTAAAGTCGGTGAGAAAACGATGCAGTCCGGCAGGCAGCACCGACAGCGGCAGATGACACAGGAATCTCCAAAGTGCACCTGCAACTTTGAGCGCGCGCTCGGCGTCAACCCGTCCGGCCCTATGCCAAACAATCGCCTTTTCGGCCATCCTTGCCCTTATGGCCCGCCGCAAATAACCCCAACTGGTCAACATCTGAGCGTAATGTTTGCGCCAGTCAGGCCGGGCCCAAATCCGCCGAATGAGTTTGCCCAAAAACGGTATCAACCCAATCAGGAAAAACGCCAGGGTCAGAATTCTGTTGGCTCGCAGCCTCTGCTGCCAATTTTCGTCGACCAGATTTCTCACCTTCCAGCCAGCCACTGCGCTGTCGAGTATCGTCGACCAGAGTTGTCCGCTGTAAAGCAGCCGGATGTGATTGTGTGTAACATCCGGGAGCGAGTTCCGGTATATCCGTTCGGCTGCCTTTAGCTCATCCAGCATCTCTCGCATGTCTGCGAATTGGCCGCTGTGGGCCTGCACGAAGGCCTCTAACTTGTCAAGGTCGCCCCGGTCAAACTGCACCAGGCTGCCGCGCATGATGCCTCCTGCTATCAGCTTAAAATCACCTGGGCTCATGGGCAAAAACGGCAACAGTACAAGCCCCGCCCTGAAATCAACCGCCGCCAGGCCTGCCGATGGATTGTCCTCTGTATCGCTGCGTTTCAAGCAGTTAGGCTGACTCTTGGCGGTCGACCATTCATACTGCCTGGCAAACTCATGCCAGCCCATATCGTGTATAAGGTCAACGAATTTGCGCATAAACTCTCGCTTAGCTCTGTATTCGGGCGAACCAAGCTGTCGCTGGTCAACTGCCTTGCCTCGGCGCCACCGCGAAAGCAAATCCAGCCGGTCGTCGACCTCCAGCCGCCACGTCCGTCCGTCGATCCATTGGCTTAGCTCACCGCAGCTACGCAATGCGCTATCTACAAAGGTTGCATAAATATCCGCCGTCGTATTTTCACTACCCAACCGAATTTTTGCCCCGCGCCGGATGAATTTCTGCCAGAGGGTGCTTGCTCTCAGCGCTGCGGGATTGACCTGAAGCGCGAATGGGCCCTGGAAACCGACAAAGTATAGAATATTGCGAAAGAGCCGAGCAAGGTTAGAAGGGGGGATAAATATCTTCATGGCATAGACCTGGCCTGGCTCAAGCCCGTTTACGCTCGTCGCTCGTCGCCCGTCGCTCGTCGCCCGTCGCCCGGGCGACGGGTCACGGGGCGCGAGGTCTATCAGTCTTACCTTGTAAACCTGGCCCGCAAAACCCCCGCCCGCAAATTTCTCAACCAGCACCCGGACCTGACCCTTGCCGATTCTGCCAACTTCTGTCACATCGTAAACCAGCTCCTGGCCAGCCTCGTAACGTGCGATTCGCATCGGCCGGTGCAAACACATGGCGCGAATCACATCCTCAAGTTTTCTACAAACTTCAACAGAGTACTCTGCTGCCATCGAGAGTTAATAAACCAAAATGCAAAGTGCAAAATTAAGGGTGTCGTTGCCGCCATGCGGCAACTCCACAATTTTGATTTTTAACTTTTGATTTTTGCATTCACTTTGCCCACAATTTCAGGCAAATCGCCAAACTTAGGCCGGCGTATAGGCCCGCAACTATATCATCGGCGAGAATGCCCCATCCTTGCGGCAGTTTTTCAAGCCTGCGTGCCGGGGAAGGTTTGATTACATCAAAGAGCCTGAATAAGAAAAAACCGCCCACAGCCGGTGCCCACCAAACCGGCCCGCTTACGAATGAACCTGCCAAGGCAAATGTGATTGCCTGCCCCGCAATCTCATCGGCGACGACCTCCGGCGGGTCGGTATCACCCGTCGCCGCTATCGAGGCAGGGGCACATTTGACGCAAACAACGGCACCTGCTGCCGCCAAGGCCGCCATTACAACGATTATCATTGGCGAAGATGCGTTGAAATGGAACAGCATGGCAAAAATAATCGCGGGCAGCAGCGAGCCCCAACTACCCGGAGCAAGGGGCAGCCACCCCAAGCCAAAACCCGACGCTGCTAAGCGTTTCATAGCTGTGGAAGGTTAACTGACCCCGAGCCTTAAGTCAAAGACTATTAACCCAATTCTGTTGGTGCTGCACGGCAACTTTATCCCGGCCGGGCTTCAATCCTCCTGATACCCTTCTTACCTGATACGTGTGGTGAGCTTGTCGAATCCATCCACCGCCTGGTCCTCTGATGACCTGATGCCCCAATCTCTAATCCGCTAATCCCCTAATTCGCTAAAAGTTTCTTGAAAATCCCGCTCCAATAGTGTAAATTTACCGTTAGCGACCACTTTTTCAAAGAAAGTGAGTGAATACGCCATGAAAGCATCATGTCTTAAAGCAAGTTGTATTCTATTGTCTCTCATTCTGGTACTCGGATTTGTCTTGCCCGGCTGTAAGAAAGAAACTCCACCACCGGAAGAGCCAAGCGCACCACCGACATCGACACAAGATCAGCCTGCAAAGGAGAAGGAACTCGTTTCTCAAGATCAGGCCGCAAAGGAGAAGGAATTCCTATCGGATCCGGATGTGGTGACCTGCGAGCTTGAAAAAACCACGATCTCACAGCTTGATTTTCCGAAAAACCGCTTGCCGTCATTTGTCCGCAGGATGGAGCAGCAAAAAAAGGAAGATGTCAAACAAGGCCAGATCACCCTCGCCAATCGCCCATTCAAGATTCTTTTGGGAGAAAGGCCCGAACGTGAATTCTTCCTGTTTGACGTCGAGAAGGGATTGGGCCCCTACTGGTGGGGTTCAGAAATTTTGCATTCGTATCACAAGATCGACGATAAGTTTTTCGAATTCATGCTTATTGAGGAAGGCACCAAAATCGCTGCCCGGCCATACAAAGGGCAACTCGGCACCATCAAGGTCGGTAAAGGCGGCCGCGAGTTGGAAAAACTCGAGTTCAAAGGCTCAGTACATCAGCGTGGAAACGTCTCGGCACCCATCGGTACGATCGAGCAAGACTGGCCCGGTCCGGTGGCTGAATGCAGGATTCCTGTTGGTGATTATACAGCTCATCTTATGAATGTGACTTACGACAACTTGTCTATCGAAATCTCCAACAACTACCACACCAATGCACAGGGCCAGTCCAGTGGCAAGGAAATTGTCTATGGCATGCAGGTTCGCAAGGACAAGCCGTACGTGTTGGATTTCTCGAACGAACCGATGGTTGTGTTTGATCAACCGCCTAAGAGTAAGACCTCTTTTTCGCGCGGAGAAGAGATCAAGTTCGCCGCTGTACTGATCGATCCGAAGCTGGATATCATGATACGCGGGCTGAATGATACGTCGGTACAGGTCCAAAAAGAAATCTCGGAGGGCCGTAAATACAAGCGGCCCAAGTCGCTCGATCCGAACGTAGTCATTACACGGGCCGATGGCCAGATCGTGGCCGAGGGCATCATGCCCTTTGGCTGAGCAGGCACCTGTGGGTACACGTGGCGTGTGCCGGAAGATCTGGAAATAAAAGGCGACGAAGAAGAACTGACCGTAACAGTGACCTATGAAACACAGAAGCTTTACGGCAAAGTAACTTCGCAACGAAAAATCAAAATCCGAAAGTAATCCAATCAAACTTAGTTCGCTGGGCTAAGGCCCAGCGTACATGACTCACTACGTAGGACGAGTCGGCGGAGGAGATCTTGTTTTGAATTTTCGCAATTCGGATTTTGGATCTTCTCCGCCTTCTCCGTGCAATCTGTGTGATCCTTCGTCTGCGCTCAGGACGGCGTCTGTGGTTAAATCTCCTCGAGCATCTTCAAACAGAACCTATCGGTCATGCCTGCGATGTAATCGCATACTACCCGCTGCAGGCCGCGCTGCGCTATGAAGCCTTGAAAATAGCCTGGCATAAGCTGCGGCTTCCGGCAGAGGCTTGTGAAAAGCTGCCCGAGCCAATCTTTGACTTTGCCCGACGTTTGTATCAATGAGGCGTGCTGATAAAAGTTCTCCAGCAGAAACTTCTCCAACTCAAGGAGTCTTGAGCCGCCCTGCGCTGAAAGCACGATCAAACTCTCGCTTCTGCTACAGACATCACTCACTGCTGCAATATTAGCCTCGGCTATACTGTGCTTACTCGTTTCTATGCAGTCGCTGACCAGCGTGTCGATGATTGCTTTTGCCGTTCTGGTTCTGCGAATGGTCTGGTCCTTAATTGCGTCGGCTTTGGCTCGCCTTTGCGCTTCTATGAATATTTCTATATTCTTTAGCCCTTCGCTGCTGATAAGACCTGCGCGCAGACCGTCTTCAAGGTCGTGGGAGTCCACTGCGATACGGTCGGCAATATCGGCTATCTGTCCCTCAAGTGAAGAGTTTGCCTCGGGAAAGGCCTCGTCCTGTGGCTTATCATAAGGGCCTTTATGCTTGGCTAATCCAAGCCGGGTCTCATACATCAGATTCAGGCCGAAAAAATCCGGGTACGGATGCTCAAGCAAATCCACAATTCGCAGTGTTTGCCGGTTGTGCTCAAATCCGCCGAACTGGCTCATCAAATCGTCCAGGGCTTTTTCCCCGGCATGGCCAAAAGGCGGATGCCCTAGGTCGTGCGCCAGACATATCGCTTCGCTAAGGCTTTCATTTAGGCGCAGAGCCTTTGCGATGGTTCTGCCTATTTGTGCCACTTCTATACTGTGGGTAAGTCGCGTGCGGTAATAATCGTCCAGCCCGGGCGTGAAGACCTGCGTCTTGCCTTCGAGCCTGCGAAACGCCGAGCAGTGAATTATCCGGTCACGGTCCCGCTCGAAGTCGCAGCGGTACGGGTGGGGTTTCTCTGCGAAACGTCGGCCCCGGCTGACCTTTTCAGTGACAGCGTAATCGGCAAGCTCACCTGATATATTCATAAACTGGGAAGGTTGTGGTCTTTGCTTATCTGTTTGAGCAGGTCAAGAAGCTCAGCCAGACTTTGGCTGATAACCTTGGTATCTCCGCATACGCTCATGAAGTTTGTGTCTCCGTCCCACCTGGGCACGACGTGGATGTGCAGGTGGTCCGGCAGTCCAGCTCCGGCACATCGGCCGAAGTTCATCCCAACATTAAAGCCGTGCGGTTTTATTGCCAGCGATAGTGCCTTTTGGGATTCCCTGACCAGCGAGATCATTTCAAGCAGCTCCTCGCCGCTTGCCTGGTCGAGGTCAGGTATGTGTCGGGCAGGTGCTATCAACAAGTGGCCATTATTATAGGGGAAGCGATTCAGTATCACGATACTTTTATCGGTTCGCCACAACACGAGGTTTTTGTCATCATCCTGAGGGTTCTGTAGATTTCGGCAGATGAAACAGCCCGCCTGTGGCGAGCCTTTGCCCAGGCCCTGAATATATTTGATCCGCCACGGCGCCCATAGATTCTCATGTGCCAATGCCCAATCACTCCAGAAGTTGCATGGTCAGTTTCTGTTTGATGGTAATCCTGGGACTTGGGCCGATAGGAATTGGCAAAGAAGCTGCCAACTGCATTTGATACTGCTGATCGGATTGCTCAATTCGGCCCTGGTCGATATTGAATAGTTCTTCGCCCTGACCTTTCAAATCCAGAACCTTATATTTGCTAAGGAAGCCGAACGTCCCAGTCACCTGGAATTTGCCGGAATAGGGTATGGGCCAACCGCTGGGAACCGAATCTGCCGGTGAATAAGAGCTCTGTATGACCGCGAGTCGGCCCTTTCCATTCTGGCGGATTTCACTGAGCCGGTAGGTAACGTCTCTTGCCTTTCGCATCACCATCGGGGTTGGTACTGACAGCTTGGACTTCCAGGTTTGTCCTACCGACACTCCTTCAGTCGGATTTTCTATGCTGGAAATTGAATCCCACAAGAACCATTGACTGGCGACAAAATCGCCTATCATATCGGGTTCTTTTGTTCTGCCGAGTTTGCTGTCTTCTCGGAACGGTTCTTTGCCAATTTCCTGGATCAGTTTATTCAGTTCCGAATAATCCTCGATTCTGCCGGTCGGCCCGACCGCCAGGGTGTAGGTTTTGCCGGCGAGACTTTCGACGGCGTCTTTAATTGGCGGCCTTCCGCCCGTGCTTTTGCTCCGCGTTACTATAACCTTTTTGCAGGTCGCCTTGATGGTCGTAAGTCCGTATGGATTCACTTCGGCAGGTGTGTAGGCAACAATCATCTCCATCGACTCGGAAAATTTGTTGACGGTACTCTTTGCCGATCCGGACGCAGTTTTTGTCGGGTCCCAGTCCAGGTCAATCTCTCTGCTACAGATGAACTTGTATTGCAGGGTCTGCCCCTGTTGGAAGTCCACCGTCAACAATACCTTTCCCTCACCTACAGGTTTCTTCCCTTCTGCCAGTGGCTCTTTCTGCCCGACAGGCGCCTCGCATCCGGCAAGGGCGGCAAGGCCAACAACCGCCAGTAATAACAACGTGGATTTCAAATCCGTTCCTTTCGATTGATTTAGCCCCCTGCACGGCAGGGGGTCATAAGGTCAGTTGATTTTCTCGATGCTGTAAAAGCGAGTTGCCGTCATCCTCAAAGCAGCCGGTTCTTTATCGTCCTTCGCCTGGGGGTCCACAATAACCCATTCCACATGCAGTTTTTCAAGACACTTTTCAACTTTACCTGTGGTCAAGTCTAATCTTAACTGCCCAGTATATGTTTCGGTGGTATCAGACATTTTTTCAAGAGGGTTTATTGCTTGCTCCTGGTGGATCTCCTGAGCCATTTCTGAGGACGGTACTGCGTTCATGTCGGCGATAGCCAATTGCCGATTATCTACCTCTTTGATCTCTTTGAGCGTATAAATCTTTTCGTATGATTTCGAGCCCATCATATCGAAAGAAAAAGCCGTTATGCTGCTCCAATTATCGCCCGGGCTTAATCGGCTTTTTTCGGCAGGCGGCAAGGCTGGAATTGTGTGCCGCTGCTTAATCGCTGCCGGCGAAAGCAGCGCCGAAGCCGTTTTATGATCTGAGGAGCTACCCTCGACGGCGGCTCGTGCCTGGTTTGCATCGACAACGTTGCGGACTTGCCCTGCAGGCGAGATTTCTATGGTGTAACTTTGTCCGATTAGTTTCGCCAGCAGGTTGTCTTTGTCCTTCTCTCGCGAGCTATCGAAGTCCAAGACAACATCGTCTCTGACTTTAGCCAGGTATTTCAGTGCCCCGATTTTAATCTCGGCAATTGCATTGCCATTATCGTCGACGCTTTGTATTCGCTGGGCAAAGGTCATTTCGATTCTATTGCCGGTGTGGCCGCCTTTGAAAGCGGTGGGTTTTTCCGGCAAAGGCCCCTCCCACGCGACGCTCCTGTCAGCCTCTACTACCACTCTGTAGGTTGTCGAGTCCTGCGGAGCGAATTTCAGTGCCAATTGCACAGTGGGCCCTTTTTCTTTGGGCTTGACCTCTGCTGGAATACTTTCTACGGCGGCAGGCGCCTCACCGGCAGCCATCTTTTCTTGCGGTTCGACCTTACTACGGGCAGCTTCCTGCACAGAATCACTGCAGCCCAGTGTCACAACAAGCACACAAATCAGACTGCGGCTAGCGCAACTGAAAATAGTACGTGGCATCATTATTTGGTTTCCCTGTAACTTTCACTTTTCTACCGAATCCAAGTTGTCATTATACATTTCGCTTATCCCAAGACAACCGTTTTTTCTTTATTGACACTTAGGTACAAACCGGTAAGATGGGTTACAGAATAAACCGGCGACATGGGTAACAGT
>CAZMLE010000044.1:0-34542 GCA_964567045.1 uncultured Pirellulales bacterium | reverse complement strand
TTTCGGTTATCAATGCCCGCGATGCGCCGGCGACATAGAGTGTCGTTGGATGGAACTGCATAAACTCCAGGTCTTGCAAGACCGCGCCTGCCCGGTAGGCCATTGCGAGGCCATCGGCGGTTGCCCCTTCGGGGTTTGTGGTCTCGCGATAGAGTTGGCCTGCGCCGCCGGTCGCCAGGATTGTGTTTGTAGCCCAGATTATCTGTTGGCCCAGTCGCCTGTCGTGGCCGATTATTCCTATACACTCGTTGTCTTTGTTGGTAAGCAAATCGGTAGTGTAGAATCCTTCTACGACCTTTGTCTTGGGATTTTCTCTTACCTTTTTTATCAGCGCATCAGCAATCACCCGCCCGGTTTCGTCGCCGTGAGCGTGGGCCACACGGGGGTGGCTGTGGCCGCCTTCGAGGGTCATAGCGACGCGACCATCGACAAGGTCAAAATCTGCACCCCAGGCCAGAAGTTGCTCTACAAGCTGCGGCCCCTGCCGAACTACCAACTCGACAACTTCCCGCTCACATATTCCGCAGCCGGTCTCGATTGTGTCGGCTATGTGTGATTGGAATGTGTCTGCGCTATCCAGCGCCGAGGCGATGCCGCCCTGGGCTTTCCAGGTGTTGCTGTCTTGCAGGCTGCCCTTGCAGACGATGATAACGGAGCGGCTTACCCCGGCTTCGATAGCGGCTCGCAGACCGGCGATGCCCGCTCCAACGACCACGCAGTCCGTGAACAATTGATGCGTTGAAATTGAGTCAATGTTGACCAAATAGCGTCTGAATTCCGGCGTACCGGTCATAAAACTGCTACCTTGCGATGAAGGGTATCAGGTTATCAGAACATCAGGTTGTCAAGTGAATCGTCTTTTGCTGATACCCTGTTTCGCTGATAACCTGCAACCTGATGCCCTGATGTCCTGACAGCCCTATTTGCCTTTCTTACGGGTCAAAACGGCTTCTGCTGGGAAAATCCTTTTGTCGTCAGCATATTTCAGTACGAATTTCTGCAGCTCGTCGGTTGATGCTGTCAGCACAATTTTGTCTTCGACCAATTCGTGCTTAAGCGCGTTGGGCTGTTCTTTAAGGAACTTTTCCATTTCATCTTCGTTGGTCCAGCGTATCTTCAGTTGTGGTTCGATGGAGTCTATTACTGCAAATGAATGGCCAGGTATTAGAAACACCGTATTGAACACCCAATCTTGTTTTGGGTCCAGTTGCGCACAGGGGAGCTGACTTGGGAAAACATCCAGAAATAGCCGACCTTCGAGCTTTACTAAATGCGCGAAAAATGAGCCTTTCGCACCTTCTTCGTTGCTCAGAAGAAGCTTGTAGGCTTTTTCTGGTTTTTTTGGAGGGGGCAATTCCCAGTCTTTCTGGGCGCTATCTGCGACTCGCTTGAATTCCCATGTGCCTTTGGGGCTGTTGGGATCGTCGACCCAAGTGCCAAGCAGTTTCTCATCGAAGACAATATTTTCTTCCGTGAAAAGTGAGTGCAGCGACATAACGGGCACGCAACTGCCTAAGAGGCCAGCTAACAGATAAAAAAGGAACTTTCTGGTTTTCATTTTTAGGCTCCTTACAATTTTTGAAGATTATTTATTGTCTATCGTGCATTATATCGACATTGACCGGTAGTGGAAAACCCCCAAATAAATTTGGGGGCCAAATATTTAGGGGCTTCTAACGCTAATAATGGGGACAACGTATGTTCGATCTGGACCTGCTTGGCTGGATGGTGGTAGTCTTATGTGCGGCTATGGTGGGGCTTTCCAAGACCGGAATTCCTGGGGTGGGGATTTTGGTGGTTCCTCTTATGGCCGCTGTTTTACCTGCCCGCAGCTCGGTAGGGGTACTTCTGGGCATTTTGATACTGGGGGATTTATTCGCCGCGACATATTACCGGCATCACGCCCAATGGGGGCACGTTCTGCGTCTGCTGCCGGCTGCTTTTGCCGGTATCGTAGCAGGGTATTTCGGCTTGAAAGTCATAACCGACCAGCAGCTCCGGCCGATCATTGGCGGCATAGTCCTGGCGATGTTGGCCGTCAATTACTGGCGCACAAAGGCAGCAAGCCAGAATAGGCAGATTCCCGCCGGGTGGTGGTTTGTGGTAGGGCTCGGATTTTTGGCTGGCGTCACGACAATGATGGCCAACGCAGCCGGTCCTGTAATGACTGTTTATTTGCTGGCTATGAAGCTGCCGAAGCTCGAGTTTGTGGGCACCGCAGCCTGGTTCTTTTTCGTCGTCAATTGGCTCAAGGTGCCGTTTAGTGCCGGCCTGGCTCTGATGACCGCACAGTCTGTGAAGCTTGACATATTGATGTTGCCCTTTATCGCTGCCGGTGCGATCGCAGGGATATTGGTGCTTAACCGCATTCCGCAAAAGGCGTTTAACATTCTGGTTCAGATTTTGGCCGCCGCCGCGGCTATCAAGCTGTTGTTTTAATAATGTCTTCCTCGAAGTCAACGAAACCCGCCTCTTTACACTCGGGCGTCAGAATTACTTTGCAAAGCCGGCACGCAAAGGCGATTATTAAATACGTGGCTGCGTCAAGGGACCAAGATACACTTGCCAAAGCTCGTCAGCGAATGCTGGAGCGAGACCTAAAAGGTCGTGGAATAACAGATCCGCGTGTCCTGGAGGCAATGGCTGAAATCCCACGCGAACAGTTCTTACCAGATGCCTGCAGGTCACAGGCTTATGCTGACTGCCCGCTGCCCATCGGGCTGGGTCAAACCATTTCTCAGCCCTATATTGTTGCCTTAATGACCCAAGAGCTGCGCGTGGAGAGCACCTGCGAGGTTCTGGAAGTAGGAACGGGCAGCGGATACCAGAGCGCGGTGCTGAGCCGGCTGGTAAGAAAAGTCTACACGATAGAGAGATTCAGCGAGCTATCCGAGTCGGCGCAGGCGGTTTTGCAGCGGTTAGGCGTCAGCAATGTTGAGTTTTGTGTTGGGGACGGCAGTTGCGGCTGGCCGGACGATCAATTGCCGTCAGGCGGATATTTTGATAGGATCATCGTTACCGCAGCGGTGCCGAAGATACCGGAGCCGTTAGCTAACCAACTTGCCGAAGGCGGTTTGATTGTGATGCCGGTTGGTTATGGAGGACTGCAAGAGCTTGTAGTTGGCAAAAAGCAGCGGGGAGAGATCGCTGAGAAGACTATTTGCAGTTGTAGGTTCGTCAAACTTATCGGGAAATACGCATTTGAGGAGTAGAAATTGATTCCCGCCTCTGTTTTCACAGGGGTGACAACCTCTCGCGGGAATGACATTTGGGGTGTCTGAAAATTCAATGAAGCTCTTTGATCATTTGGCACTTGTCACCCCTGCGAAAGCAGGTGTCCAGACACCTTAAAACATGTCTGGATTCCGCTTTCAGTTCGGAGTCGCAGACAGGTTGGGCGGAAATAACGTGGAACAGGTAGTGACACAGCTAAAAGGAAAAGTAAGAGGTCAACTTGACCTGTCGATGCCGGTTCAGTATCTCAAAGGCGTTGGACCGGCTAAGGCCAAAACGTTTGCCCAGTTGGGCGTCCATACGGTGGGCGATCTGCTGGAGTATTTTCCACGCGATTGGATATTTGCACCTGCGCCAATAAAGATAATTCAGATGCGGCCAAACCAGACCGCTACCATCGTGGGCCTGGTCGAATCGGTAGACTATCAGAGTTACCGTCATCCGCCTCTATTTGAAGCCATGCTTAGCGATGAAACCGCCATGTGCCGGGTTGTGTGGTTCCATGGTGGTTTTCTGCGAGACAAATTGAAGCCCGGCCAGGTGATAGCTGCCTCCGGCAAGGTCGTTTCATATAAGCATCAATTACAGATGACCAATCCCAAGCTTGCCCCCGCGCAGGCGGGGGTCGAGTATTTCAGCGGCGGCGTGTATCCTTCAAGCAGCCAATTAAGCAGTGGGCAGATCAAGCGAATAATCGCGCCGCTGCTGGATAATTTAGCTGAGCTTGTCCCTGAATTTTACGAGCAAGATTTGCTCAGCGAGGCAAAACTGCTCGGCAGAAAGGACGCATTCGCCTGGATACATTTGCCGCCCGACCAGGACAAATTGGCCCAGGCAAAACGAAGACTAAAATACGATGAGCTCTTTCTAATGCAGCTTGGGTTGGCACTTCGCAGGTACAAGGTGCAGCATTTTTCATCCGCGACCCCGTGCGTCTGCAGCGAGGAGATTGATCGGCGAATCCGAAGGCGTTTTCCGTTTCTCCTCACAGAAGACCAGGATGCCTGCATCGCTGAAATTGTTGCTGACATGGCAAGCTCAAAGCCAATGAATCGGCTCTTGCAGGGTGATGTAGGTTCAGGGAAAACTGTGGTAGCACTTTACGCTGCCCTGTTGGCCATCGCCAACAGAACCCAGGCAGCAATTATGGCTCCTACCGAGATTCTGGCCGGGCAGCATTTTCTCAGTATTGAAAGATACCTGAAAAATAGCGGAGTAAAAAGAGTTCTGCTGACGCGAGGATTGACTGGGCAAAAGAGAATCGAATTGCTGGACAAAATAGGGCGCGGCCAGATCGACATTGTCGTAGGAACGGTGGCGCTGCTGCAGAAGGATGTCGAATTTCAAAAACTTGCTCTGGTAGTCATCGATGAGCAGCATAAGTTTGGGGTTCATCAGCGGGCGGAGCTGCGCAAGCAGGCCACTCCGCATTGTCTGGTTATGACCGCTACGCCTATCCCTCGAACGCTGGCGATGACCGCCTTTGGAGATTTGGATGTGTCTGTTATCAAACACTCGCCGCCGGGTAGAGGTGCCGTGATTACCCGCTGGGTCGCTCCGCACAACCGCGAAAAGGCGTACCAGTTCATCCGTGAGCGTTTACGCGCCAAGAAGCAGGCATATTTCGTTTATCCGCGGATTGCCGCACTTGAGGTAGATGAGGAGCTCAAAGCTGCTATTGAAGGATGCAAGAAGCTGTCGGCGGAAGTTTTTCCCGAATTTAAGGTGGAGCTGCTGCATGGCCAGATGCCCTCTGTAAAAAAGCATCAAATTATGGCTGAATTCAGGAAAGGCAAAATTGACGTTTTGGTTTCTACCATCGTAATAGAAGTCGGCGTGGATGTGCCCAACGCCACGATAATGGTTGTAGAGGGGGCGGACCGATTTGGATTGGCGCAGTTGCACCAATTGAGGGGACGGATTGGAAGGGGGCAGGAAAAATCGTATTGTCTTCTGTTCGCAGAAACCGACAGTGACGTAGCCAGAAGTAGAATTGAAGTGATAACACGAAGCCGCGACGGCTTTGAGATAGCTGAGCACGATTTACGGCTGCGAGGGCCGGGCGAACTCTTCAGCACGCGCCAGCATGGGTTGCCGGATTTGAAGATCGCAAATATTATTGATGACTTCGATCTGCTGGTTATGGCAAGGAAAAAAGCCTTCGAGTTAGCCTCGCAAGACCCGATGTTGAAAAAGCCCCAGCACCAAAATATTCGCAGGGCACTGTTATTAAAGTTCGGTGACTCGCTTGGTTTAGCAGATGTCGCCTAAGAAATTTCCGATTTACGATTTTCGATTTAGGACTTACAATCTTTGATTAGTGGCTTTAGCAAATGTCGGTTAAAAGGTTTATGATACCTTTAGATTTATGGAGGGGCCAGAATGTATGTGATAATAGTGGGCTGTGGTAGGGTTGGTTCGGAGTTAGCCAGGCTATTAGCCGGCGAAGGTCACGATGTGGTGATTATCGATAAGAACCCAGTCTCTTTCCAACGTCTGGGAGGCACATTTAACGGCCTGACTGTGGTAGGCAACGGCTTTAATGTAGATCTGTTAAAGCAGGCGGGTATCGAAGAAGCTGACGCCTTCTGTGCGGTAACCAATGGAGACAATACTAATCTGGTTTCGGCACAAGTGGCAAAAAGGATATTTAATGTGCCCAAGGTTGTTGCCCGTGTTTACGACCCACAGCGTGCGCATATCTACGCTGCTTTGGGTTTAGATATTATTAGCGGGACTATACTTTTTGCTGCTATGCTCAGAGATAAAATTATTGAAAGCCGTTTTTCAAGCTATTTAATTGAAACCAAGGAGCTGGGAGTCATTGAGATAGAAGCGAAGAATGATTTAGTGGGCAGAACCGTTCATCAGATAAACGTCCCTGGCGAATTCCTGGTGGTGGCAATAAGAAGATTGGAAGGCGTGTTGATCCCGGAGCCCAAAACTGTCTTAAAGGGCAAGGATACATTGATGGCCGTGGTTAAGGTGGCAAGTTTGGAAAAGATAAAGGATAAATTTGGCTTATAGCGCCGAGGTAGAATATGTATATAGTAGTTGTGGGTGGAGGCAAAGTGGGCTATTTTTTAGCCAAACGTCTCCTTCAGAGTAAACATGCCGTCAGCCTCGTTGAGAAAGATAAAAGTGTCTGCGAGGAGATAGCCAGGGAATTGGATGTCGTGGTAATCAAAGGAGATGGTTGTGACCCCCAGGTTTTAGAAGAATCTGGCGCAGCCAGGGCGGATGTGGTAGCCGCAGTTACGGGAGACGACGAAGACAACATCATTATTTGTCAATTGGCTAAGGAACGCTTTAGTGTGCAACGCACAGTGGGTCGGGTGAATAATCCGTATAATGAGCACACCTTTTCCGAACTGGGCGTGGATGTCCCCATGGATTCTACCAAAATTATTGCCAAGATTATTGAGGAAGAAGTCTCCTTTTCGGATTTTGTTTCTCTTTTGAGTTTTAAACAGGGCAAAGTGGCGATTGTGCGCATGGATTTACCAAAGGATTCACCTGTGATAGATAGGCAGGTGAAGGACATCCAATGGCCAGAAAATTCTGTATTACTTTCCATACTAAGACGGGAAGACGTAATTATCCCCAAAGGAAACACCGTCCTGAAAGCTGGGGATGATGTAATTGCCCTTACCATGGTCGGCAATGAGTCACAACTGTCAAATTTATTAGCTGGCAAATTATGAAGATGAAATCCTTCTATAATGCTGTCTTTGGCATTGCCACCGAAGTTTTGTATGCCATAGTAATAATATTGACGGCATTTTTGATTTGCCTGGCAGCATATTTCTTAAAACTATGATTCTCAGGCCCCAACCGCAAGACATCAAGAATATAGGATATTACTCAGGTAAAATTATTATAGGCGTAGGCCTGACGATGCTGGTGCCTGTCGTTATTGCCCTTCTATTTGCAGAGATAAATCCCGCCTTGGATTTTTTGATCGGCACAGAGATTGCCTTGATTATCGGCTTCATTTTGAGCAGATTATGCTTTACAGAAAAAGACCTGAACTGGATGCAAGGTATGGTCGTGGTTTCTTTTTCTTGGCTGGCGGCGATGCTGCTGGGGGCGATACCATTATACCTGAGCGGACACTGGAAATCTTATTTGGATGCGTGTTTTGAAGTAATGTCAGGGTTAACAACAACAGGTCTGACGCTTGTGCAGGACCTTGACCACCTCTCTTACGCACATAATCTGTGGCGGCATTTCGCTCCCTTCATTGGTGGCCAGGGGATAGTCATTGTGGCGCTTTCTTTGTTTATGAAGGGAGTATCCGGAGCGTTTAAGATGTACGTGGGTGAGGCCCGCGATGAAAGATTGCTACCCAACGTAATTCGCACCTCTCGGTTCATCTGGTTAGTGAGCGTCGTTTATCTAATCTTGAGCACGCTGGTGCTGGGAATAGTCGGCATCGCAAACGGAATGAAAACCGCCAACGCATTCTTCCACGGCGCATGCATCTTCATGGCAGCCTTTGATACCGCTGGTTTTGCTCCCCAGTCACAGAACATACTCTATTATCATAGCCTACTTTTTGAAGTTATCACCATTGTCATTATGCTCTTGGGAGCGATGAATTTTAACTTACATTATCATCTTTGGACGGGGAACCGGCGAGAAATCTGGAAGAATATTGAGACTCGCACGCTGTGTATTACCGTACTGTTTACCTTACTGATTACGCTCATTGGATTAAGTCAGGTCGGCAGTTACCCTTGTGCAGTTGCTATGTTTCGTAAAGGATTTTATCAGTTGATTTCCGGCCACACCACCACAGGGTATATGACTATTTATGCCAGGCAATTTATCAATGAATGGGGGAATCTGGCGCTTGTGGGAATAATCTGCGCTATGGCCTTTGGAGGGGGGGCCTGCTCCACCGCGGGCGGGATCAAGATGTTGCGTCTGGGCATCATCGCAAAAGCGCTCAAACAAGACTTAAGGAGAATTATTCTGCCGGAGAGGGCTATCGTAGAGCAGAGACTGCACCATCTTAAAGAAATATTTCTGGAAGATAGGCAGGTAAGATCGGCGCTATTAATTACGTTAGTCTATTTAGTGTTATATGGCATAGGCGCATTGGTGGGGATGCTCTACGGATACCCCTTTTTAGAGTCGTTGTTTGAATCCACTTCAGCAGCGGCGAATGTGGGATTATCGTGCGGAATTACGACGCCAGGTATGCCGGCGGGGTTAAAGATTACCTACATTGTACAGATGTGGTCCGGCAGATTGGAGTTTATGTCGGTATTTACCCTAATCGGTTTTTTCATCGCAGCAATTAAAGGAAGATAATGAAAAGGCCCATCACCTGTTTAGCCCCCGGCCCTGTGCCGGGGGTGGCCCTGCTTCTCTTTTGTGCGGTCTGCTATGCACCGCCTCTTTCAAGTACAGAATTGATTAACAAGGCTAAGGAATACGACGGAAAAAGTGTTGTCTATACGGGCGAGGTCATTGGCGATGTAATGGTGCGCGGAGATTTTGTCTGGGTAAATCTAAATGACGGCGAGAACGCCATTGGCATCTGGCTGGATAAAGAGGCAGCCAGCGAAATTCAATTTACCGGTAGTTACCGGGCTAAGGGGGATCGGTTGGAGGTTACCGGAGTTTTTCACCGTGTTTGCGTCCAGCACGGTGGAGACGTGGACATACATGCTCAAAGCATACGTAGGATAACTCCGGGACAGACGGTTGAACGAGAGTTGAATCTCACTAAAAGAAACATCGCCTTTATGTTATTAGGGATGCTATGCTTGGTATTTATATTTGTACGTCGCCAGCACAAATGAGACAGAGCCCATTTTGCAACTATTAACTGCTTTTACTGTATGCCGGATACCAGAACATTCCATTCTAAACCGCCGCCGTCAGATGTCTGGTTTGCTGTCAAATTTTTCGGTATTTTCTGAGCATATCGAGGAGGTTTTGCATATCGGCGGGCAGAGGGGCTTCGAAGTGCATTATTTCCGCGGTCGTTGGGTGTTTGAATTCCAGCGTGTGGGCGTGAAGGGCACAGCGCTTTATGATAGGGGCCTGCGGAGCTGGCTCGGCATCGGCTAACTGCCACTCGTAGACGAATTTTCCGCCGTACATATCATCAGCCACGATAGGATGCTTTATGTATGACAGGTGCACACGTATCTGATGTGTTCGGCCGGTCCTCGGCGTCAGCTTAAGCAGAGAGAAACCGCGAAATTCTTCCACAACCTCGTAGAATGTAATCGCCTCTTTGCCGATTTCCGGCCTGATCGCGTATTTCTCTCTGATTCTCGGGTGCACGCCCAGCGGAGCGCTTACGCGGTCGGCGGATAGATCCGGCGTGCCGTGAACAATAGCCAGATAGGTCTTTTTGACCTGTCGGCGTTCGAATTGTTTGGCAACCTTCCACTGGGCGATATCGTTCTTGGTCACTACCATAACGCCGGTAGTATCTTTATCCAGCCGATGGACGATGCCCGGTCGAAATTTGCCAAGCCCGCTCGATAGGCCCGTGATCCGTGTCCCGTGACACGTGTCCCGAGCGACGGGCGACGAGAGACAAGACACGTAATATGCCAGGGCATTTACCAGTGTGCCGCGCGTGTTACCACGCGCCGGATGCACAATTAGATCGGCCTGCTTGTTGATGACTATCAGGTCCGAATCCTCGTAAATAATGTCCAAAGGAATGTCTTCGGGCGGAATCTCTTTGCTGGGCGGCTCAGGTATTACCAGGTCGATCCTATCGCCGGTAGTAAGCTTGAAGCTGGGCTTGACGATTTTGCCGTTAACCTTGGTGTTGCCCGTCTTGATGGCATCTTGGATAGACTGTCGGCTGAGGTTTCTGAACCGTCCGTGCAGGTATTTGTCAATCCTACGGTCTTTGATTGTGTGCCCGACGCAAAGCGTCAAGGACCGGCCTGTGGTATCTGGCGATTGGCACATCGTGCTTAGGGTTTTACCGTAGGTTTGTCCGGCACTAAAGGAACTGTATTCGGCCCTTCGGATACGGGTGGGATACCGATGGGCAGATTCGTGTCAGCAGGCAGATTCGCCTCAGCAGGCCTCATTCGGGTTCCCGTTTCGCGGGGTCCTTCAGCAGGTAATTTGAAAATGGTAGCGGCTTGCGGCTCAGGCGCCGGCTTAAAGACCACCTTTGTTTGGTAATCGGCCATCGTATCAAGGCGATACTTTGCCGATGCCTTGGTTACCGTGCCCTCGAAATCGGGATTTGAAGCGATATCCTGATATATTTGACGGGCCTGGTCGAAGTTGCCGAGCTCTTCTTCGCAAAGCCCCAGACCGAATTTAGCCGAAGCCGCAAGTTGCGGATTGGACGCGGCTCTTTCCAAGGCCTCGGCGTAGCTGGCCTTTGCCTGGTTTATCTGAACTACTAAATCCTGTTCGCTCGCCGGCCCCCGCCGGTAGTGCAGTTCCGACCGCAGAGCTTCCGCTCGCTTTATAAGTGCGAAGGCGGCCATCTGATTGTCTCTGGTTTCCTGGGCAAAGGCTTTGAGATTCTCAGCAGGCTGAAGCAGTATGAATGAGAGGTCCCTTCCCTCTGACTGGGCCTGAAGAACCTGCATTTTGCCAATCGCTAATTGATTGGAAATCCCTGTAAGCCTAAGCTGTCTTTCTACCGACACCACGTCTTTTCGATAGAATCGCCAGAAGTATATGCCGGCGGCTGCGACAATTACTGCGGTTACGCCGATAATCGTAGTCCGGTTTTCCTTGGCCCACTCTGGCAGGTTTGCTATCCACTCAGCCAATTCGTTGGTCTTCAGCTCGTGCCGATGGTCGGCTTTCATTTTTGTCTCCGTTTCTATGAGGGTAATTGGCAAATCGCAAATAGTTACCACTAACCAGTTACCAGTATAGCAGCGATTCTTTTATCTTGCAACAGAGCTGTCCGATGATTACAATTTCGGTTCGCAGTCGATTGAAAGGGCATAAATGTTCAATATAAAGGCAAAAAGCAGGACTTTCCTGTTTTTATTGACAATTGTCAATTTTCAATTGTCAATTTTCAATTGTCCGGCAGGACAGCCTAAGTGGGACCCGGCTAAATATATCGGCATTGATGAGGTTCGGCCCGGGATGGCGGCGTATTGTCTTACGTGCTTAAAGGGTACCGAGATCGAAAAATTCAACCTGGATGTTCTAAGCGTGGTGCGTAAGGTAGAGCCGGGCATGGACTGGATTTTGGTCAAGTGCACGGATGAACGTTTTATCCACAGCGGCCCGATAGCGGGATGCAGCGGTTCGCCGGTCTATATCGAGGGACGGTTGGCCGGCGCGATAGCTTACGTTCCTGGCGGGGCTTTCAGTAAGGACCCACTGTTCGGCGTGACGCCGATTGAGGAGATGCTCAAGGTAGGTCAGGGCAACCCCCGACTGGATCGGGGTTCCCAGCAGCGCGCGACCGGGCAAGGATTTGCGTTTGATTTTTCCAAGCCGATCGACCTGGCTGAGATTACCCAACAGATTACCGCCGGCCGCTCTTCAGCAAGCAGGAGTATGGCCGGCCTGACCACGCTGCCATGCCCGTTGATTACCTCTGGTCTGCCGGGTTCAGCTTGTAAGCAGTTGGGTGCCTCGGTCGAGCCTTTTGGACTTATGGTTGTTCCTGCTGTCGGTGGGGCTGCGACGCAAGAAGCAGCCGATAAGGATGTGCAATTAGTGCCTGGAGCGCCTCTGGCTGTGCCGTTGATAACCGGTGACATAGAAATGGAGGTGCTGGGCACAGCGACCGAAGTGGTGGATGACAAGGTTTACGGCTTTGGGCACAGCTTTCTTGGCTACGGTCCTGTGGACCTGCCGATGGCTACAGCCCAGGTTCACGCTGTGGTATCCAGCCTGGCTCTTTCTTTTAAGCTCGGCAGTGTGCTGAAGGTAGTCGGAGCGTTGACGACCGATGAGTCAAAGGCGATCTTCGGCCGAATCGGCGCAAAAGCCCGGATGATACCGCTGACGATAAGGGTAGAGCGTTACAATGATACCAAAGTACGGGTGTACAACTGTCAAGTGGCCCACAATCAGATGCTTACGCCGATTGCACTTCGATCGGCTGTAGGCGGTGCGGTTCTTTGCCTCGGCGACCTTCCGCCGGAGCACACGATTGAATATAAGGTGGCTATCGGCATAGATGACGCCCAGTCCGTCAGCTTCAAGAATGTCTCTGCCAGCCGGGGCCTGGCTGAGATTATAACCGATAGCATCGGTTCGGTGGCGATGTTGATGGATAACCCGTATAAGAAATTCGATATAAAAGCGATCGATTTTGATGTTCGCGTAGAGCCTAACAATAGCATCTCTCATATATGGTCGGTGGAATTGTCCGATTCCAAAGTTAAGGCCGGGCAGCAAGTCCGGGTCACGGTGGTTGTGGAATCCTTTCTGGCAGAAAAGAAAAAATACGAGTTCATCTTAAAGATTCCTGAGCAGGTCAAGCCCGGCAGATATGAGTTGATGGTGTGCGGCTCATACGGCTATGAGCAGTTCCTTCGCAAAGCTGTCCCGTATAGGTTTGTTGCCCAGGATATGTCCAGCTTGGTCGAGGCGCTGAACGACGTTTTGGGAATTGAGCGTGACAAATTGTATTGCCTCTTGCTTTTACCGCCTGCGGGCGTGGCGCTACAAGGAGCAGAGCTTCCCGATTTGCCGGCGACAAAGGCGCTGGTCTTGCAGGATGCCACCAGGGCGCTTAATGCTCAGCCGTATCCACGTTGGCTCGAGAAAAGTATAGACACCGACACAGTCATTATTGATAGAGAGGCTATGTCCATAACTGTGGAGAAATAGGATCACAATGCGAAGCGTAAAAGGGAAAACGAAAAACGTGAAACTTCGGAATTGTAGAGTTTTAGGTTTCTGCCTTTTAGTTTTGAGTTGCCTTGCAAGCCGGAGCTGGGCGGTAACCAGCAAAATTACCCGCCATTCCGGAAGGGAGGATTTGCAAAAAGGCCAGACTAAAGATGTTGTCATCGACTCCAGAGGGACGCTCCAGCTCGGCCGGGCAGCCGATGTGCTGGCCAAGGAGTTCAAAGACGTCTGGTCAATAAACAGTATCGTGACAAGTGCCGAGACGGTTTACCTGGGCACCAGCCCAAACGGCAGCATTTACAAATACGCCTCTGGTAAGCTGACGAAGATATATCCGCCCGAGTCGCAGGTAAAGCCAAGCGACCAGAAAGCTGCTGACCCAAACGACCCAAACAAGCCGCCTAGTGAAACCGTCGCGCCAGAGCGACATCTATCGAATGAGCATATTTTTGCGGTGGCGATGGATGCGGCCGGCAGGCTGTTAGCAGGTATAAGCGGCGAAAAATGCAAGCTCTGCCGATTCCAGGCTGAGCAGATGGAAACGATTTTTGAGCCTAATGACGCCAAATACATCTTTGCTATAGTCACCGACAGTACGGGCAATATTTACCTGGGCACAGGACCGCAGGGCAAAGTCTATCAACTGGACCCCGAAGGCCGTGAAGCAAAGCTCATCTACGACAGCCTTGATAAAAATATACTCTCGCTGTCGGTTGGATCGGACGGCTTTGTCTACGCAGGAAGTGACGAGCGAGGACTGGTATACAAAATAGACCCGCGCACAAAAACAGCAACGGTCTCGTACGATAGCGACCAGCCCGAAGTTACTGCTCTACTACTTGCAGCCGACCGTGTTTCCGGGCAGGGCGATTTGTATGCGGCTGCTACGTCGGCTAGAATTGTTGACTCTGCCGAGAGGTTCGCTTCGCAGTTGCCGATGGCAGGTCGGCCTGAGGTGCCCTCGCAGAAGCCGGAAAGTGCCAGCGACGGCGGACGCAAGCTGCAAATTGCAAATACAAAGAGGCCCGATGATGCGGATGCGGCAAAGAGACCGCCGCCGGTTAGTAGGCCCGCCAGGCCCGGTCAAGCAAGTTACGTATATAAGATAACCAAGGATGGTTTCGTAACCGACATATTCAGTGAAACTGCGGTTTTATTCTGCCTTGCCGAGCAGGACGGAAAGCTGCTTGTCGGGGCTGGAAACGACGGGCAGCTATTTGCCGTCGATCCGGTCTCGGAGCAGCAAGCCATTATCTATAAGGATGAGCAAGCGTCACAGATAACCGCGGTGGCTGTAGCTGGAAATGATCTGTACGTGGGTACGGCAAACCCCGCGAAGTTGATAAGGTTAGGCAAGCCTTTTGCTTCCGAGGGCACGTACACCTCTGACCTTATCGACGCCGGTCAGCCCGCCAAGTGGGGCAAGCTGCAAATTGAAGCGGACATGCCGCGAGGATGTGATGTTATGGTGGCTTCCCGAAGTGGAAACGTCAAGGACGTCAACGATCCGACATTTTCAAACTGGACCGACCTGGTGGAAGTGACAGAGCCGGTACAACTTCGCTGCCCGCTCGGCAGATTTTGCCAGTACAAGCTTGTATTGCAAAGCGAACAGGGTCGGACAAGTCCTGTCATCATGGAAATTGCCGTTGCCAGTGCTGTGCCGAATTTGGCGCCGAAGGTCAAATCGGTCAGTGTCAATCGAGTCGAGGCGCCCGGCAAAACAGGCGTGTTCAAGATCAGCTATAAAGCCGAAGACGACAATGGCGACAAGCTGACTTACAAGATAGACTTCAGGAAGGTCGGCAGGATAAATTGGATCGAGCTGCAGGACGACATCGAAAAGGAAGACCACGAATGGGACGGAAAGACCGTTGAAGATGGCAGGTACGAAGTTAGAGTGACGGCGAGCGACGCCAGAAGTAATACCACCACGACCAAACTGACAGGCAGCAGGATAAGCGATCCAGTGGTAGTCGACAACACCGGGCCGGCAATTAAAACTGTTGACCAGAAGGTCGATACCGAAAACGGAAAGAAATTTGTCACGCTCAAGCTGCAGGTATCTGATGAATTAAGCGCGATTGGTCAATTGCAATATACCGTTGACAGCAACGCCCAGTGGCGAGGGACGGTGCCGGACGATCTGGTTTACGATACCACGGATGAGAAGTTCACGATTGTTATCGAAGAACTGAAGCCCGGCGAACATATACTGGCAGTTAAAGTCCAGGATGATATCGGCAATACAACGTACAAGACTTTCGAATTCAATCTATAGTTGTGCGATACATTAAATTCGAGAAGATTGCGGAAACGGTTGAGTCACTTTGTATAGCGGCCTGTCATTATCTGCCGGATGATGTTTTATCTGCGCTTGAAAACGCAGCGCAAAAAGAATCCCATCCGCGGGCAGTCAAAATCTTGAAGCAACTGATCGAAAACGCCTGCATTGCAGCGGAGAAAAAAATTCCCCTCTGTCAGGATACCGGCCTGGCGGTCGTATTTGTTGAACAGGGCAGCGAAGTCGTTGTCGTGCCGGGAGAAGGACAAATTCTAAATTCTCCTTTAGTTGATGCTATCAATGCCGGCGTTAAGGCAGGCTACGAAAAAGGATACCTGCGAAAGAGCGTTGTCGCCGATCCCTTGAATAAGCGCACGAGCACCGGCGGAAATTCTCCTGCGATAATTCATCACACGATTGTACCAGGCGATAGATTGAAGCTGACCGTTATGGCTAAGGGCGGGGGTTGTGAGAACAAGAGCCAGTTCAGAATGTTCCGCCCCACGGCAGAAAAAAACGAGATAATCGGCTGGATTGTAGATGTTGTTCGAGAGGCAGGCGCCGACGCTTGCCCGCCTTTTATTGTTGGAGTAGGGATTGGCGGCGATTTTGAATTAAGCTGTCTATTGAGTAAAAAAGCGCTGCTGCGGAATTTGGCCCAGCCAAATAGCGATGAATTTTACGCCCAACTTGAGGCAGATTTGCTTTGCCGGATTAATTCGCTGGGCCTGGGGCCACAAGGTCTGGGCGGCGATACTACGGCTCTGGCCGTCTTAGTGGAAACCGCTCCGTGCCATATTGCGTCACTTCCGGTAGCGGTGAACATTGAGTGCCACAGCCACCGGCACAAAACAGCGATCATCTGAAGAAAAATTAAATATCAAAAACAAAAAATTAAAATTGTGGAATCCCGATGAGTCGGGATGACTCCCTCAATTTTACATTTTGCACTTTGATTTTTGATTTACTTTTATTGATACGGCTTCTTATGAGGCCAGCCGTATTTCTCGAATTGGCCGAATTCCTTCTCTGAATTGTCGCTGGGATTTTCTTTCAGAGCCGAGCGTACTTTCTCAACGTGATGGTCCACGAATACTGCGTTGCAGGTGCCGCCGTTCAGGTTTCCGCTGGGGCGACTATGGAAGGTAGCGAACCAGTCCCGACCGTCGGGGCACAAAGCGTTGTCGTTCAGCACCCAACTACAGCCAGGCCGCAGCCACATATTCTCCTCTGCGAAGAAAAAGACCTCGGCGTGGCTCCTTGTTACCTCGGCTAATTTCAGAACCCCGCCCCCTGTGGCTCCTGACTTTGAGCCCAGGTAGCCGTTCATGCTGTAACTGTAGTAGGGAATAACAGGTATAGAAGCAACGTGACTGGGATGCCTTTGGCCTTCAGACTTGGCAAGGACTTTGAATGATGGGCACAGATGTACCTTATCTTCCTTGAGGTAGGGCCAGAATGGGCCGTCAGCCGGGTATCTCGGGTCGTGCCATCGACAGAAACGCTGGTAGCCGGCCACGGGGGTTTCTGTCTTGACCAGAGACGTCCACGCAGAGGGATAGCGGCCGTCATAGTCGTCCGTATAAATAGCCTGAGCAAGACCGTACTGCTTCAGGTTGGCCCTACAACTCATTTCCTGTGCCTGCTCCTTCACCCGCTGCAGGGCTGGCATCATTATTGCCATCAATATCGCGATGATAGCGATTACCACCAGAAGCTCTATTAGGGTGAACCCGCACCGATAGATTGAGCTTTTGCAGTTTCGTTTAGCCATAAGAGTATTCCTTACAAATCTTTTTGACTATTTTATCAAATAATGTCGTTCTAATCCAGCACTTTAATCGTTCTTAAAATTCTTCATCCAGTCCGGCCATGTGGGCGGCCCGACATTCAAGCTGAACCGCCTGCTCCACCTCACCCGCCACAGTTCTTTGAGCCAGATTTTTCTGACGGTGTAATCGAGGAAGGCGCCGTTTATCGCCTGTTCGTGCCGATTGATGCAAAAACGGTTCATTGCGTTCTCGTCTCCCGCCCACCTCTGGCCATCGAAGGCTGGCGGGGTGTCGGTATGATCCGGCCAGCCGCACCAGAACCAGCAGTCCAAAAACAGCGGTATTTCCGACGCTCCCCTTACGTTGGGTGTCTTCCAGAAGAACTGAGCGGGCTTGCCATATAAGGGGTCTTCTCCGGCCACATACACCCATCCGTTAATGCCGTAGCTGCCCCACGTGCCGGCCGGTCGACCTGAGTCCTGGCTCAGTCTGCCCCAGGATGTAGTCGCGTCGCCGCCGATCTCCAGGGTCCCGCTGCCGCCCGGCGGATATTGTGGAAAAGCGATCTTCCGCGCTATCGGGCAGCACCGAATCTTGGGCTCACGATAATAGTAGTCGAACAGCACATCAATCCAACGCCCGGATTGGCTCTTGCGCGTTGGAAATAGCCCATTGTTGTCGTCTGTGTACATAGCCCAGATCGTACCCCACTGCTTGAGGTTCGACCGGCACGCCACCGAGCGAGCCTGCTTTCGAACCCGCGACATCGCCGGCATCAATATCGACATCAGTAGCGCTATAATAGCAATCACTACCAGAAGTTCGATTAGCGTGAATCCTCTCAATTTTTGCATAAAGGTGCGAGATGTCTGATAGTTTGTTATAGATCAGCGCCTCCTAATTATGTCGTGCTGCCTGACCCCACACGCCCACAGCGGCGTTGTGGATATCCTCATTGCCCGCTTGTACCGGCGAAAAGGCCACAGGCGGCACCCGCTTTCCAAACTCAATCGTCCGTGGATCTTTCCATTTCACGTAATCCGAATGCCCGTCCGCGTAAGAAAAGGTCGTGCCGTCACCGTGTCGTATTGGAGGCGGGTCCCACCATCTCTCCTCGCGGACATAAACCGTCCAGCCGCCGATGTGAGCGTAACCTGCTCCGCCGTCATCAAGGAATACGAACCTATAGGCCGGCTCAGGGATTTCTAATCTCTTTTTGAGCATCACCGCGCCCATATCGTCCCAGTTCTTACAATTCATGGAATCGACGATAGAGTATGTCCGCAGTATTTGCTCCTGGATGCGGACGGTCGGACACCTATAGAGTTTTTCAGTTTTGCAATACGCGTACAGGGCGCCGTTCAAGATGGCGTTTCTTTTCTGGTTCAGGGTCATGGTTCGGTCCCAGTCTTTGAGCACCCAGGGAGTCTCATTGTAATGGGATTTGTTAAATGGTGCGCCCGCGCTGCTGTACATGCTGGTGTACTCTTGCGAATCGCCGCAAACGAGCTTGTCATCGTTGTAATCCGCATACACAATCCACGTGAGCGTTAACTGCCTGAGATTGTTCAAACAGGTGGCGCGCTTACCCTGCTCCTTGGCCCGGTTCAGAGTGGGTATCAGTATCGCCATCAATACGGCAATAATGGCTATTACCACCAGAAGCTCTATCAACGTAAAGGCTTTTTGTTTATCCATAATCAGCTTCTCCCTTTGCTTTAGCGAAAAAAGCGTCCCGACAATTATTCACCGCTGTGCAAGGGCGGCTCCGACAAGGCGGCCTTTTCTTGGCGCCGCTATATTCTCAGTAATCTTTGAATCTTCTCATCCATTCGGGCCAGTCCGTGTCCCTGACAGCACCGGCTTTTGTCCAGGGGCCCGCTGTGTTAAATGACTTGTGCCACTTCACTGTCCACAACTCCTTAAGGCCGACCTTTCTGGCAGAGAAATCCAGAAAAGAGCAGCCTACGAAGCCCGTGTGTCTATTGATACAGCAACGGGCCATATTATTGCCCGACCAGGCAGCGAACTCGTACTGAGCAGGCGCATGGTTTTCCAACGGCCAGAGGTCAAAACGCAGCGCATCTATGAACAATGGTGCGTCGCCTGCGCCGGCTACATTAGGGGTCCTCCAGCCGTCCTTGGCAGGCCTGCCACCTTCAAAGGTTGCATTAACTGGTATGGTAAGGACGTAGCCATTAATGCTGTAGCTTCCGGCCACGCCGTTTGGGCCCGGGCCAAACCCCCCGTGGTCCCCCCAGAAGATGCCCCAGGCATTGAAGATGTTAAACGTGGCTGCGCTATTGCCCCTCTCGTCGATTATGGGCTTCTTGGCAGTAGGGCAAAACCAAATTTTATTCGCCTTCCAATCCTTATATCGGTCTTCAAGCTGCCAGGGCCACCAATAGCCAGTAGAACCCACGCCGGGCCAGAATTTGCCGTCGTTGTCTTCCGTGTACATTGCAATGATGAGGTTCCACTGCTTGAGGTGTGCCAAGCACCCGACTATCCTTGCTTGTTCTTTCGCTCGCTTCAGCGCCGGTATTAATATTGACATCAACAAGGCAATGATAGCGATTACTACCAGAAGCTCTATTAACGTAAAGGCTTTTCGTTTATCCATACTCAGCTTTTTGCCTTTGCTTCAGCGAAAAAAGCTTCCCAACGGTTATTCACCGCTGTGCAAGGCCGGCTCCGACAAGGTGACCTTTTATTTGCGCTGGCTATATTTTCAGTACTCCTTGAATCTTCTTATCCATTCGGGCCAGTCTTCTGCCCTGACAGCACCGGCTTTTGTCCAGGGCCCCGCTGTGTTGAACTGACGGTGCCACTTCAGTGTCCACAGTTCCTTTAGTCCGACCTTTCTGGCTGAGAAATCGCAGAAAGCACTGTTAAGGAACCCATCGTGGCGGTTGATGCAACAACGCGCCATGTGGTTGGTACTTATCCAACCTGCATCCTCATTGGTGGCAGGAGGATCTGTGTGTATTGGCCAGAGGTCGAACCGCATGGCATCTATAAACAACGGTATATAACTTGCTCCTGAAACCTGGGGAGTTCTCCAGTTATCGTCGGTTCTTCGGCCTGCTTCAAAGGTAGTCCCAGGCTTTGTGCTGAGGACGTAGCCATTTATACCGTAGCTGCCGGCTATACCATGCGGGCCCAAAGCAGGATCGGTGTAACCAAAAATTCCCCACGCTGAAAACACGTTGAATCTCTGCGTCGATCTGCCTTGCTCGTCGAATAGAGGCTTTGTGGCCGTCGGACAGAACCATATCTTCAGGCTTTTCCAGTCTCTATACTTAGGCTCCATTTGTTGTATCCACATAAAGCCTTGTGGCGTTGTCCCACTTGGAAATTGGCCGCTGTTTTCCTCAACGTACATGGCAAAGATAGTGTTCCATTGCTTCAGGTTTGCTAGGCACCTGACTGTGTTGGCCTGCTTCCTTACTCGCTGCATTGCCGGCATTAGTATTGACATCAGAAGCGCAATGATAGCGATTACTACCAGAAGCTCTATCAACGTGAACCCTTTGCGTCTGCTCATAATGCTACTCCTCGGTTTGTGAGTCATTCATTCTTTATTTGACCAGATGCGCAAACCCAACCTTCTGTTCCCTCAATCGTCTTGTCTTGCCCCGCTGGCCTACTTTAACCCAGCCAGATTATACTGCAAATCTTCTTTTCTTGCAACATTAAAACTTGCAGCTAAAGCATTTAAATACCAGCGCGCCTATTTTTCACAGGTCTTTTTGACTATGTGTCCCCGACGTTACTACCAGACAGAACTTAGCATGGGCGAAACTCCGAGATCTTCTCTCTGCAAATGCTTGTAACTAAGACACTTACAAGTGCGGCAGCATGCCGTCTGCGCCGCTTGCTGCATGTATGGCGATGTAATCTTCGGCAGAAAGCTGCTGGGGACGCTGCGTTGGGTCAATAGAGCACTGCTCAAAGATCGCAGGCCAGTTGGCGACACGCCCGGTCCTGGCGCACGCCAATCTGGCGCAGGCCTTTAGCATTTTGCGGCGGTGCCCCATGAAAAGATTCACTGTCTGGCTGAATAGCTGTATGTTTTTTATTCGGGCTACCTTTTCGTTTTGGCGGACGAACTCGACCATCGCCGAGTCGACCTGTGGCTGAGGCCAGAAAACGGTGGGTTTAAGAACTCTTATAGTTTTTACGTCGCCGGTTGCGGCCAGCAGAACGCTCAACGTGCCGTATTCACTGCTGCCAGGTGCAGCCGTCATTCGCTCAGCGACCTGCCTTTGCACGGTGACACACATCGCCTCCGCCACTGTGGGGCCTGTCGCAAGGTTGAGTACTACAGGCGAAGCGACATTGTAGGGCAGATTTGCAGCTAACAGGAGCCGACCTGAGTATTTCTTGCGAGCCAATTCGATTGCCTTGGTCACGATGCTGCTGAGTGTCCTTTTCTTTTCAAGGACATCTGTGTTGATAATCTCGACATTCTCAGTTTTTGCGAGCTGGTTTTCGGCGATTGTGCAGAGCATCCGGTCAAGCTCAACGGCGATGACTTTGCCCGCCTGCTGGGCCAAAGCCTCGGTGAGGGAACCTGTGCCGCAACCGACTTCGAGCACAACGTCGCTGGACTCAATTTGCGCAGTCTCTACCAGCAGCCGCATCAGGTTCAGGTCTATCAGAAAGTGCTGGCCCAGCCGTCTATTAGGGAACGCCCCCGTTTCGGCGAGCAACTGCTGGATTTGCTGTTTTGTCTGCATTCAAAAGAATTTAGAATTGAGAATGTAGAATTTAGAATTAACCGGCAGAACGAGACTTTTTCACAATGGAGATAAGAATCGCTACCAGTTCGTTTGATTCATTTACCAGATTAGTTAGTTTATTTGCAGGAACGACTTCGGTTTTTATCAAGAGTCGAAGCCAGTAGTATGTTTCCCTTGCTTCTTTCAAAGCAATACTGCACTTTGAGACAAAGTCGGCTTTGCTTTGTCCTGCTGTTGCTTCTTCTAAGTTAGCCCCGATTGAAGTTTCAGAACGCAGGACTTGTCTGCCCAGGGTTTCCACACCGCCTTTTCTTTTTGCCAAAAATTGATAGAGTTTCACGATTCGACAGGCAAATGAAAATCCCCTTTCTGTTATATTTTTGTTTTTTGATTCTTTCCTATTTTCGTTCACTGTGTTTCTCCTGACTTATAGGTGAAATTTCTAAATTCTGAATTCTCAATTCTAAATTCTTTCTTATTGTTGCCATTTTTATTGCGGTGGAGATAGCTGATTTCATACCGCTTGGATTGGCAAGATTCTTGCCCGCGATGTCGAAGGCTGTTCCGTGAGCCGGCGCCGTTCTTATTATCGGTACGCCTATCGTGACATTTACTGCGTTTTCGAAATCGAGCAGTTTCACAGGGATCATTCCCTGGTCGTGATACATTGCGACCACCGCATCAAACTCACCGCGAACAGCTCGCAGAAAGAGCGTGTCGGCTGGAAAGGGGCCGGAGCAGTTTATTCCCTGCTCCTGCGCCAATAGGATCGCCGGAGATATGATGCGTTGTTCCTCGTCGCCGAATTGGCCATCTTCGCCGGCGTGTGGATTCAACGCGGCAACGCCGATCCTGGGGTTTTCCAGAGCAAAGTACTCTTTCAGCGTGTCATTTAATAGGTCTATCGACTCGAAGACGCAGCCGATTCTAAATTTGTGGCGAACCTCGAATAGTGCCTCGTGAATGGTAGCCAGCGCCAGTTTTAGCGGCCCGCTGATAAGCATCATTGCTTTTCGTTTTGATTTGCAGCGATGAGCCAGCATTTCGGTGTGGCCCGGCCACTCTGCGTCAGCCATCTTCCAACTGGTCTTGCTGATCGGACCTGTCACCATCGCGTCTATTATGCCGGCCCGCGCAGCATCAATCGCGTCGAGGCAGAACCTTATCGAGGCTTCGCCGGCAACTCTGCTGGGACCGGTAATCCAGGGCGGAACCGAATATTCATCGTAATCGGCTACGGCGACTTTACAGGGATAATCTCTGCTGATTTTCTCGTGCTGATGCCGGCCCCAGAAAGGCTCGATCTCCGCCCTATCGGCGGCGTAGCAGAGCTGCTCATTCATGCCGAATACGATGAACTTCGCAGCCCGGCGGATATCCGGATCGGCCAGCGCCTTTACCACGACCTCCGGCCCGATGCCCGCAGGATCACCCATCGTCACGCCGATAACCATCTGCTCGGATATCGAATTGTTGTTAGTCTTGTCCATTCAATCGTCTAAAAGCCTAATTCTTTCAATTTCTCGACCGTTAGCGTTTGCTTCTGTGGCAAAATCTGATCCAGATAACTTTTTATCGTCTTTACTATTATGTCCGTTTCGATATTTACTCCGTCGCCGACTTTTGCTGTACCCAGCGTGGTCTTCTTTAGGGTCTGCGGTATCAGGGCAACTCTGAAACTGCTTTGGTCCAGACAGGCTATCGTCAGGCTTATTCCGTCAACAGCGACCGAGCCTTTAACCACCATTTGGCTGAGCAGTTCCGGCTGGGCGGCAAATTCTATATCAGCAAACCCGCCCTGCCTTTTAATCGCCTTGATTGTTGCTGTGCCGTCGATATGGCCTTGCACGAAGTGTCCGCCAAATCGATCAGTCGGCTTCATCGCCCGCTCAACGTTTACCAACGAGCCGGATTTAAGTTTGCCCAATGTTGTTTTTGCCAACGTCTCGGTACTAAGCTCAAATGCGGCAAGGCCGCCTGTCAGTTCGGCGATGGTAAGGCACGCACCATTTATGGCTATGCTATCGCCGATTTTGCACTGCTCGGCCAGGTTGTCCAGGTCGACCGTCAACGAAACGCCGCCTGCATTTGGGCCAACCGACCTTACCACGCAAATCGCCTCTATAAGTCCTGTGAACATCTGAAATTGACCGTCCACTATTTACTATTGATAAAACCAGGCTACCCGTTACAATCTATTATAAATAATCAATCGTCAATAATCAATCGTCAATTGGCACGGGTTGGTGATAATATGAATACATTTTGGCTGAAAATAGCCGGCATTGTGGTCGCTGTCCTGGTTCTTATCATTCTGATCAAGAGCTTTTTGCCTTCCGGCGGTGAGCGCAAGCCGGCGGAGAAACCGAAGACATTTTACGATATGGCCGACCGGGATAGGCAGTTCCTTGAGGAGCCGAAAGCAGCCAGCGAGCAGAAGGCCGAGCAGCCGGGCAAACCAGCACCAGAACCGCAGGCACAGGTCGCGCAGCAGCCCTCTCAGGCTCCCACCCAGCCCGCTGGACGCACTCCCGGTGTCGTCCTGCCAAGCGATATTAAAGGGACGACAACGCTGTATTTCAAGCCGCTCGAGGAAATAGAGGATATTCAAGCGCAGGAGCTGCTGCCCTGGGCCGCTGCCGGGCGGAGCATCGGCAGGCTGCCCATCGTGCAGTATGGCCTAATGGTGAAAGCCTGCCGGCAGATCGAGGAACGCTGGCCCGATAGCTGGTACGCCTTCCGGGCCAAGCAAATGTTGGGAGAGATCGCGGATCGCTACGCCGCCAACTATAAGATTACGGAACAGGAGCTGGATATCAGCCGATTCCTGAAGCCGAGGCGGGGCGCCGAGCCTCGTATTGTGGAGCCGATACGACGATGACCACGGCCAATGGAATGATCCCCGTTATCTCAATCTCCGCTGATTGTCTGCTGGAGCGATGTCACAAAAGGTACAACATCACCAAAGAGGAAACCAACGTCAGCAGGTTCTATCGGTGAAGACGGGAACTTGCCTTATGGATGAGTTGTTTGGCCACAAAATCCCAGATGTCTTAGACCATTTTAGCGAAGAGGCTGCAATTGTTCTGCATAGCGGCGACTGTTTGAACGCGATAAAGAACATGCCCCGGGAATCTATTCAGCTTGTTATCACATCCCCGCCATACAATATCGGCAAGTCCTATGAGTGCAGCACAACGCTTGAGGAGTATTTGGAGGCGATGCGACCGGTCCTGCTTGAGTCGACAAGAGTATTATCACCACATGGTAGCCTCTGTTGGCAGGTTGGCAACTATGTAGAGAAAGGCGAGGTATTTCCGCTGGATATATTTTTCTATCCTATCTTCAAAGAACTAGGTTTAAGGCTTAGAAATCGGATTGTTTGGCACTTCAACCATGGATTGCACGCCTCGCAGCGGTTCTCTGGCCGTTATGAAACCATCCTGTGGTTTACCAAGACGGACGACTATGTGTTCAACCTTGATTCGGTTCGGGTTCCACCAAAGTATCCCGGTAAGAGACACTTTAAGGGTCCTAAGAAGGGACTTCCTTCGTGCAATCCAAAAGGTAAGAACCCATCGGATATCTGGGAAATTGTTGCCCAAGATTGGGAAAAGGAGCTATGGGACATTCCGAACGTAAAGTCAAATCACCCCGAAAAGACAATTCACCCGTGCCAGTTTCCGATTGAACTGGTCGAGCGGTGTGTTCTTGCCCTAACTAATGAGCAAGACTGGGTGCTTGATCCGTTTGCCGGAGTTGGTTCTGCTCTCATTGCTGCCCTTATGCACAACCGGCGAGCAATGGGGTGTGAGAAGGAAGCTGAGTACATAAACATTGCCCACGAAAGAATACATCAATATTACCTGGGAACTTTACGCCTGCGGCCGCTGGGAAGGCCCATATATGAGCCGACCGGAGAGGAAAAGGTCAGTCGAATTCCACCGGAGTGGGGCAGTGTAGAAAGCCAGGAGAAACTGTTCGGATGGTAGTTGCCGGCAGATATTCCTTCAATAAAGGTCTCGAAACTGTTAAAGGGAAATACGCCCATTTACTGGAGGAGATTGTAGGCATAATTACGAAAATAGATGCCGCGAAATGTAAAACAAAATGGAGCAAAGAGAAAACCATGCCCGGCCGGATGCTTTATAGCCCTAAGAAACTAAACGTTGCCTTTCGCTCCTTGTTTTTGCAGAAGGATTGGTTTTCACCAAGGTCAAGTGCGAGTATCCTACCGATTTCTATACAGACGACTACGCACCTAAACCGTTACGAAAAGGCGCATTTCGTAAAATGGATTTCGTCAAAGATAACCTCGGCGTGGAGATTCAGTTTGGCAAATACGCCTTTATGGTTTACAACGTCTGCGCAAAGATGACGGTCTTTCATAAGCTGGGTTATATCGACGCAGGAATTGAAATTGTTGCCACAAAGAACTTTGTTGATGAAATGTCCACAGGAGTCTCTTATTTTGAACAATGCGTGTGGGACCTGGAAAAACGCGGCATCTCGAATATAGATATCCCTGTATTGATCTTGGGAATAGATAAATAAGTGCAGTATGCTGCGGATGTCTCTACGCACCTTTAGCTCCGTCAAGCGCAGATTTATGGAGGGCATCGTAAGTGGCTGTTATATTGTCTATTGGTAGCATACCTGTGATTTCGGTAGCTGCTGATTGTCTGCCGGAGGCGTGGGAAAAAGCTGTCCTGGCGGTCTGGGACAAAGGTATCGATATTAGAACTCAATATGATAAGCCGCAAGACCCGCCGAGCAAGGACGCAACTGTTATAGTTACCATTACGAATCCGTTCTGTGAGCCGAGAATCCATAAGAATTTTCCGGGCGGGCCCGAAGATCTTGAGGTGTACCGACAGGAGGTGGTCAACGGCATTCACGATCATTGGATCGATCCTGCTGCGGGCAAATGGACGTATACATATCACGAGCGACTGTTTGCATACTCACCGGTGGAAAACATGCGGCGGGCCGATCCGTTAAAGCCCTTCAAAAAAGTCAACCAGATTCAGTATGTTGTCGATTGCCTATCGCGAGCCGGCCACAGCCGTAGAGCCCAGGCGGTAACCTGGATGCCCACCGCCGACCCGGCTACCGAGCATCCGCCTTGCCTGCAGAGGGTCTGGTGCCGGCTGGTAGCTAACGAGACGGGGCAACTTGCACTAAATATGAATACGCACTGGCGGAGTCGTGACCTTTACAAAGCGTGGTTTATGAATGTTTACGCCCTGACCGACCTTCAGCGGATTATTGCCGAGGCAATATCACAGAAGATCAATCAGCCAGTCGCGGTCGGCAGGTACGTCGATATAAGCGATTCGTTGCACATCTACGGCAGCTATTTCAACGAGGTTGCGGCTGAAGTGCAAAAAATGCGCAAAAGCTCGTTCAGGCAGCGGGTGTGGGAGAGCACCCATCCTGCTTTTGCCATGTGTACGCAACAAGCCAGAGAAAAACTTGCGCAGGATCCAGATTGGTACGCAAAAGCTAAAGGCTAATGGTGATTTGAGATGAGGAATAACGAAGATGGCTTTGATTGTTAATGGCGAAAGAATTGAAGATTCGGCGATACAAAAGGAAGTAGATCGCTTGAGGCCGCGGTATGAAGAGGTTTTTGCCGAGCAGGAACCTAAAGAGCGAGAGGCTCAACTGCTTGAATGGTCCAGAGAGAATGTGATCGAAAGAGTTCTGCTCAATCAGGAGGTCAAAAAAGACGGCGATAAAATCCCGCCCGATGAAGTGGAAGCAGTAATCGCCGGATTAAAAGAGCGGTATGAAGACCTGCAAGAGCTTTACAGAGACCTTGACGTAGAGAATGATGAAAAACTCAAAGAGGTCATTGAACTCCAGATGAGGGTGGAGCGGAAGCTAAATGACCTTGGCAATGCTGTGGCTAAACCAACACAAGCGGATATTGAGCAGTACTACCAGCAGAACCAAGAGCAGTTCAAATCAGCCGAGCAGGTCAAAGTGGCTCACATAGTCAAATATGTAGACTGGCGAACGGATGAAGCAACCGCCTTGGACGCAATAACAAAGGCACACGAGGAATTGGACGGCGGCGCGGCTTTTGAGGTCGTGGTTGATAAATATACCGACTGCTCCGATAAAGGTGGTGACTTAGGCTATGTCACTAAGGGGCAGTTGGTGGAAGAATTCGAGGACGTGGTCTTTAATTTGGGCGTCGGCCAAGTGAGTGACATCTTTCGAACTCGGTTCGGGTTTCACGTAGCTAAGGTGTATGACAGAAAGTCTGGCGCCGTGCCCAGCCTTAAAGAAATAAAGCAACAGATAGTAGATGGACTTACAAAGCAGATGCGGCAAAACGCTATCGACAAGTTTTTAGACCAGCTACGAAGTATGGCCAAAATCGAGCAAGTGTCACCGTCTGACACATAAGGTGGCGATAAAGAGCTGAATCTTGAAAGCACGATTTGCTCATCAGTGGAAAGTTAGCCGTCTTGATTTGGCTCTCGAAGATTCTTATGTTAGACTTTAATAGGGTCGGAGGAGTAATCCAATGCCGGGCGAGTCTGCTTTCTTTGTAGTGAGGTGGGCTGGCCGCAGATAAAAAAGTCTGGCTTACTTGGCACCTCCGCCGGTCAAGTGCCGGCAAGCAGTGCCTGGCAGAGGAGGGTAATGCCCCTGGCTGGAGGGAAGAATTTGGGCTCCCGCCAAGTGGGCGGCCCATTGTAGAGCCTTAAGGGGGGCTACGTAAGTTTCTTTCCGAGTTGGCCTCTGCGTTGCACGCGCAGGGGCTTTTTTTATGCCAGAACTGCTGGCGCCGCAGTACCTCGTGTAAAACGCGAAATGTACCCTCTACCATAAATAAGTGATATAACCCCGCGGTAAACTGCGGGGCTAAATATCTGGTATTTAGCCGGGAAATCTATCCGCTAGACGGACGGCGGATTTGTTTGGCGGTTTCCGGGCGGTCTCACAGTCGGTTTACGTTGCCTGCCATCGAAGCAAAAATTTTCTTTGACACACTATATCTTGGCCTTAAAATGTCCGAATGGGCGAGATGTGGTATCGAATTGACGGGCGGCAAAAATAGGCGTGCCGCAAGGCCAAATGCTAAGAGGCAAAGGAGGTAGAGCTGGCTTGTGAGATGTCCCTTTTGCAAGGAAGACAGGGATAAGGTTATTGATTCGCGGTCCAGCGATTCTGGCAGAGTGATTAGGCGCCGGCGTCAGTGTCTGGCGTGCGGAAGACGCTTCACCACCTATGAAAAGGCCGGCGAAGGTTTCAAACTTTACGTGATAAAGAAAGATAAGTCCCGGGTTCCTTACGAGCGAGACAAAATCGTCAGCGGTTTGCAGAAGGCCTGCTACAAGAGGCCGGTTTCGGCTGAACAGATTCAGCAGATAGCCGACAAAGTTGAGGAGGACATCTTGCGAAAGTTTGACAAGGAGGTTACGTCGGCCTTTATCGGCCAAAGCGTAATGAAGCACCTCCGGGCTGTCGACAAGGTCGCCTACATTCGCTTCGCCAGTGTCTACCGTGATTTCAGAGACGCAAATGAGCTGATTGAAGAAGTCAGCGGCGTTATTCAGAATGCCGAGCCCGTCGAGCAGCTTAAGCTTTTTGACGAGTGAGGAGAGAAAACCTTTGACTTAGAGACCAAGACCTGTTCAAATTAGTGTTGTACGGTTTTATGCTTTGCTTTCAGCGTTTGGTTGTCAAGCTGTGCACGGAGGCAAGGGTAAGCACATGAAAACGCAGCTCGAAGTTACAAAGGCAGATGGAACTGTCGAGGAGTACTCACACACCAAAGTCATAGGCGCAATCAGTAACGCCCTGGTCGCGGTCGGTCAACCGGATATACGCATCGCGGAGGAGCTTGCAGAGGTCGTGACATATTATTCATATCGGAAGCAGAATCCGCACAGTGTGACCAGCAGCGAAATCTTTTCTATCATCAAGGCGGTTTTGTCCGCGACCGGGTACGAAGAAGCCGCTGTTGCGCTAACCGAACATCATTTCGAGCGTAAGCTTAGGCGCGGTCGAATTGAGGTGGTAGCGGTGGATATGCAGGAGCTGGCGGATGCCGAGCTGCTGTGCGAGCCGGAGCAGTGCGCCGGCAGGTCTCGCTGGGATAAGGGCAGAATCGTCGAAGACCTCATCATCAAGCACGGCCTTTCCCGACAGACCGCACGGACGATAGCATCGATGGTGGAGGAGAAGCTCTTCAATATGGGCCTGAGCGTGGTTCCAGCCAGCTTGATAAAGCAGCTTGTTCTAAGCGACACTGCTGCCGTGCTGCGGGCCCAACGCCAACTGCAAACGGTCTAACTGAACCACTGCAGGATGCGTATGGTTTTGGCGCAGCCCATAGTTTCCGACGCGCTACTTTCCACCTACTATTACTTTCTTGCCGCGTTGGAAAACTCTCTCGTCGGATTCGATTGACTCGATGTCGAGCCAGTGGACGTTTCGGAAGGTCTTGAACCAGGTTCGCTGGCTCTTAGCTAACCGGCGGGTATTCTTCTTTATAAGCTCAATCGCATCCTCCAGGGTTGTTTTCCCGCTGAGATGGTCTATTACCTCAGCGTAGCCGATAGCACATCGGGCCTGGGGGCTTAGCGGTTCTTCTTCGCTAAGCAGAGATTTGACTTCATCAACCAAGCCGGCAGCAATCATCTTCTTGACCCTGGCGTTAATCCTCTTGTTTTCCTCGGCTTTGTCTCTTCGTAGGCCGATTATCGTCCAGTCATAGTCCGTCGCTCGTCGCTCGTCGCTCGTCTGTTGTGGGTTCCACTGCCGCTGGAAGCTGGAGATTGGCTTGCCGGTAAGTTCATATACTTCCAGAGCCCGGATTATACGCCTGGCATCGTTTTGGTGGATGCGAGCAGCCGCTTCCGGATCGACTTGTGTTAGTTGGCGATAAAGCTGTTCCAGGCCGCCAGTTTCCGCCCGTGCTCTCAGTTCGGCCCGAATCTGCTTGTTGGCTGCTGGGCCCTCGAACAGGCCGTAAAGCAGTGCCTTTATATATAGCGCGGTTCCGCCCACCGCGACTACGGGTTTATTTCGGCTTCTTATCTGCCGGATTGCCTCAAGCGCGTTATCCAGAAAACTCCTTACACTGAATGAATCGCTTGGCTCCACAATGTCGATCAAGTGGTACTTAACTTGCGCGCGTGCTTCTTTAGGCGGCTTGGCAGTGCCAATATCCATTCGCCGATAGACCTTCATCGAGTCGATGCTAATTATCTCGGCGCCCAAATCTTTGGCCAAATCAAAAGCCAATCGCCCCTTGCCTGAGCCAGTAACGCCAAGAATCAGAATCATGTCTGCCTTCATAATTCGCTGTAAAAGTATGCAGGAGTATTTATAATATCAGTTTTGGGTAAGAACGCAAAATCCTGGCTCAGTAAACGAGTAGCTGCGATGGCGGTTAGTAAGCCCATCCATTCCGATTTCAACGAGCTGCTGCGTCGCAAGGCACAGTCGGTCACTTATATCCTGCAGCGGCTTTTGGCTGAGCACGGATACATCGAGCAGCCCTTGAAACAGGCACTGTGGTATACTCTTACTGCGCCGGGCAAACGCATACGCTCGGTGCTGGTGCTCTGGTGTTGTGAGCTGGTCAGCGGCGGGATAAATCACAGTGCTGAAATCGCAGCGGCAGCAGTCGAGATGGTGCACACCTATTCGCTTGTACACGACGATTTGCCTGCTATAGACAACGACGATTATCGCCGGGGTCAGCCTACCTGCCATAAGGCCTTTGGGGAGGCGACCGCGATACTGACGGGCGACGCTCTTTTGACGCTCGCTTTCGAAATTTTGGCTAAGAAGATTGATGAGCCGACCATCGCGGTAAAACTAATTAGCCAATTGGCGGAGGCGGCTGGGCCGGCTGGCATGATTGCGGGTCAGATCGCCGATCTAAAGGCGGAAAAAACCGCCGTCAATAAAAAGATTTTGCAATACATTCATACCAATAAGACTGCCAAAATGTTCCGCTGTGCTGCCGCGATGGGGGCTATTTGCGGCGGCGCGAATGCCCGGCAAGTAAACCGTCTGTGTGAATACGGATTGAAGATTGGTCTGGGTTTCCAGGTAGCCGACGATATTCTTGATGTATGTGCTTCGAGCGAGCAACTGGGCAAAACCGCCGGCAAAGACCAAAAAGCGGGCAAGGCAACTTGCCCGGCTGTATTGGGGATGGAAAAATCAAGACACTTGGCCAAAAACCTGGCCGATGAGGCGGTAGCGGTATTAAAGCCCTTCGGCCCCGAAGCTGGTACGCTCCAGCAACTGGCAATAGCCCTGCTGCAAAGATCGAAATAATCAGCCAGAAAATGCTGGCCCCGCTTTCTATCACTTCCTTCTTTCACCAGCTTCATCCGACCCTCACGGGAAACCTTTCCCCAAAAAAGGCCGATATCAGTACTGAAAACGCGTATTCGGGGAGTTTAGCCGTCGCCGGGACGGTGACGGACCCGGCATTAAATTGCGGGACTAAAAATTTAGTGGGCGCTCATACCGCGGGTTCATTGCTAATTTGGCTAAGGAAAAAATCTACCTACAGCCGATACAATCAATAGGTTCGTCAGGGGGTAGACTATGAAGGTCATAAAGTCCATAGCTGGGACGGTATGGTTTGTTCTTGCCGCATCGGCCCATCGGGACGTGACGGATTACATAGACCGATTACAGTATCAAGTAGTCGAGCAAGATGGTTTTCCGAAAAAACTGCATTTCCCGATCCGGATTCGACCACCGCCTGTATTTGCCGCAGTCTAACAACTCGATTCTACAGAAATACGTTTTCAGTTACGAACTAACAGGCCCTAAGTGTAGCGCTTAGGGCTTTTTTCTTCACGGTTTTTCCTGGCCGCTTTAGGGGGCTGATAGCGGCAGGGTCAGCCGAATCGTAAATACCCCGCCAGACTGTACCTCGGCAGCAGCAGAACCACCTAGCGCCCTGACAAGCCTTTGAACCAGAGGCAAGCCCAAGCCACAGTGGGCGCCTGTGTCTGTGCGAGATGAATCACTGCGCCAGAAGCAGTCAAATGCCCGTGCGACTTCCTCATTGGTGAGCTGACAACCCGTATTGGCAACGGTGAGCTCTATGGAATGATCGGTATGGCGGGCTGTCACCCAAACTTGGCCGGCATCGTTCGTATATTCGATGGCATTGTCCAGAAGATTAGACAAAACCATCGAGAAGTTCTCACGGTCTGAATTGACCGTTACATCGTTTGGGACGCGGTTCTCGAAAGCGATCCTGCGTTCAACTGCTTTTTCCGAAAACGGTCGCCAGCAGGAATTCACCAGTTCAGCCAGGTATATCTGCACCCGGCGGAAAGCCACCTGGCAAGCATCGAGCCGGGCAATCATCAACAGGTTATTCACCATCGTCTGCATGCTTTCAATAATTGCCAGACAGTCAGAAAGTACAGTCTGATATTCAGCGGTGTTGCGAGCGCGCCGTAGGGCTACCTCAATTGTAGAGCGGATTCCTGCCAAAGGCGTTCGTAGTTCGTGGGCGACATCGCAGGTGAAGCGTCTCTCTCGCGTGAAAGCATTTTCGAGGCGGGATAATAGGTCGTTCAATCGGTTCTTTATCGGTGCGATCTCGCTTGGAACTGACCTAGTTCCAACACGTACCGCCAGATCGTCTTCCTTGATAGCGGCGATTTCAGCCGCGATGGAGTTCAAAGGATTGAGACCCTGTCCAACCACAACAGCAGCGATAAAAACCGATAGAGCAGTTGTCACGCCGGAGGCTCCCAAGAGAAGCCATCGCAGCAGGCCCAATTGGCGTTGCAAACTGCTGACATCGCCAGCCACCACCAGAGTAAGCGTCTGTTCTTGCATAAGCTGCGGCTGCCCTTTACCATCGCTATTTGCAGACCTGGGTATGAACTTCAGACCGACGGCTCGTAGGGGTCTGCTATTTTTGTCCTGTGACATCGCAAAGACGAGGGCGTTGATGGAGCCCTCAAGGTGCACAAGATCGTCTGCGCCTAATAGAGGTGATCTGAGTACCACGGTGCCGTCCGACCGCCAGAGCTCGTAGTAGGTTGGTCGATCTGGCCTGAGAAACTCAGGCATCTGTTGAACATCGGACTCCAGCTCAACGTTGTTCTCGTCCACTTCCACCGAAGCCGCCAATATCCGGGCCACAGATGCCAGCGAAGCATCGTACTGATTGAGCAATGCACGATGAATCAGCATGTAAACTATGAGGCTGAAGGTCAGTAGTAGCAGCAACATTCCAGATATAATGCCGAAAAGTAAACGAGTTCGAAGTGAGCGCATCATGCTTTTGGCCCCAGCATATAGCCGCGGCCCCGCACTGTATGGATGAGGGGAGGTTTACATGGCTGTTCGATTTTCTTTCGCAAATAACCGATGTAGACATCGACTACGTTGCTTGATGCCGTGGATTTAAACTCATAGACATGCTCCCATATATCTGTGCGGGACACCGTTTGCCCGGCCCGCATGGCCAAGTACTCCAGAAGGGCATATTCCCTCGGCGTAAGCCGAATTTCGTCCCGACCGTGCCAAACCCTCTGTGTCGTCAGGTCAATCCGCAGGTCCTGGACCTTGATCTCGGGGTTCTTCTCCCGATAGCTTCGACGCAGTAATGCGCGGACTCGTGCCAACAACTCTTCGAAAGAAAAGGGCTTTACCAGATAGTCGT
>CAZMLE010000043.1:0-34854 GCA_964567045.1 uncultured Pirellulales bacterium | reverse complement strand
CCGCCTATTTTGATATGGAAAAGGAAACTTTTGGCCAGGTCGAACCGATGCCGGCTGGTCGGTGTTGCGCCGTGTCTGGAGTAATTGACAATAAAATATATGTGGCCGGCGGGTTCTGGGATGTGACTGAGGATGTTTGCGATTGTAAAGAAACATGGGGTTACCCATTTCCATAAAATCAGATACAAGGCGCATACATCTATCGAGGAAAAAATCAGATGAAAAATCGAGGTAGAAGTCCCAGAAAGCAAGCCCGGCGTACGCCTGGCGGGCAAGTCCGCAGCCTTTCACGTCGTGACTTTCTTAGAGGTGCTACTGCAGCGACGGCATTTACAATCGTTCCCAGCCATGTTCTCGGAGGACCTGGCCAGACACCGCCGAGTGAGAAGCTCGATATCGCCGGCATCGGCATTGGAGGGCGAGGGGCCGATAATATGGGAGCAGTCAGTACTGAAAACATCGTTGCGCTGTGTGATGTGGACGCCAAGCAGGCAGAAGCCACCTTCAAGCGATTTCCGAAAGCCAAGATATACCGTGATTTTCGTCAGATGCTGGAAAAGCAAAAAGACATCGACGCGGTGATAGTCTCTACGCCGGACCATTCGCATGCCGTAGCCAGCATGATGGCCATCAAAATGGGTAAGCACGTGTACTGTGAAAAGCCGCTGACACACTCGATATACGAGGCTCGCAAGCTCACCGAGGCGGCCCGTCAGCACAAGGTAGCCACACAGATGGGGATCCAGGGCCATGCCGGCGAAGGAATTCGCCTATTATGTGAATGGGTCTGGGATGGGGCTATCGGCTCAGTGCGAGAGGTCCACACCTGGACCGACCGGCCAAAAGGCTGGTGGCCTCAAGGCATCGACCGGCCAAAGGAAACGCCGCCCGTGCCGGACACTCTGGACTGGGATTTGTGGCTGGGCCCGGCACCGTATCGCCCGTATCATCCCGCGTATGTGCCGTTCAAATGGCGCGGCTGGTGGGACTTCGGCACCGGAGCGTTAGGCGATATGGGCATACATAACTGCTCGCCGATCTTTTGGGCGTTGAAGCTTGGATATCCAACAACCGTAGAAGTCGTGTCCCAGGAAGGGGCGAACGATGAAACGGGGCCAACGAAGTCAATTCTACGGTATGAATTCCCCGCTCGCGGGGATATGCCGCCCGTGACCCTGATGTGGTACGACGGCGGCAATATGCCGCCTCGGCCTGAAGAGCTTGAGGAGGGCCGACGGCTCGGCGACAACGACGGCGGCTCACTCCTGGTGGGCGACAAAGGTAAGATATTGGCTCCGGGCTGGTGCGCGGCAAGTCCACGTCTGATACCGGAGTCGAAGATGAATGCCTACAAGCTGCCGCCAAAAACTATCTCCAGATCGATCGGACACCACCAAGAGTGGCTTGCGGCCTGCAAGGGCGGCAAACCAGCTCAGGCCAATTTCGACTTCTCAGGCCCGCTGACCGAAGTGGTTCTGCTGGGTAACATTGCGATTCGTACGGGCAAAAAATTGAGCTGGGACGGACCGAATATGACTTGCACCAACGTGCCCGAGGCCAACAAGTACGTCCACTGCTCCTACCGTGAAGGGTGGACCTTGTAGAACTTCGCGTCGCGCACGCTGAAGTTTTTAATTGCCAGCCGGATTTGACGAGGTCTTCAGGCGCATTTATGATATAATAGAGCCAACGGCAAAAGAGCGTAATAAAGCGCGACTTAGGAAACGCGATATGCTAGTGCTCTGTTACACGCCATCTGATGAGTTGTCATGCTGAGCCGGAAGGCGAAGCATCTGGGTATCGCTGCCCAGATTTTTCGCTGCGCTCAGAATGACATTCATCGGCTGAGGAGCAACAGAGCGCTCGACCGATAGGTGTTTTTATGAAGCTGGAGATGACCGGAGAAATGCGGATGGAGCAGCGGATGAAGCTCGCTCCGCACATGATTCAATCAATGGAGATTCTCCAGCTTCCGATCCTGGCGCTTCAGGAAAGAATCGAGCAGGAGCTCAACAATAACCCGGTCCTGGAAATGGATGAGCCTTCAACTGCCGATGAAACTGAGCCTGTCGAGGAGGAGCCGCAAGACAACATAGCTCAAAAGGACCTGGTCATCAACACTGACAACAACAAGGTTGAAGACTTCGAACGCCTTGAAAATGTTGAGGATGACTTCAAAGAGTACATAGAGCAGGCTGAGCCCTTCTACGGCCGCAGGCAAACCGAAGAGCCCGACAGAAAGCTCGAGGCCATCAAGAACGCCGCTGCCCCGCCTGTGTCGCTGCACGATCACCTGATGGAGCAGTGGCGGCTGGTCGAGGCTGACGAGCCGGTAAAAAGAGCCGGCAGCACAATAATAGATTATATCGACGATAGAGGGTATCTAACCGTAAGATTGGAGCAATTGCACAACAAAGACCGGGCTGAATTCACCCTCGATGATTTGAAACAGGCGCTGCAGCTTGCGCAAAAATTAGAGCCCGCCGGCGTCGGGGCGCGCAACCTGAAAGAATGTCTGCTTATCCAGATGGCGCAAAGCCCGGACGATATGAGCTTCGAGGCCCAGCTTGTATCCGAGCACATGGACGCACTGCTGGAAAATCGCCTGCCGGGTATTGCTAAGAAGATGAATTGCAGCATCGAGAGAATCAACCGCGCGATCGAACGTATGAGCAAGCTGGACACTTCTCCGGGGCTGCAAATCGGCCCGGACCAAAACCATCCTATCACTCCCGATGTAATAGTTGAGCCCTGCGATAATTCGGGCGAGTATTCTGTGCGATTGAGGGACACCGACCTGCCGGGCCTCAGACTAAATCCGTACTATACAAGAATGGCAAAAGACTCACAGGTCGGTGAGCCGGCACGAAAGTTTTTGCAGAATAACATCCGCTCGGCTCAGTGGATTATGGATGCGATAGAGCAGCGAAAACACACACTGTTGAGAGTTACCAAGGCGGTGGTGAAGTACCAGAAAGATTTCTTTGACAAGGGCCCACTTTACCTTCGGCCGCTGCCGATGTCAAAAGTCGCAGACGATGTCGGGGTGCATCTTGCCACTGTTTCCAGAGCAGTTGCCGGCAAGTATATGCAGTGTCCCTGGGGGGTCTTGCCGCTGCGAAAATTCTTTAGCGGCGGGATGGAAGACGATAACGGCCAGGCTCATAGCTGGGAAGCAATAAGAGTCAAGCTTCAGGAAATCATCGACGCCGAAGATAAAACCAAGCCCCTGAGCGACGACCAGATCCGCGAAAAATTAGCTCAGATCGGGATAAAAAATCTGGCTCGACGCACCGTGGCAAAGTACCGTAAATTGCTCAATATTCCCACCGCCAGGTTTAGAAAAAAGTATTAGCGTCGTTGTTCGTCAGTTCGGATGCGCTTGACTAAACGCAAACGTGGCGTCGGTGGTCAAAATCGTAAGACCGAAAGAGGTATAATCGACATAAGACCAAGCATATAAATTAGTCGGCACCTCTATATTCATAATCGCATAATCAAATAAATTTTTTCTTAAGGCATTTTTTGTTTGATGAACAAGGTTTTTTGGTTTATAATGCTTCGATATATGGCGAAGTAAGGAAGTAGATATGCGTAACATCATAAATATTACAAAGGCTCTGTCTGATGAAAACAGAGTCAGGGCATTAATGATGCTATGTGAGGGCGAGCTTTGTGTGTGCCAACTGATTCAAATGCTCGGACTTGCTCCGTCAACGGTCTCAAAGCATATGTCCATTCTGTATCAGGCCGGTTTGGTTGATGCGAGAAAGGAAGGGCGTTGGAATTATTATCGGCCCGCTGATGAAGACGCACCGGAATTTGTGCTCGAAGCGATTAGGTGGGTGCGGAACTCTCTCACGGGCGACAAACGAATAGATTCAGATGCTGAACGACTGAGTGCCATACGTAAGAAAAGCATGGAGGAGCTGTGTAAATGCTACAGAAGCGCAAGATCAAGAAACAGCAAGCTGGCAAACCGAAAGGCAGATAAGCTGGATGTTCAGAAAGCCAAATAGAAGAGAATGTTTCTATCTCGTGGTTGTTGCGGTTCTTTACATAAGCGCCGTAGTTTTTGCCTATTTGAACAACCTCTCAATAGGAGCACTTGTCAAATGCGGGCTTTTGCAGCCAAAAGGTGTAATTGGTGAGCAGGCGAGGCTAACCGAGATTGAATCTCCACTTTCGTGGAATATCCCACAGGTGGTGTGGTTCATTTATATCAAGGGGGCGGCTGTACTTGTGGAATTATTTCAGTACTGGGTTGTCGGGATGTTTATTGCCGCTGGTCTCGTAGTGTTTGTACCGTGGGAGAAAGTTAAAAAGAAAATGGGTTATGGTGGAGTTAGGGCCAATTTTACCGCAGCTTTTGCTGGTGCTGTTATCCCTATCTGTTCCTGCGGGATTGTCCCTGTGCTTGCCGGAATGGTAGAAGCCGGAATTCCTCTGGGACCGACAATGGCATTTCTCATCAGTGCTCCGATGCTCAATGTCCCTGCGGTATTTATGACAGCGGGGATTCTGGGCTGGAAACTGGCGGTCGGAAGGATAATTGGCACATTCTTTATCGCTATGGGTGTTGGATTAACTCTGTCTTACTGGCAACGTAAGGAAAGATTCATAAGAAGGTTCATAAAGCTGGGCATGACACCCAGATTGTCGCCGGAGTTGCAACAGTTCGCCTTCAAGGTAGGCATGTCACTCTCTAAAAATCCAGGCAGACTTCCCACGGAGAGACTTGCTCCCGGAGAGGAGGAAAAATTATTTCTTCTTGGTGAAGCAGGCATCCTGGACCGGGATAAGGACGGACTTTGGCATCTGCCTCAAACTTCCAAAGGCGCCAAAGGAGGCGGCACCGCTGCTTGTTTTGTCCTTCCTACCGGTGATGTGAAACTGACTTTCGGTCAGCGCATAAAGAAACTCATTCAAACCGCCTGGGAGTTCTTCATTCAACTGAATTATTACCTTGTGCTTGCAGTGATTATCGCTGGTGCAATAAAGGTTCTTATCCCGACGAATGCTGTGGTGGCACTCGTAGGTGGGGAGAACCTGAACTCCGTTCTTGTCAGTTCTGTCGTGGCAGTTTTGGCCTATGTTTGCACCTATGTGGAGGTTCCCACTGCCCTTGCTCTTATTCAGAAGGGGATGGGAGGTGGTGCAACGCTTGCCTATCTTCTCGGAGGACCGGGGCTGTCGCTGCCTTCTATTGCGATGCTTTCCGGTGTCTTTAAGCCAAAAGTCCTGGCCCTTTATGTGGGCTTAAGTTTTATTGGTTGTGTAATCGCAGGATACGTATTTAATCTTTTTATATGAGGTGATAAGATGAAAGAAAACAAAATTTTAAAAATCTTTATGATGCCCCACGAGTTTCCCTGCGGCGAGCAGTCTTCCTGCTGTGGTCCTACTGGTCAATCAGAGAAGGATATTCAGGCCCTCAAAGCCGGCATTGAGAAAGAACTCGGCTACCAAGTTGAAGTCCTCAACGTAAAAAATGACGACGACATGAGAAACCATCCTCGAATTGTCCAGCTTTTGCACTCTTTTGGCCCTGCCGCTCTGCCGATAATTGCGCTGGAAGATGAGGTCGTTTCTATGGGCAATCTTACACCAGAAAAAATCATCGCGGCAATTCGCGAAAACGCAAAAAAGAAAACGTTTAGAAAGGAGAATAAAATGCTCGACAATGATAATACCGGCAAAGCCGGGAAAGAAAACCTGGAGGACTCGCGGGCGTGTTGTCCGTCAGCTTCTGCAAGCGGAGATTGTTGTTCACCAGGTTCAAGCAGCGGCAAAACCTGGAAGATGTTGGTATTTCTTATTATTGTGCTCGCTGCCGGTATAGTTCTGGCGCGGTCACTTATCAGTAAATCTAATTCCGCGAATAATCAGACCCAACAGTCGTTTGCCGCAATTCAGCCTGAGGGCAAGTCGGACACTTCTTCGGAGCTAAACGCCGCGTCAAAGTCTGATAAGGCTGCACCCACGATATGGGGGCCCGAACTGGATTCCTTGGCTTCTCTCAACAAGGTGGCGGCAGACACCGACGCCGTTTTCATCCTTCTTGCCGCCGACGACCAACAAGGCAACCAAACTACAGCCGACGAGGTCGAAGCCGCTGCCAAAAAGATCCAGGCTGGCGGAACTCGCGTCTCCGCTTTCACACTTAAGAAAGGCGGACCTGATTATGCGCAGTTGGCAAGTCAGTTTTCCCTACCCTGTGTGCTTGCTATGGTAAAGGGTCGTGGGGCGAGCGGTGTTTCGGGCCAGATTACTGAGACGAAGCTGCTTCAGGCGTTTGTGACGGCCTCAAGACCAGCCTCAGGCTGCTGTCCTCCGGGAACGACTACTTGCGGTCCTGTAGGTCCCAGGAGGTAAAGGGGGCACAAAACGGTGGAATGGATTCAGTCGATAATGCAATGGGCCAAGACCGTACTTGAACAAACGGGATTCCGACCCTTGGCCTTGCCCCTGGCATTTGTTCTCGGACTGGTCAGTGCGGTCGCAAGCGCCTGCTGTACGCTGCCCCTACTGGGTGCAATAGTCGGCTATTCAGGCACGCGAGAAGACAGCGACCGCCGGGCAAAGTTCTTTGCCGCCTTGTTCTTCATGCTGGGCACAACGATATCGCTTGTTATTCTTGGGACTATTGCCGGCTTTATAGGCCAGGTCGCTCAGGATGTAATGGGAAAATACTGGAAGGTCTTTGCCGGCCTGATAGCAATCTTTGTGGGTCTGGCTGCACTAAAGTTATTACCATTTAAGTCTCCTGCAAAAACTTTTCAAAGCAAGTCGCAACCCAAAGGGTTTCTTGGTGCGGCAGCATTTGGACTGGTTATGGGAGGAGGAATTAGCGTAGCTTCTCTCGCTTGTAACCCGGGAATTTTCATTATATTGGGAGTCGCTGTATTGCAGGGTTATACCTTTTGGGCGATGGGGATAACGGCCGCTTATGCAGTCGGGTTCAGCTTGCCCTTAGCTGTAATCATGCTGGGCGTGTCCTTTGGTAAATCGGCAATTAAAGCAAAAAGAGCTGAAACTGCCATAAGAATCATAGCTGGAGCTTTACTTATCCTTGCTGGCTTTTATTTCTTGGCGAGCATATGACCTTGAGTATAGGATTTGGAAAAACAATGCAAATAATAAAGGAAAAAATGAAGATACTTCTGCTGTGCGCTGGCAGTTTCTGGCACAGCCGAATGGCTAATAGGGCGGTATGCCAATACCCGATATTGAAAAGTGGAACCAACACCTAATTACCCACCGCAAGGTTTAGAAAAAGGTACTAATTCCGGCCGGAGCATTTTTCCGGAACTACTCAGCGACAATAATTTCGCCCTTTACGGGAGAATACTCCGCCTTGGCTTGACTCTTGCCATCTTGCAGCAAAATGACCTTCTGAAAGTAGCACTTAATGCCTGTTGCATCCTGCATGATGGGAGTATTTTGAAGGTGATAATGAAGGTGCGGCTCCGAGGAATTTCCGGAGTTTCCACAAAGACCTATCAGTTGCCCTGTTTTGAGTTTATCGCCGACCTTGACTTTTACGCTGCCAAGTTTCAAATGGGCCAGAACCGATATCTCATTTTCCCGATGTTGAATAAATACGGCATTGCCAAGTGCTGAGTATGGGTTCATTGAGCCCGGCACATTATCTCTGACCCCAGCGATGACGTCCGTCACGGTCCCATCAGCGGGAGCCAATATCTTTCTGCCAAATGCAAAGTAGTCTTCATTTACGTGGGCTTTGCCCTTGCGTGTTTTCCTCTGTTCATCAACGCCAAGAAAATCGAAAGCAAACCTCTGGTTGGGAACATCGTGGTGCTGATTCAGCTCTTTTGTGTCCCCGCCCCAGACAACAAGCCATCTGCCTCTGAAAGGCAGTGATAGCTCGGTCTGGTTTCGGTCGGACACGGGTATACTTGGTTTATGTGGCAGGAACAATAAGCCGATGACTTTGTCGTCATCATCCAGCCAAACCGTTATGTCCAACTTGCCTCGTTCACAGTGACCAACAAAAACTGCCTGTCCGGGTTGAACCACTCGCGGCTCATCAAACTTGACGATTTTGCCGTATTGGGCCGATAGGTCCTTAAAAAATGGCTCTCGCTTTTCTAAGGGAAAGAAGTCCGCCATAGTCTGGGCAAAATCCTTTCCAACGCCGGCGTAATCCGTTTCGTTGATAGCCTTGACCATCGTAGCGGCGACTTCTTGGAACCTGCCCGCGGGCTGGTCCTGCCCCAATGCGGCAGCAGCTCCATAAGCTAAAATAATTGTGAGAGCCAATTTTCTCATCTTGCAGTCTCCCGTGACCCTAATTGATTCCTGCATCGGGCATTATGTTAAACGGAGCAAACCAAAAAAGCAAAATTTCTGTAGATTCTAATTGAACCTTGTGATATTATATAAGTATATAGTCACGTAGTAACAAAGTTAAGGAGGCGTAATGTTACCGAAGAAAAAACAACTGCTATTTGAAAAGCAGGCGGAGATTGCAAAGGCGATAGGTCACCCGCTACGCATCGCCATCGTGGATTTTCTAAAAGACGGTGAGCAATGCGTTTGCGACATCGCAGATTATCTCGGCTCCGAGCGATCAAATGTCTCCCGCCATCTTTCCGTTATGGTTGGCACCGGCATACTCGAACATCGCAAAGAGGGACTGAAGGTTATTTACAGACTCAAGTGTGCCTGCATCGTTGATTTCTTTTCGTGCGTTACGGGCGTCTTAAAGCAGCAGGCCAAAGAAAATGAAAAACTGCTAAAAGCTATTTAGGGGGCGTGGTCGATATGAGGGATTGTCGATCACGCTTTTATTATACTGCACTATGTAACTAAATGGTCACATACGCACAAAGTTTTGAAAGAAATATATGAAACGAGAGCTAAAGATTTTTGCTGCTCTGGCTGGAATTTTTCTTGTAGCTTATTTTCTGCCGTTAAGTAATCCTAAGATTCAGGAAGCGATCCAGGAGGCGTTTCGCCTGCTTCAGTGGTACGCCCGCAATCACACGCTGGCCTGCGTGGTGCCGGCACTCTTCATCGCCGGAGCCATTATTACCTTCCTGTCCCAGGCCTCGGTCATGCGGTATCTGGGACCGAATGCTAATCCGGTTCTGGCTTATGCGATGGCCTCCGTTGCCGGATGTGTCTTGGCGGTCTGCTCGTGCAGTGTCCTGCCGATGTTTGCAGGTATATATAAACTTGGCGCCGGGCTGGGTCCTGCGACAACGTTTCTATATTCCGGTCCGGCGATAAACGTCCTTGCGATATTTCTTACCGCTCGTGTTTTGGGTTTTCCCATAGGGATGGGCAGATTTATTGGAGCCGTTGTTTTTTCCGTGGTGGTTGGGCTGCTTATGGCAGTGATATTTCGCAGGGGTGAGCGAGCAAAGGCAGAAGCCGCTTTACAAATGCCGGAGCCGGAAAAGCCGAAACGGCACATCGCAAAGACGGCCTTGTTTCTTGCCTGTATGATTCTTTTTCTGGTGTTCAGCGACTGGTTCAACCCTGGCAATGTGGTTGTGAAGACGACCGACGGCAGGCAATTCAAGGCCGTCGTCATTCACGAGACCAAAGACGGCGTCCGCTTCCAGCTTGAAGAAGACCTCGGTGAAAACAAATTCGGCGACAAAATTACATTAAGTAAGACTGAAATAGCCGATATGCAGGAGCAAAAAACCTTAATTATAGCCATTCTCCACATAAAGTGGTATTTGGCCGGTCTGATGGGACTGCTTGTGGTGCTGATGGGCTGGCGATGGTTCCAGCGGGATGAACTCAGCCAGTGGATACACAATACATGGGATTTCACCAAGCTGCTCGTACCACTTCTTTACGGCGGTGTGTTCATAGTCGGCTTTGTAAGTGTCTTGCTGCCGGAAAAACAAGTCGCTCAATGGGTCGGCGATAACTCTCTGGCAGCCAACTTCGTAGCCAGTGTCATTGGCGCCTTCTGGTATTTTGCTACGCTCACTGAGATTCCCATCACCCAGGCGCTAATGAAGTTAGGTATGCACAATGGCCCGGTCCTGGCACTACTACTGGCGGGCCCGGCCTTATCCCTGCCGAGTATGATTGTTATCCAGAGAATTATGGGAACGAAGAAAGCCGTTGTTTTCATTTTGCTCGTAATAATTATGGCCACAATTACTGGAATGTTTTTTGGCGTGTTTTGGGGATAATGAAAAAAGTTTCAAAGTAAGTTAAATTTTATTCTTCAGGAAGAAGTAAAAATGGAGAACAAATATGGACCGCAGAACTTTTGTGACCAAAGGTCTTGGTGCTACTGCTGCTTTTGTGTCAATGGACTCGAGAGTAGCCAAGTCTGAGGAAAATTTCAAAAAAGTCAGGATTGTGGGCGTTTCTTGTAGCCCACGAGCAGGTAAAACAACTGCTATGGCGGTTAATGCCGCTCTATCTGCGGCAAAGGATGTTGACTCTCGAATCATGGTGGAATTATTAGACCTCGGTGGAATGACTATATCGGGCTGGGTCAGCCGAGCAACACCTAACGAACCTGAACTGCCGAAAGACGACCTTGATAAGTTTGTTCTGCCGAAGCTAAAAGACCCTGTGCCGGATGGATTGATTATTGGCTCACCTTCATATTTCCGCACAATGAGCGCTTTGTGCAAGGCTTTTATTGATCGCCTCGCCGTGCTACGTTCGCCAAAGCTGCTTCTTGCCGACAAACCGATAGGAGTGCTGGCGGTAGGTGCATATCGCAATGGTGGACAAGAATTGGTCATTGAACAGATTCAAGCTGCAATGCTCTGTCACGAGGTTATGATTGTTGGCGGAAAGCCCGGAGCACATCAAGGTGCAACACTTTGGAACGCCTACAATGATGACATCACCAAAGATGAGTTCGGGATGGATAGTGCCAGAAAGCTGGGTATTCGAGTAGCTGAAGCAGCACTTCGCCTTGCACAAAAATAAACGCAAATTGGGAAAATATCTGAACAGATCCATAATAGAAAGATAATGACAGATATTAAAAAATTAGAACCGGCTGCGGATTATCCACCGGAAGAGGGTTGTTACCTTCGGGGTAATGATTATTCGCCGGTGGCCGCAGCGGTGATTTTGCGATGGATGCGTGAGCAAACTCCGCCGGATATCGAGAATTTAGTTCGGGTTGCGGTGGAAAGCGGAGCCGCCTTAGCTGGCACGTTACAGACAGAAAACGTCGGCATTGAAAAGATCATCTGCAACATCGTCTCCAACCCCAATATTCGCTACTTAATTGTATGCGGACCGGAGTCACCGGGGCATCTGGTCGGCGATGCGGTGCTTTCGCTGGCGAGAAATGGGCTAGATGAACACAGACGGATTATTGGAACTGAAGCACCGACTCCCTATCTCTTCAATGTTCAGCCGGAGTTTGTCAGGCGATTTCGAGACCAAGTTGCCTTGATAGACATGATTAACGAAGGCTCACCTGAAGTTATTCGCCAGGCAGTCTCGTCTTGTTACCAGGAAAAACCTACTTCGTTCAGACAATACGAGCTTTACGACCCCGGTGCTTACCCTGCTGAGCCGTTGAGCGGAAAGATTACTTGGAAAATCACCCAGCCTTCTTTGGAGCCGAAAGGCGATGAAGAACGCATCCAGAAAGAAAAAATACAACACTTGATGGAAAGCATTAAAAAAGCAACGCAGAAAAAACATCCAATAGCTCATTCGGATAATAAGGAAAATACAAAATGTTAGAATCCGATATAAAAGAGTTGATTGCTATCGGAGCTTCTGTTTCAGCGAATTGCCATCCCTGTGTGAAATACCACATCGCAAAAGCCCGTGAAATGAAAATAGACGAGAGTGAAATCCAGCAGGCTATTGACGTCGGGAAAATGGTTAGAAAAGGTGCCGCAGACCAGATGGACGAATTGCTTAAGGGATTATCGAAATAAAGGTGGGGACATTTTATGCCGTCTGAGTCGAATGAGAAAATCAGAGAAACCGTTCGTCAGGGATATACGCAGATCGCACAAGGTGGTTCAGGTTGTGGCTGCTGCGGCTCATCATCGCCCGACAAGCTTGCCGAGGGGATAGGTTACTCGAGCGAAGACCTTGAGTTTTTGCCCGAAGGGGCAAATATGGGGCTTTCCTGCGGCAATCCAACCGCCATCGCAAATCTCAAGCCCGGCCAGGTAGTCTTAGACCTGGGAAGTGGCGGCGGCCTTGATGTCTTTATCGCTACGAAGAAACTGGGCCCAAATGGCAGAGCCATCGGAATCGATATGACAGCGGAAATGATCAGCAAGGCAAGGGCAGCCATCTCGAAATTTACAGAAAAGACGGGACTTTCCAATGTTGAGTTCCGCCTGGGCGAGATTGAGCATCTTCCCGTAGCCGACGCAAGTGTTGATGTGGTAATCTCGAACTGTGTAATTAATCTTTCGCCGGATAAGCAGCAGGTCTGGCGGGAAATTGCCCGCGTATTAAAACGGCCCGGCAGGGCGTGTGTGTCAGACCTTGCCCTGAAAAAGCCCTTGCCTGAACATGTTGTAAAGTCCGCTGCAGCACTGGTCAGTTGTGTAGCCGGCGCAGTGACAATCGACGAGACGATAAGGATGGCAAGACAAGCAGGCCTAAAAAATGTTCAAGTCGCCGAGAAAGCATACAACATCGATGTGATGGCCGATTGCCAGGATCCGATTTACGGGCAGGTAAAAGAATGCCTGCCGGAAGGAACAAAACTTGGCGACTATGTTGTCAGCGTTGATATAACAGCACTTAAGAAATAAAGAACAAAATCTGCGTTAAAGAAATCATTTATGACAAATGGCAATTCATCTCAAAGGCAGGGTAAAGGCCTGAACATCTTTGAAAGATATCTGACGGCCTGGGTGGCACTTTGTATTGTAGGTGGAATCGTTTTAGGCAAGCTGGCGCCGGCAGTTGCCACCTATCTCGATAGCTTGGCAATTTATGTCAACAAGGCCCCTGTTGTCTCCATACCGATCGCGGTATGTTTGTTCTTCATGATGTATCCGATTATGGTAAAAATCGACTTTGCCGAGGTGTTAAAGGCCGGCAAAAGTATAAAGCCCGTCGGCCTAACCCTCTTTGTGAACTGGGCGATAAAGCCATTCACGATGTATGTGATAGCGTTGTTCTTCCTCGGAACTTTATTTTATGGTTTAATCGGGCCGCAGGCCGTTGACCGGGTCAAGATGCCGTTTGGTCTGGATTTGCCACTCGGAGCCACATACGGCGTCGGTAATGTAATAGAAGTCAATGGATTGAAAGTTTTAGAAGTCCCACTCTGGCGTAGTTATCTGGCAGGGTGCATTTTGCTTGGTATCGCACCATGTACAGCAATGGTTTTGGTCTGGGGGTATCTGGCCAAAGGAAATGATGGTCATACATTGGTTATGGTAGCCATCAATTCGCTAAGCATGTTGTTTCTTTATGGGCCGTTGGGCGGATTCCTGCTCGGCGTCGGCCGTCTGCCGGTGCCCTGGCAGGCACTATTGCTATCAATAGCTATTTATGTCGCCTTGCCTCTTGTAGTAGGATATTTCTCGCGTAAATGGATTATCGCCGCCAAAGGCCGAGACTGGTTTCAGGAAAGATTCCTTTATTTTCTCACACCAGTTACGATTATTGCGCTGCTTGTTACGTTGGTTTTGCTATTTTCCTTCAAAGGAGAGGTTATCCTTTCTAATCCGCTGACGATTTTGTGGATTGCTATTCCGTTGTTCATTCAGACCAACCTGATATTCTGGATCGGCTATTTATTATCCAAGCCCCTAAAGCTGAGCTACGCGGATGCAGCTCCATCGGCTATGATCGGCGCCTCCAACCACTTTGAGGTCGCGATAGCCACGGCAACGATGCTTTTCGGTCTTTCTTCCGGCGCCGCGCTTGCGACAGTTGTGGGCGTGCTGATTGAGGTCCCGGTAATGCTGATGCTCGTACGAATATGCTTGAAAACACAAAGTTGGTTCGGAACTTCAATGAATAAACTAATATGTTAGAGATAAAACGAATTTTTACGAGTCTTGTACTGTTGGCACTGTCTGGCTGTGTCACACCGGAGCCAACCGACTCGTATCAGCCCTTCGACATTGCTCAGGGTTGTGCGCCCCTCAAAGGACTTGGTGGTGAGCCTGTCGAACCACCTATTACCGTGCGAAAAACTACTGTTAGGGAAAGACCGTCCAATGTTGCGTCTACAGGTCCTGTGCAAGGACTCATAGATTTGCGTCAAGCCATCGATATTGCTCTTGCTAACAATCCGGATGTTGCCGCCGCAGGTTGGGATGCTATGGCGGCACAGGCTGAGCTTGATTTTTTTAAAGCAGAGCGATTGCCAATTTTTGGAATAGCAGGAGGATATACGCATCACGTTGATGAGCAAAGGCTGCTTCCAATACGCCAGCCGGGCGACCCTACGGTCTTAAGCCGGGATATTATTTCCGGCGATTTTGTTCTCTCTTTGCCGTTGTTTACCGGTGGACGATTAGTAAATCAGGTTAAAGCAGCGGAACTTCTGCAGAAAGCAGCGAACCACCTCTTGGCCCGCAGCCGAGAGGAACTGATTTTCAACGTATCGAGCATGTTCTTCGGTATCTTGGCCCAGCAACGCGTCGTCGAATCTCTTGAGTTCTCCCGTCAAGTGCTTCAGGAACATTTAAAACGCATCGATGCGTTGGTTGCCGCGCAGAAGGCAGCCGAGGTGGACAGGCTGCGTACGAAGGTTCGCCTGGCGGACATCGAGCAGCGGCTGGTGCGAGAGGAAAATGTCCTTGCCATCGAACATCGTGCCTGGGTGAACCTTCTCGGTTTGCCGCCGAGTGAACCGGGGATTGATGAACGGCCCTTTCCGCAAGGCGAGTTGACATACAAACAGGAAAATGCGGTTCCGGATTTCAATTCAGCCTTAGCGTTAGCATGGGAAAAACGCGATGATTATCTGGCTACAAAATCAGCGCTTGAGGCACAAGCTCGGAAGGTGGATATTGCGCGGGCTGGTCTTCGGCCGAATGTTTATCTGGCTGGCTCTTATGGTGGAAGATGGGCCGTTGGGCCGACTACCGGATTGGGCGATGAAACCGATGACATAGGCCGAATCGGCATTGTGGCGGATATACCAATCTTTGAGGGCGGACGAGTGGAGGCAAAAGTGGCTGAACAGCGTGCAAAATTTGCAGCCGCACGAGAACGACTTCGCAGGCTTGAGCTGCAAATTCGATTAGATGTTGAGACTGCCTTACTGAACATTCAATCTTCGCAGCAGCGCACTGAAGCTATAAAGACAGCCGTCGAGCAGGCAAAAGAATCCTTACGAATAGAACGGGAAAAATATGATTTGGGCAAGGGAGCAATTGTTGATGTTCTTGATGCCCAAGATGCGCTGCTTGAGGCGCAGACCAGCTTCTACAGAGCTTTGGCAGATTACAATATAGCAGTTGCTCAACTACACCTTGCAGTTGGAGAAGAAATTTGAAAAAGACATTTTTTATTGTAATCATTTTGGTTGTGGCAGTTGTTGTTAGTTCGGGTTGCAGGAAAAAAACTCCAGCGCAATCTGCCGGTGCGGGTGCTGCGAAGTTACCCATAGTTTCCGCTATTGCGGCAGTAGAAGGCCAGATATCGGAAACAGTTGAGCTTACAGGCTCGGTTATAGCCACGAAGGTAGCAAGAATGGGGTCACCGGCGGAAGGCCCGGTGCTACAATGCATAGTTAGAGAAGGTGACGAAGTAACAGCGGGCCAGGTGCTTTTGACTATAGGCCGAAAAAAAGCGGCGGATGCACTTGTCAAAGCAGCGCAGGAGGCCTTAAGCAGAGAACAAGAGGAATTAAAACGTACCCAAAAACTGGTTGAAAGCGGTGCAATACCAGCCGAGGAATTGGAAGTTGCCAACCTAAGAGTATCAAAAGCAACAGCAGAGTTGAGCAAGGCGGTGGAAAGTAGAGAAGATTATCAAATAGAAGCTCCATGGGATGGTATAGTGTCGAAGGTATTTGTAACTGATGGTTATTATGTAGCCCCAAGGGAGCACCTTGTCGAAATATATGACCCTGCAAGTCTGGTGCTGGAATTCGCTGTTCCCGAATCGCAGGCATCTGTTGTTTATAAGGGTATGCCTATGGAAATACAACTCGATGCTTATCCCGATGAAAAATTCAGAGGAGAGGTTAGCAGGATATACCCGGAATTAAACAGGCAGACCAGAACAAGAATCGCTGAAGCAAAAATTATTGGTCAAAACACGACAAGGCTTTTACCCGGGATGTTTGCCCGGATAAAACTGGTTATAGAAACAGTTGAAAAAGCAGTGCTAATTCCTGATAAAGCTGTTGTTCTGACGCCTTCCAATGTCCAGGTTGTTTTTGTCGTTAAGGAGCAAAAGGCAGAGGCAAGAAAGGTAAAACTCGGACTTGAACAGGGCCAGATGGTGCAGATTATCGATGGCATAAGGCCGGGTGAAATGGTTATTACAGAAGGCAATGAGAGATTAAAAGACGGTGCTTCCGTGAAAATCATGGGCAGCGAAAAAACAAAGAAACCTCCGATCAAGTCGGGGACCGACCGGTAAGAAATGAATATAACAAAAACTACATTATCAAGGCCTATTGCGGGTTCAGTTATTGCGATAGCAGTATTTGTGGTCGGCCTGTTTGCTCTTGGTCAGCTTGATGTGGATTATCTGCCGGATATTACATACCCGATGATAAAAGTCCACATCTGGTGGCGTGGAGCAACACCTGAGGATATTGATAAAAATATCGCCGACCCTGTCGAAAGAGTTCTGTCCACCGTGGATAATCTTGATTATCTCGAATCATCGAGTATTGAGGGTATGTACACACTTCTGGTGAATTTTGAATACGGCGTGGACGTGGAGGAAGCATATCAAGACGTCATAACCGCAATGGGGCGGATTGCCAGAGAACTTCCCCCAGATATGGACCCGCCGGTAATTATCAAAGCAGACCCGTCTCAGTTGCCTGTAATGCAGGTAACAGTTTCATCACAGCAAAGAGACCTTGTCTGGCTGCGGGACTGGTGCGACAACTGGCTTCAGGACAGAATCGTGACCGTTTCGGGAACTGCGGGAGCGGAGATTGTCGGCGGACTAAAAAGAGAAATCCGCGTCCATCTCGACCCTTCCAGAATGCTGGCTTATGGCCTGAGCCCTTCCGGTATTGCCAGAACACTTTATGAAGAAAATAAGGAGATGTTCGCCGGAAGAGTTACTGTAGAATCCCGTGAGATTATAGCCAGAACAATGGGTGAATTTGAATCGCTCGATGAAATACGCAACGTTGTTGTTGCTCACAGCGACCAGGGGCTGGTGTATTTGAAAGATGTAGCCAGCGTTGAGGATTCACATGAAGAGATTCGTGTAATAACGCGGTTCAATGGGAAGAATTGCGTCGAGCTGAGCGTTCTTAAACAAGCAGAAGCCAACACCGTCAAAGTTGCTCAGGCAGTAAAAGAAAGGCTTGAACAACTAAAAGCAGAAATACCGCAAGATATAGAATTTGGCGTGGTTGAAAACCAGGGTGATTATGTAATGGCAGCCATAAACAGCGTTAAGGACTCTGCTATTATTGCTGCGATACTCGTTATTATCGTCACGTACCTGTTTCTCGGGCATTGGCGTCAGATTATCGTGCTGATGATTGCGATGCCGCTGACTCTGGTGGCCAATTTCTTTGTAATGAAAACAGCAGGCTTCAGCCTGAATATTTTTTCGCTCGGCGGCCTGGTTGTAGCTATGGGTGTTGTACTGGATAATTCGATTGTCGCTGTTGAAAATATTACCCGTATTAAGAATCTCAACGGCAGTGAGTCAACGCTCAAGGCAATGAGTGAAATCGGCGCAGCCCTGCTGGCGGCAACGCTCTCTTATCTTGCGCTGTTTCTACCTTTTCTGCTGGTGCCCGGGCTCATATCATTGCTGTTTAAAGAGCTGGTGATGGTTATTGCTGGTATCGTGGTTTTATCTCTTCTCATTGCTCTAACGATAACACCTTTAATAACCGACCGTCTCATTAAAAAAGGCCATACAAGAAGGGGAATAGGCCATATTCTCGACATGGTGAATGACTATGCGGTCCAAGGTTTTGGCAAGCTGCTAACAGTGGCATTGAGGTTCAAATGGGTAGTGGTATTGATTGCCGTAGCGTTACTCGGATTGGGTATTTACCTGTTTGGCGTAACAGGTTCGGAATTTCTGCCTGAAATCGATGACGGCAGAGTTATGGTGAAAGTTATACTGCCTGCAGGCACATCCGTAGAAAAGACAAACGGTATTCTGGCAACTATCGAAAAGAAAATAAAGGATGACGAGGCAATAAAGAGCTATTTCACACTGGCAGGCGGCAAGGTCTGGGGACTTTATACTTATGAGATTGCGCAGGAAGGCGAAATTGATATTCAGCTTGTGCCAAAATCCCAAAGAAAGATTTCTACCGATGAGTACATAAACAGGCTAAGGCCGGAACTTGCCAAAATTCCCGTTCCCGGCGGCAAAATCGCCGTTATGCACATGCCAATTAAAGGCATAAGGAAGACTGGTCAGCAGCAGGTGGAAATCAAAGTCAACGGAGCCGACATAGAGGAGATATTTGCCTTCGCCCAAAACGCGGCATCAACTCTGAATCAGACCGAAGGGCTTACCGGCGTAAATCTTTCGATGGATATGACCAAGCCGGAATACAGGGTTTATGTTGACCGGGCAAGGGCTTCCGTGCTGCAGATTCCAATAAGACAGGTTGCCCAGACCCTTCGTTCGCTTATTCAGGGTGAGGTTGCGACACAGTTCAGAGAGGGCTCTGAATATTATGCCATTCGGGTAATGGTTCCGGAAACGAAGATCACTGCCAAAGATGATATTGAACAATTAATTCTCGAAAACACTCAAGGAGAGCAGTTCTATCTCCGTGATATTGCCGAGGTTAAAAGAGCCGTAGGCCCTGTTGAGATTGTAAGGGAAGATCAGGCCAAACAGGTCATCGTCCGAGCTGATTCAGCCGGGATAAGTGTAGGTCAGGCTGTTGAACGGGCAAAGACTGCTCTGGGCTCTCTTGATAAACCCAAAGGAGTTTACCTGGAAATGGGCGGACAGGCACAGATGATGGCGGAGATGACAAAAACAGCGAAGTGGATACTCGTTTTTGCCGTTTTCTTTGCTTTTGTTGTTCTTGCAGTTCAATTTGAGAGTCTGAAACTACCCCTGTTGATACTGCTATGCCTGCCGCTTTGCATAATCGGCATGGTTTTTGGACTGTACTTTTCCGGCATGGCGATAGGTGCCACCGTGGCTATTGGCCTTCTTGTAGTTGTCGCTGGGACCATGAACGATGGAGTTCTCTTGCTAACCTATGCCGAAGATTTGAGAATAAGGGAGAACCTGCCGAGTTTGCAGGCCATATATGAAGCATCCATAATACGTTTTCGGCCCAGAGTAATGACAACGCTTACCACAATCGCGGGATTTATCCCGTTAGCGATGAACCTCGGCGAAGGCGGCGACCTGCTTCAGCCGATGGCGGTTGGTGCTATAGGTGGTCTTGTATTTGAAATTGTGGCGGCGTTGATATTAATGCCGTGTGTGTACGCAATTCTTCAAAGATAAAAAAACAGGAAACACAAGATGAAAAAAATACAGATTCTCGGCACTGGTTGTCCTAAATGTAAAAAACTGGCGGAAAATGCCCAGATAGCTGCCAAAGAGTTGAGCATCGAATACTCGCTGGAAAAGGTAACCGAGATAAGTGAAATTATGAAGTTCGGCGTGATGATGACGCCGGCTCTGGCAATAGACGGGCTGGTAAAGAGCGTCGGCAAAGTTATTTCGCCGGACGAAATAAAAAAGATGCTTATGTAAGGGGAATATTATGTGCGCTCAGGCTAATTGTTGTAGTGCCGGGCCGACTTTGATATTTGCCTGTTCCGGAGCGGCTGATGTTGGTGAAATCGCTGATCGAACGGCAAGAAAACTGACCAGAGACGGCATCGGCAAGATGTTCTGTCTGGCCGGTATCGGCGGACGTGTCGGCGGTATTATGAAAACCACAGAATCCGCCGAAAAGATTCTGGCGATTGATGGTTGTCCCTTAAAGTGCGTCAAAAATTGTTTAGAGCAGGCCGGATTCGGTAAGTTCATGCACCTACAGCTTGCCAATCTTGGTTTTGAGAAAGGAAAGAGTCCAGCTAGCGAAGATAACATCAACAAAGTTTCCCAAAAAGCAGTTGAGATGTTGCAGCCAAATGCAGGATGAAAAGGTGGTTATAACGCTCGATGGCAAGCAGGTGCAGGAGCTCGAACGTATCGCGCTGGACGACGACCAGCAAATGGCCCTGATCTTCGTTAAGAACGTCATCAAGCCGGCTGTGGATGCTGTTCGGGGCAAAGGGCACTGCAAGCCCATATTTGAGTGGCATCGAGGAGAGAACATAAAAACTGAGCCGCCGCCCATTAAGGAATGAGTTAACGCCGATGAACACGATGACCTCCATATCTTTGATTCTGTGGGTGACACTCATCGCAGGCTGTCAGCCGGTTGAGCGCAGCAGATATTCCTTGCCTGCGGATGCTACGATGCGGGCAAACCCCGGGTCTTTGGCGGTTCAGCAGGCCTCGCCGGTAAATGTGCGCATGAGCACCAGTCCGATTCAACGTGCACCGTCTTCAAGCCTCCGTGTGATTATTTATTACTTCCATCCCACGTTGCGTTGCACTTCCTGCCTGCTGGCCGAGTCACTGGCCCATCAGGTTGTTCAGGAACAGTGGAAGGATGCGGTCGATGAGGGCGTATTGCAATGGAGGCTTGTTAATATTGACCTGCCTGAGAACCAGCCGCTGACACGATTATTCGAGGTCGACTCGAGTGCGGTGGTCGTTGCCTCTGTCCAGGACGGCAAACCCATCCGCTGGGAGAAGATCAGCCAGGTCTGGGAACAGGTGCAGGAGCCGGATACTTTCAGAGGTCGCATTCATGGACAGATCATGAAACTCTTGTCAGACGAATAGAGGCTCAAGGTGGCCTATGTGCTATGCGGGCGTGATATTTTGGAAGTTGGCGCTGGTCGCCCAGTGCCCCTGCATTGGCGGCCGTGCTATACATCCTCTGCTTCTGCTGGCAATCGCCGCAGGCATCTGGCTTCTGGCAAGGTGGATAAGGTCGGTGCTTAGAAAGGAAGGGGTCTCGAAGATGAACAAAATCGGAAAAGTAGCAATAGTTGTCATTCTAATTGCCGCGGTGGCTGCTGTAATTGCCGTCAAGTATAATCAGTCCGGCCAAAAAACAGCAGCGATGGGAGATGCGGCCTCTGTCGGTAAGGTTACCCAGCAGGAAGCGGCTACAAAGAACCAGCCGGCCGAGCTTGTGGGCAAAGGTTTGCCTGCGCTTATAGACATAGGAGCAGGCACGTGCATCCCGTGCAAGATGATGGCGCCAATTCTGGAAGAGCTTAAGAAAGAGTTAGAGGGAAAGATTATCGTGCAGTTCATCGATTTGAACAAATATCCCGGCGCAGCTTCGGAATATCGAATCAGCTTAATGCCCACACAGATTTTTTACGACGCTTCGGGCAAGGAGCTGTTCCGCCACGAAGGCTTTTTCTCTAAAGAGGATATCCTGGCAAAATGGAAAGAGCTTGGCGTTGACCTGTCAGGCCCAAAAACGCAATTGCCTACCTTCGAGCGACTCGCGCCCGCCCAGCCCGACAATCGCCCCAAAGAAAACATCTGCTATATGTGCGATGGCGATATCGAGGCCAAAACGCTCGTGACGGTTCGGACCGAAAAGGGGCCGGTGCGGCTTTGCAGTCCGCATTGTTATTTCATAATGTATTCGTGTCTGACCGAGGACAAAACTGATTTCCAGAAAAAGGTTACGGTGACAGATTGGGCTACCGGCGAACCCATTGCCGCTGCGGAGGCGATGTATCTGTACGGGCTCGATGGTCAGACAGGGCGACCAACCATCAAAGCTTTTGCCGACAAAGAAAAAGCCTCGGCTGAGCAGAAAATCGCCGGCGGGTCCATCGCCGGCTGGCAGATTCTACAGGACAAGGAATTAGCCGCGCGATGTGGATTCTGCGACCGGGCGGTTTATCCTGAGGATGCTGCTGTGGTGAGGGTTGACGGCCTTTACACCTGGGGCTGCTGTTCTCACTGTGCGTTGGGTGTAGCAGCTCGCACGGGCAAGGATATAGAAGTCCACGAGAAGGACCGCCTCACAGGCGACAAGATTATTGTCAAGACTTTTGGAGGGCAGGTAGCTTCACTCGAGCCGGCAACTGCCGTTGCCTGGTTCGGCCAGCGACAGAAACCGGACGGCACATGGGCCTCTGCCGGCTGCTTCCACCAGGGCTTTTTTATCAATGCCGAGAACCTCAAGAAATGGGTCGAGCAGAACCCTTACGAGACGGGCAAGCTGATAAGTATCAATCAGGCCCTTGCCGACAAGATGAAACTGTCGCCCGAACAAATTCAAAAGGCCTGCAAGATTGGCGAATGTGTACCTAAATAACAACATAGTATGAGGAAAACGACGATGAAACGCTTTGGCATTTTTATAGTCGCGTATCTTTCTTTGTTGGCATTGGTGGTGCCCCTCCAGGGGGCCGAAAAAAATAGCACAGTCAGTTCGGTGCCCCCAAAATCCCAGACGGTCAATGACCTGTATCCGGGCTTGACAATAGGGGCCTTGACCTACGCGATGGCCTCGGAGCTTCCCAAAGGAGTATTGCTCAAGGCTGGCGACCTTCTTATTTATGATAAGGAGCTGAGGGAAGAAATCGCTAAAGCGCAGGAGCAAATGCGGCCAAAACTCGAAAAAAATGCCTTTTTCGTTTTGGAGCAGACCGCAACGGTCAAGCTACTCTTGGCTGAGGCAAGGGCTGAGGCGGCTAAAAACGGCAGGGACATCTCCCAAAAGAACGACCAGACAATTATCCAAGATTATTTGCCCACTTTAGTCAAGAATGTTGAGGTCGGCGATTCAGAAGTCCTCTATTTCTACAATAGCAATAAAGAAACCCTCGGTGGTGCTTCACTGGGGCAAGTCGGGCCGCAAATCGTGCAATTCCTTCTTCAGCAGAAACAGCAGGAGTTTATCAACAAGTACATCCAGACCCTCGGCCAGAGAATGCAGATTGAAATTTCCGCCCCTTGGCTGAACATCCAGGCAGCCCTGGCAAAAGACAATCCGGTTGACAAAGTACGCGCAAGTGGCATGGCGTCCCTTGTCGATTTCGGCTCCACCGGCTGCGTGCCTTGTGACATGCTGGCCCCGATACTGGATACACTGCGAGAGAAATACAAGGGAAAAATTAATGTCCTCTTTATTCATGTGGGACAGGAGCCAATTCTTGCAGGTCGGTACGGAATCCAGGCCATCCCAGTTCAGATATTTTTCGATAAAACCGGCAAAGAGGTCTTTCGCCACCTCGGCTTTTTCCCACAAGAACAGATCGAGGCAAAACTGTCGGAAATGGGTGTCAAATAGCGGATGGAAAGACTCTTTACGACGCTGACACATGCTGTTGAGGGGACGCCCGCAATAGCTATAACCGCCGCCTTGGTCTGGGGGGTCCTGAGCATACTACTTAGCCCATGTCACCTGGCAAGCATTCCTTTGATAGTCGGATTCATTGACCAGCAGGGACGAATCTCGACTCGGCGGGCGTTTTACATAGCGAGCCTGTTTGCCGTCGGCATATTAATCACGATTGCCGGCATCGGCGCCGTTACTGCCGCAGCCGGGCGAATGTTAGGCGACGTCGGGCGATATGGAAATTACTTTGTCGCCGTCATCTTTTTTGTGGTGGGCCTGATACTGCTGGATGTAATACCGATACCCTTTAGCGGGCCTGGGCAGATTGGTATGAAGCGCAGAGGCCCGCTGGCTGCTTTTATTCTTGGACTGGTATTCGGAATCGCTCTGGGGCCCTGTACGTTTGCCTATATGGCCCCGATGCTGGCGGTAACTTTCAAAACGGCGGCGACAAATTTACTCTACGGCTTGGCCCTTCTGCTGGCTTACGGCATCGGGCATTGCTCTGTTATTGTTTTTGCCGGAACCTGCACTGAGCTTGTGCAGCGATATATGAATTGGAACGAAAAATCCAAAGCCACAAGAGTAATCAAAGCCGTATGTGGAGCGGCGGTAATCTTTGCTGGTCTTTACCTCATTTTCATCGCCCATTAAGCGCACTTTATTGCCCGCCTTTCGTTGTTGACAATCACAGCCCAGGCCATAAAATAGCCAGTCAAACGTTCGTTGTTCAGGGGTAAACCGATGGACCCGGCGATTTTTAAGGCATACGACATAAGGGGCATCTATCCGGACGAAGTTAACGAAGAGGATGCGTGGAAGATCGGCTGTGCCGCCGCTCGATTTTTGCCGTCTCTAGTTCGCGGCTACGAACGCGGATTGGCCGATAGTCACTCGCTCTGTGTCGGTCGTGACATGAGAAAGCATAGCCCGGCTTTGGCGGAGGCGCTTACAGAGGGAATGCGCTCCACCGGGGCCAGCGTAATTGATATAGGAATGGTTGATACGCCGCAGATGTATTTTGCGATCAATCATCTGGGAACCTGCGGCGGCGTGCAGGTTACCGCTTCGCATAATCCGGCCAAGTACAACGGCTTTAAGATCTCCGGCCTGGGCGCTAAACCTGTCGGCGAAGATACCGGCCTAAAAGACATAAAGCACCTGGCCACCGCCCTGATTCACACCAAAGGCAAACCCACCGGCTCTATCAAGAAGCTGGATTTGACAGAGCAGTACAAAAAGCACGTTCTGAAGTTCCTGAACCCTAATCTTAACAAATTGAAAATCGCTGTTGACGCCTCGAACGGCATGGCCGGCAAAACTCTGCCGGCAGTTTTCGGCGATTTGCCGATAGAAATAATCCAGATCAATTTTGAGCATGCCGGAAGATTCAGGCACCGGCCCGACCCTCTGATAGAGAAAAATCTGGCTCAGGTAAAAGCCTCCGTAAAAAGAAACCAGTGCCACTTCGGAGTCTGCTTCGATGGCGACGCCGACAGAATGGCCTTCATCGACGAGAAGGGGCAGGTTGTCGGCAGCGATTTGGTGACTGCCATGATGGTACCTTATTTCCTCAAAAAAGAGCCAAAATCAACGATTGTTTTTGATGTGCGCAGCAGCCGGGTAGTGGCGGAAGAAATTATTAAATATGGAGGCACCCCGCGCAGAGAACGGGTCGGGCACGCCTTTATGAAAAAGGCGATGCGAGACTCCCACGCCATATTCGGCGGCGAACTTTCGGGGCACTTCTATTATCGTGACAACTTCTGCACCGACTCGGGCTTTATCACCCTGGTGCACGTGCTGAATATCGTTAGCGAGGCCAAAACGCCGGTCGGCAATCTGATTGAGCCGTTGCGAAGATACTATAGCAGCGGCGAAAAGAACTTTGAGGTAAAGGATAAGCAAGCCAAGATGGATGAGCTTGCCAAGAGATACGCCCAGGGCCAAATCGACCGTCTGGACGGCATTACGGTCGGATTCAAAGAGTGGTGGTTTAATTGTCGAGCGAGCAATACCGAGCCGCTGCTGCGGCTAAACGTTGAGGCCAAAACCAAAGAGCTGCTTGAGGCCAATTTAGCCGAAATCGAACAGATGCTCGGCAAGCCCGTGTAACCTGCTCGTCACTCGTCGCTCGTCTCTTGTGGCTCGTACCTACTGCTCTGGCAACAATAAATAAAAGAGGGGGCACAACAATGGAGGTCTATACAAAGGCATTTCAGACCGCCGGCGGACTGGTTGAAGGCGTGCAGACCAAATGGGCCGGATTTAATATTCTGTTAGTAGCCGGTGGCAAAGGCTTTCTTGCTTGTCCGGCGATAGATGTGGAAGCCTGCCAAAGATATGGCGTTGCCGCCGCGATTGTGGAAAGCACGCCGGATAATCCCATAGGCACACTGGAGCGATTCCCTAACCGCAAAATTACCAAGGCCAACGCAAAGGCCAAAGCTCTCGGCATAAAAGAAGGTATGCAGGCCAGTGACGCCTTCGCATTGATAGCTTAGTTTAGCCCCCAGGTTTACCCTGGGGGTCATCAATTCAAGTGGATTTTATCAACGCAAGGAGAAAACCGTGACGACAAATGACTTATCTCGGCGAGAATTGTTAGTCGGCGCTGCAGCCGCTGCCGGGGCGGCTGTAACTACCGGCGGGATGATGCCCGCTAAAGGCGCAAGCAAGGTTCTGCCATTGCCGATTCCCGATTCCCGATTCCCGATCTATTGCTTCAACACCAGCACTATCCGGGGGCAAAAGCTCGGTCTGGACCAGGAGGTGGAGATCGCTGCTAAGGCCGGCTACAAATGTATTGAGCCGTGGGCCGACAAAATCCACGATTACGCCAGGCATGGCGGCAATCTGAAAGACATCCGCAAGCGCATCGAGGACTCGGCTCTGACGGTCGAAAGCGCTATTTCTTTCTTCCAGTGGATTGTGGAGGACGATGCCGAGCGAGCTAAAGGCCTGGAACAAGTTAGGCGTGACATGGACGTGCTGGCGCAGATTGGCGGCAAGCGCATCGCCGCCCCGCCCGCCGGGGCTACGAGGGAGCCTGGCCTGGACCTGGCTAAAGCTGCTGAACGCTATCGCACACTGCTGGAAATCGGCGACCAGCTTGGAGTGGTGCCGCAACTGGAGATATGGGGCTCATCCAAGAATCTGCACCGATTGGGCCAGGCCATGTTTGTAGCGATCGAAAGCAGGCATCCCAAGGCGTGCCTGCTGCCCGATGTCTATCACATCTATAAGGGCGGGTCGGACTTTAACGGCTTAAAGCTGCTCAGTGCCCAGGCGATCCACGTCTTTCATTTGAACGATTATCCTGCCGATCCGCCTCGCGATATGATAACCGACCGCGACCGGGTCTATCCAGGCGACGGCGTCGCACCACTGACACAGATTCTGCGCGACCTGCACGCCAACGGCAGTGGGGCAGTTCTGTCCCTTGAACTTTTCAATCCTACCTACTGGCAGCAGGACCCGCTGGAGGTAGCAAAGACCGGCCTTTCCAAAATGAAGGCCGCAGTAAATAAGGCATTAAATGTCAGTTGAAAACCCCGGCAGAAATCCGGGAAAGGAAGGCAAAAGATGCAACCCAAGAAGTATTCTCTGGTGTTGGCGCTTGCTGCTGGCATCTTGTGTATTAGCTCTCAAGGTGAAACTGAGTCGCCTCGATTTATTGAAGGCAACCTCATTGGACCCGCCAATCCGGCTCTGGCCGGGATAGAACAAGTGTGTGTTGCTATCATAGCGCCTGACACGGACCCAAATAAAGGGCCACTGGACTGGAAAAAACTTAAGGCCGGAGTCGAACACAAACTTCAAGATGCTGGAATTAGAATAATTGTGCCGAAAGAAGATGCTACGTACAAATTTGCTACCAGTGCAGAGCTTAGCGTTTACACAGAAGTGCTGACCCTTGGTGATTTGCGACAGTGCGTCTTGCGTATTCAAACATCATTAGCACGAGCAGTTTGTTTGAACCAAGCCGGTGGGCTGTATTTCAAAGCTGATGTTTGGAAGACGGAGTCGGTGATGCAGGCAGTTCCTGTACAGAGTATGCCCGGCAAAGTCGGCGATTTGGTGAAGCAGCAGGTCGAGGCGTTTATCTGCGCTTACAACGTAGCTAACGCCAAGGGCGTTCAGCCGCGTGAAGCCAATAACATTACGAAGTGGCCAAACAAACAAACTCAGCCGGCTGATGAACCAGTAGCGGCAACATACACATATGTCGCATCAAAAAACAGTAACGTGTTCCACAAGCCGGATTGCCGCTGGGCAAAGAATATCTCACCAAATAACCTCGTCGGTTACGGCAGCCGGGACGAAGCAATAAAGGGCGGCAAAAAGCCTTGCAAGTGGTGCAAACCTTAAAGATTCGGCAAATATGGAAACCATTTACAAACAATTATGGCTCTAATCACAATCATAATCATCGCGGTGTGCCTATCAATGGATGCCTTTGCGGTCTCGATTGTCAGCGGCGCTGCGTACAAGCACCTAAAGATAAGACACGCACTACGAATGGCGGTTTTCTTCGGCGGCTTTCGGCACAATCATATATGAAGACCTGCGGATCGACAGTCCGAGCTTCTCGCTTGTAAGTATTCTGGTTAAATGCTTTAGAGACACTCTTAGGGGCCGACCCAATGAACCGTCAAGGTCTGCGTAGCCATGTATGTACCGGCGTTGGCAAGGTCATCTGCGTAATTGCTTGCTTTGACGTGAAGGGTCACCTGCACGTCATCATCGCCTAATTTATGTCTGACAAGCGCAGCAGTTGTCAGGAATGTATCATAAGTTTCATAGTTTGTGCCGCTGCCTCCGGTAGCGCTGGAACCATCGCCGTCGAACGTCAGCTTGTATTCTGTAATAAGTGTGTCCCCAGCAGAGGATAGCTGAGCTGCAGCCGGATTGTCGGCGGAGATTTCCACATCTCCGTCAATTGAAAGATTGGCGTATGAGCTGCCTTCGCTTACCTGATTTTTGCTTGCGATACTTGGCAAAACTATAGGGCCGAAATTGGAATCCCATTCCATAATTTGCCCAACAAGCAGCCCGGTCCACACAGAAATCAGTATAAGAACTACAACGATATGGGCCAACATCAACTTTATTTTGTTAAGGTCAGTGTACATCTAAAGACCCGTGTTCCTTATCTGGCCGCTCGGCGTCGTGCGGGATGCGTCGTGCGTCATACGCAATACGCACTACGGACTACGGAATACGCAAGCTCTCAAGCTCTTTCTCGACACTTATCTTGTTGTGGCCATTCAAGAGCGTACCCAAGCCTTCGTGGATCAACCTTGGCGTAATGAATATTACGACTTCTTTATTTACTGTCCTGGATTCTTTAGCCGTGAACAAACCTCCTATAAACGGCATCGAACTAAGCACAGGCACACGTTTGTCCTGGGTGCGCTGCTGAGTCTCGATCAGACCGCCCATGACTATTGCATCGCCTTCCTTCACACGAACACACGTGTCAACTTTGCGGCGCCGAATTAGTGGCAGATCTCCCGACATGTTGCCCTCTATTTGATTCTGACGAGAAGCGACGTCGCTGACCTCTGTGGTGACGTCAACAGTAATGTCCCCGTCATTACCTACATTTGGTTTTATCTCCAGAGTTACGCCAGATTTGATCACCTTAAGCTCCGTCCGTAACCGCGATGGGGCACCGTAGAGATCGGTGACAATGGTGAAGTATTCCTCAAGGGATATGTCTATAATGGCTTTTTCCCCGTTTTGGGTGGCTACCCGGGGCCGAGACCGTATGGTGGCTTTGTTTTTACCAACCAGCGCCCGTAGAGTGAAGAGCAGACCTGTCAACTGGCTCTTTGGTACGCTTGTATACCGCGCTATGCCAGTGAAAAATCCGAGACCCTCCTCCATACTAACATTGTTGTGGTAGTCAGAATACTCCCAATCAAGACCGAATTCCTCGCTGGCTTCTTCCCAAAGCTCCACAACAAGCACCTCCAGTACCACCTGCTGACGGGGAACGTCGATCGCGGTAACGATTTCCATGATGTGTTTGGCAATTTCAGGGGCCGCATAAATCAGCACTTCGTTTTCTCTTTCCCCAGTGGATACGTACTGCTCGACAGATTTTGGAAGAGAGGACCTTAGATGCTTTGCGCTTATGTATTTTAGGCACAAACGTTTATAGTCTGCAGTTTCAAGAGAACTGGGACATGTCACAGAACCGCAGCTAACAAGGTAAAACTTCTTACTCTTTTTGTGAACAAAAAGACCTCGCCCTGACAAGAGCTCCTGCATACAGTCTTGAAACGGTTTGCCTGGACCGGTGTCAAGCGAAACGAGCGGGTCAGGAATGTGTGGGCAGGTTGCGATAACGACACCTGTTTCCATTGATATGTCCCGCAGAACCTGCGTAAGTGGCACATCAGCCCAAACATTCTTGACTATTATCACCTCGCTGGCATCTGCTATCCCGCTGGTAGATATGTCGGCATAAGTAACACAATGAGCCAATCCGAGCGCTAGCACAAAAGACGCACGTGCAATCGTTTTCCAGAACTCAATCTGTTCTCTGGCTACCGATGGAGTCATTAACCGCTCTCACTCGTTAGCCCCCCAATGTGCTTAATGACCAATATATGAACTGGGATTTCACGTAGCACAACATTATTTACAGTTTGCTCAGTCAAGCCTGAACGTTCCACTTCTATTTGGATAGTTGCGTTATAATCCCGCGGTTGCGCATCTGCTGGTATTCTGACGGCGCAAATTATGTTCCGCCGGCCATTTGGTGCCAGCGCAAACTCAGAGCAATCCAGTTGCATCCAATCTTTCTGGAGCTGCCCAGGTTGCATCCGACAGCGAACCGAAACAGTACCTAAACCAGTGTTGGCAATGAGGACTTTTTCCACCGTGAACCGCCCGGGGTTCAATGTCAGGTCGATCTTCTGTGGGTTTAACTGGAGCATTTCTCTGTCGTCACCTGTGAGATTCTGCGCCCATCGGGTGGCTAACTCTTGGCTTATCGAAAACTCCAGGTCCTTGGTTTTCGTGCGTCCATACTTCGAGCCGGAGTAAAAGAATACTCGCACACTATACTGGCCTGCGGCTAATGGTTGCGGCATCACGCCAGTAAACCAGCGGGTATGACCAGGCAGGATTTGTCTGCGACTTGCATATAATGGGATGTAGCCGATGCGGCGCGAGTTTCCAGCATAAAGAAAGACCTTGCCGTTCGGTTCTATTGCTACTAACCCATCATTTTTCAACTGGGCATTTATTTTGAGCACGCCGTCTGTCTGACCTTCTTGAGAGGCTTGGTGCCGGGCCGATTCTTCAGGAACATCCTTTTCTGATGCGAATCGAGGCAAAGATGCATTCACGTCAGTAATACTTGCCTGTTCAATATAGTTTCTTCTTGTTACTCGCACAAACACGCCGGATGCGGTTCTCAATATGACGTGCACGTTCGTTTTCTTGCTTTTTGAATTGCCCAGCGTCAACATGATTGCGGCCCAGTAATCTCCGTCAGCACTGACGGGAGCTGATACCTTTGCTCTTAGCTCTTTAGACTCGCCCGGCTCGAGGACAAATTCGCTGGCGTCAAGACCGATCCACTGGACCGCTGACCGACCGTGTTTATGCTCTTGGCCAAAAGAAAGCTGACCCTGAGCAGAGACCGCAAAATCCACGACGTCCGCATAAACAGTGCACGGCCCTGTTTCGGGCCCTCTGTTTGCATTTGTTACAGTCACAGAGAAAAAGGCCTCTGCACCAGGTTTGACTTCGACCCATTGTTTTAATGGGCTGACCGCCATTCCAGCAATGGCATCGACCGAGAGTGTAGACAAAACAATCACTACGGATACCACCGCTGCCCGTTGCATTATGTTTGACTGGCTTTGCATTTCGCCTTCCTTGTTGTTTTGAATCACCTTTCCACGACTACAACTGCGGCAAGAATAACCAGGTCACGATATGGCTGCGTTTGCCAATCCTGGCTCTGTTCGATATAGGTCGTGCTAATCGCTTGTCCAGTGTGCTGTCAGGGTCTGGGTGGCAATGTACGAACCCCAATCGGCAACTCTACTACCAGGATTGCTAGCCTGCACGGATAAGGTGATGTTAACAGCGCCGTCTGTATTCATATGTGTTACTGCTGATGGAGTACTTAAGAATATGCTGTAATCCGTCCAAGTAGCCACGTCGGTGCCGCCTGTACCAGTAGTGGAGCCGTCGCCATCATACGACAGTTTGTATTTTGTAGTGAGGATGTCGGTAGCAGACGACAAGCGAGCTGCTATGTTGTTGTCGGCGCTAATCTGCAGATTGCAATTCGTGTAAAGCGTTTGCGTCTGGCTGCCCTCCGGTGCATCAGTCTGGTGGGAAATAGCAGTCAGGGTGATATCTGAGAAGTCGCCTGCCCACTCCATAATGGTGCTAACAGTTACCGATATGGCGCATGTTGCGGTATCGTCTGGCGGCTGGGCCCATACCACGCTGGCATTGATTAACAACACTAAGCCCATTAATAGCACAACTCGTCTGGTTAACGTTTTCATGGTACACTCCTGCCCTCCCAATGTCCGGCAAAATTTTATTTGGTTCCCGCGAAGCGGGGGCCCTCAAGAATATTCCACTTACGCCGAGGCTATTTGTCCTCGGAGGTCCGCTTCAGCACTACTATCGGTCTTGAAAGGCCTCCACTTTAGCCATAGTCGCCACTCAGCGAGCTACCACACGATGGACTGGCTTATGGCGTTCTTATGGGACCTCACAGCGGTCAAAGTCGCACGGATGTGACTATTTGTTGACTTTTTTGCACTGTTTTGGTAAAATAAATAGTTAGGTTAGGGTAAATGTAACTACGCCCAGATGGGACTGGAGGAATACTAAAAGATGAACCGCAATTTCTTGTTCTTGATATTGGGCGTTTTTTCGACGCAAAACTTACTGCTGGCAGGGCACGCCCCTGTCAGTGCCACCTGCGATATATCGTGCACTGTTGAGGACATTGTTGAGTGGTCGAACGACAGTTTCTCGGCAATCAATCTCGGAAACCTCACAGCCGAGAAAACCCAGGTGGAAGGCAGTGCCTCCTTAGTGCTCTACATTAACAAAGACGTACAAATCGTTGCCGACAACTCAGACGCAGCTCAGCTCTCAAAGGATAGTGTGCATACCCTTGTTACCCAGTATAAGCTGCAGTACGATGGCGCAGGAACGGACCAAACAGGTGGCAGAACAACAGTATGGACCGATTATGATCACTTTCTCATCAACGATTCTCAAGTGACACATGTTCCTGGCGATGGGGCTGTCGAGGTAATCTTATCCGTCAGGGCTTTGAAAAATACTGCATCTGCTGCCGCGCCTGGGTACTACGGCGCCAGACAAACTCTGACAGTCTGCTGGAAGTAATAATCATGCCTTTTGAGCAGCCACGTCGGAAATAGACTTAGCCCGGGCGGCGGCAGAGTCGCTGCCTTTATGAGCGTGGCTATTTCTGCATCGCTCGCAGCGGAAGAGAAGAAATCCAAACCTTTCAACCTTCAAGAAAGCTGCTGAACGCATTTGGCCAACGCAGTGACAAGAGATAAATGGGGCGATGCATTTGAGAGGATCTGGATTGATAAACTGAATAGGCAAGGCATGGCATACAAATCGTTTCCGAATAGGCCTTTTTAGAACCGGCGAGACTTCGCTGGCGTGGCATCGAACTGCAGAAGTGTTATTCCTGCGAGAATGCATGTAACCTACTGCAGGATCGCTCTTACTTTCCAAGCGACCGCACTATAAAATAGGCCTTATGGTATTGTCCGCTGAAACAATTGACTCGATAGAGCAGATTGCTGAGAAGTTAGAGAAGTGGGCTAATGACAACAAAAGGCATAGGATGCTTTGTCATGGGCTTGCGGGTCTGGGGTGCCGTGCCAGCCTCAGCGAACCGTTGAGAGGGTTCGGTACCATTCTGCTAAAGCTGAAGTGCTGGCGTCCGGAAGCCGCTCAGGAAGTGGAAAAAGCGCATATAAGGCTACTATCATCGGTAAAAGGAATCGATCAGGAAATCAAAAATGGCCGGAAGGACCTCGTCTTTTCCGCCTTAGCCCCACAGGTTAGCGCGAACCTTTTGGCAAAGAAGCTTCGAACCATGGTAGAAATGGCCAGAGACGGTTTGTCAGTCGAAAAGCAAAAGGATAAACGCCGATTAAAGAAAAAACCCCAAGAATCCACAGACATAGCTAAACGTTTCACTTTCAGGCCGGGCCAAGTTTTGTTTGATGCACGTGACCTAAATGTTGGAACGGGAACTGCATTTGAAATCATGAAGGCTCTCGTTGAGGATTTTGGTCACATCGTACCGTTCCAAAAACTTGATGGGAATAGCCGACAGAAAGAAGCGTCCGAGAAAATACGCACCGCCATAGGACGTCTTCGAAAAATATTGAAATCGGCAAAGATTCCTGCAGTGATAGAAAACCGCAAAGCTGAAGGATATCTGATGGTCCCGTCAACCAACTAAGCTGCGCATTCAGCAAGTCTAAGTTGTCACACTCTGTCACGAAGATACACACTAAAAACACATACCTGCCCCTGCTCTGTGCGTATAATAATTCTGGATTAAATAATCAGACAAAATGGAGATAAGGACAAATGGATTAACTTGTTTAAAGAAAAATGCCGGCAGGCAAAGAAGACCTCGACAGAGTTGGTTAAAGCAAGAACAAGGTGATGAATATTAAAAAGATTCCAATAAGCAAGATAAAACCTGCAGCTTATAACCCCCGCAAGAGCTTACAGCCAGGTGACCCTGAGTATGAAAAGCTGCTCAAGTCGATGGACGAATTCGATTGTGTCGAGCCGTTGGTCTGGAATCGCCGAACCGGCAATCTCGTCGGTGGTCACCAAAGACTCAAAATTCTTGCTGCTCGCGGCGATACGGAGGTCCTGTGCAGTGTAGTAGACCTATCACCGGAGCGCGAAAAGGCCCTCAACCTCGCCCTAAATAAAATCCAAGGAGACTGGGACGAACGAAAGCTTTCCCTGCTACTTGATGAACTCACAAAGGTTCCTGAATTTGATGTCGGGCTTACCGGCTTTGAAACCGAGGAAATTAGTGACCTTCTCGACAGGGCCCTTACTACCGACTCACCTCAAGCAAAAGAGGAAAACTTCGATGTAGAAGAAGCCTTCGACAGGGAAAACCCCGCCGTCACATAGCCGGGAGAGCTGATAGAGTTAGGTAGCCATCGTCTTCTGTGCGGAGATTCCAGTAAACCCCCAGCCCTAACAGGGCAAACGCATCTTAACTCACGGTGTAAGCTGGACGTAGCCGATATTTTGGA
>CAZMLE010000042.1:0-36418 GCA_964567045.1 uncultured Pirellulales bacterium | reverse complement strand
CAGCCGCGGTCCTTTACTGGGTCGGGTCAGAAGACATAAAAGGCTTTGCAATAGTGCTGATACTTGGTCTTGTCTCAAACCTGTTTACCGCTGTGTTCGCAACTCGGGTAATTTTTGACTGGCTGCTGGCCAAGCGCCTGATTAAAGAACGCCTCATTATGCTGCAGCTTATACGCAGGCCGAATATAAACTGGATGAGCTTTCGGCCGGTCTTTTTCACCATATCCGCGGTGCTGACCATCGGCGGCTTGGCGATATTCTTTACCAGAAATGACGTAAAGAACAATAAATATGATATCGAATTTACCGGCGGAACAATTGTACAGATCAACCTCAAAGAGGGCGTCTCGTTATCCCGACAAGAGGTCGAAAATAAAGTAGGTCAAGTCGGCCTTAACATAGGTAATAGTGCCCTGGCCGCAGCAAGCGTCTACAGCGTCGGAAAAACAGGCAAATCCTACGAAATAACCACAACCGCAACAAACAAAACCACTGCCGCCATAACTTTTGCCGAATCCGGGCAGACAGGCCAGCAGACGCTTCAAAGCGTAACTGCGGCAATTACCAAGGCTGAAGCCAAGTTTCCCCGCAGGCTAAGCAATCTGGTGGTGACGCAAAGGACTCAAAGCAGCCCGTCTTTTGTCGTATCGACCAGCCAGATAAGTCCGTCTTTAGTCAAAAACGTGCTGGCGGCAGCCTTTCCGAATGCCCAGATATCGGAACCGCAGGTTGATGAGGTTGTCAATAATGCAGTAAAAACTGCCTTTGAAGGCGAATTGGAGATTCAACGTAATCTTGAGCCCGAAATAACGTCAAAAGAGAAAATAACTAATGAGCTTGCCGATGCTGAACCCGAACTTGTCGACTTTCTGGGCGGGATCAAAATCCAATGCCGCATATCAAAAGCTGGCACAGCGCAAGAGCTCGACCAGAGAGTAGGCGATTTGCGATTCAAGCCCGACATGCAAAGCCTTGATTGGAGCGTCCGCTACAAAATCTTTGGCGCGAATATGAAAACGATGGACCCAAACCAGCAGGTTAACTCCTTCGTTTACGTCAGCGCCCAACCCGAGGCTGGTCTGCGGGAGCTGACCGACGATGAATGGACGCGCTTTGTTGAGAACGAAACAGCCAAGGTCCTTGCGGCAACTACACTGGAAACCTCTCTGCCGCGGGTAACACAGATAAGTCCCTCGGTGGGAGCCGAGGCGAGAACGCGAGCGGTAATTGCCATCGTGCTGTCACTGTTGGCGCTTCTTGCTTACATCTGGTTCAGGTTTGGCAGCCTGCGTTACGGGTTAGGTGCCGTCGTAACGCTTTTCCACGATACCTGCGCGACCGTCGGAGCGGTCACCGCATGCACCTACATCGCTGGAACAATTATCGGGCAGAAACTTCTAATTGGAGATTTCAAGATTAACCTGGCAATGATAGCAGCCTTTTTGACCCTGATTGGGTACTCACTGAATGACACAATCGTCGTTTATGACCGCATCCGCGAAAACCGCCGCAAAGGCGGCTTGACGCCGCAGATAATCAACGACAGCATCAACGACACTTTATCCAGGACGCTGCTGACAGGGACCACTACGTTAATTGTTGTGTTCATAATGTACGTTTTTGGCGGCCAAGGACTGAGAGGCTTTAACTTCGCAATGCTCTTTGGCATCATCGAAGGAACATATTCTTCGATCGCAATCTCCGCGCCCATACTGCTGCTCGGCGCTAAAGTCCGCTACGGTAAGAGCAAGTAGCAATGGACCCCGCGCCGCCAGTGTCTGTCGAGAGAAAAGCTCAGGCAACAGAAAAATGGACAAGGACTTCAAGATAGGAATGCTTTTGGGGCTGATACTGGCGATGGCTGGGATATTATGGCTGTCCACACGCCCCAGCCTGACACCGGCAGCAGGAATGCTGGATTCGCACAGTGTCGCCGCCTTACAGGGACCGGCTGGTTCACCGTCGCCAGTGACCCATGATCCGAACGGCGAGCTACGAGCCAAAAGCGACGAGTCACGAGAGACGAGGGACGAGGGACGAACCATACAGACGCAACGATTCCACATTGTACACAAGGACGAGACTCTCTCCGCCATTGCCGACAAATACTATGGCTCGGCAAACAAATGGCAGAAAATCTTTGAAGCCAACCGCTCCCGGCTAAAAGACGCCAACAGAATTATGCCGGGCACAAAGCTGATCATTCCAGACTGAGCAATTGCCACTGCCTTACGGTCGTGGCTCTGCTTGAAGTATACGGTCGGAGCTCTGCTTTAAAGAATTTGATGAACTGTATTAGATGGACTTCGCTGCGTCGCTGTCGACCAGCCAGGTGACCTTATCCAGAATTGGCCAAAGGACGTGAATGGGATAACGCACATCATCGGGGTCGCTGGTCAAAACCTCTTTCAGAATACCAGCCTTTTCCTCTCCCGAAACCAGAACAACTAAATGGGCTGCAGCACAAAGAACCGGATGGGTCAGCGTTACCCTATTAAGTTTCTCATCCAGAAAGTAAACCACTGATGCCAGGTTCTCCATGTCGAAGGGCACATAAGAATCAGGAAACAGCGAACCTGTATGTCCTTCAACGCCCATACCCAGCACAATCAAATCAAACTCCGGGAGCTGGGTTTCTTTTAGGCCGAAAACCTCTCGAATTGCATCTTCATAGCAGCGGGCCGCTTCTCTAATATCGTCGTACTCGGTCGGAATGCGATGGATATTCTGCTGGGGGATGGCAACCTTACCCAAGAACGTGTCGGCAGCCAGCCTATAATTGCTTCCCGGCGAATCGAGTGGAACGTACCGCTCGTCAACCCAGAACAACTGTATTTTGTGCCAGGGCAGCAATTTTGCTTTCGGCACTTCGGCCAGCAGCTCAAAGAAACGCCTCGGCGTATGGCCGCCAGATACGGCGACATAAAAGGTATCTTTTGCCGTTATTGCCTTCTGTGCGTCGGCAACAAAAAGCTCAACAGTCTTGTACGCAAGGTCGTCAGCGTCGGCGGCAACCTCGAGATTCGGCTTATAGTTAGCAGTAGTTGCCATCATTTATCCGGGCGTGTGTTTGGAATTTCGATTCTTGCTCTGGAGGACTATTATCCACTCTACAGGACTCGTTAGCAAGAAAAAAACCTTGAAAAATGCCGTACACAGGATAGTGGACCCGTTGAGTCTGTGCTTAAATGACCTCATCGATTTCCCACGTAAACGCCTTTATGCCTACCGAAGCCAGATTCTCCCTAATCTTACGGACATTTTGCATAAGTTTTTTAGCCTTGCCCTCGTCGGTGACGACAAATGTGCCGTAGTTTACTCCGGGCCAAACCTCCGTATTTAGATGCGGCTCACTAAGCCGGCCTCTACCTAAGATGTCTGGGAATTTCGTGTAGCAATCGATCCCAGCCGACTGTAGTGCCTCGTTCACTTCTGCGTCTATCGCCACATTGTGTACGATTAAGACAGCTTTCATAATCATGCTCTCGCAGCACCAGGCTTAAAACCTTCAAATACACTGTAAAGGGTCGGCATTAAAATCAGCGTCACAAGTGTGCTGAGTGTCATTCCACCGATACTGGTTATGGCAAATGGCCCCCAAATTTCTGAGCCTTCGCCGCGCGAAAACAGAAGCGGCGACAAGCCCAATATCGTGGTAAGAGTAGTACTCAATATTGGCCGCAACCTGCTTCGCCCGCCCTCAATGATCGCTCTGTAGACATCATATCCCCGCTGGCGAAGAATCCCAATATAGCTAATAAGCACGATGCCGTTATTGACCGCAAGCCCGACCAGCAAAATCAGTGCAATAAAGGTTATGATACTCATCGCTATACCGGTAACCACCAGGGCGATGACTACGCCCACAATGGCAAAGGGGACCGACAGGAATATGATAAACGGGTCTCGAAACGACTCAAATTGAGAGGCCATCACCATATATACCAACACCATTCCCAGACCTGCGGCTATAATCAGCAGCCTGAATGCCTCTTTTCTTTCTTTTTCAGCGCCGCCAATTTTGTAACTAAAGCCCAGCGGCGCCGCAATCTTATCAATCGCTTTTCGAACATCTTTTACCACTGAGCCGAGGTCTCTGCCGCTCACGCTGGCAGAAACCGTGATATAGCGGGCCTGGTCTTTTCGCTCGATTTTTGTTGGGCCGACGCCCTGCTCAATTCGCGCGATATTGGCCAGGCTAACCTGGCCCCCGCCGGGTATGCCGATGAACACGTCTCGCAAGTCCTCGATTTTCTCTCGGTCCTCTGCTCGCAGGCGAACTCTTACATCATATTCATTTCCGCGCTCGCGGTATCTTGTTGCGGTACTGCCGGCAAAAAATGTCTCTATGGTTTTACCGATGGTTCTTATATCAAGCCCCAATTTGGAGGCTTTCTCGCGGTCAACGACAACTTTAACCTCCGGCTTCTCTTCCTTTCTGCTGACTTGAATGTCCTGCACGCCTTTAACGGTGGCTATGGCTGACTGAACCGCCTCTGCATATCGCCTGGCACCATCCATGTTGTGGCCGTAAAGTTCGACAGCTAATTCTCCGCCGGCGCCGAAGACCATTGCCGACAGCGGATCCTCGGCGCTATAGCGAATAACTGTCCCTGGAATTCGGTCCGTAATCTTGCGAAGCCTCGCTATTATCTCATTCGGCGAAACGTCCCGCTGCTCTTTGGGCTTCAGGCTGAGAAACAAAATGCCCTTGTAAGTCTCTTGCTCTGTAGCAAAATGCGAGCTTGCCCCGCCATAAACACCCCAGCGCACGAAACTATCCCGTCTCTCAGGAACATTATTCTCCACTATTGATTGCAGCTGCTGGGCTACGGCGCCGGTACGCTCAAAGCGTGTGCCGATCGGCAGCTCATAGTCAGCGGTTACTCGATTTTGGTCCTCTTCAGGGAAAAATTCGGTGCCGACAAAACTAACAATCCCGAGGCTCCAGACGAATAAGACCGCGCAGAAAACAAGGACTGTCTTACGATTATTCAACGACCAGGCCAGGAGCCCAACGTAAAGGTCCTCTACCGTCGTCAAAACTTTTTCGCCCCAACGGTAAAAGAAGCCCAGTCTTGACCTTGATGGCTTCGGATTACCAATTACAAGAAACCTCGAACATAGCATTGGCACCAGCATAATAGCCGTAAAAAGTGATGCCACCAAAGCCATTACGACAATCATTGCAAACTGCCCGAAGATAATCTTAGTAATACCGCCCATAAAAACGATCGGTGCAAATATCGCGATGGTCGTTAGGGTCGAAGCCATCACAGCCACTCCGACCTCACTTGAGCCGTGAATCGCACTTTCTTTGAGCCTCTCACCCTTTTGGCGGTGACGATGAATGTTATCGACGATGACAATGGCGTTATCGACGACTTCTCCTACCGCCACGGCAAGGCTGGCAAGACTTGTCGTATTGATTGTATAGCCGGCCAGGTACATTAGAAAAAAGGTTATTATCAATGAGGTGGGAATAGCCGTAGCAACAATAATGCTTGCCCGCACACTGCGCAGGAAAAATAGCACTACCAAAATAACGAAAATTATTGCCCAGAATACGTTGTCACGCAGATTACGCACCGATGCCAGGATAAACTCGGAATTATCCATTACCATTTTTACCTCGACATCGGGCGGCAAATTTTTCTTTATAGTCTCTAACTGTTCCCTGACCGCCCGGGCCACTTCCACCGTATTTTGGCCGCTCTGCTTTTGGATAAATACGGCCATTGCCTTTTTGCGATTCATGCGCACGTCGTATGTACGTTCCTTGAAAAAGTCCCTCACATCAGCAACATCTTTTAGCTTTATCGCTATGCCGCTACGGCGAGCAATAACAACCTCGCCGACCTCCTGCGGATTTGAAAACTCCTCCGGCGTGCGCAACAAATAGTCCTTGTAGCCGGTTTTTATATTGCCGCCCGGAATACTGAGGTTCTGTGCTGCAAGAGCCGCGTTTAGCTGTGTAACCGACAAATCCAAGGCTGCAAGCTTTTCATGGTCTACATCAATCCGAATCTGTCGCTCCAAGCCGCCGCCTGCCGTAGCCGAGGCAACGCCTTTGACTCGCTTGAGAGGATCAACTATTTCATCATCAACTATGTCCTCCAGATTGGGATAGCTATCTTCAGCAGTAATGGCGATAATTACGATCGGCATCATCGAAAGGTCAAACTTGAAAATAATCGGATTCTCCGCCTCCTCCGGCAGCCGGTCTCTAATCAGATCGATCTTTTCGCGCACATCATTGACGCTTTCATCTATTTTCTCGCCCCAATTGAATTTCAACGTCACCGCCGACAATCCCTCTTTTGAAACCGAGATCACTTCATCGACGCCGGAGATAGTGCTGAGAGTATCCTCCATCGGCTCGGTTATCAGCGTCTCTATCTCTTCGGGTCCCGCCCCCTCGTAGGCCGTAATAACCGAGACAGCCGGTATCTCTAATTCGGGCATCAAATCCAATCCCAGCTTGGGCAAAGACGTCACCCCCAAAACTATAACTGCCACAAATATCATCAGGGTCGTGACGGGCCTGTTTACCGATAGCTCAGCAAGCTTCATTTTATGTCCTCCGTCCGCACAACTTCCACACTGATCCCGTCGGCCAGAAAGTTCATCCCGTTGACCACGAGCGTCTCGCCCGGCTTTAATCCATCGGCTATCTCACATTTGGCGGCTTCGGTTATGCCGGGCGCGACAAAACGCTTGTGGGCAATCCCACCTTCCACCACGTACACGTAGTAGCGGTCAACTTTGCCGCCGAGCATAACGTCACGCGGGATGACCACGACATTATCTTTACGCTCGGTTATTAAAGCTACTCGTGCGAACATGCCGGGTTTAAGCAGCAACTGCTCGTTCTTAAGACGTATCTCAACCTGTATGGTGTGGGTCTGCCGGTCGAGAGCAGGATGAACCGAATATACCTGCGCGTCAAATACTTTGTCGGGCAACGCATCAACCCTGACTTCGCAAGGCGTCCCAACAGCAACTTCTCCGGCGTGCTTTTCCGCCACAGCGACAATTATTTTTACCGTTTTCATATCGGCCACTGTAACGATACGCCCTCCACCTCCACCTTCACTTAAACTCGCACCTCCAACTCCACCGATTGACAACTTCTCAAGCATAGCCCCCTCATCGACGTGCTTTGCCGTTACTATCCCGTCGATCGGAGATCTGACCGTTGATTCGCGCAAATCTATCTCCGCAAGCTCCAGAACAGCTTTGGCTGAATCCAATCTCGCTGCTGCCAGCTCCGCGGCAGTTGCCGCCTTATCCTTACTCTGCTCGGTAACTGAGCCGGCTTCGTACAAGGCGACTATTCGCTTCTTCTCCCGCTGGGCATCTGCCAGCTCCACCTCGGCAGCCATAACCTGAGCTTTGGCTGAGGCCACCTTTGCCACGTAAATGTCGCGGTCGATAACTGCCAGTTGCTGGCCTTTCTTTACGGTCAAACCCTCTTCAACCGGAACCGAATCGCCTTTTGAAGATACCGCCGCCAGCGACTCGATTCTGCCGGAGACCTTGGATTTTACGTCTATCAGCATGTTCGCTTCTATCCAGCCGGTCAGCTCGATCGTATTTCTTATTGAGTCGGTGCTTACTTTTTGCACCTCGACCGGAACCACCCTTTGCTCAGCTTTAACCTCGGCCGGCTTATGGTTATATCCGAACCAGAAGGTTACAAATACCACTGCAAACGCGGTTATCCAGAATATAACCCTTCTACCCGTCTTCATTTTTCTTCTCCTGGGTTTTCTAAAACCCGCAATAAACCCGTCCCTTCGGCGCGCTCAGGGCAAGCTCTGAGCCGGGTCGAAGGATTGCGGGGCTAATTATTGTCACTTGACCATCGTCAGCGTGCCCATCGCTTTTTGCAGGTCTAATTTCGCAATGACGTGCGAATAAATCGCCTGGTAGTAATTCGCCTGGGCGGTCGTCAGAGCAGCCTGAGCATCAATCATTTCAACCTGCGTATTAGTCCCCTCTCTGTAACCAACTTCTGCAAGCCGCAGACCCTCCCTTGCCCTGGTAAGATTCAGCCGCTGCGATTCAACGAACTCCGCGGCGTTCTCGATGCTTAGCTGCGACTTGGTTAGCTCGAATAGGGCAGTCTCTTCCGCGTCCACCAAACCTATTTGCGCCTGTTTAAGTCGCGCCTTCTGCGAAACTATTTGGCCCTCACGCGAAAAACCGTCAAAAATGGGTAAGGTCGCTGTAAGGCCGGCTTGCCAGGCGTGACCCCATTCAATCTCCATACTGTTATGGGGATCAGGCTTCGCCCACGTGTTGCTGTAATAGCCGCTGATGACCGGCAAATACCGGCTGCGGACGATGTTAAGCTGCTCCCTTTGCACTCTTATATCAAACTCCTTGCCGAGCAAATCAGGCCGATTCCGATACGCTGCTTCAACAGCCTTCTCCATCGCAATCTCTGAAGGGACATAAGTCAGCTCGTCCGAAAGAACAAAGTCGCTATCCTGTGAAACGCCCATCGTCTTTATCAGCATGGCTTTTGAAACGTTGATTGCATTTTTGTTCTGTATTAGCTGAGCCTGGAAATTGGATAGTTCCACCTCCGCCCGCAGGACGTCGAAATCCGAAGCGATTCCCCCCTGGCGTTTCTGCTTGACACTGTCGAGATGCGCCTTCGCTGAGCGAACCGCGTCTGTGCTTATTTCCACCAGGTGCTGACTGAGCAAAACATCATAATAGGCGTGCTGGGCTGCATAAACCACGTCCTGGACAGCCGCTCGCACCGTCTCGTCGGTAAGCAGCGAAAACAGCTTCGCGGAATTGAGCCGGGCAGGTATCGAGCCGCCGGCAAAAATCGGCTGCGTAACCATAAGACCGGTCGAGTAATTATCTACGTCGCCAAACTGTAGCTTCTGTTTGCCGGCTGGTGTATCGATCTCAAACGATGTCACTTCATCAAGCCGTCTATACTCACCGGTAAGACCGACATTCGGCAGAATGGCCGAATAGGATTTCAGACGTTCTCCGCGGGCGATTTCTCTTTCCTCCGTAACGCGCTGCAGTGCTTTGTTATTAACCATCGCCAACTTCAAGCAGTCTTGGACACTTAGCTTGCCGCTAATGACCGGCTGGGCCTGCTCCTGGCGCTGCCTGCGAGTATTCCATTGCCGATACGCGGTCTCTCTCGATAGACCAGCCTGCTCATAGAACTGCTCGCTGCCGACACATCCGGCCAGCATCGAAGTCATCAACGCAGCTAAGGCAAACCGAACTGTTTTCCGTCTCGTCCTATTCATATTCTTCAGGCCTCTGTCTTCTGTCCTCTGTCCTCTTTTTGCTCAGCACATGCACGAATACCGGCGGCGGAGAACTTGACGATGTGCTTGACTACTTCAGCCAGGTCAAACTTTGGCATTTGCGGATAATTGCTCTGTTCGAGCATGGCCTCGCCACAAATTGTATGCACTAATTGCCCTACGACAGACAGTATCGCCAGGTGCGCATTTGCCTGGCTCAGTCCAGGACAAATCTTCACCAGAGCCTGTTGCAGAGCCGTCATAACGGGAATAATCTCCTCCTCAAGAAAAATGTTTTGGGGCAGGTGGCGGTCGACCATTTCGCGTGCCATAAGTCTGATGAACCGGCCTCCTGTGTGCTTATCTACCAGCGGCTCTACAAACGCATCAGCATAGGAGGCAAGCAACTCTTCCAGGCGGGGTTCGCCACCTTGCTTAGACATTACCTTGTCTATACTGGCAATACGCGCCTGACGCATAAGACTGAAATGGCGACGCCAGACCTCCAGGTACAGTTTTTCTTTGCCCCCGAAATAGTAGTTTACAGATGCAATGTTGCAGCCGGCAGCGGCGGCGATGTCGCGAACACTTGTGCCCTCGAAACCGTGCTCGCAGAAAAGCTCTTCTGCCGCGTCAAGTAGCCGCTCCTGCACCGGTTTATCAGAACCAGATACTGTCGAATTATCAGACGTACTCATATCAGAACCCCTAAACGTGCGTTTTATACGAGAGTTTAAAACATCTGTTTCAGAATTTCAAGTATTTTCTTTACTTTTTTTGCGGTCTATGTGCGCATTTATCCAAGAAGTGGTTCTTTTCACCGCCAATGTGCCTTTTGGCAGGTTCAGTTAGGCGCTAAACACCGAGGTTACAGACTGCTTAGTCTTCGGGCAGTGGGCGGCCTTTGGTTTCGGGCGCCCAGAGCAGAGTTATGATGCCGATGAAGTAAATCCCTGTAATCAAAATTGAGCCGACGCGGAAAGGCTCTGCCACACCGTAGCTTTTGAGCATATCAACCAGGTACGCGCTGCCAAAAAGTGCCAAAGCGGTAATCACACGGCCGACATTATAGCAGAAGCCCACGCCTGAGCTTCGCAGGCGGGTCGGATAAAGTTCAGGGAAATAGATCGCGTAACCGCCAAACACTGAGAGCGTGCAGAAGCCGAGAATCGGCGGCATCCAGAAGACATGATTCGGCTGCCGCAGAAACTGGAATATGCAGGCGGTGGCGACAAAAGCTGAGATAAAGCACAGGCCGAATGCCGGCTTTCTGCCCAGCCTGGCAGCCAGCACCGTAAAGAAATAGACGCCAAGGAATGCCCCGACATCCTGGAGCATAAGGCCGATGCCGACGTATTTGTCCTGCGTTGCTTTGGGCAGGGCCTTCAGGCCGTCACGCACCAGTTCCGGCGAGAAAAATGCCACGCCCCATAGGCCGATGACCCCCGTTACTGCAAGGGCAAGGCCAACGAGGGTATTTCGGCGAAGACCGGGCGAGAATAGATCTCGCCAGGCGCCGAGCTGCCTGTGCACGTCTTCGGAGGCCCTGGTTTTTGCCCGCCGCCAGCTTTCTGGCTCTCGCAGGGTCCTCTGGATAGCGACAACCAGAAGCGCTGGAAGCACGCCGACCGAGAAAACCCAGCGCCAGTTTTCAATCCCAAATAGTGTGCTCTGCGGCTTGAGATAGATAGTTATAGCCGAGCCGGCGACATTGCCGAGCGCCGATAGCGCCTGGAGAAGTCCAAGCGCATGGGGACGAGCCGGGGCGGGAGTTACTTCTGCAACCAGAGAGACAGCAGCGGCAAAAAGTCCGCCAACTCCCAGACCCATTAGAAAACGATAAATGATGAAGTCCCACCAGGCTATTGATAATGCTGAAAGACCGGTGAAGCCGGCATAAATCAAGATGGTAATCATCATTGTTTTTGTCCGGCCGATGCGATCTCCGAGCATTCCAAAGAAGAACCCGCCGACAGCCCAGCCAAACAGCACCATACCGGTGGCGATTCGGCCATAGAACGCGACGGTTGTTTGCTTCTCCGGACTCAACTTGGGGGCACCGGGAGCATTGACCTGCTTGCCATACAGGAGGCTTCGCATCGCCGGCTCGCGGACGATGTTAAAGAACCGCTGGTCCATGCAGTCAAACAACCAGCTCATCGAGGCAATAATCAGCACAAGCCAATGATAGCGGTTTAGGTACTTCCACCAAGGTTTTTCGCCTATCTCGTTGGGCTGGTCCCTATCTGTCTGCGGCATATTCTGTTCTCCCTGTTTCAAGTCGCGTTTCTGGTCCGTCATTTGCGATTAGTCTACCTATCAATAGCAGCCATTCAAAAGGTATTTCTTGCCTGCATAAGAAAATTTGCGTATAATGCCCAACAATGACAACGCAGTTACAGGCCGCAAAAGCAGGAATAAGCACCGAACAGATCAGATTTGTCGCTGAGAGTGAAAGCCTACAAGCCGAGCTCGTCCGGGATGAAGTTGCGGCCGGTCGGCTGGTGATACCCGCCAACAAACTACACTTGAAAACCAATCTGAAGCCGGTCGGTATAGGTCGGCTGCTCACAACAAAAGTAAATGCAAATATCGGCACGAGCACTGTGCGGTCTTCGGTGAAGGCAGAGATCGAAAAAATGCAGGTCGCACTTACTGCCGGGGCCGATACCATCATGGATTTGAGTACGGGCGGCAACCTTGACCGTATCCGCGAAGAACTACTGGCGCAGTGCCCGGTTCCTTTTGGAACGGTGCCAATCTATCAGGTCATAGAAGGCAGAAACGTTGAAGAGATCGACGGCAAAATAGTCCTCGATATTATTGAAAGACAGGCCAGGCAGGGCGTGGACTTTTTCACCATTCACGCCGGAGTGTTGAAAGAGCATTTGCCTTTACTTGAAAACCGTCTGGCAGGCATCGTCAGTCGTGGGGGAGCGTTACTTGCCAAGTGGATGCTGTACCACAATCGGCAAAATCCGCTTTACGAAATGTTTGACGACCTATGTGACATCCTGCGCCAATACGATGTCTGCTTCTCTCTCGGCGATGGGCTTCGTCCAGGTGCAATCGCCGATGCCACCGACGAGGCGCAGATGGCAGAATTAAGAACGCTGGGCGAACTTACGCAGCGAGCACAGGAAAAAGGCTGCCAGGTTATGGTGGAAGGTCCCGGCCACGTGCCATTTGACCAGATACAATACAATATGGAAATCCAGCAAGAGATCTGTCGCGGTGCTCCGTTTTATGTTCTGGGCCCGCTGGTAACCGATATTGCGCCGGGCTACGACCACATAACATCGGCGATCGGTGGCGCTGCTGCTGCTTATTATGGCGCATCTTTTTTGTGCTACGTCACCCCGAGAGAGCATCTGGGTCTGCCGGACGCCGATGATGTCCGAGCCGGCGTAATTGCAGCAAAAATTGCCGCTCACGCCGCAGATGTTGCCCGCGGCTTAAAAGGCGCCGCCGACCGCGACAAAAGACTCAGCATTGCTCGAACCAGCCTGGACTGGAAGACACATCTTGCGGAGTCACTTGATCCGCAGACAGCCGAGCGAATGCACCGCGAGGCCTGCAAGGAAATGGGTGCCAAAAGTCTTTCTGCTGATTACTGCTCGATGTGCGGGCAAAGGTGGTGCAGCCTGCGGATAAACCGGGAAATCCAAAAGGCGATAAAAACTTAGGACTTTCTCACAGCGCGATCGACTTGATATGCAATTTTCTTGTGCTGGCAGTAGTGCGGCGGTATAATACAAAAGTTAGGCGCGGAAAAATAACAGTTATGGGCATCACCTACATCCGAGGACAAGTTAAGGGAGCAAAGGGTAAGCAGGCGAGTGTAAAATTTCTCATTGATAGCGGAGCGACTTATTCTGTGCTTCCTAAAAGAATCTGGCAGGCTATTGGGCTGAAGCCAAAACGGCAGATGACTTTCACGCTGGCTGATGGTACAATAATTGATAGGCAAGTTTCAGAAGCTCATATCAGGCTGCCGCAGGGAGAAGCTCACACACCGGTGATCTTGGGCGAAGAAAACGACCAGGCACTGCTTGGCGTTGTGACTTTGGAGATTCTCGGCCTTGTGTTTAATCCATTCGATCGGACACTTCAGCCGATGCGCATGCTGTTATGTTTTCATGGAATCTAATTCGATAAAGGCTACCGGCACAAAGATAAAGATCGGCAGCCACGCCCATAGCTGCACCATTACCTTGCCGAAGAGTACAGGCTCAGTGGCGAGCATTTTACAGACAAACGTTGTAATAAAACATGCCGTGGTCAGACCGAAACTAATCATCACCGCCGATTTCATCGACTTGGGGTCGCGACAAACCAATACCGGCAGACTTATCATAAGCATCACCAGATTTATGATCGGGTCAGTAATACGAAAGTGTTTCTGGCTGTAAAGCTCAGGTAGGTCTCTTATCTTTGTCCTCTGGGCCGCAAGAGCAGCTAATTGCCTCGAACCTAATAGACTTTTGTACTCGGCCTGGCACCTGACAGGTATATCTTTTGCGGTAACATCGCTTTTATATGAAGCGATCGGCTGCGGCTCTTCGCCGGAGCCTCTTTTGACCAATAGTCCCTTAGTCAAAATCCAGTTGCCCGTGCTATGAGCATCGATAGCCTTTTCGGCTGATATCCGAGCGATCACTTGCCAGACACCTGGCTTTAACTCCAGGCGGCGGATGATAGTTGGCTGATATAACATTGAGGTCTGCACGTCAAATCTCGGAGCGCAAAACAGTGAACCGTTAGCGTCGGCAATAAACCATACGTCATACGATTCCTGGCCGGGAATATCACCCTGGCCGCGAGCAAGCTTGTCACCAAGCGACGGTATCAGAATCTCCTGGTCGATAACCAGCAGGCCGGTCAGCAGCAACGCAAGAACTAGGATCGGCCCGATGACTCGCTTCAGACTTACCCCGGAAGCCATTATGCCCACTAACTCGTTGAGGCGAACCATCTTGCCCAGCGAAAAAGCCGCCGCCAGCACCGTCATCATTCCCGCAAAATCTCGAAAGTAAAGGGTGGTGTTCAGGGCGTAAAAGATGAATATGTTCTTAATCACATCCAAGGCACCAAGATCTGTGTGCTCGGTAAATTCATCCAGATTCACGAACAGGTCAATAACTATTCGCAGGCCTATGAGAACGCAAGAGGCAATTCCATAGCCAACCAAAAAGTTCTTCGCGACATGCTTGTCCAATATTTTCATCTTTGTATGTCCGGTCTCCGGCTTAACATTTCGCGCCCGATGATGAGCACTTTTTGGCTTAGTTTTTCAGCAGCTTGTGATACATCACTATCGCTAACACAGTCAAAACGACCAGTCCCGCCCATATCAGCAGCACACCTGAAATACCCTGCGAACCAAGATTTTCAGTGATGTTCTTGCCACTGATTATGCACACAATTAGAACGGCAGCCGGCACACAACTGACAGCAAAAGCACCGAGCATGTGCCCACCTTTTTTGATGACACCCAGGCCGATGCCAATCAATATCATGGGTACGCAGCCCAGCCCAAACGCCAGACGAGAATGCATCTCCCCCTTTATTTCAACAAGCGTCCTGTGGATTTGCCTTTGAAGCCCATCGTTTAGTCCGCGCAACTTCGGGCTTGGCCCTTTTTTCAGCGCCGATTCCAGTGCCTGTGGACGAATGTTATCCAAAATGTTACCGGCTTTGAACGTATCGGTAACAGCCGCCGGCAGGATCAAGCCGTTGATTACATGCCGCATTCTCAACTGCCGCGAGCCCTCTTCCAGGGCTTTGTCGATATCCATTGTCAAAGTCAGTGCCGGCTCATCACCTTCGATATATAGTGACGCCTTTGCAGACCGCAACGTCCATAAGAGTTGCCTGTTATCGGTGTCGTATTCGCTGACCACCACACCGCCGGATAATTCCACTTTTCTCTCATCCTGCACGGCACACTGAGCGGCCATAAACTTGACCGAGTTCGGCTTACCCCGCAGTTCGTAAAAGCCGTTCGGCTCACGAGCCATTCTTCTTGCGATATCCTGTGCCAGCAGCTCCGTGACAAATTGCGCGTAGGCTTCACGGGCCAGTTTCTTGATCGGGTTAAACTGTATCAGGTCAGCTTGAATTGCCTTCATCTCGTCTATCCGCTTGAATTTGATGTCGTCACCTAATAGCGAGCCGAACTCGCAGGTAAACGGCAGCCATTCCGCCATCCCTTCGTCTGCCAAGCCGAGCTTGTACGGTTTATGTACAACTACGCGGACCTCATTCAGTTGACCGTGAGGATTAAAGTAGACTTTGGCCGCGTCGCCGCCGAAAATGTCTTCTATGCGGTCACGCCCAACTTGGGCGACGACCACACCGCTCAGCGTGTCGGTTTGTTGGTCGGCATAGTCGGCGTAGATACGGTAGCGGCTGTCCGGCAGCTCATAATAGCCTCTTCGCTGAATATTGCGAAAAAGTATCTGTTTTGCATCGGCTTTGAGCGATTTTTCTGCCAGGTGGACAAAGATGGGCGTCACGTGAAAGCTCAAGATTAGATTCGCGCTTGCGACTATCAGCGCCAGAGCCAGGCCAGGATAAACCAGTCTTAGAAAACTGATTCCACTTGCCTTGCAGGCGTCAAGCTCATTATCGCCTGCAAGGCGGCCGTAAACCAAAGCCCCGGCAAATAAAGCGGCGATAGGCATTACAAAAGTCAGGGTTATCGGCAGAAAATAGCCCATAAGATGGACCGCCTGGCGCGGTCCTACGCCGAATTCCTGCATGGGCCGCAGGATGCTGCCCAGGCTCAGAATAAGCGTCAGAGCCACCACCGCCGGCACAAAGACCTTCAAAAGCTCCCGAAATATGTATTTGTGCAGTATACGAACCATAACTCAGCGTCCGCTTTCAATTTTCAGTTGCCGATTTACAATTGTCAATTGTCAATTTTTGGCCTGGTCTGCGCTTCACAAGCCTTTTCTGCCACAGGGAACCTCCTTATAGAGACTGCTGGCCCCTCAAAGCGCAAAAATTTTGAAAAATTTCCTTGCGGGAGCAACGACCTTTCTATTACAATCATATTTGCCAAAGAGGTCAAGGCAGGCTCAGAAAATTGTCATAGTATTCTTTGTCTGTCATCATAGAGCATTTGCATATCATACCAGGCCTGCCTGAAAATTCAGTCCGCTGTTGTTGCTGATGAGCCGTGCTCTTTGCTTGGACACAGGCACGAGAAACAAAATGCGCGGAGAATCCGCGAAAACAACTCAGTTTACTTGAAATGGCACAGGCATGTGACCTGTACCGTCATGATATCATCACACATTTTGGAAAGGGTCGAAAAATGAAACGAACGTTATTTTTGGCAGCGCTCCTGGCAATATTTGCCACAGTGAGCGCATCGACAGCATTGGCACAGGCTTCTACGGTGCAGGCCAGCAATCCTTCCCCGCCCGATGGTGCGGAAGGGATTACCACGCCGCTGCTTCAGTGGACAGCAGGAGAGACGGCCAAGTTCCACGATGTGTACTTCGGCACTAATCCGACGCTGGGTGCAGCTGAGTTCAGAGGCCGACAGACCTGGAACGTCTATTGGCACGGCGCCGGCATTACGCCAGGAACCACTTACTACTGGCGCATCGATGAGGTGGAAGCCGACGGTGTGACCATCCACGCCGGCGATGTCTGGAGCTTCACAGCTCTGGCATCAACGGCCAGCAACCCCGATCCATCCGACGGCGCCAAATCTGTGGACCCGAATACAGACCTTACATGGACTGCAGGCTTTCACGCTATCATGCACGAGGTGTACTTCGGCACGAATAAAGACCCTGTACAGGAGGCTGATGTCTCCAATGCGACCGGCATATATCGAGGCCGACAGACTGTCACCACCTATCATCCGCGTGAAACTCTGAGGTTTGGCCAGACCTACTACTGGCGTATCGATGAGGTAGAGCCCGACGGCAGCAAAGACAAAGGCGACGTATGGAGATTCACAACGGCGGAGGTTCACCGCGCACCGATATATTACGTTGATCGAACCAACGGCAGCGATGATAACGACGGCTCAAGCGCCAAGACGCCTTTTGCAACCATCCAGAAAGGGATCGAGGCGGCAGAAGATGGGGACACAATTCTGGTCTATCCGGGCGTTTATCGCGAACGAATCAATTTTCTGGGTAAGGCCATAACAGTCCGAAGCGCGGAAGATGCAGCGGTACTGGAAGCTCCCGCTGATTTCGCCGTGTCTTTTTATATGGGCGAAGGACCCAATAGTGTGCTGAAAAATTTCGTAATAAGAAACAGCTTCATGGGAATTTTCATTGTGCAGACCTCACCAACCATTGCCAACGTGACCGTCGTCAAGAACAGATATGGCGTCGAGGCATACGCAGGCGCAGAGCCAGACATAAGCAACTCTATTTTGTGGTATAACAGTGGTGATGACCTGTTTGGATGTCAGGCCCACTACACTTGTATCCAACGTGGCGGCGAAGGTCAAGGCAACCTTAGCGCTGACCCCATGTTTGTAGATGCCGAGAACGGCGATTACCATTTGCGCAGTCAGCGAGGCAGATACTGGCCGGAGCACGATGTGTGGGTTCTGGATAAAGTGACGAGTCCCTGCATTGATAGTGGCGATCCAACTGCTGATTATTCTGAGGAGCCCAGGCCCAACGGCGCGCGCATCAACATGGGTGCCTACGGCGGGACCGCTTATGCAAGCCTGAACGAGGCGCCATGGCTCGACTGCGACACCAACCGCGACGGAGTGGTTGACATGATGGACTATGCGCTGCTCGCTGAGAACTGGCTTAGGTGCTGCGGGGCCGTACCGAACCAGCCGCCCTACGTAATTATTACCGCTCCAACCAACGGAGCCCAGTTCTGGGGCGAGGTGACAACAATCGAACTCGAAGCGCACGCGTGCGACACCGATGGCATGGTAGTGAAAGTCGAATTCTACGCTCACGGCGACGAGATAGGCGCCGACAATGATGGGTCCGACGGCTGGGGCATTGTGTGGACTGACTGCCCACAGGGCTCATACAAACTCACGGCTAAAGCAACGGACAACCTTGGGGCAACAACCAGCTCAACAGAGATAGAGATCAAGGTATTGTCTCCTGCCCCACGGCGGTAGAAAAACAGCTTAAAGTGCCTAAAGTGAGCTTTATCCGCCATACGTCTGGCGGATAAAGTTGAAAGTTATAATTTTAGGCACTTTAGGCACTTTAAACTTTAGGCACCCGCCCAGCGCTGGGCAGGGCTCGTTTCACGGACGTGAGCCTATGCTCTGGACTGTTCTGAGACTCACGGTATGTCTAACGGGTCAATATCCTTGATCCTGTCGGCATAAATCTTGTGCGCATATTTTTCCAATAATTCTTGCCTGCATTTGTCAAGGGCGGCGGTTCTCTTTTCGTCCAACATTCGCCGTTTAACCTGATCCTTCATATCACTGGAATACTCTCTCAGTGCGGCTGGCTTTTTTTCCAATATTTTGACGATGCGCCATTTAACGGCGTCCGAATAGAAGCCTTTCACCGGGCCGACCACCGTGTTGGGATCACCTTGCCATAAATCCTTGAAGAACATCCCTTCAGAGTCGGGGGAGGTGTCAAACGGCTGGCTTTCTTTCTGCAACGAGAATTCTTTTTTAACCGACTCAAAATCCTTGCCGGCCTCCAGCTCAGCCTTTGCTTGCCGGGCAGTTTTGAGGTCTTGACACCAGATTTGGTCAACCTTAAGCCTTCTGGGCGTGCCGAATATCTCTTTATTGTTGTTGAAATACGTGACTATCTCTTGCTCTGTCGGCTCCTTGGCCTGCTCGTATATTGACATTTGGGCCGCGCCGAGTAGCCGCATATCTTCATGCTGCCTTACCTGCTGGACTATGCTTTCGTCCTTGTCCAGGCCAAGAGATTCTGCCTCGGCGACAAAAATCGGTATCCTCAAGACGCGATCCAGCAGTTGCTCGACACCCTTTGTAGTGTGCAGGTCTTTTGGGCGGCCCGGCGGAACAATTTCACATAAGGCGACCAACCAGTCCTCCAGCGTGACTTTGCCCTTATCATAGGCAGCCAGGACGATATTTTTCTCTTGCGGCGTCAATTCATTTCTTACTTGACTATTCTGGATCCAGCCCACGTTGCGCGGTTCTTTAGGACGATACAACAGCCTTTGATGAATTTCAGCCGCCCTGGCAAAATCCGCGCTTGCCTTCTGAACGTTCAGCTTCTTGTACAACTGCCCGTAGTAATCGTCCAAGATTCTATTGGCTCTTGTTCTTCGCAGCATCGCCTGTGCCCGCGTTCGGTCCAGCTTAGGATCGGTCTTTAGCATTTCGTCGATTTCGGCGTCGGTAACTATCATCTCTGTTTGTTTGCTCTGAAGATACTTCTGCAAAAGTAAGTTTGCCAGATTTCTGTCCCTAATCTGCTTAACCGATGTGCGGATTTCTTGGTTACTCTGCAGCAGGCCTGACTTGCGGCCTTCTATCACCATCGCCTTTTCCGCGATCATTTTTTTAAGTACGATGTCAGCGTTGACAGGCTCAGTTTGGATGCCCGACTCATAAGGTTCGGGGCGAAGCTCATTCATGAGTCTCTTGCGCAGGTCTTCTTTAGTGATGACGTAGTCGCCAATCTTAGCGACAATATTTGGGTCCTCAGGAGCATCTTCGATGCCGCCCTGCTGCTTCGGCTTCTGCGGCTCGGCTGGCTCGCCACAGAAAGCACAAGCCGGCATTACCAAACACAGCAGATACAAAGCTAATTTGCCAGACATTAAGTTCATCGCATCTCACCTCACTCATCCGGATACTTGCTATTCATCCTTTCGGCGAATTTCAGTCACACATACATTTTAACCTTTCCTGCTTAATCGGCCAGACTAAATTCCCACTTGACAGGTGTTAAAGATAGATGTTTATTTTGTGGGACAGATTTGCCGATGGATGATTCCAGTTTTCAATTGTCAATGAGGAGCTTAGCGTGAAAGCAAGCGATTTGAGACCGGGCATGGCTACCACTCTGGACGGCCAGCTTTATATTTGTTTTCAGGCAACGCATGTTACCCCTGGAAATCTTCGGGCGTTTGTGCAGGCAAAGCTTCGAAGACTTTCCGATGGAGTGATAATTGAAAAACGTCTGCGCTCCACTGAAGAGCTTGAACAGGCGTTCCTTGACCGCCGGGAGATGGAGTATCTTTACTCCGACGATACCGGCCATGTCATTATGGATAAGCAGACCTACGACCAGGTTACCGTGTCGGACGAGCTGATAGGCGGGTCCATAAAGTTCGTTAAGGCGAATACCACCCTAACCACCTTGTTATACGAAAATAACGTAGTCGCTATTGAGCTGCCCAAGGTGGTTGAGCTAACTGTTACTGAAACCGCTCCGGTGCCCAAGGGTGCCACCGCGACTAATCAGCCCAAAGAAGCGGTCCTTGAGACCGGCCTCAAGACTCGTGTGCCGCCTTTTATCGCCGTGGGCGAATTAGTCCGAATCAGCACCGAAGACGGCTCATACGTCTCCAGAGCAAAATAGCGTCCGTGAATCGGGGAGGTGCTGGCGGCCTGTGTGCATGTAACTGATAGATATGGCCATCCCCAAATCCTTCGAATTTGCGTCTGCCACTCACCGACTCGGTTAGGGAAACCTTGGATAAACTCTACGAATACGAAGGCGTTCAGTCTCGACTATTTCATAAGTAGATGCTCCAAAGGATTCTAAGGCCGTCCTCGCTCGCTTTCGAACATCATCGTCGTCGTAAGCTGCCCAGTATTCCAAGCGTTCTAGACTAGTACCCGTTGACATCTTAATTTATGGGCAAAGTCGAGCGTTCTTCTTCATGGTTATTCTTAAATTTCAAAGAATACCCTTGTGACATGTAAGTCGATCCGTGAAAACCGCCACTAAAATTAGAAGTCATAAGGTACTATGGACGCTGCATGAGGATGTGCGGATGTCATGGATGACGCGATAGAACGTGATTTCTGTGACATCCAGCACGACTTCTACCAGCGGACGAAAAAAGGCCATGGTCGCATCGAGACACGCAGGTGCTGGACAACCGGACAGACCGATTGGTTGCGTCAGCGTCATGACTGGCCGGGGTTACAAAGTATTGCTGCGGTGGACTGCCGCCGACAGGTCGGTGAGCAAGTAAGCGTGGAACAGCGTTACTTTATTAGCAGCTTGCCCTGACGTTGCTGAAACAAGAGACAACAGCGAAGGTTGGCATTAAGGCCAAACGTCTTATGGCTGGCTGCAACGAGAAGTATCTACTGAGAGTCCTCAGAATTCAGATGCGTTTGCCCTGGAAAATTCATGGGACGTATGTTAGGGCAGAATCGCCTGCCACCATACGTGCGGTGACTTCTGTCGCAAAGAACGAGATATGACAGCGACACTATGGTGTTTGGCTCTGCTTTTTGTAAGTTTGTTTTGGATCATAGACCTTTTCTGCGACAAGTTCCAGCTCTTTGCTGCTGCCTCTTTTCAGTGCACGGTAAAAGCAGGATTCGTAGCCCACATGACATTGGCCGGCATTGACTCGCACTTTCAGTACCAGGCAGTCCTGGTCGCAATCGACCAGTATTTGTTCGACCTTTTGGACGTGGCCACTTTCCTGGCCCTTTTTCCATAATTGCTGTCGCGCCCTGCTGAAGTATGTGGCATCGCCGGTTTGAATCGTCAAATCAAGTGCCGCCCGATTCATATACGCAACCATCAGGATCTGGCCGGTCTGTGCATCCTGGGCTACAGCCGGCATCAGACCTTTGTCATCAAATCTTGGAGCAAATTCCAAACCTTCTTCGATACTCTGTTTTGCGGCCACCTGTTGGGTCTCCTAACTTTTTGAACGGTATTGTCTTGCCGGAAGCAGTTTTACCCGTTACTATCTGTCAGAACAAGTTTTTTTCAAGGGAGTTGATGTTGCCGAACGCCCCAAAGTCCAAGAAGGCAAGGCATATCTGGCTGGCCTTTCGGACGGTCGTAGCTGTGGTTGCCATAGTCTGGGTCTTTCGAGGCCAGGATTGGGGCCAATTGGGGGGAGTCTTTGCCGGGCTGAATCCGTGGTATTTTGCCCTGAGTTTGGCAATATACGTTGCCGGTCAGGCACTAATAGGCCTGCGTTGGTCGCTCTTGCTGCGGGCTCAGTCGATTTTCATAGGGTCTTGGACGGCGGTGAAACTGCACTTCTTGGGACTCTTTTACAATAATCTTATGCCCAGTTCGGTCGGTGGGGACCTGCTTCGGGCCTGGTACGTTACCAGGCACACCGATAAGAAACTACAAGCGGCGCTGAGCGTATTTGTGGACAGGGTGATTGGCCTCTTTGCACTGGTGCTAATCGCAATTTTCTGCTACTCGGTTTTCCTGCGAGGCGGGGCCCGTTTAGTAACCGCCAGCGACAAACGTGGCTTCATCGAATCTTTCGCTCAATACAAGTGGATATTCTTGTGGGTGTTCGCAGGCACAATCGTCTTTCTGTGCTTGCTTCTGTTGACCAGGTCCGGCAGGGCTGGCTCCGCCGGGCCTGAACGGCCTGACGGGTCCGACCTTCCCTGATAAACTGAGGCAGGCACTCGGCCTGAGCTCGGGCCGAAGGCTGAAAAAAAGCTGTGAGTCCGGCACGACTGCCGGATTGCTCACAGCCTTTTTTGCAATTCGTCCACCCGGGGTCGGATCAAACTACGCTACCGGCAGAGGTCAAGCCATTGGCCCAAGAGAATGATCAGGTCTTGGAAGTCAACTTTTCCATCGCCGTTCAAATCCTGACAAAGCGGGCAGCTTGGGACGCCGGTATCCGGCACGAAGTAGTAATCTTCTGTCTCACCAAAGTTGTATCCTGCTTGTGGTCCGGAGCCGCCATTACCCAACTTGCCTGGGTTCTCGCCACCTTTCCAAGGCTGCTCTGAAAGGGTGATCCTCATCCAGATCGCTTTCGGGCCATCTGTCGGATGCCAGCACAAAAATGCCGGTGTGGTAAGCTTATGAATTCCGGCTGGCAGATTGAAAAGATACTGGTTCTGCACAGCCCACTCCGATATACTGCCGCTGGAACAATTAAGAGCAGGGTCTATGCCACCATCGTCGTCCCAGTCGCCATCACGATTCCAGTCGCACCAGACATTGACCCAAAGATCGGTACCTGGCCTTGTAATATTGACAGAGTAGTCAAACCTGGCCCAGTGACAATGGGGCAAATTGAGCGGCAAGATAACGCCATCATCAGCGCCGTCCTTATCCGCCGAGTCGGATAGAGGGTTGATGTTGTTCAGCCCGTCCTCGTCCGGGCCGATGTCAGCTTCACCCTCGCCAGTGACGTTTGTGCCCAGATGAGCCACTGCCTGAGGCTGTTGGTGCAATGGCCCGACCGGTCCAACACCACTACCATCGTTAAAAACGGTGGGGAAGAAGGCCTTGATTGCCGAAGGCCCTGCCGTGGCATAAGCGGTCATGACCTTACTGAGATTGTTGGTGCTATCCGGTGCATCGCCCAGCTCGAACTCTTCAGGGACCGGCCCCTCACAATCGATACTTATCACACCTTGTCCTTTTTCATCGCCGTAGCCTCCAACCTCGATCAGGTACTGGTTGCCAGTGACTGCAGCAAAGGTGATCTGCGACTGCAGATTACAGAAGTCGTCGTTGCACTCGATTAGATTGTCTTTGCTGGGGGGGCAACTACATCCGTTATAGACGGCCAGCATGGTGTCAAAGCTGCTGCCACAGAGGCTGACGGCGACGTTGCCCGTACAGGTGGCTGTATAACAGTACCAGATGTTGGGGCTGGTCATGCAGTGGCCAGGACCATCAAAGGTGGCCAGGACGGTGTTGAAGGGCAAATTCACGACGTTGCCAATCGGTGTTGCCTGACCACAGTTGTCGTTGGGCAGCGGTGGCGGAACCTGCCCGTTGCAGCTGATACTTATGACGCCCCAACCAGTTGCATGGGCGAATCCACCAACTTCGATCAAGTACTGGTTCCCAGCGACCACATCAAAGTTGACCAGCGATTGCTGACCGCAGTTGTCATCGCTGTACGTAATCAGGTCGTTTATCGTCGGGTAGCAATGGCACCCCCTATAGACGGCCAGCATGGTGTCGTACCTACTGCCACACAGGCTAACCGTAGCGGTACCTGTGCATGTGGGGGTATAGCAGTACCAGATGTTTGGGCCGCTTCCCCAGTAGCCCGGACCATCGAACGTTGCGTGGGTGGTGTTGAACGCCAGCGTTACCTCGTGTACCGTAGCAGCATCCCGGCACTTATCGTTGGCAGGGGCAATTACAGGGTTCCCATAGACATGGGTCCCAAGCACTAATGCCAGTGAGCAAACTAGTAACAATTCGCATCTAAACTTTCTCATAATTGTGTCCTCCTGATATTAGCAAAAAAGTGCTTAATTTTGAAATAGCCTTGCGGGCCATCTTACGTTTGACGAAACGAAATAATAGAATAAGCCCACGGGAAAAACAAGTCGCGCTCCTCGTCTTCACTATAAAAAATTATAATACCATACTATCAGGCCAAAAGCAAGAAAAGAATTATTCAAACTTCGAGATTTTTCGGTGTTTCAACAGTTGTAATGGCTGTAAGTTGTAAGGTCTGCTCATATAAATAGTTACAGGTGTTGAAGGGTGTTTTTTTAACTTTCCATGCTGTCTAAGTCGAAAGAATTTCTCCTGCCTTTTTGGGACAGAACGGAAATGGCGGCTTCCCTAAGCAGCATTTAGGCTTGCTTTCTGTAGATTTCTTTCGGTTTGTAGACCTTATCTGCAATAAGTTCCAGCTCTTTGCTGCTGCCTCTTTTCAGTGCACGGTAAAAGCAGGATTGGTAGCCCACGTGACATTGGCCGGCATTGACTCGCACTTTCAGTACCAGGCAGTTCTGGTCGCAATCGACCAGTATTTGTTCGACCTTTTGGACGTGGCCACTTTCCTGGCCCTTTTTCCATAATTGCTGTCGCGCCCTGCTGAAGTATGTGGCATCGCCGGTTTGAATCGTCAAATCAAGTGCCGCCCGATTCATATACGCAACCATCAGGATCTGGCCGGTCTGTGCATCCTGGGCTACAGCCGGCATCAGACCTTTGTCATCAAATCTTGGAGCAAATTCCAAACCTTCTTCGATACTCTGTTTTGCGGCCACCTGTTGGGTCTCCTAACTTTTTGAACGGTATTGTCTTGCCGGAAGCAGTTTTACCCGTTACTATCTGTCAGAACAAGTTTTTTTCAAGGGAGTTGATGTTGCCGAACGCCCCAAAGTCCAAGAAGGCAAGGCATATCTGGCTGGCCTTTCGGACGGTCGTAGCTGTGGTTGCCATAGTCTGGGTCTTTCGAGGCCAGGATTGGGGCCAATTGGGGGGAGTCTTTGCCGGGCTGAATCCGTGGTATTTTGCCCTGAGTTTGGCAATATACGTTGCCGGTCAGGCACTAATAGGCCTGCGTTGGTCGCTCTTGCTGCGGGCTCAGTCGATTTTCATAGGGTCTTGGACGGCGGTGAAACTGCACTTCTTGGGACTCTTTTACAATAATCTTATGCCCAGTTCGGTCGGTGGGGACCTGCTTCGGGCCTGGTACGTTACCAGGCACACCGATAAGAAACTACAAGCGGCGCTGAGCGTATTTGTGGACAGGGTGATTGGCCTCTTTGCACTGGTGCTAATCGCAATTTTCTGCTACTCGGTTTTCCTGCGAGGCGGGGCCCGTTTAGTAACCGCCAGCGACAAACGTGGCTTCATCGAATCTTTCGCTCAATACAAGTGGATATTCTTGTGGGTGTTCGCAGGCACAATCGTCTTTCTGTGCTTGCTTCTGTTGACCAGGTCCGGCAGGGCGCTTCTGGCAAAAGCATGGCGATATCTTTACCCACATGGGACAAAGCTTCTGAGTAAGTCGAAGGATGCGATGGTTATCTACTGCCGCATGCCTTTGACGATTCTGTTGGTCCTGGGGCTGACGATTTTTTTACAGCTTCTGGTGGTCACTGCTTTTTGGCTGGTTGGGGTGAACTTGAAAATTCCCGCCAGTGCAAAATATTACTTTGTTTTTTTCCCAGTGGCCTGGGTTGTGGCAGCACTGCCTATCAGTATAGCGGGCATCGGCCTTCTGGAAGGGGGGATTAGAGAGCTGTTCACTCGCTTTGCCGGTGTCAGCGTGGAGCAGGCACTGGCACTGGCACTTTGTCAGCGTTTCATTTGGGTGCTCGCTTCTTTGCCGGGCGCAGCCATACATTTGATGGGTGCGCATTTGCCAAAGGACTTTTCTATTGACTATAAACAGCTCGGGGATTAACCTATCTTGTTCGGTAGGAAATGTCGTTCTGCGGACGCCTGGAAGGCAGCCGGAGTCGGCAACTTGTTAAGGGCGAAGGGTAGTTGTCGAGAATATGGGCGTTGCCAGACGCTTGAAAAGCTACTTTTTGCGTGGATTGGCCGTACTATTACCGACCATTCTGACGATTTGGATATTGGTCTGGGCGTACAAGTTCATCCAAGAAAACATCAGTGTTTACATAAATCGCGGCTTGGTATGGCTGGTAGTACGCGTCCAGAGCGAAGGAGGAATTCCCGAAAGTAAGCTTGCTGAGATTTTCGTGGAAGGAGCTGCCGGGTCCGTAGTAGGATTTCTTATAGGGTTGGTGGCCGTTTTCCTGGTAGGAGCGCTACTGGCCAGCGTAGTCGGAAAGGCTGTCTGGCGGCTGAGCGAGAGTTTCATCGTGAGTGTGCCGGTGCTTAAGCGGATTTATCCTTACGTAAAACAAGTGACAGATTTTGTGCTCACACCCCAAGAGCAGCAAAAGCTGTTTTCAAGAGTTGTTGCGGTGGAGTACCCACGTGAGGGCATGTGGTCCATAGGCTTTGTAACCGGCTCGGGGACTAAAAAAGTAGAGGAGAACATGGAAAAAGAATTTCTTACTATTATGATACCTACCTCGCCGACGCCGGTTACCGGCTATGTAATACTGGTTCCCAAAGAGCAGACCATAGCTTTGGATATGACCGTAGAAGAGGCTTTTCGGTTTATCATCAGTGCAGGGGTGGTTGCTCCCGAGAGTCAGCGGTGGCCAGCTTTGCCGGGGCTTTGTGCCGGCAATAGAGTAAAGTAAGGATAACGTTTACGGCAAAATAGTTAAGGAGAATCGTGGTGCTTTTTACAGTCACTGGCAAACATGTCCACATAACGGATGCTATCAAAAAACACGCCGAACAGAAGACTGCCAAGCTGCCCCGCTTCTATGGGAATATCAACCAGGTTGATGTGGTTATCGATGGCAGTCAAAAAGGCAAGATCGACGTAGAGATAATCGCCAGGGCCGAGCACAGCAATGTCTTCGTGGTTACAGAAAGAGGCGCGGATGCCTATAGGTGCATTGACTTGGCTGTCTATAGGCTTCAAAGGCAGCTTAGAAGAAAAAAGACCAAAGAACGAGACAGAAAACAGGCGGGCGGCGCAGAACTGGGATGAGTTTCCCGCCGATTTTATCGATTTTATTGGCCGGCTGGCGAGCCATGAGAAATGAATTTGGGCAGATGCAATGAAGTTTGCAGATTTTGTTTGTTTTGAGGCAATAATTCCTGAGCTTAGGGCCAGAGACCGTGACGGTGTGATTGCTGAGCTTGTTTCGGCGCTGGACAAAGCCAAGCGGCTGAAAAGAGGCAAATGTGACGAGATCATAAACGCGGTCATCAAAAGGGAAAACGAAGCGAGTACCGGAATTGGCAAAGGCGTTGCCTTGCCTCACGTCAAACACCCTGGAGTTAAGGATGTAGTGGCGGCGGTTGGAAAAAGTAGTGTGGGTGTCGATTTTTCTGCCCTGGATAAACAGCCGGTTTACTCGGTAATACTCTTAGTCAGCCCTGTTGACAATCCCGACAGGCATTTACAGGCGATGGAAAGCATTTTCCGGCATTTGCAGCATGAGAAATTTCGCAAGTTTCTAAGACAGGCCAGTACCGCTGCGCAGATTGAAGATTTGCTTAGAGAGGTGGATGAAAATCCGTCGTTATTGTAGTGCAAATCCATGTGTGTGACGTCAAGCAACGAGGCCTGGAAATGCCGGCAGGAGAAGGTGCGTTGGGCAAAACTGTGTGCGAAACGACGGTCCAGATAAGAAACGCGGACGGCCTTCATATGCGTCCCGCTATGCAATTTGTCGATACTGCAAATCAATTTGACTGTGACATTATCGTCAGTAACGGTGAAAATAGGGTAGATGGAAAGAGCATCATGCAGATTAGCATGCTGGCTGCAACATGTGGGACCAGGCTGAAGATTAAAGCTGAAGGTCAAGATGCCGAGAAGGCAATCAACGCTTTGCAGGAGCTTGTAGAACAGAAGCATTTTGATGAGCCAATACCCGGTGACCAAGAAAAACTATAGGGTTTGGTGACGTTTCACGATGGAAATAAAAAAGGGCACAGCAGTCTCGCCGGGCATCTCTATCGCCAAGTCGTTAATCATTGACTCCGAAGATTACCGCATTCCCCATCGTAAAATTGCGCCTTCGCAGCGGGCGGCGGAGACGCAACGGGTCAGGAACGCCTTTACGGCTGCCGCCGGCGAATTGATTCAGCTTGAGGCCGCACAGGAGCAGGCCGATCGCAGCAAGATAAAGGATATCTTCGCTGTGCATTTGCGTTTCTTGCGAGATAGAAACCTGCGAAAAAAAATCACGGGTTTGATCAGTGCCGAGTTAGTGACCGCAGAGTACGCGGTGTCAACAGTCCTGCGCGAAATTGCCGCGCATTTTACCAGTGTAAAAGATGTTTATATCAGCGAACGGGCGGCGGACATATACGATATTGAGAGACGTTTACTCAAGCAGCTTCTGGGCAGAAAACGCGAAGATGTTGAGCACCTCAACGAAGAGGTGGCAATTGTCGCTCGGGAATTGAGCCCTACTCAGACCGCTGGCTTTAATAAAAAATATGTAAAAGGGCTGGCTACGGATGCGGGCGGAAGAACCAGCCATACAGCTATTGTCGCCCGCTCTTTAGGTATCCCCGCGGTAGTGGCGTTGGAGGACCTGACCGAAATCATCCGCGGCGGCGACACCGTCATAATCGACGGAAATCGCGGCATCGTCATCGTGAATCCAGACCACGAAACGATCCGGCAGTACGAAAAATACACCCAGGAATTTGTAGAGCTTGAGCACAAGCTTGATGCCATAAGAGAAAAGCCTGCGGAAACCCGCGACGGCACAAAAATCACCCTGTTGGGAAATATCGAGTTTCCGGATGAGGCCGAGATAGTTCTGCAAAAAGGTGGAGAGGGCATAGGTTTATACCGAACCGAGTTCTTGTACCTCAACCGGCCGAACGAGCCCACGGGACAGGAGCATTACGAAGCCTATGCTAGGACTGTCCGCGTTTTTGGCGACCTTCCGGTCATCATAAGGACCGTTGACCTTGGGGCGGATAAGTACACTCAAAGCAAGCGTTTTGCACCCGAACCCAATCCATTCTTAGGATTGAGATCCATCAGGTTTTGCCTGCAAAACCTTACCATGTTCAAAACGCAGTTGCGGGCGATTCTGCGGGCATCGCTCCTGGGCAACGTTAAAATCATGTTCCCCTTAATCACCAATCTGCACGAAATGATGCAGGCCAGGATGATTCTGCGTGATGTAATGGAGGACCTTGATGAAGAGTCTACGCCATACAATAAAGACATGGAGGTCGGCATCATGATTGAGACGCCATCCGCGGCGCTGACGGCCTCTGCGCTGGCTACAGATGTTGACTTCTTCAGTATCGGCACGAATGACCTTACTCAATATACCCTGGCTGTTGATAGAGGCAATGAGCTGGTTTCCACATTGTACTCAGCGGCTGATCCAGCCGTGCTCCGTCTTATCCGGACGGTCGTTCAGGATGCATACAAAGCGCAAATTGACGTGGCGGTTTGTGGAGAAATGGCTTCGGAGCCGGATTATATTATGCTGCTGCTGGGTATGGGCGTCAGAACATTGTCGCTCAGTTCGCCCATGATACCGGAGATAAAGCAGATTATTCGCTCGGTTACGATCGAAGACTGTAACAATGTCGCGCGAAAAGCGCTTGGCATGAATTCCGAGAAGCAGATTTCGAGGTTTTTGCGTGACGCCGCAAGAAAAATTTTGCCCGAAGCCTTTTAATTTTCGATTTTCGATTTTGGATTTTCGATTTCTGTCTTACAATCGCCAATTGGCAATCGGAAATCGCAAATCGGATAAACCTGGAGGATGGAGAATCGCCTCATCTCGCATGGCGGCAAACGCCTCTTCCATCGCTTTCTCCTTCAGCAGCTAATTTGTGGAGTTTAGTTCGCTGCACGCGAGGGTCTGGCAAAAATGGAGAAGCACTGCAAGATTGATGCACCCATCCGTAGCCTCCAAAAAGAATCTCGTTACGCATACCATCCACAGTACGCCCCTCCAAAATATCGGCTACGTCCAGCTTGCACCGCGAGTTAAGGTGCGTTTGCCGTGTCCGTGCAAGTTTTCGGGCACTACCGTCGCCCGGGCTGCCACCCTGAACTGCCCGAATATTTTTACAGACACGCGGAACAGCAAGGCCCCGAGGAACAAGCCACGGGGCCTTGCATCAAGACGAACCGGGATTGCGGATGGTCGCGACGGAAGCCTCAGCGTCGCATCACGAAGAACACGCTGCCATAATACTCGGAGTATTGGCGGTAGATGTCGATCTCCTTCTGAATGGATTCAATCATCGACATCTTCTCCGCATCCTCAGAGCACCGCTTTCGCAGGGAACGCAGACGCTCTTCGACCGGACGATAGTAGGACGTCCACCAGGCCGATTCCGGCAGGACGAAATGCCCCAGAACCTCGTAGTCGCAGGCTCGTATGACCGCCAGGGCTGCGTCGATATCGGTCATGGCCGGGTACACCTCGGAGAAGAACCGCCGGCAATCCTCCGGCGGATCGGGCCGCAACCAACAGAGCTCGCTGACGGCCAGTCCTCCGCCCGGGACCAGAAGAGAATGGCAGGTCTTCAGGCCCTCACGGAAACCTATCACGAAAAGGGCGCCTTCGGACCAGATCAGGTCAAAGGGACCGTCATCCTTCGTCAAGGTGCGCATATTCTTCAATACAGTCCGAATTCTCCCTGAGAACCCGGTGGCTTGTGTACGACGACATAGCTCATCCAAGTAGGCTTGATGATTGTCCAGAGCCAGAATCTGGCCCTCTGTATAACGTGCCAGCGAAAGGGTCTGCCCGCCGCATCCGCATCCAAGGTCCAGGATCCGCCTGAAGCGGAGGGCGGCATCCCCCTTCCCGCCGGACTGTGCGGAACGCATCATGTTCAGCGCCCTGAGGGTGGAAGCCTCGTCCCCAGGGTTCAGGCGGGGCAGTGATGAATCGAATATCTCGTAGAAGAACTCTGGCAGTTCATTTGAGTCCATGGTCTTTGTCTCCAGTACATTTCGTCGCGGGCGGCACCTGCATCAATGCCGCTTCGCGCAGTTTGTCCGTTGTTTGGGAAGACTTGGGGGAGCCGAGAAGTCACACCTCAACCACCGTGCGTGGCAACGGCGTAAGCCATGCACTTGCGATACCACTGTGAACCATGTGACTTCTCTTACAGGACAATGACCATACTGACATCAGTATAGATGGAGGCCCTGTACTTTTCAAGTGTTTTCCTGCGTCGGGGTGTGGCTGTGTCTGTGCAAGTTTTAGGGCATTGAGGCTTTGGGCCAGTGGGTGGCCCATTGAGCGGTGTTGTGGTACAGACCGCTGAGAGTCAGGTGGGCCTGGATACCGCTGCGATTCCAACGACGACCGCGTCCCTTCAGACGGCTGGCCAGACTCTTGCATTGCGATTCGGTCGGACCCGAGCCGATCTGGTAGCCCTCGGCGATGTAGCGGGGATAGTCCAGCATGTCGGTCCGATGGGCGATATAACCCTGCAAAGCCGTGAGGGCCTGATGCTTGCAGCCCCGATGCTTCTGGCCCAAGAGAGCCAGGTCTGTCAACGCTTCCACCGGGCCGGATTGAATCATCTTCGTGCAGAACGCTTCCCGCCACTGGGACGCCGCATCCGTCCCTTCTCCAAACAACGCTTGGGCACAGACGACGGCGTGATCGCGGAAGTGGTAGTAATCCAGAATCCTCACATCCAGCATCGGCAGTTGCTGCTGATACTGGCGGCGAATCCATTCGGCCCCGTCGCTGACGGCGTACTTGCGATCGGCCTTGTCCAAGTGCAGTTGGGCCGCATGACGACGCATCAGATGGCCCAACACTTGATGGTTGCCCGTTGTCGCGGCCGTATACCGATGCCGACCAGATGGATCGTAAAAGGTGACCAGCTTGACTTCCTCCCACCTCTGATCGGCGCCGACCGGCCGCGGTGGCAAGGGCCGAAGCGTATGGCCCTGCTGGCGTAAACGGTGGCGACGCTGCTTGGCCTGGATCCGACGCTTGCGTTGCTCGCCATCGGTGATCAGGGGAACCTGGAAGCCATCGGCACCGCTGACCAGACAGGTCGGCTCATCGGCTCGAACGGGCACTGTTCAGCCGTGAAGGTGGGCTTTAATTCACCGTTCTGCTCAGCGGTGCGGACCGTTTGGCCTTCTCGCTGGAAGAGAGCCCGAAGGGTCTGGTATGACAGCAGGATCTGGCCGAGCCGATGCAGATCCTCGGCCGCCTTGCGGTAACTGCCCTCCAAACCGACTCGGCAAACCATCTCACGCACGCCTTGCGAGTACCTTTGGCTCAGCCCCAGCCAGCGATCCAACGGCGCACAGCAACCGTGCGGAGGGGCCCAGTACACGCGACGCTGGATCGGGATCACCCCGTTAATGGTGGTGACATGAATCGTTTGCACGCCCTTGTTTCTCCACGGAACGCTCTGGCCGTCCGGGCCTGTCGGAGGGGGAAAAAGCTTCGCGTTGACTGCGAAGCTCCAGGGCCTTCTCGAACAACTTCTGCCGGAATACGCCGGCCGCGTCACGCACAGGCTCTTCGCTGTCGTCGATGATATGCCCCGGCTGTGCCCGATTCAACGCCTCGACCGTCTGCTCCAGCATCCTCTCAAAATCCCCGGCCAACGCCTCCCGGAGTTGCTCCTTGGTAATTCTGCCTTCCACGTGTGTTCTCCTTATCCTATAAACGCTTGGCAGATAAAGAGTAACAGGACCCAACCTCTAGCGCCAGCCTATTTTCACAGACACCGTTTGCCCTGGGTTTAGGTTTTCCGCTTTACAGCTATCTGGTGTAGCGGTAAAATGCGATAGGAAATTCTACAAATGTGCCAAGTACGGTTAATTCCAAGTTGACGATTATCGGCAGCCAAGATACGAGACCAATTGTGGAAAAGATACAGATTTATGACACGACTCTTCGCGATGGTATGCAGGCCGAGGGCGTCAGCTTCTCTTTGGAAGACAAGCTCGCTATCGCCAGGCATCTTGACGACTTTGGCCTAGACTACATTGAAGGCGGATTCGCCGCTTCTAATCCCAAAGAAATGGAGTTCTTTCAACAAGTAGCGAAGGAGGGTTTCCAGAACTCAAAAATGGTGGCGTTTGGCAGTACCCGCCGAGCCGACCGCAGAGTCACAGACGATCTTTCGCTCAACACGATACTTGCCTGCAAAACCCCCGCTGGCGCATTGGTTGGCAAAAGCTGGGACATGCATGTCACTGAGGTGCTCGGCTGCTCGTTGGATGACAACTTGGCTATCTGTGCTGAGTCGGTCCGGTATCTAAAAAGTCACGGCATGGAGACAATCTTCGACGCCGAGCATTTTTATGACGGGTACAAGAACAATCCGGAGTATGCAATTAAGGTTTTGCAGGCTGCAGCCGAGGCTGGCGCTGGTGTCCTGGTGCTCTGTGACACTAATGGTGGTTCTTTGCCGGAAGATGTGTACGCAATTACGAAGGTTGTCTACGAGCGGTTTGGAAGCATTGTAATTGGTATTCACACCCATAATGATACCGACTGTGCCACGGCAAACTGTTTAGCCGCCGTTCGAGCCGGCGCACGCCACGTTCAGGGAACGATGAACGGACTGGGTGAACGATGCGGCAATGCCAATCTGTGTACGGTCATACCCAACCTCGCGTTCAAGATGGGCTTTGATGTGCTTAGTCCGGAAAAGATCAAGACATTAACAGAGGTATCGCGGTTTATATTTGAGATAGGAAATCTGACGCCAGTTATGAATATGCCGTATGTCGGCGAGAGCGCCTTCGCGCACAAAGGCGGTCTGCATGTGGACGCCCTCCGCAAAAACAAACGCACATACGAGCACATCGATCCGCAGCTTGTGGGCAATGAACGCCGGTTCCTCATATCCGAGCTGAGCGGCAAGTCCAACGTCTTGGCTGGGCTGGAAAAGGCAAAGGTTGCTCAGGACAAAAAATTGGCCGAGAAGATACTTCGGCGTGTCCGCGAGCTTGAGAATGAAGGCTATCAGTTCGAGGCGGCCAATGCCAGTTTTGACCTGTTGGTCAAGAAGGTTATGGGCACATACAAGCCGTCCTTTGACCTGATAGAGTACCATGTTGAGGTCGAGAAGCGCAGAACCGGCGAGCTTGTTACTGAGGCCACGGTCAAACTCAAAGTTGGTGACACGGTAGAGCATGTTGTGGGAGAGGGTGACGGCCCGGTCAACGCGCTTGATGCTGCTTTGCGAAAGTCGCTGGAGAATTTCTACCCCAGCATTAGGGACGTTCATTTGATTGATTACAAGGTCAGAGTGGTTAATGCCCGAGCCGGAACCGCTGCTCGCGTTCGGGTAATAATTGAGTCGCGGGATAAACAATCTATTTGGGGCACGGTCGGCTGCTCGGAGAACATCATCGAAGCCTCCTGGCAGGCCCTGGTCGACTCCGTCGAATACAAACTGCAAAAAGACGGACCTTGTCATTCTGAGCGCGTGAGCCGAAGCCCTGAGCAAAGCGAAGGGGAAGAATCTAATTTTTAACCCTACGCTTCGAGCGCGGGGTCTCTTGTAATCGTGCGAGAGATCAAGGAGTGAAAAAGGATGATCCAAGTCAAGAACATACCACCACAATTAAGGAAACAGCGTCTAAAAGAGCAGTTGCTAAAAGTATGCGAAGAAAATGACATAGTTTTTATGGCTATATTTGGCTCTTTTGTCAGACAAGAACAGAAGAAAAATAGTGATATCGATATAGCGATCAAGTTCAGCATAGGCGTTACTAAGTCGCTCTTTGACCTTATTGAATTGGAGGGAAAATTAAGAAGACTTTTTAGAAGAAAGGTTGACCTCGGCGAGTATGACACCATAAACCCATATATAATAGATTATGTAAAAAAAGAAATGAGGGTTATCTATGAAAAGGGATGAACCCTATCTTCAGCATATATACGATTCGATTTCCGATATAGAAAAATTTATTAAAAATATCTCAAAAGGCCAGTTTTTTGAAAACAAAGAAAAACAGTACGCGGTCATAAGGGCATTAGAGATTATAGGGGAGGCAACAAAAAATATAAGTCCTGACTTAAGGACAACCTATCCCAAGATACCTTGGAAGACAATTGCCGGCATGAGAGACAAGCTGATACACCAGTACTTTGGCGTTAAATTGGAACGCTTATGGGAGGTAATTCAAAAAGACTTGCCGGCACTTAAAGAACAAATCTCTAAAATATTAGAGCAAATCACAGATGCCTGAAAACAAATACGAATTATAAGGGCATAAGAGCATAAGACTTGTGCACAGCGTTATTTAGAAAGGCTGCAACTTTCAGGTCGATAGTGTAGAATATAAACTGAAAAAAGACACTCTTTGTCATTCTGAGCGCAGCGAAGAATCTCGTATTTAGGCTCTCCTGGGTATTTACGACCCTAATTTTGAGGAGGAAATAATCATGGCAAAGAAAACTACCTCAATGATACTCCTTGCCGGAATTTGAGAATTCTGGTTGTGCCAGGCATCGTCCGCGCGGCCGGCATAGTCGGCTGGGGCTACAATGTGCATGGTCAGGCGACACCGCCAGCGGGCAATGATTTTATTGCGATTGCCGCAGGAGATTGGCATAGTCTTGCGTTAAAGGTAACCGTTCACGGGGTGTGAATCATGAGTAATGCAGCAGTGATGGAGCAGCTTGATTGCAAAAGTAAGCTTGGATAGATTGC
>CAZMLE010000041.1:0-36467 GCA_964567045.1 uncultured Pirellulales bacterium | reverse complement strand
CCCAGATAACCTGCTGGTTGCTCCAGGTTCTGCCGCCGTCTTCGGAGCGTCTGCAGAGCAGGTCGATGTCGCCGGAGTCGCTGCGGCTGTTCTTGCGCCCCTCGCAAAAGGCCAGCAGCATCCCCTTTCTGGTCACCAGCAGCGAAGGAATCCGGTAGGTGTGGTAGCCAATGGTGCCGCTGACGAACACGTCGCTTTGCTGCGGCTGGCCAGCCGCAGACTGCTGAGCCCCCAGCGTCACGCCGGTTAGCAGCACAGTCCATATTAGCTGAACGAGTCCCTTCACGTGAAGTCCTTAGTCTTGCTCCTGCTGATTTTGGCCGAACATGGCGGCCAGCAATTTCTGAATTTTACTGTCTCTGTCTAACTGCGCCCTGCCTAAAATATCCTCTAATTCGCCTTTGTCAAACCATAAGCCGTCACCTCGGCGGCATTTATCGACCAGAAGGGCCGGTTCCGCGGCACCGATGATGACCTTCTGCATTTTTTTATCGCAGATAGGACACTTCCTCGGTTTTTCGGCGACGCCGGCAGAGACTTTGAATGAGTCGAGAAGTCGCCTGGCTGTTTGGGCTGCGCCGAGCAGGATTTCCAGTTCGCCGACGTCGAGCCAGATACCGCCGCAGTCTGTACAGTGATCGATCTCGACCTCGGCAAGCTCGAGGGTAATCATCGCATTTTTGCAGACCGGACAATCCATAAAGAATTCAAAAGTTAAAAATCAAAATGCAAAATGAAACCCGCGATTCCAAAAACGCCCAAACACAATCCTCTAAGAGTCGAATTCTCCACCGCTTCTTCGACTGTCGAGACAAAACTCCGGCGACAGCGGCTAAAATACTACATTAGCTCGGCTGGCTGGTCAAGCAGCCATTCTGCGAATTTGCCAGTAATTGTTCACAATTCATTATGGGACGTTTGTCGTGTCTTACAGCTTCGTGTCCGCAAGAGTGGTGCTCACCTGCCCTATTTTTGACGCCTCAGCAGAATTTGGAGCTTTCGTGTGTGACTAATTTTTCTGGCGGCATATAACAACATTCGTGGCACGGTCTTATAGCCCATTGTCATTGCGAGGGAGCCCTTCGACTGAGCTCAGGGTAGACTCCGCGACCGAAGCAATCTCTACCATTGATAGTTTTGAGATTGCCACGCCCCGACAAGTCGGGGCTCGCAATGACAAGGGCCTGCCATAAAGTCTGGTCACACACGAGCTTTCCGTCTCGAATATTTCTTCTTGACGCTGGGAATGGGCTTGGCTAATATCAGCCGAATTCAATGAGCCGCTATTTGTTATCGTAGGGGCAAAAACCTTCTAAGGCCGAAAATTATGATAGTTGACTGCCATACACACATAAGTTTCGCTGCCGACGACGTTGAGGCGTCCGAACATCTGGCTGCGGCAGAGACAGCGGATGCCTGTATAGTGCTTGCGACCGCAAATGGTCCGACCGAAGAAGTCAACAATAAGCTGTCTGAATACGTCAACAAGCACAAAGAAAAGCTGGTGGGCTTTGCCGTGATAGAGCCCACAAAGGACAAAATCAATACAAAAAACCTCGTCTCGACCTGCGAAAAACTGGGACTCAAAGGGACGGTTCTTTACTGCTGTGCCTGTGGTTTTCATCCTGCTCACAGCAGGGCGATGCGATTCTATGAGTCAGCGCAAGATCTGGCATTGCCGGTCTTCTTTCACTATGGCGACCCGGTTCTTAGTTCAAAGGCTGTTTTGGACTACGCCCAGCCTTACCTTTTGGATGAAGTTGCCAGGACATTTCCAGCGTTGAAAATGGTCATTGGGACTATGGGCGTGCCCTTTGTAGAGCAAACCTTGTCGATGGTAGCCAAGCATGAGAATGTATATGCGGATTTAACCATAAGGCCGGGCAGCATCTGGCAGACTTATAATACGGTGGTGGCGGCGTACGAGCACGGAGTGATGGATAAGCTCTTGTTTGGCAGCGGATTCCCGTTCGGCAATGCAGGTGAGTGCATCGAGACACTGCTCGGCTTTAATATGCGTTTGGCTGATACCAATTTGCCGACCGTGCCGCGAGCCAGCATTCGAGACGTCATTGAGCGGGATGCGTTGGCATTGCTCGGAATAAAAATTGATGAGAGGCTGCGCTGCACGGTAGCTAACAAGAAGACCGGAAATTAGCGACTGTAAAGATGGCACGCGAGAGATGGGCAAGCAAGCTCGGCGTGATACTGGCTGTGGCGGGCAGCGCAGTAGGGCTTGGCAACTTCTTAGTGTTCCCCAGTCAGGCGGCGCGCAACGGGGGCGGGGCTTTTATGATCCCCTATTTTCTGGCCCTGGTGCTGCTTGGGCTGCCGCTGATGTGGATCGAGTGGACAATTGGCAGATTTGGGGGCGGATTCGGCCATAGCACCGCACCTGGCATATTTCACACCCTCTGGAATAAAAACAGGTTCATTAAATATTTCGGCGTGATCGGCATCTTTGGCCCGCTGGTCATCTTCATTTACTACATTTATGTTGAATCCTGGCTTCTGGGGTATAGCATTTTTGCCCTTCTGGGTAAATATAACTCATGCACCACAGAACATAGTATGCTGGCGTTCTTGCAGGGATATCAAGGCGTTGTTCAAAATCAGTTTTTTAGCAGCATAGGCCCCAGCTACAGCTTCTTTCTAATCACCTTTCTGTTGAACATTTTGATAGTGTGTTTCGGGATCAGCAAGGGAATTGAAAGGGTATGTAAATATGGCTTGCCTATCCTGTTTGTGTTTGCCGTTGTGCTGATGGTGAGGGTTCTCAGTTTGGGCGCCCCTGACCCAGCCAAGCCAGATTACAATATCGCCAACGGACTGGGCTTCTTATGGAATCCAGACTGGTCGGCCTTGAAAAGTGCCAAGGTTTGGCTGGCAGCCGCAGGACAAATACTCTTCACATTGAGCTGTGGTATCGGCGTCATCCTGACCTATGCCAGTTACTTGACCAAGAATGATGATGTGGCATTATCCGGGTTGACGGCGGCAGCAACCAATGAGGTGGCAGAAGTCATTTTGGGCGGCAGCATCGTAATACCGGCTGCATTTGCCTTTTTTGGTCCGCTGGCCACCACAAAGATAGCTGAAGCTGGAGTTTTCAACCTGGCGTTTGTCACTATGCCTCTCATCCTGCAAAAAATTGCTCTTGGTAATGTCTTTGGGTTTTTGTGGTTTATGCTGCTTTTTCTTGCCGGCATAACTAGTTCAATTTCACTGGCTCAGCCTGCGGTTGCTTTTCTGCAGGACGAATTTGACTTGTCAAAAAAGACTGCAACTGGCATTTTCGCTATAACGACCTTCGTGTTAACCAATTCGGTAATCTTCCTGCTCGGTAAAGGCGCTGTGGATGAACTGCATTTCTGGGGCGGAACGTTCTGCCTGGTGCTATTTGGGACTATGGAGACGATACTTTTCGGCTGGGTTTTTGGTATGGAGGATGCCTGGACGGAAATGCACGTAGGTTCGGATATTACTATACCGAGGATTTACCGCTTTATTATTAAATATGTCACGCCGGCATTCCTCTTGTTCATTTTGGGTTTTTGGTGCTGGCAGGAATGGACACCTTTGATTCTGCTTAGGAACATACCTGCGGAAAATGTGCCTTACATCATAGGCATCCGCCTTATGCTGGTTGGACTTTTTGCGGTTCTGGCGATTTTGGTCTGGATAGTCTGGCGTCGCAAAGAGCTCAGGAGTACGTAAGATGCGCCTTGGGGGCTGGATATTCATGATTGCAAGCTGGTCTGCGATCCTTTTACTTTTCTTATTTTCATTGGCACGAACTCTACGGCAGAAAAACAAAAGCAGTAGATAAGAACTGCTTACCCGCAGGCACAGTACCGTGCAGGAGCCAAATCGACTTGCTGCAAACTGTCAACAGTCTCTCATTTGAAGCCTTTGACGCTGTCTCCTACGTATTTTTCGCAGGCTTTTTCCAAATCCACGTCGCTTATGTTTGCCAGGGTGCAGAGCCAGGCAAAGACATCGGCAAATTCCTCGGCTTTGTTTTTTTCATTCTTGGATGCCAGAGCAGTGGCCAATTCTCCCACCTCTTCGATAAACCACATAAAGGTGGCAGGAACTCCTCTTTCCTGGTCTCGCTTCTTGTACTTCTGGGCGATCAATCGTTGAAATTCGCTGATATGCATCTGACAAGCATCGCGGGAAAAGAACATAAGCGCACACTTCAAGCTTTGCACGGATCGTGCGCTCATGTTCTACGCACTTTCGCGCACGTTATTTCCCTTGGATCAAATTTGAGACCTTTGCTTTTTCGAAAACGTTTCTGGCCTGGGCGACTGCTTTTTCGTACATCTGCTCGGCTCGAACGCTGAATTTTTCGCCGCCCGTTTGCTCGGCCAAATTTAACTGACCGGTCATAGGGCCGTCAACGGCCTCGATAATCTCGAGCATAGTGATTTTCTTGGTGGGCTTAGCCAGAGAGAATCCACCGCGAGGACCTCTCTTGCTGTGCAAAACGTTTGCTCTGACCAGCTGCTGCAATATCTTGAGCAGGTATTCCAGCGGTATGTCATACTGTTCCGCTATGTTCTGCGATAACACAATGTCTTTGTCCTGATTCTGGGCAATGTACCCGACTGCCAGTAGTGCGTATCCTGTGGACCTGCTGATTCTCATTTTAATCTCCTTCCTAATGGGGCAATGATTCTTAAAAACTTTTACGTTAGCTGATTCTCCAGCCTGAAGGTTCTGGACGGCTCACAGGTGCTATTATGCGTAGCGAACTTACGATTGCAAGCGTTTTCTGTCTGAAATACACAAAATTTGTTGATTTCGCCAAATACCCCTGGATTTCAAGATTTTTTCAATGATGCACCGGAAATTAAAAATTTTTCCAGGTGTGTAAAGGGCTTGACATCCTCGGTGTTGTAACTTAGGATTTCGCTTCAGTTTGTACGCTGTTTAGTCCGTCAGCAATGAGATTGTGTGCAAGATTGTCAAAAAATTGAAGTTGGACATATATTATCTGAGCAAATCCGGCCGAGGAACTTCTGAAAGTTAATAAAGATCGATGTGCTGGGCTGGTTTCTGATGGTTTGAAAAGCAAAAAAAGGCTGCCGCATTTTTGCTTTTCAAAGTATGCCCAACTTCGATTTTTTGAGAACTCATCATACGCCTGTTTGGTTCCGGCTCGTCCGGATTAGGGAGACTGTTATGGCGGCAATTAAGCCCAGAATTAGCGTCGAATACGCCGAAAATGCGACAATAATAACTTTTACTGATGAAAGGATTCTTGAGGAAAGAGATATTCAGGCCCTTCACGAATCGGTCATGTCTGTTGTCGAGCAGGCAGAGCAGATAAATCTGATCTTAGACTTTCATAATGTGCGGTTCTTATCTTCGGCGGTTTTAGGGCTTTTAATACGAGTTAGCAAAAAGGTCTATGAACGCCAGGGCAAACTAAGACTCTGCAACATAGATCCCAAAATCTACGAAATATTTAGGATAACACGCCTGAACAAGGTTTTCGATATTCACAAAGACCTTGAAAGTGCAACGTCAACCGGGGGTAAAAGCGCCGGCTAAATATTTAGCCCCGCGTTTTACGCTGGGTTGACTGGCGTGTGGTTCATTGAGGTAGCGAAAGGTATGGGCTAATGACGGCAGAATCGCCGATCACCTGTTCAATAGTTGTCGACAGCAAACCATCTGCCATTGTAGGGGTGTGCGGTAAGATTCTTTCCGATCTGCAGAGCAGCTGTTTTGGCCAGGATGACATTTTCGCCGTGCATCTGGCTATAGAGGAAGCGTTCATCAATGCCATCAGGCATGGCAACAAGATGGATCCCACTAAAAAGGTTAAGATTGAGTATTTAGTCGGCTCAGACAAGGTTGAGATTTCTATGACCGACCAAGGTGAGGGTTTTGACCCTGAAGCTGTGCCGGATCCCCGGCTCGGCGAGAATCTTTATAAGCCCGAAGGCAGGGGTCTGTTCCTTATTAGCTCCTACATGGACGCAGTTACATTCAATGAACGTGGCAATCGAGTACATATGGTCAGATTCAAAGAGAAGCCGCCTCTGACGAACAGGCAAGACCAGACACAGGCATAGTAATAAGTAGTGCGGCGAAAAGGACAAGATAACTACAAGGGGCAGTATTGCAGCATGTTGGGCAAAAACACTGTTGTATGCATCTATTTGCTTATTCTGGCCGGTTGCTCATATCGTGAAGAGCCGATGCCCAAGATTGTATCAGGTCCTACCATTTCCGGGCCTACGCCCGTTCAGCCGAGGGGCAAGGTTGTAGGGCCAAGAGCAGACATACAGCGCATCGACAGAAACATTCCGAGCGATTGGCTGCCGCCTTCCGGATCGGAAAGGCAATGGACAGCTATAGTCGTACACCATTCGGCAACCAGCAGCGGAAACGCAGCCATATTTGACAAATGGCACCGAGAAGGCAATAACTGGGATGGCGTCGGCTATGATTTTGTCATAGGTAACGGCAGCGACAGTGAAGACGGTGAGGTTGAGGTCACATTTCGCTGGCGCGAGCAGCGAACCGGCGCGCATTGTAAGACCCCAGACAATTGGGCCAATGAAAGCGCTGTCGGAATTTGTCTGGTGGGCGATTTTGACCAGACGGCACCGACTTCACAGCAGATGCATTCGCTGTCGGCGTTGGTTCGCTTTCTGCAGAATCGATATGGCATTTCCAAGAGCCGTATTTACGGTCATAACACCACACCTGGGGCAAGGGTGACCGACTGTCCCGGCAAAAAGTTTCCAATGGCCCGGCTGAAATCGATGCTCCAAGGCTGAGGTTGGGCTTGCCCGCCAGATTTACCCGCCACACGTATGGCGGGCAAGTGGCGGGCGAGTGTGAGTTCGGGCCGCAGCCCCCCTTCTTGCTTTCGCAAGGAAGCAGGGGGGTCCCATAAACGCAGTGGCCAATTCGCCGGCAGCCGCTTTTTGGCACGATTGAGCCGAAATATCGTCTTAGCCCCGCGCGATAGGAAAGTTCCTAAGGAATTAAACCGAAGTTCCTCTGGCAGCCCCCGTTTCTGTCTTCGACAGAAGACACGGGGGCTGATACGCAGAAAGGAACCGGCGAAATGGATATGTATGACTCGGTGCTTTCCCAGAGCCATCTGTTAAACGAGCAGGTTGCACGGCAGGTTTTTGAGACCTTGCCTGAGCAGGGACCTATCGTGGTGATCGTGGACAAAAACGGTACTTGTTGGCCGAGCGACTCAGAAGAGTTTGCCAAGTTAAGAATCAGCGAGCCGTTTCTGAAGGAACTCTGCGCCAAGGTCGACGACGGTGCCGAGCCTGTTGTGACCCAGGCAAATGAGGCCAGCATTGTTGCGGCACAATTGGCCACCGACCGGACGGATTGCGGCTATGTGCTGATTGCTCTGCCGCGATACAGCCCCGAATCGACTCTTGTAAATATTGATCTTATTGAAGCGCTGCTCAATCAAATTGCCTTGGTCGCGAAGCTGCTCGAAAAGAACACGCTTCTTTATGAGCTTCAAATGAAGCATTACGGCGCTTACAGTAACAACAAGCCGCCTTCCAATTGACCGATTTTTCTGTCCGGGCGGCGCACGCACCCCGGCGATCAACTCTCAACTTCGGCTCTTGCCGTTCCCACTTATTGTGCTGCTGGGTCTACTTCTATTTTTTAATTGCCTTCAGACCTGCCGTTGCTATAATCCGTTGCGTACAAAGGGTGCTGGGCCGCGTGTGCCCGCGACAATCGACAAATGAACCGGGCAAGAGACCGAGGTGAAATTCCAGATTTTCAAAAACGGCCAGGTGGCTGAAAAATTCAGGCTGTGTGGTGCGTTTCTTTTTGGAACGGACGGCGTTGGCGTCCGACGCACCAAGATGGCCTTTAAGGACGGCTTCCTTGAGTGTGGAAAGCCGAATCTGGAAACCGCGGGCCTGGCTTTACTGTGGCCTATTGACGGCTTTGGAAGGGTGCTTCTGCCCACAACGTGTCTACCCGAGAGAGAACGCCCGTATAATCTTAACCTGGAGATGGCCCGGGCCAGGCTGATGCAAATCATCAATAAGCGAGAGGACTGGTCGTATTTTAACGCCATCGAGGACCTGGAGGACCTCTCCAAAGAGGCACAGAATCTGTTTATTCAGGCCGTCCAAAATGGCTCAAATGCTTCAGTGGCGTCTCAACTGGCAGACGAATCTCTCAAGAAAGCCCTGGTTTTCTCAGAAAAGCTGGCGATAAAACAAGCGGAATCACTTCTTGTTATGCGGGTCAAGAACCACGCTTTCGGTCGGGGCTGTCTCGGATGCAGAATAAATCCTGCCCAGATTCATAATCCTAAATATGTTGAGAAACTGCTCGATGTGTTCGGCTCTGTAATAATACCCATAAACTGGGCTCAGATAGAAACTCAGAAAGGCACGTTCGATTTTTCTACGCTCGATGCTTCTGTTGAGCTGCTCTGCCAGAAGAAGCTGGTGCTTGGCGCAGGACCGTTGCTTCGGTTTTCAAGAGGGTATCTGCCGAAATGGCTGCTGCGCGGCGGGACGGGCTTCGAAAAGATACGCGAGACCGCGTATCAATTCGTTTCCAGAGTAGTCGCTCGTTATGCAGGGGCCATTCATAGATGGTTCATTGTGAGCGGCCTGAACTCGTGCAACCATTTTGGCTTCAACTTCGAGCAGGTTCTGGAAATGACGCGGGCGGCTAATATGGCCGTAAAAGCAGCCAGCACAAGGGCAGTAAAGATCATAGAAATCAGCAGTCCCTGGGGCGAATATTACGCGACGACGCCCAACAGCATTCCGCCGCTGGTGTACATGGACATGGTTGTGCAGAGCGGGATAAACTTTGACGCATTCGGGCTGCAGATGCGGTTCGGCAAAAATCAATCCGGAATGCACATTAGAGATATGATGCAGATATCGGCGATTCTCGATTGCCTTGGTCCTGTAGCCAAGCCGCTGTATATCACCGACGTGGAAATTCCCAGTCAAAGTGCTGACGGGCTGTATAACGGCAAGGTCGCCGGCGCCTGGCACCAGGAATGGGACCAATCACAGCAAAGCCTGTGGCTCGACCAGTTCTACACAATATCGCTGAGCAAGCCTTTTGTTGATTCGGTAACATATTCCAATCTTGCTGATACGCAGGATAGTACTATCGCTCATAGCGGCTTACTGACCGAGCAGCTCGAACCCAAAGAGTCATTCCAAATTCTAAGAAAGTTCCGTGCCACGATTTTCAGCAGGTAATTATCTGGACTATGCCAAAAGTCACGCAAGAAAGGATTCAAGCGTTCGCATTTGTTATCAGCGTGTGGATGTGCGCGGTGTTCTCAGGCGGTTTTCTGCTTTGGAGTTTTGTAGTTCAGGGGCAGCCGAGCCAAATTCAGTTGGATGAGAAGATAAACCCGAATATTGCCCCGGCAGTGAGCTTGCTGAGATTGCAGGGCGTAGGTTCATCACGAGCCGAGGCGATAGTAGCCTACCGGGAGAATTTCGGTGAAAAAGAGCGTAGGGGCCCCGCCTTTCAAGACGTCAATGATTTGCAGAAAGTAAGAGGCATAGGGCCCAGAACGGCGCAAAATATAAGCCAATGGCTCAAGTTCGAATAGTTGGATTTTGACCAGAAAAGCCATGCTCTTAAAAGGATTGCTCAACAAAAACTGGCCTTTAGCCTCGTTGTTGGTGGTCTTGCTTGTTACAAGCTGTGTGTCTTTACACCCATCGACGCGGTCGAAGGCCGGCATCCGAGCATCTGCCCGCGATTCGGACGGCGACGGGCTTTCCGATTTTCAGGAGATGCACAAGTACCACACTGACTCCGCGAAGCGAGATACTGACGGTGACGGCGTCCCTGACAGTGATTGGAATGAGCGACGCGAATACACGTATTCGGTCCGTTCGATCCTGCAGTTTATGCCGCCTCTTGACGAGGATGCCTTAAACGATGACTTTCAAGATGCGCGAGTTCTGGAAAAAAGAGATGACTACGTTGAACTCGAAATCATTCACTATCCTCTCGCCACGGCTTATGAATCAATGGAGGAGAATCCAAACTGGCAGAAGGATTACGCCGGCATGACGGAATATCTCAAGCCTGGTGTGACCACAAACTGGGATTCCAAAATGAAGCAGGACCTGCTGGCGGAGCTAAAGACTGATGGAATTATTATTGAGAAACTGACGGATAAGCAGGTCGTCGAAAAGGTATCGTCCTGGTTGATGAAGAAATCCAGATATCTTGATAAAGTGTTTACCACTTTTTATGTTCATTATCCGAATGGTCAGCCGCAAGTCTATCCAGGCCTGGAGGATGCCTTTGAACGTGAGTTTAATCGCGACAAGAACAACTACGCTTGGACGATTGACCGGCATTTCGAACATGAGCTTCTGGGCAAAGGCATGTTCTATAACAAGACGCATGGCTCATGCACTTCATTTGCCGTCTATTTAACCACTGTGCTTCGAGCCCTCGGTATACCAACTCGGATGGTGATTCTGGCGCCCGCAGTAGATGCTTCTAACACGGAACAGCTTCTTTTGGTAAAGGATCGGATTTCACACAACAAGGTTCGCGAGATTACGTTGGCTGGACTTAGACGGTCGGGCAAAGGTTTCACCAACCATACAATCAATGAAGTATATGTCGGAAGCCGCTGGTGCCGCCTGAATTACAATAAGCTGGGACGGCACATTCTTGATCAGGGCCTGTTCGGGTTACAGACTCACCTGCGCACTTTCAACGACCTTAGCGAAGCCAACCTGGCACCCACCTGGGGCTGGCGCTATGCCAAAGGCGAAAGGTCTGCTGTCTTCAAGCACAGCAATCCTTATTCGGCTGTTACTATTTCAGACCTTTTCGGATGCCACAGCAATATCGCAAACCCACCTTTCGCAGCCGACGACCTCCCCTCCAGCCCGCTGCCTAACATATATGTCATGAGCCCACCGAATCTCGACTTTAATCCATTTGAGGAGATTTTTGAGATCGTAAAGAACGCCACATTCAATAAAACCGGGCGTCATCATGAGAAGAAATCCTATGATGAAGTTTTCATTGATGGTGTCTGGGGCAGAAAACCCGGCGATATAGTCGTGTTGCTTTTCTCACTGGATACGAAGGAGCGTATACCTTCAGGGTATGAGGACCTTTTGCCGCGGGACTGGTCAGGGATTGAAAAGGCGCTGGAAGGAGGCGAGACCGTGGAGCTCCAGAGCAAAGCCCGTGAGATGAATATCATTTTGTTAGCAGCGCCGAAAATGAGCCGGCTCAGGCAGCTCATCAAAGAGTCAGCGCTGCTCGATGCTTTGAAAAAGTAGGGCACGAAATTGCAGGATTAAGACCACCTTGGTAAGATGACAACCGGCAAATATCCTGGCAAGCATGGCCCAAAAAGAAGAGAAAAAACAAATGGATCAATGGGAAATTGACAAGCCGCTCGGTCAATGCTACGGCACAGGCAAGAAAATACAGTACGGCGAAGAATACTTCGGTGCTCTGATAGAAACCCAAGAGGGGCTGCAAAGACGGGATTTCTGCACCGAATACTGGGAGAAGGAAAAGCCGGATGTTTTTTGCTATTGGAAAACCAGGCTGCCGCACCCAGACCAGAAAAAGCAGATATTTGTCGATGACGAAATGCTGATGGCTTTCTTTGAGCGGCTGGGAAGGGAAACCGAGCAGGAAAAAATAAACTTTCGCTTTGTCCTGGCACTCGTGCTTATGCGAAAAAGACGGCTAAAGTACGATTCATCTATAATGGAGGCCGATAAGGAGATTTGGCGCTTGAGATTTGCCGGCGATAAGCAGACGGTTGATGTGGCAAATCCGCATCTTGATGATGAGCAGATCGAGCAATTATCCGCGCAAATAGGTCAGATACTTCAGACAGATTTTTAACAAATACATCGCAAGGACTATGCAAATCAAATATCAAAGAGCAAAATGCAAAATTGAGGAAGTCATCGCCGGGTACCTCGACCGGCGCCAGGCAGTGGCAATTCCACAATTTTGATTTTTGAGTTTTAATCTTTGATTTCTCTTCGTAGCCGCTATGCTTCTCAGCATTGCCTCCACCGCTGCGGCCAAATACGGCGGCGGCGTGCGACACGGATTGGCTAAGCAAGCTTGATTCTCAGATTTCCTGCTGGCGGCATGTCATTTACGGGAAAGTCTGAGGAGCCAATATCATAGGATGTGTACCGTGCAGGAGCACAGGCTATGAAGTTAAATGGGAAATCCCAGTTGACTCAGAACCAGTGCCAGGAATACAATCACGCACAGACGTGCGGCTGATAGAGCCTCATATAGGAGATTCATAAGATGGCTGTCGCGCTTTGCAGCCCGGCCTGTCCCGCTGCTTCTGGAGCGAGGTGAGCCATGGACGAATTACTTGCTGATACAAAATCCTTCCGGCAACTCGGAGATTTCGAGATCGTTCGCGAATTGGGCCGCGGGGGAATGGGCATCGTCTACGAAGCAAGGCAGGTCTCCCTGAACCGTAAGGTGGCGCTCAAGGTGCTCAGTGCCTCTTTGGGCCTGACTACCAAGGCGGTCCTGCGTTTCCAGCGTGAGGCCGAGGCCGCCGCCAAGCTCCACCACACCAACATCGTGCCCATCTACGCCACCGGAGAACAGGATGGCGCGCATTACTACGCCATGGAACTGATCGAAGGACCGGGGCTGGACCAAGTCATCGCCCAGATGCGCGAAATGCACAAACCCGCCTCGCAGGAGGATGGGCCGAGGGCCGCTTCCCCGAGCGCCAGCACAGCCAGCCACAAGCCTGCCCCTGTCGATTGGGTCACCCGAACCATGGGCTTGCCGTCTCCCGACGCCACCGCCAGTACCACATCCGAGACCCACAGCCTCAGTTCCAGCAGTCTGGCCAGCGGCACAGGGTACTTCGACACGGTCGCCCGGATGATGGCCGAGGTGGCCGATGCCCTGGACTATGCCCATGCCCAAGGAGTGATCCATCGGGACATCAAGCCCTCGAACCTGCTGCTCTCGCCGGTGGGACGATTGAGCATGAACGACTTCGGGCTGGCGCGGATGCTGGAGCAGCCGGGGATGACGGTCTCAGGCGAGTTCGTCGGCTCGCCGATGTACATGTCGCCGGAGCAGATCGCGGCTGGCCGAGCGATGCTGGATCATCGCACCGACATCTACTCGCTGGGAGCGACCCTGTACGAGCTATTGACGTTGCAGCCACCATTCCAGGGAGCCCGGCGGGACCAGGTGATTGCCCAGATCATCGGGAAGGAGCCCAAGCCGCTGCGGTCGATCAATCGGAGGATTCCACAGGACTTGGAGACGATCTGCCTGAAGATGATGGAGAAGGACCCGGACAAGCGCTACCAAACGGCCGGCGGCGTGGCGGAGGACCTGCGGCGGTACGTGAACCGCTTCGCGATCTCGGCGCGGCGGATCGGCCCGGTGGGAAGGGTCGTGCGCTGGGCCAAGCGGAACAGGGCGATTGCAGCGGCGCTGTGCGGCTTGCTGCTGCTGGGCCTGGTGGCTGGGGTCCTGGCCTATCGCGAGCGCGTTGCGCGGCAGCAAGTGCTGGAGGAGAAGATGGAGCGTGCCATGCTCATCGCCATGAGCGGCGACCTCGATGGGGCCGAGAAGGCCATCGCCGAGGCCGAGGTCCTGGGTGCCTCGCACGGCTCGGTCCGCATGATCCGCGGCCTGCTCGCCTTCCACCGGGGCGATACCCGCCGGGCCATCGAGCACCTGGAGCAGGCGGTGAAGCTCCTCCCTCACAGCGTGGCCGCGCACTCGCTGCTGGCTGAAGCCTACATCGCCGACGGCCAGTGGGATCGTCACGACATCATCTTCATGGACTCCATCGAGAAGCTGCCCGCGGTCACTCCGGAGGACTATCTGTTCAAGGGCCATGCCGAGTCGTGGTTTGACCCGCCCGCGGGTCTGAAGACCCTCGATGAGGCCATCCGCCGACGAGATTCGACGATCGCCCGTGTCCTCCGTTCTGATGCCCGCGCCAACGTTGCCCTGGACACCGGCAACGTCGACATGGCCCAATCAGCTATTGACGACGCATACGTTGCCAAGGCCATGATGCCGGGAAATCCCATGGTCATCTGGACTGACTTGCGGGTTCATCTTGTCGCCATGGGGGCCTTCCGAGAGGCCGGAGAGAAGGATCGGGCTGATGCATCCTTGCGCCAGGCCGGAATGGATGCCCAGGAACTCGAGCGGTTTCCTACCCTCCCCAAGAGCTGCCAAAGGCGCTGGTGGTACCTCAAGTTGACAACGCAAGAGGAGGCAGCTCGCGAAGTGGCCCGCAAGGGCTACCAAGAGGCCGAGAGCGCCGGGACTCGCCGCATCTATATGGAGTCGCTCTATGAACGACGTGAGTTCGAGGAGGCCCTGCAGGTAATCGAGCGCGTAGGAGGCCCTGGAGAGGTCTCCAGTCGCGACGCGAAATTGGCCGGCGGGGTCCATATGATACGGCCCTTCATTCTCGCGGAATTGCCAGATGGCCCCACGCGTGCCCTGCAGGCCTACAGTGAGAACTGTGAGCTGTACCCAACAGGGTATGCCGTGATCTTTAACCAGGCCACGCTTCTCTTGCTGGGCAAGAGAACCGAAGCGATGGCTGCCAGTCGAGAACTCTATAACCACCCGGAGCGATTGGCGGGCCTCAATCGCGCGCACTATCTGCGGATTCTCGACTACTGCGGAGGGGCTATCCCCGAGGATGAATTCCTGAAGGCAGAAGCCGGGTCAAGGTATAACCAGTGCGAGGCGCATTTCTACGTGGCCCTTGACCGATTGGCCGAGGGGGACCGCGCCGGCGCCCGCGAGCACTTCCAGAAGGCCCTTGCTACGGGAGTGTTCCAGTTCATAGAGCACGAATGGAGCCGATTGTTCCTCCAACGGATGGACCAGGACCCGACGTGGCCGAGGTGGATTCCGCTGCAGGAGCCCCCGACCCAGCCAACAACTACGCCGTAGAGGTGGGGGCTCATTCTGCGACTCTTGCCGATGCGCGACGGAGTTTGCGGCATGATTATCTGCAAATGTTTTCCGCCTCCGGCGGGATTAACCCCGGCAGTTGTGCCGGGGGTAGCCCCTGCCGCGAGCGGCAGGGCTAACCAAGTGGGAGTTTGTATGCAGATACTGAAAAAAGAGTACTTTTGCACTGTTGCAGTGGCGTTGCTTCTTTCTGGCTGTGGCCAGCAAGTTCAAAAGCCGCTGCCGATTTGTCCGGGCAAACAATCCGCAGCCGGGGCGCTATCTGTTCTTCAGTCGCACCTGCAAAATGCCTCGCCGCTAAAAGCCAACGGCTCGTGCGTCCTGCAGTATTATGCCGAAGGAAAACAGCGGGCGGAGAGATTTCCGGTGAAACTGTGGCTGAATCCGCCGCAGGAACTTTTCCTGCAGGGTGACGTAGCTTTTGATCCGCAGGGCGTTGTCCTGGGCACAAATCAGGACGAATTTTGGCTGGCAATACGACTGAAAGAAGTCAGCAGTTACTGGTGGGGCAGATGGCAAGAGACCGGCCAATTCAACCAACTTGTAATTGATCCCAAAATGATGCTCGAAGGTCTGGGAATTCCGGCTCTGGACAGCGATAAAAGCGAGGATTGGTCGTTTACTAAACAGGGCGCCTTTGACGTGCTTACAACGCGCAGTGACCAGGCAGTACCTGCCAAGGGCCCCCGCTCCGCGGGAACGAAGAGAATACATATATATAGCTGTGACTACCTGGTTCGCAAGATTGAGTATCTTGATATCCGTGGCCAGGCTGCGGTCGTTGCGGAGCTAGATAAATACGAGCAGGTTCGGCAGGATTTTTTTGTGCCTACCATTGTCAAGATTATCCATCGCGAGGCAAGTGCCGCAGAGTCGGTCACTATTACCGTTACTCTAACGTCTGTAAAGTCGGCTGACATAACTTCTAAACTGAGGAGCTATCTTTTCACTCGTCCCGAACCAAAAGGCTTCAAGCACATCTACCGGGTTCTCGGCGGCAGGGTCGTTGAGGAGCTGCCAGAGCCCTAAGCATCGCTATGGAGAATATGGCCGGCAGCAAGGAGTTTGCCTATGAGTAGGGTGAGCCTAAAGGACAGGCTCAAAGAGGGATTATTCTTGTTAGATGGGGCGATGGGCACTGAGTTGATTGCCCGCGGCATCGAGCCGGGCACATGCAATGATTATCTAAACGTCCAGTCGCCTGATATTGTCTTTGATATTCATTGCGCCTATCTTCGCGCAGGCAGCGATGCGGTTCTCACCAACACCTTTGGCGCCAATACATACGCACTCGCCCGGCATGGGCTTGCCGACCGGGCCGAGGAAATAAATGGGGCCGGCGCCCGGATAGCACGGCAGGCAGCCCGAGAAATCTCGAATTTCGGATCTCGAATTTCGAATTTTGGACCATACGTCCTGGGTGATATTGGACCGAGCGGAGATTTTCTGGAGCCTTTGGGAAGCTTGCAGCCGGAACAGTTAAAAGCAGCGTTTGCTGAGCAGGCTAACGGACTTTTAGCTGGAGGCGTGGACGGCTTTATTATCGAGACGATGACCGCCCTTGATGAGGCCAAAATTGCCACTGAAGCGGTCAAATCCGTTTGCGGTAAACTGCCGCTGTTCGTATCGTTCGCTTTTGACCGTGTCGGGAGCGATTTCAGGACAATGATGGGAGTTGATGTAACGTCCGCGGTTGCAAAGATGGTTTCGCTTGGTGTTGACGCAGTGGGATTTAATTGCGGAACGATGTCACTTGACGGCTATATCAAGTTAGCACACAGATATGTTTCCGCAACAGAGGCCTTGGAGAAACAACGAGTCACAGGTCACGAGTCACGGATACCGTTTTTCGCCGAGCCTAATGCGGGAAGGCCCGAATTAATTGACGGTAGGGCAGTCTACAAGGTTTCGCCGGAAGATTTCGCGGCGGCCGCGGAGAGAATACATTCAGCAGGCGTGAATATAATCGGCGGCTGCTGCGGCACAGGGCCGAAGCACATCGCAGCCGTCAGTAGGAAGCTGCGAGCCGGGAGTGCATAACGAAGGACGACGGATGACGGACGACGTTTAGCCGGCACACCTGTTGTGCCGGTTACGATGGACGAGGGATGATAGATGGCAGAGGACAGAAGACGGAGGACGGAAACAGAAGACATCGAGCCGCGAACCTCGTTTTTCAACAGCCCCGCTGTCCTTAGTTTCCATATTAGTCGGTCGATCGGCGGTCAAGAACATCCAGTTCTTCTGCCCGGAGGACTTTGTTGAAAGCGGTAACATGAAAACGCTTGAAAAAGGAGAATAGTCTCACCAGAGGGATTCTGCCAGAGAACTCAGTGACTATTAGCGTTCCGCCTTTGGCGGATACTTTTTGGTTGATGTTGTCTATTCCGCTCCCGTAGTCTGTGGAGTCCACCGCGTATACAGAGACTATTGCTTCTGGGCTGGACACATCTGAACCATCCGACACAAAGAAACTGAAGCCAACTGGCCAAAAACCTTTAGGCATCTTAATAAGTTGTGCAAGATCGGTAAGACTTTTCTGGTCAGCGCTGTCAGCTGCAGCGCTACCTTTATAATCATTGTACTGTGTGTGTGCAATCCTTGGATCATTCATACTTCACCTCCGAAAGATCAAGAACTTACTCAGAAATACGATTTTGCAAAACAGGATTTATACTCGCGAGAATGATATTGAGTTGCATTGTTGCTCATTCGAAATCCCTTTTACGTAGTCCATGACCCATCTGTCATTGTGCCTTATTGGAATGACTCTTCTTGTATTAATTCACACCATCTTGCCATCTATAAATAGCTCATAATCGTAGTGGAATGGACTATTTCTGATCTTTAGAATGCATGCATGTCCATCAACATCGAATCTGTGTTCACTCCCCGTATCCAAAAATTTCCGGGAGTTATGTATTATGTTGCTGTCAATCCTGACGACTCTCCTTCCGGACCAAAAACCGTGAACCAAATCTATGGTGTGGCGCTTGCCATCAAGTTCTATTGTCCAAGCCTTACATCCCATTTCTGCTCCACTACAGTTATGTATTATATGGTTTCATATAAGAGGGCGGGAAACCACTAATCGCGGCTTTTTGAAGCCTTGCTGTTTTTGACCTCCAAAGAACATAGCGTCTTGCGTGATGCTTGATGCGAGAAACCCGCCGATTACCGCGAGAATCGGCTTGAGTCTCTTATTGATGGGATCGACTTCAACGCCGAAATTCTCAAGAGCCGTAGCCCCAAGCAGAAACGGCGACCCCTTCGGGGCGAATATGACCGGACATGGAATGTTGCCCTCCAGGCCCTCAATTTGGAAATCGCAGAAGCCGAGAAGCCGGGCTTGCTGTTTTCCGTCCGCCAGACCTAAATTCCGCGTTGCGGAAGGCTCCACGCCTATCTTTTGAAGATAATCCTCAGGCACGAAAGAATAAAGGGCGCCGGTATCAATCCAGAATTCTTCCTCAAAGAACATTTCTGGTTTCTTACTGTTGGATACCCTGATTTTTTTCTTGAACATCCCCATATTGTTGCCTCTTAGCTGCGTCGTTTGGTGCGCGACCGGCGTTTGGCATTGTAGTCCAACGAAACAATTAGCAATGGTTCGACAACCGACCAGGAATCGTCCGGCTCAACCACGATGATCCGACGTCTGCCGACAGCAACCATCTCCGGGTGTGGCACAGCCAGCGACCGCCCATCTGCCAGACGAATACTGAAAGACTCGAATGGCCGACGTAATAGGGCTTCACGAATGCCTTGTAGATCCATTTGTCATTTCCCTTATCTTGACAAGCTTAAAAGTCTGCTGTTTAGAGTATTATTGTAGGGATTGTCGGGAAAGGCAAGAAAAAAAACGAACCACAGATTGCACGGATTGGCACGGATTTGCCTGCCGCAGAGGCTTCTTCGCTACCGCACCAAATGGAAAGCTCAGCCGCGCTGGTGCCGCGTCGGCTGCAGCGCGTTGTTAGACTACTTTGCTCGAATCGGCTGTTTCAAAAAGTCAAGCACCATCGGCCTTTAACACTGCTTTACACAATTGTGCCTATTGCCCCAGTAGCGCTTGAAGTCCGCGTATGCCTTGCAGTCCAGATGGATGTTGCCCTTGTATGACAGATTGCCCGCCAGGCAGATCAGCGGCTTGCGGCGCTGCCACAAGCTGTTGCACACCCTGCGGAGAATTCGCGGCATGGAATAGAAGCTCTCGCTGCAGGAGATCATTTCGTCGATGATGCCGTCTATAGACAAATGCTTATAGTCAGCCACGGGGTAGGTCAGGGTGTAGTATTTCCAGTCTTCCGGGAACACATCGAGGGCGATGCGGTTCTCCGACTTCATCTGGTCCCACAGGCGTGTGCCGGGCAAGGGTGTCAGAAACAGCGTGTTGAGATTGTCCACGCCGTACCGGCTGGCCACCTCGGCGATCCGTTTGCCGATGCCCGGTTCGTCTATGTCCAAACCGATGATAAAGGAACCCACGACCAGTATGCTGTGCCGCTGTATGCGCTGCACGGAGGCGCGGAAGTCGCGGCCCTTCAGAAGGTTGAATTTCTTGCCGATCTCCAGAAGCCCTTCCGGCGCGGCCGATTCGAAGCCGATGAAGACGCCACTGCACCCGGCCTTGGCGGCCAACGCCAGCAACTCTTCGTCATCGGCGAAGTTAATGGTGGCCTGAGCAATCCATTTCTTTCGCAGGTTCGCCTGTGCCATCGCGCGGAACAGGTCCTTGGCGCGGGCGATGTGCTCAGGGCGCGTGCCGATGAGGTTGTCGTCCACCACCAGAACGTGTTTCTCACGAATCGACCGGAATTCCCGCACGACATCCGCAATGGGTCGCTGCCGGTACTTGGCCCCGTTGAACCTCGTCACGCTGCAAAAGCTGCAGTTCAACGGACAGCCGCGTGTGGTCTGAATGGCCCCGAAGGCATATCCCGTAGACAGCAAATCATGACGGGCGAACGGGACACCATTCATCTCGGCGAGCCCTCCGTCATACCGGCGCTTCAGGCTGCCATGCCGGACGTCCTCCAGGACCTGCGGCCAGATGCCCTCGCCTTCCCCAGTGACGACCGCGTCCACACGCTCCATGACCTCGTCCAGGCACATGGTTGCATGAATGCCGCCCATGACGACGGGCACGCCCAGACGCCGGAAGTGAGCGGCCACTTCATAGGCGCGGTTCGCCTGCGAGGTGAAAGCGGTAATGCCCACCAGGTCCGGCCGCGGCATGGCCGGATAGTCCGGCGCGCCGAGGTTCTCGTCCACGATCGAGATTTCCCACTCCGGTGGGGTCAGGCCCGCGAGAACCATAAGGCTGAGCGGTTTCCACACGCGGTAACGGTTCCAGCGGCTCTGCTTGACTTTGACGATGCTGACAAGCGGGTTGCAGGGGTTGATCAGATATAGTCGCATTGCGTGTATTCACTCCTTGCTATGGATTTGCTTTGCTCCTTCTTTTACTCACTGCTGCTTTAATGAATGGAACGTCGCAATTACTATTCGTTGGCCTGCCGGTCCGGCTCGCTAGGCACCGCTTATGCGGCGTCCGAATGCAGCCGCCGGCTCGCCCTATTTCATATCGCGTCAAGCGTATCTTATATTTCGTCTTTCGTATCTCGTCGGCTGTGCGTCCATATGGTTTTGGTGTGCCGCGCACAGTCTTACCTACACGGCTTTCCGGTCGAATCAAGGGATCAATCTCCCTCTGGCCAGCGATATTATGGTAGGGATTGTCGGGAAAAGCAACAGAAATTCTGCGACTTTAGACGCTGATTTACACAGATTTATCCGCCAGACGTATGGTGGATTAACACTGATTTTCACAAGTCTGGATTCCCGCTTTACGCAGGAATGACAACGGGAAGACCGCTGTGGAACGGTGGGCTAAGTAGAGAAGCGAGATGGGAGAATGAGTTTCATTCCGAAAAGGAACCGCAGCACATTCACGCGCTTCACGAGTACATCGTAAAGGCCGAGGATCGTGACCAAGGAGACTGTGACAATAATAAAGAACTTCGCGGCTATGGGTAGATGGAGTCGGACGATGTAATAACCGGTGGCCAGGATGACAGTCTGGTGCAGTATGTAGAACGGCAGAACGGCTTCGTTTGCGTATTCGAGAAACCGATTGCTGAAGTTCAAGTATCTGCTGCCAAAGCCCAGTATCGCAATAAGCCAGGCCCACGCGTTGAGGCCGCGCAAGATTGCAGCGAACCAATCGGCGATAGGGTAGCCGGATTCGACCAGATAGAAGCCGATCAAAGTGACAGTTATGCCAACCGTGATTGCTGCTATTCGTTGTTTTTCTATCGTGGCACGGAATCGGGCTTCCGCCGCTATCACATAACCAAGGCTGAAGAAAACAAGATATGGCAGAAGGCTCCAGCCGCCGAATGCTCTTATGCCGAGCAATGTAGGCCTGAGCGCGGGGAAATTAGCAACGTATTCCATTATCGCCACCGGGATAGCGAGCAGGAAGATACATCCGGGTTTTCCCAGTGCAGCGGCGGTTTTTGAAAGCAGGGCACCACCGGTGTTCCATCTTAAGCAGATAGAAAGCGGCAGCATAATCAGAGAGAACACGAACAGGATTTCAAGATACCATAGGTGGATGCCCATCCAGGCGAAATTGCCGCCGAGTCCGTACCAGCCTTGAAAGTAATGAGGGTAGAACCGCAGGAACGAGCCTTGAAACTGGCTGTGACTTACACGCTCAAGGTAAACCTGTAGCGGAGCGATGACGACGAACACGCCAAATATCAGGGGCACGACAAGTCGCTTGATCCGTGAGCGGATGTATCTTGCCGGGTTCTGATAACCCAGAGCATAGTAAGAGCTTATGCCGGAAAGCACGAAGAACAGAGGCATCATCCACTGGCTGACAATGTCCAGAGATAGCGTCATTATATAGCTTGTTTGCAGATTTTTCACATGCCAGTCTTCGTTATTAAAAAACCTTCCACAGTGAAACACAAAGACGACCAGCATAGCCAGGACTCTCAGCCAGTCGATGTCGTCGCGTCTACGGTCAGGGGTTGTTGTCATACTCTGCCTATAATGTGCGAGATTTGCTCCACAGTTCTGGCGGTGGCGCCCTGGTTCTTCCTGATTATCTCCTGGCCATTTCTGGCAATTCTCTGTGCGAAGGTTGGCTCGCTGAGACATTTGCGCATAGTCTGAAGCAATTCTTCCTTGTCTTTGACCATAATAGCACCGCTGCCGGCTAAAAGTGCGTCAACAGCTTGTTTGAAATTAAAGGCATAAGGGCCGAAGATGGTGCATTTGCCGAGAGCCGCCGCTTCCATCATATCCGAGCCGCCCATCGGAACCAGCGACCGCCCGACAAATATTATCGTTGCCAGGCTGTAAAACTTTCGCAAATCGCCCATCGTATCGCCGAGAATAACAGACTCGATGCCCGATGCTCGATGCTCGATGCTCGACTTTCCTATAGTTTGGCTTTTTAGCTGGCTGTATCTAATAAGCTTGAACCCGGCCTGTTCTATCAGTTCCGCTACGTCGTCAAATCTCTCCGGTTTACGCGGCACGATTACCAGCCGAAGGTCGTTGAATTGTCCCTGCCGTGTCAAGTCTTTGTAGACTTCGAGGATAATCTGTTCCTCGCCAGGTCCTGTACCACCAGCGACCCACAACCGAGTTCCGAGTTCTGGCTTCTGAGTTCTGAGATTCAGTTGTTCGGCAAGCACATCTGTGCCTTCGACTTTATCGGTGATTTCAGCAGTGTCATATTTTAGCGAGCCGGTAACAACCACTCTTTCGTCTGGGCAGCCAAGCTCCTTGAAACGCTCGGCGTATTCCTGCGTCTGAGCAAGAACAAGAGTGACTTTGCGGAAGATTTTTTTTGCAATGGGCTTTATCTTTTTGTATCTGGAAAAGCTTTTGTCACTTATTCGGCCATTAACTACGACGACGGGGACATTCAGCCGATGTGCGATTTCAACAAAATTGGGCCAGACCTCAAGCTCCATCAATAGACACAGTGCCGGGGCAATTCTGCGGAAGGCACGGCGCATTATCCAGGAAAAATCAAGCGGGAAATAAAACACCTGTAGGTCTTTGCCAAACAGCGCACTTGCGCGGGCAAAGCCCGTGTCGGTCGTGGTACTCACTACGATCTCGAAATCGGCGAACTTGTTTTGAAGCGATTCGATGATTGTCTTCGCGGCGTTTAGTTCACCTACACTTACGGCGTGGAGCCAGATACACTTTTTCTTGGCGCTTATGCGGGCGATTTTTCCGAGTCGCTGTGCCCAGCCCGTCCGGTAGCGTTTGTATCTGACGACACGATACAGAACCATAGGGCTTATGGCCGCTCCGGCCAGCAAATACAGCAGATTCACAACAAAGGTCATCTTGTGTAATCCGTTAGCTTTTAACGCTTCCAACGAAGGCTAAATGATATTTGCAGAGCAAAGCCGTGTCAAACAATTGCGCAATCCGGGCGTGAAAAGGCATCAGCGGTAGGGTGGGGCTCGCCCCACCATTATCTTCGGTGTTAAGCGGTGGGCTAAAGCCCACCCTACGGTGCTGCGGCTTGGAGCCAGTGCTCGGCAAGCGCAGCGAGGTCAAACAAGTTGACCATACCATCGGGTCGAGGCGGCGCTATGTCAGCTCGTGGATTCCAGTTGAAGGATTCTGAGTTTGTCAGCCAGGCATCAGCCAAAGCGGCCAGGTCGAGAAAATCAACCGCGCAGTCACCACCCTCGGGAGTTATATCGCCGATAATTCGACAGATAGGCTCGAATTCAATATAGGGAGGAGTCCCTCCATACAGGGTCAGACCTCCACCGTGAAACGCGAAATTCAAATCGACAAACAGGTTCATACCAATTATACCGTCGAGGTAGCCACCTTCCGGTGAGTCAACATCAAGCATGACCACGGGAACGTTCGTGAAGCTGAGCCAGTTCGGCATGGCAGTAATTTCAAGAGAATCGATGTAAAAGCCCGGCTGAATTGTTACGTCGCCGGTGACATCAACAATCTCAGCTTCGAAGTCGGCTTTATCTGGGTTTAGCCCCAGACGGGCAGCGATAGCTTCGCCAATTACGCTGACCTGAGCGCCGGTGTCAAACATAAATGCGTCCTTGTCGAGAGCACTTCTGGTACCGTGTATTACGTCCACACTCGAGACAAAGAATAGACCCTGGGCTGTCCAGAAGGCGTCGACTATAATGGTGGGCTGAAGCGGTGAGCCATCTCCATCAGGACATTCAAATATGCCTTCAATGCAAGGGAAGTACTGGATGCCAATGACATCGGTTGGTCGCAATTCGAGGTTTATTTTATTAGAGTAGTGTGGGATGTCAGAGTCAAACAGGGGATAGAAGCGTATATCAGGGGCTGTAAATTCATCTTCATCCCGTGTGACGGTGATTTGCCGGCCGTTTTGGAAGGCCGCAGCGAAGAAGAACGCCAGAGGTGCGCCGACAGCCGTGGGCAAATTAGGTGATCCGACCGGGTCACCGACAATAATTGAAACGTTTGTCTCGCCGACCATACCGGAATCATCAAGAAGCAGTCCGTCAGGTTCAATTGCCTTTAGACCATCGATGAAGACACCCAGCGGCTGACTTGCCCAGGCAGAAGCCATACTGGTGACGCCGATCAGGTCTATGGCAGAGGATGTGACCAAGCCTGCGTCATACATTCCAGTTCTGAAAGCGTCATTGTAGCTGATTAAGCTGGCGCTGGAGCCGGTGTCAAATATGCCGATAGCATAATCTGACTCGGGTGTAGAGCTCAGATAGTTGCCAATGACGGTGTCTGCCTCTACGGCATCGAGTTCGTACTCGTCGTTGCGTGCATCGGTAATAGAAACGGCTATCCAGGAAACAAAGCCGTCTATAGGGGGCGAGTCGATGACATTGACGATAACCGAGCTAAGAGACTGCTGAACATTTTGGCTTGGCAGAGAGGTCGCTTTAGCCTGAAGGGTCTTTTTACGGACGACCGCGGGTCTTGGGCTATCTCTTTGAGCCAGAGTCGGCAAAGGCTTGTCGGCAGGATAGCTGACAGCCTTTACTCGTGACCCGCCGGTCATACGCCAATCGACTTGCTGGCGTTGCCACCCGGGCCGATCGACTCGGTCAGTAGGACTCGCGCATATAACCGCCGCTGGCAGCAGAATGAGCCAGACATGAATCCATCTATGTGCCTTTATTCTTCTCATTTTGCCCTTCTTATACAGGCCATATTATAGCACATAATGACCTATTTTGCACACAGAAAATGTCGAATCGCTGAGCGCAAAGGCAACCTCTTGACGACCCCGCCCGCGTGCAATATAATTCAAATGTCATTCTGGGCGAAAAAAGCTTGCCTCAAACCGAGGGCAGAAGACAGAGGACGGACGACAGAAGACAGCGGACAGAGCCCTGAACGTTGGCGAGGAGCAGAAGACAGAAGACGGACAACAGAGAGCAGAAGTCCGCCATCCGTCCTCCGGCTCTACCAGAGGAAGGACGGGATAGTGCCCCAAATGTGAGGTAGGGATTTCAATTTTCAATTTGCAATTGTCAATTGCTAATGGCAGGACGAGAAACCATTATTGGATGGATATTGCTGGGCTTTGCCGGTACAGCAGCCTGGGCACTCGTTTGTCACGATGTCGACTGGCCGTTACCTACAGAATTGCCGGATATGCCGCCTAAAGAATGTATGGCCAGGATAGATAACGGGTATACAAAGATATCTGCTGCGGTTATTGCCCCCAACTTTATAATCACAGGCAACCAGTGGAAAGACCAGGTGTCCAAGAAATTGTCCATCGGGCAAGAAGATATCGCCAATTACATACTCGTCGAAAGCAGAGGCGACGCCAATTCGGACATAGCGACATACAAGGTCAAGAAACTCCAGTGGCAGGATCCGCAACATCCGGGGGACGCAAGAAATCCGCAGCCGAAAGACTACAACGACCTACTGGATGCGGACTTCAGCCGCTGGGGTCGACATTTACACGGCAGATGATGAAATCGGCAAGACGATTACGATCGGCAGTTACGGACCTCAAAGGATATCAATAGGCGATGAAGTTGTCGCCCAGTCTAACAGCCCAGCCATTCTCATCCACCCCGGTAAACTTCATTGGGGCAGGAATACTGTATCCTGGGCAAGTCCCATTCGCTTCTATATGACGTTCAGCCCGGTTGGTCGAGGCGACTACGTCCGGCACGAGGTTTACGCAGGCAAGTGGGACTCGGCAGCCGCCTGGTTTATCAAAGATGGCGCCGAGTGGAAATTGGCGAGTTTTTCCAGCGGCCCGTGCGAAGGCCCCAGGCTTGGCAATAGTGAATACGCCAACTGGATACATGACCAAATCTGGCTGATGAGCGGCATTGAGCCTGTAGCAACAGCCGCAAAGAATCCCAGTCCCACGGTTGATTCCTCAGCTACGGATTATCCCGTGCTGTTGCTGACTTGGCAGCCGGGTGACAAGGCCGTTAAAGTCCGCAGCACACAGCCTAATAATTGGGATGTGGTAAAGGCAACGCGGATATTTGGCGGTGCTGTTTTTCTGCGTGGCGGCGGACCGACAGCAGCTTCCGGTACGGCGGCGGAGGCGCCGACTTCACCGATGACGGATACGTTGACTTTAACGACCTAAGAAAGCTGGCTGAAAACTGGCTTGCATCCGGTCAATAAACGCAGTTTCTGATTGGCACGTCACAATTAACTTGTATACTACATCTATGACCCGTCGCCACGGCAATACAATTATCCGAACGCCGAATCTGGACAAGCTGGCCGCTAAGGGCATCGCATTTGATGCCTGCTACTGTAACAGTCCCTTATCCGTGCCATCGCGTCTGGCACTTACTGCCGGCAACATGAACACAAGCACCATGACCGGCCGCGGCGGTCGTCGCAGGCCTGGCGACCTCAATCCAATACCAGGGGTCAGCGACCGCTTCGACCAGTTCCACGCCGGCAATGGTGCAGGAGCGTGTTCGCTGGTTGACGTCGCGGCGACTATTACTGAACTTGCAGGGGCGAAGGCGCCTTCCGACTGGGATGGTGACTCCATGCTTCAATGGCTCGACAACGGAAAGGCCAAATGGAAAGACCTGGCGGTCAGCGAGTACTACGGTCACAATAATCCCAACGGGCCAAACGCCAACACGAAATTGACAATTGACAATTGAAAATTTTCAATTGCCTCCGACGTTCAAAAAAACAAAAGGAAAGGGGCGGCATAATCAAGGGTTTTCTTAGGACCAGAACAATGAAATACTTTGTGATGCAACTGTCAGTTGTGGTTCTTCTTACCGGATGCGGACACGGCGGAGCCGCCAGGGCAAACCTGGGCACGCAGTTGTCGGATGCTAGGCGAGTCGCAAACGAGCAGGGACTGGCGACCCCCGCTTTTGCGGGGGCAGGCTTGCCCCTGTGGAGACAGGGGGACGAGCCACGATGGCCTGCGGTGTACGTTCCCAACAGTGCCTTGATGTGTATCGGCACCAAAAGGCCGGCTGGCACCGAGGCCGTAAGAATTATTTCTCCTACCGAGTGCGAAGTGAACACCAATGCCTTGCTCGCAGCAATCGAAAAAGTACAAGCCATTCTGGAGAGAGGCGGAGTGTCTCCGTATGTCGTGAACGGACAGGAACAAGGTTTGCTAATCACCGGCCTTGAAGTTCCAACTGGGCAAGGGTACTTGGCCCTTGCCAACGGTGATGTTATCCAGGCGATAAATGGGCAAAAGGTACCAAACTCGCGCAAAGCCATTCAGGTTCTCAGCAAGGCACAGGCGCAATCCGCGCTGGATATTCAGTTTTTGAGGGGTCGAGACAGTACCATACTTTCATTCAAAAGGGTAGCACCCGAGTTGGATGGGTGCTTTGCCTTTACTTATTCGAGCTTCGCTGACTGGGTAGCTCTGGGCAGGCCCGCTTGCTGGTGCGAGCCATATCAGTGTGATGGCGACGCCGATGGCAAGACTTCCGGTTTTCCATTTGACTGGCGTGTTTACGACGGTGACTTGAACCTCATCTTGGACAACTGGAAAAAGAAGATTGACGATCCGGCGCTTGACCCTTGTGCGGATATTGACCACAAGGCCGGAGGCCTCCAGAAGTATCGTGTATACACGGGTGATCTGGCTATTCTGGTGACCGCCTGGAAGAAAAATGACGCAGAGCTTCCTGGTGACTGTCCGAGGCCCGAATAGTTGCTTGGAAGATTCGACATTCAGACTTCCCCCGGACTTACCTCCGCCAGTTGCGCTTTGGTATTGTCACCTTAGCGCCGCGGCTGACTCTGGCGTGGGTGCTCCTGTCCCATTTTTTCTACAAGTCTGGCTAAGCGAGTTTGCCTGCACAGCAGTAGACCGTCAATCGCCGCTGTGGTCTTTTTCGCCCTCTCTTGGATAGCCACCTTTCGTGTCAAGAGAAGTTCTGCCTTGATTTGCTCTTGTACGGCGTTAGCCAGGTTTATTCTGGCATCGTTGCCGCTGGCCAGCCATTGCTGCATCTCATTTTCGCTCCTTTTGGCCAGTGCCTCCAATTCTTTCTCCAGACCTATGACCGGCTTGGCTGGGACTCTGAGTATGTTGGGGTCATCAATTGAACGTGTTAGGCCTCCCCTGGGCACCCTCTCCACAGTTCGCTGGTCCGGTCCGGACCTTTCTCTGGGGCTATAGTCCCTGCTGCGGCTCCTGCCGGGCGTACTTCTGATCGGCCCCCTGTCTTTTAGCTGCTCTTCGACCAGTTCGATGAGCTTAGTGTAACGCTGCTGCTTGCTTGCCAGAATACTATCGATCACGGCCGTCGTTTTTTTGGCGTTGTCTTCGACGGCAAAGTTTCGTATCACCGCGAACTCGGCCCTGGCCTGCCGGTGCACGGCATTTGCCAGTTTGGCTTTGTTGTCGCCTCTTTTATCCAGCCACTCGGGCACCTCATATTGTCGGCTTCTCTTATCCACCTGATCCAACGCTTGTTCCAGGCCCTTGAATTCTTTCAGTCTTGCTCTTACAGCGTTCGGATCGGCGATCGGATCCGGCTCAGTGGTTGGCTCCGCACCTGGAGTCACTGTCAATCCGGGCCTGGAGCCAGTTGGCTTGGCCGCGCGGGTGGCAACTGTGTTGGTGCTCAACAGTTCGATTACCTGGCTGTGACCTGCGGCTTTAGCCATAGCCAGCGGAGTGCCGCCCGTCAGGTTCCTGGCGTTGACGTCAGCACCTTTGGCGATAAACAGCTTGCACACATCATAGTAGCCGGCCATGGCTGCATAATGCAGCGGTGTATTATCGTAACTGTCTTTGGCATTGACGTTGGCACCGCCCGCAATAAGAATTTCGGCCACCTGCCCGTGCCCCTTGTGGGCTGCATAGAAAAGAGGTGTGAATCCCGCCCGGTCTATCGCGTTGACATCAGCGCCCTTGGACAGCAGTCGCTGCACTTGGTTGACGTCACCGACCTCGGCTGCCTGGTGTAGTGGCTCAGTCGGATCTTGCCCTTTTGCCAGCCCCTGCTTGAGCACAGAGAGGTTGAACATCATTATCAGTAGAATTGACGTGAAAACAGCCCTGCGTTCCATGGTACATGCTCCAAATAATCAGACAGCCTGACCAGACTACACCCACAGTCTAACAAAAATCGGCTGCGGAAACAATGTCGCCAGAATAGTTTGAAATCCATCGCCGTTTTCTGGTATTATCAGTCCGCAGGATGGCTTACGCTATTGCCCAATGCGCGGCGACATACCCCTGCGTCTTCCTGGCGGAAGCCAGGAGCAGGGGCAGGATTCGACTAATGTCAGCTTGTTAATTGGAGGACTACGGCTAATGCGATTACGAAATGCAAGCCTCAGGCTCTTGGCAGTCTCCTTGTTCATAGGGACGGTCTGTGCTTACTCCGCCCAGAGCTGGCCACAGTTCAAATACGACTGCCGGCGTTCGGGCAATCTGCCCGACAGGAGCCTGACCAAGCCGCTCGGCTTGATTGGCGCGGTCGCATTAACGGATGCCATCTTTACCGCCCCAGCGGTCGCGGACGCACGTGTTTACGTGGTCGACGGATCGGGTGTTGCCTTCTGTCTGGATGCGGCTACGTTGCGTGTCCTCTGGAAGTTTCCAAGCCCAGGCGGTAAGGCAAATTGTAACAATGTATCGTCGCCGGCTATTGCCGAAGGTTATCTGCACTTCGGCACTATGGCCGGGTCCTATTACGTTCTTGATGCGGCCAGTGGAGCAGTTGTTAAGGAGATAACCTGCGGTGAGCCGATCTTCAGTTCGCCGGTCGTGACCAACGGCAGGGTCTATTTTGCCACTCTCGGCTCACAAGTTTACGCCCTTGAGCCTGACGGAACAATCGCCTGGGTCTGGGACTTTGTCAAAGAGAGGCTCGGCTTTACGGGCGACCGCTGGAGCGGCCAAGACTGGCTAAAGCACAAGAAAGAGCGTGTCACGCCGAATGAGCAGTTCTGCTGCTCCAGAGACATTGCCGCGATTGGCAAAACGCTCGTTATCCCCGCCGGTGGAGCGGTTGTATGGCTGGAAGACCTCGGCGATAGGGCGAAGGTTCGAGCGGTGCATACGCCCCGGAACGTTACACTTGGGCTAAGTATTGGTGAAGATGGGACAGTGTATCGGCAATGGACTCTTTTGGACAACGGCGGCGGCGTCGAGACGTTGCGGCTGAACAACGGCAAAGTGGAAAGTGACTATGTCCGTGGAACCAGAACGACCACCGCTGGCGGACTGGTGAGCTTTTGCTCGGTGAGTCTGCGCGGGCAGGATGTTTACAGATGCCGGCCAGAAGAGGGTTTTGGCTTCTGCAGGCACGCTCCGGGCAACGAGCAGCCGGAGTATCTGGGCGGCTATCCCTCTATTGCTTCGCCAATTCTTCTGCGCGACACCGCTATTTATGGTGGCTTGGACGGCAACCTCTATGTCGTCCCGCTGTCCGGCAGCGGCCAGGTGTGGTCGTTCAGGACTGCCCCTGTGTCTTCTGTCGAAGACAGAAACGGGGGTTGTGCAATTTCTGCTCCTGTTGCCGTCTGTGACGGTCGGATATATTTCGGTTGTGAAGATGGTTATCTGTATGTCCTGGGGTCTGACGGCAATGCACCGCTGCCTACAGAAGACCTTCAACTCTGGAAGGTTTGCAGTCCACTGACCAGCAAACTCGCCGACCCGAAATACGACCGTTTTACGAGTTTTGGGAACTGGGCGAACACGAACGTGGATAATCAAGGAATAACGCCGCCCTTCAAGATCAGTTGGATTCGCCGGTACGAAGGGACCGCAAAGCACTTTTCCACTTTCGGCGGCGGGCGGATGTACACCCACACCGCAGAAGGGCAAATCTTCGCCGTAGAGCAGGAAACCGGACGCCTATTGTGGCGGCGGTATTTTCCAGGCGTGCATATCTGTTATACCTCCCCTCTCTACTACAAGGAACGGCTGTTGGTTCCCCAGGCCGGGCTTGCTAAATGCTACTTAAGATGTCTGGATGCAGCAACGGGCAAGTTGTTGTGGGAGGCTCCGTTCTCCGGCTCGCCCAGTTGGAACAGGCAACTGCCGCCCATAGTATATAAGAACCTGGCCATTTACATGTTTGGCACCGGCAAGTATGGCAAATACGCTCCAAATGACGCTGGCGAAAGAATAGATTGGCTTTTTGAGCACCAGGATGACCCCAGTTTTCCCAGAAGTCACAAACCCTTGCTGAGGGCATACGATGTGGATACGGGCAAGGAAGCCTGGACCAAGGACTTTTCCGAGTTCGGCAGCGGTGGTGACGATGCCGGGGTGTGTCTGATGGATGGGACGCTTTATTACTCGTGCTATTTCGGCTATTCGGCAACGAGCAAGCGTGGTCTTCCCAGTGCGAAGGGCCTGACTGCGGCTATTAAGCCGGAGACCGGCCAGGTTCTTTGGCTGACGACTCGGTACTTTGTTCACGGCGGCTGCACTATCTGCGGCGAGGACGGGCGCCTATACTTGGGCGGGTACAACAAGCTCCAGGGCGGCAACAGCCTCGTTTGGTGCGTAGACGCGCGGAACGGCTCACTGATCTGGGAGTCTGAGCCGGTTCGCGAAGCCATTCATGTAGTCACAATCGAGCCCAGATTCTTGTTCGTGCATGCCCAATATAAGAACAGCTTTTTGCTGGATAAGCACACCGGCAAAATCCTTCAGACTCTTAGCCAGGGCTATAAATGCACACGCTTCACGCTCTCGAAGCCGTATCTGCTTGCTTCCAACATGGACATCTATGATCTGTCGGATACGGATGACATCAGGCTGGTATCTTCAGGGCCGCGCCTTGATCCAAGCGAGTGTATCGGCACGGTCGTATCAAATGGCCGACTTTTCTATACCTGCCATGGCGGAGGTCTGCAGGCGTGTCTGGTATGCGGGTCCGAGGCTCGCCCGTCATCCGTCTGGCGGGCAAGCCTCGATTAGCCCCGTGTGGCAAAATAAATTTGACAATTGACAATCGAAAATTGACAATCGAAGATTGACTGTGGCGCGTCAGTCTCGGCAAAGCCGAGCCTTGATGGCTGGATTGCGTCCCCGTAGCTCAATTGGACAGAGCGTTGGCCTCCGGAGCCAGAGGTTGTGCGTTCGAGCCGCACCGGGGATATACAAACTTCCCTTGTGAATCTTCTGGACGAATCGACCCTATTATGGCATAATATTATCAGTGATATGGTCTTGTTTGTTTTAAGGAGGGTAACAATGCAACGCCAAATTGGCCCGTTGTTGGTTTTGAGAGTATCATTATGTTTCCTGGCACTTCTGTGCACACTATCACCCCAGGTCGTTGTTGGCACGGAACTGACCGAGGATACCACGTGGTCCGGAGTCGTAGTTCTTGAAGATACTGTTTCTGTACCGAGCGGCATAGTATTGAGTATTGAACCTGGCACGGTAGTATCGATGAAGAACGCTGTGGCGATTATCATCTCCGGACAACTCCTGGCTGAGGGGACCGAAGCCAACCCAATTCGCTTCACGCGATATGGCGCCGGCATAAAGTGGAAGCAGATTATGTTTGTTGAGGCGGCGGATAGCCGCTTTGCGCACTGTATTATCGAGTATGCCGATAGCGAAGGTGAGCACCAGGACTACTACGAGCCTGGGCCAAGGAATTACCACGAGGCGGTCGTTGTCCTGGCATCGCACGTCGATTTCCAGGGGTGTGTCTTTCAGAAACTCCCTGACGACAGCAGCAACGCCGAGGGCGATGCATTAGCCATCATATCGGATGACCCAAATCACCCCGGGAATGCGACAGCCCATATAAAAGGCTGCCGGTTTCTCTCTATCGGGCAGGGCGTGCACACCAGATACTCCTACGTGCTGGTTGAGGAATGCTTCTTTACGGGCAAACGCGGCGACAACGACGACGTCGATTTATGGGGCGAGAGCACTCCGCCGCCTCTTATACGAAATAACCGGTTTTTGAATCCTGAACATGACGATATGATAAACCCCACCCGCTGCTCCGCGGTGATTGTCGGAAACGTCATAGCGGGAAGTGATGATCACGGCATCGTTCTGCGGGATGAAGGCTCGCCTGTGGTGATGAACAACATTATCTACAACTGCAATAACGGCGGCATCGCGGTGGAGAATTCTTGCACAGCGCTATTGGTGAACAACACGATTGTCGATTGCGGCAGGGGCATTAGGCTTTTTGACCTGGGCAGGTGGGGACCGCCTTATCGCCTGAATCCGGGCGGCGGAACGGCAACGGTGATTAACTGTATCATCTGGGATTGTGCGCAGGCAATGACTCTGGCAGATACCTCAAACACGCAAATAGCGGATCGCGGCTCCCACGTAACGGTCAGTTACTGTGACATTAAGGGCGGACAAGCCAGCATATCAGTGTCTGGAGCTTATTCCACCGTTACCTGGGGACCGGGCAATATCAATGCCGATCCTTTATTCGTTAACCCAAGCAGCCGTGATTATCACCTGAAGTCTCAAGCAGGCCGTTGGGACGCGAATAGCCAAACCTGGGTCAAGGACAATCTTACCAGTCCCTGCATCGATACCGGTGACCCCAATTCTGACTGGGCTGCAGAACTCTGGCCGCACGCCAAACGCATAAATATGGGCGCTTATGGCGGCACGCCACAAGCCAGTATGTCCCTGTCAGTTGTTGGTAATATTGCCGACTTTGACCATGATGACGCGGTGGATGGAAACGACTTGCTTGTGCTGGCGGATATGTGGTTAGCCCAGGGCGTGCTTCTTGCGGAAGACCTGAACCACGATGGTCTGGTAAACTTCCGCGATTTTGCCAAGTTCGCTGCGAACTGGCGTCCCGATGTCGGGTCTGGGCAAGAGCCGTTCCAAATAATCCTCGGTGATAAGGCAAAATGGTCGCCGCAGTTTGAAGGCTATGACCCGAACTTGCCCGGCTATCATATTGTGGGAGACATCGCATCGGTCACGATAAGAGCAAGAACCGATAGCCTTCCTGAGACAGTCATTCTGGCAATTCGGACGTCGCCGGGTATGCCGCCGATGCTTGAGAATTTCACGTTTGCCGCCCCTTGCGTGATGTTGAAAGGCGAGCCGTTCAAAGGTGGTGAACTGGACTATTTCGCCAGGGCTAATAGTTCGGTGGAATGGCAAGGCCCCTCGAAGGTTCAGACGGACACATACTTCAAGTTCGATGTGGTCGGCGACGAAGTCCGCGTTACATTCCTGCCCCCGGCCATAGGATTGCTCAAAGTTGAATGTAAAATCTCCTGGATCGACTGGTATAGATAAGGCGCTGCGCGGCAGTCGAAGACTATTTGGTTGTCCTCAGACGTAGCGGAGGTGAAAATATGCGCACCACAACAATCGTGACGGTATGGATCCTGACAGTTCTTGTTGCCTCGGCAGCACCCGCTAAGGTTATCTACGTTGATGACGATGGCCCTGGAGATTTCAATAACATCCAGGCAGGAATCGATGATGCTAATAGTGGCGACACAATCATTGTTGCCGACGGCAAATACACAGGACACGGGAATCGGGATATTGATTTCAAGGGCAAGGCCATCACCGCAAGAAGTACGAATCCAGATAACCCGGATATTGTTGCCGCGACTATCATCGACTGTAATGGCACACAGGCCGACCCCCACTGCGGATTTTATTTCCATAGTCATGAAGATGCAAACTCAGTCGTGGCTGGCTTTACTATCACGAAAGGATGTGGCCACATGGAAAAGTTTGGTGACACCGTGTGGTCTTTCGGAGGGGGGATATATTGCGAGCAGTCTAGTCCAACAATAAGCAATTGCACTATCGCTAATAATAAAGCTACCCAGGGCGCAGGTATTTTTGCCTGGAAAAATAGTAGCCCTAAAATTGTAGGGTGCACCGTGAGTAACAACATACCGCTCAGAGGGGGTGGTGGCGGTATTTACTGTTGGGAAAATACAGCAGCCAGCATCATCAATTGCCTAATTTCCGAGAACAGGGGTCGTGGAATCTATTGCTGGGATAGCCCGCTTCTATACATAACAAACTGCACTATCACCAGCAACGAATATGATGGTGTTACTATTTCTGGCAATGGTTCATTCACAGTGGAAGGTTGCGTCATATCTAACAACCGTAGCGAAGGAATTCACGCGTCGCTTTATGAAACCGGCTCGGCTGGGATTTCAGACTGTGTTATTAGCGGCAACAACAATCCCGTGACTTCAGGTGGAGGCATTAGGCTATTCGTTCTCGATGATGCCAGCGTCATTATAGCCAACTGCACCATAACCGGTAACAGTGCAGTGAGCCGCTTTGGCACAATATCGCCCGGCGGAATTGCCTGTTGTTCGGTCGCCAAGGCCTTTGTGACTAACACCGTCATATGGAACAACCTCGGTGGAGACGTTCACTTATTCAATCTAGCGCCGCCACCGGGTGACATCTGGTTCGAAAAGCCTTCGCAGCTTATCCTTTCATATTGTTGCGTAGGCAAGGCTTCTGTAGAGTCGGATCTGTATGTCGGAGACCCAGTGTTTGTTTGGGGCGATGGTAATATAAATTCCGATCCCTGTTTTGCAAGTCCCGGCTACGGAGACCCAAATGGCACACCGGATGACCGGAATGATGATTTCTGGGTCGATGGCGATTATCATCTGAAGTCCCAGGCAGGCAGGTGGGATCGAATGACTCAAAGCTGGGTAAAAGACGATGTCACAAGTCCATGTATCGACTCCGGCGATCCGATGTCACCAATCGGGCAGGAGCCATTTCCTAACGGTGGATGTATCAACACGGGCGCTTACGGCGGCACAACAGAAGCGAGCAAATCATATTTTGGCGAGCCGGTCTGTGAAACAATTATCGCCGGCGACATAAACGGCGACTGCAAAGTGAATCTGGCAGATTTTGCGATTATGGCGTTGCATTGGCTGCGTGGTCATAATCCTTAGAGGGTGTGTGAAAAGCCTTAGACACATGCATTTTTGGCTAATCTCCGACT
>CAZMLE010000040.1:0-36508 GCA_964567045.1 uncultured Pirellulales bacterium | reverse complement strand
CTGCTGTACCGCCAGTAGTCCGAGTTTCCCCAAGGGGGTTCGAATAGGACGAACGGTCACGTTCGTGTGATCGTCATAGGAGTCGGAGGGCTTCGCGCCGGCGAGCATCTCGTAGGCAGTCGGACTGTGCAATACGGTCACTTGGTGGCCGAGTCGCGCCAGGCCGTTGGCCAACCTATGGGCATAAATCCCATCACCGCCGAAGTTGTACGGCGGATAGAACGTGCTGACCAGGCAGAATCGCAACGCTTGGCTGTCAGGAGTTGTGTTCACAATACCCAAGAAGCCGGGAAGTAACCGAATGGAATATGCGGCAGATCGCTTGCGTAATCAGGCGTTCGTTGTGTCAAAGATGCTCCCCATCTGCCGCGACGGACCGAGAAATATGAGTACACGGCTGGAAAGAACATAGCGCCCGAAACCACGCCTGCTGTGCCGGCAGGTAGGATCGACTCCGATTCGCATCTCGCGACCGTCGGCCGCGACACCGTCATCGCTAACGGCCATTCGCGCGGATCCCGGCCACGCGGTTGTAGATCATTCCGATCGACCAGCCGACCATCGCTCCGACAGCGAATGCCCACAAGAATCCAATGAATGCACCCTGCCATGTGACGGCGTAGCCAATGAAATAGTTGCCGAGCAAACACAGGTGATAGCCAGTGTTCGGCCCGTTCTCAATGAGCAAAATAGCGGTCATGGCAAAAAGACCGACGCCGAAGATCAAACCGAACACTACGCCCAGAATGCCGGCTTTCAGGCGAGCGACGGCCCGCATTACCTCACGATCAACATCCGCTCTGTTTTTACGTTCGTTCTTACTGGACATTGTCTCATCACAGAATGTCACGGCGTTCCTTTGCCTCAGCAACCCGCCGGATAAGGAAGATATAGCCGTTAATGAGCGTGTTATGCAGCCACGCGCAGGCGCAGCCGATCACATATCCGAAGATTGTTGCCTCTACCAGTCCCACCAGCGCACCTGCCCACGTAACTCGATAGCCAATCAGGTAGTGTCCGAGCAGCGCAAGCCTCGGCCCGACAATATCGCCGCCCTTGAGCAGAAGGACCGCAGTGGCCAAGAAAAGCCCGAACCCGCAGACAATACCTACCGCCAGCCCCAACGCCACCGGATCCAACCTCGCGAATGCTGCCCTCAGGACATTGGCAAGATCCAAATCTTCCTCTCGTGGCTCGGTCGCGGCGCCTGCGAAGACGGTTCGCTTTCTGTCAGGGGTTACCTCCTCGTGGTATTCGCTATCAACGTTGACTGCCCACAAGTCGTGTTGTTCTCCGACGATGTTTCTGGCTGCGTACAGACCCGTCAGCATCGAATGGTCCTGATTGTTGTAGCGGTGCTGGCCATTACGGCCGATCGCTTGGAGGTTCTCCAACCCATCCAGATAGTTCTGCAGGATTGCCACATTGCCTGTCCGAGCTTGATCGTAGACAGGATAGGCCTTCTTCATTCTGACAACAGTACCGTCCTGGACCTCGCCCGGCTCGATGAAGCCCAGTTGCGTGCACTCTTTGATGCCTAGCTCGATGAGCCTCTGATCCGACCAGGACCACATGTCGTCATGTTCCCAAACGAAGTATTCTAGGCCCAACGAGGTCTTCGAGGGGTCCGGGACCATGTCCGGGCTCCAGTTCTTGTAATTCTGGATACGCCCCATCGTGATCTCCGGCGTGTGGATGTAGATCCAATTGTCGGGAAAGACATGTTCGCGACCAACCATCAGAACCACGGTGATGAAATCGCGGTATCGCAGTCCGGCGGCCGCTCGCAGGACCTCGTCCGGAGGCGCGGGATCCAGCGATTCAATCAAGTTGCGCAACGGCATCGACGAAATGAAATGATCAGCCGATAACTTCATGATTTCCCCCGTGCCGGTCCGGGCACCGATGCACTCCACACGTCCCTGACGGTGCCAGATCTTGTCCACCCGTCTGTCAAGGATCGTCTCGATGCCGCGGTCTCGCAATAATGATTCAAACTGCTCCCACATCATGCCAGGTCCAAAGCGAGGGTAGTGAAACTGTTCAATGAGAGTGGTGATGACTTGGCCGTCTTTACCTCGCCCGTTGGCGTGGAAAGTGTTCCGAAGGACCTCCATGAGCGACAGGTTCTTGATCCGCTGTGTCGCCCACTCTGCCGAGATCTCGCTGCAGGGCATGCCCCACACTTTCTCCGTATATGTCTTAAAGAATATGCTGTAAAGCCGCCGTCCAAAGCGATTCGATACCCACTGTTCGAATGTGGTCTCGGGAAGACTCGGTGCAAGCCTCGCCTTGGCATAACTGGCGCCAACAATCGCAGCTTCCAGAATTCCCAGCCCCAGCAGCGCATTGGTTGCTTTCAGAGGATAGTCGAAGAATTGACCATCGTAGTGTATTCGTGACAGCCTGGGACGCAACAGGAACTGTTCCCCCAGCATCTCCTGCCATAACTCATTGATCAAAGGAACCTTGGAGAAGAAACGATGACCGCCGATGTCGAACCGATATCCGAGGTGGTTGATCGTGCGGGAGATGCCACCCACTACGATATCAGCCTCGAGAATAGCGGACCCGACGCCGAGCTGGCTCAACTCATATGCGGCTGTCAGCCCCGCTGGTCCGGCTCCTATGACAAGTGCTTCCACTTTTCATCACCTTTCTCTAAGGTATGTGTCCTCTCTTCGCAACGGGCGGCTATACCGCCCTATGTGCCCGCAGGACTTCCGCGCTAGGACGAGCGCCGAGCGAGGACCGTCGCCCGTCGCCCGTTGCCCGTGACCCGAGCGACGACCGACGAGTGACCCAGCGCTTTGACGGATTCCCTCGCAATGGCGCTGTCTCCAGGAGGACAACGCTGGCGCGCTCCGCGTCCGTGGGGTACCCGTGATGGGGTATTCCCGATTTTCAAAACACTCCTCTGATGCGGACCCGGCGCACCCCATAGCCAGAACGAGAGTTTGACAAGTGCCTCCATGCCCCAATACATACTTAAGCATTGTAACATAGCACAGAATATTCGTCAAGACGAATCTCCAGAGCGATGTAATCCGTCAGTTACTGGTCGGCTGAGAGCGTAAAATCCCTCTTTGCTGGAGTTTATCCGAATCCAGCTTCTCGTCTCAATCCCTCTGGCCTGCCAGATTGAAGTTTTTTGCCCCACAGACCACCAACGCAATCGTGGCGGCGGCAAACCTGGCCACAAAGGTCATGGTCGCTCAAGCATCTGTAAACAAGATGCCGACTATGATCCATTGATGGTTGTAGATTTCCTTGAATTCCAGCAGAGCTTGACACGAGTTTCTACGGCCGCGTCCGCCGGATTGTACTTTCGGTTGCTTTGTTGTCAGTATTCAACCCGCCTGATAAGCGCCCGCACCGGCTCGAGGGCTGCCTTGGTAGTAGCGACAATGCCATCAACCAAGCTCGCCCGCCGATTGAAGCAAAAGGGACTGCCCATTCTATCAGCTACCTGGCCGCCAGCCTCACTAACCAGAAGCACGCCGGCTGCGATGTCCCACTCGTTCTTCGGTCCCAGACTGAAAGTGGCGTCGGCAGCGCCGGCAGCTACCAGAGCAAGTTTGTAGGCAATGGAGCCACAAGGTCGTATTTCTGCGAAGGGTTCAAAAAACTCAAATTCACCCCGTCCGATCTCTGAGCGACTGGCAAGTAAGACAGGTTTTGATGTTAGATGATGCTCGGCGCTTATGCGTTCTGCGTTTAGCCAGGCACCTTGCCCATCGACAGCCGTGAATAACTGCTCGGTAGCGGGATTGTACACTGTTGCCAAGACTGGCCGCCCATGCTCAACCAAGGCTACAGACACAGCATACTCAGCAATGCCACTGACGAACTCTTTGGTGCCGTCAATGGGATCAACAATCCAGACTTGGCTCTTGCTTAAACGCGTAAAATCGTCACTCGTCTCCTCCGAAAGCCAGCCAGTGTCCGGAAATTGCCCAAGCAAGCCTGTTTTTAGAATCCGGTCTGCTGTGAGATCCGCTGTGGTGACAGGGTCTTCGTTTGCCTTATAAGCAGTCTGAAAACCCTCAGCAGCCATCCGAAAGATGGCTTGACCCGCCTGTCGCACGCACTCTTTCACAACTGGCAGAGCCTCGATTGGACTACTTACCGTTCGCACTCAAACTGGACCAGGAAAGACAAGTACCATTTGGACGGGCCGTCGCAGACTCGGTACCATTGGCACTTGGGACTAATCGTTGGAACCAATATAACCTTGCTTTTCGAGGTATAAGATGATCTTCTGTGCGCACTCTTCCGGGGACATGTCTGTCGTGTTGATCACCACTTCAGAATCCTCCGGGTGCTCATATGGGTCAGATACGCCGGTAAACTCCCTGACGATACCCGCTCGGGCCTTGGCGTAGAGGCCTTTGCGGTCACGCTGCTCGCAGACATCAAGGGGTGTCGCAACGTGGACCAAAACGAAGCCACCGACAGGTTCAATCAGCTCCCTGACTTCTGCCCGGACACTATTGTAGGGCGCGATCGGTGCACAAATCGCGACGCCTCCGTTTTTCGTGATTTCCGAGGCGACGAATCCGATACGGCGAATATTAAGGTCCCTGTGCTCCTTGGAGAACCCTAATTCGGAGGACAGATTCTTGCGAACGATATCACCATCCAACAGCGTCACAGGCCGTCCCCCAGCTTCCAACAGCTTTATCATCAGGACATTAGCTACCGTCGATTTCCCGGAGCTGGGGAGCCCTGTGAAGAACACGGTGAAGCCCTGCTTGCTTCGTGGCGGATAGGTGCGCCTGAGCTCCTCGATAACCTCGGCGAAAGAAAACCACGAAGGTATGTCGCGGCCCTTAGCCAGACGCTCTCTCAGTTCGGTGCCGGAGAGTGTTTTGACATCGGTGCCTTCTGGGACCTCGTCTATTGGTACGTACTCGTCTCCGTCCTCAATGTACACCATCATTTTGAACGGAACCATTTGTATACCGAGTTCTCTTTGATGACGTTGAAATAGCTCTTGGGCTGCGTACGGCTGGTAGAAAGGCCTACCGGTAGAATCGGAGCCTGGTCCGGCGTGGTCTCTGCCCACGATCAGGTGTGTACACCCGTAGTTCTTTCGGATAATCGCATGGAGTATGGCCTCTCGCGGCCCAGCCATTCGCATGGCAAGCGGCAGAAGACTCAGCATCGCCGTGTGCAGCGGATACTGCTTCAGGATTGCCATGTAACATCTGACACGGGTGTAGTGGTCCACGTCGCCCGGTTTAGTCATTCCGACGACCGGGTGAATGAGCAAGTTTGCCTGTAATTCCTTTGCCGCGCGAAAAGTGATTTCCTGGTGGGCACGATGCATAGGGTTTCGCGTCTGGAAAGCAACCACCCGCTGCCAGCCGAGAGCTGTAAATTTGTCCCGGAGCACTCGTGGAGTGAGTCGTAGTTCAGCAAAGTCATAATGGTGGGGCAACTGCAGGCACTCTAATTTGCCACCGACGTACCATGGGTTCACCTGGTCTTTAAGGTGGGCGACGCCGGGATGCTCAGTACTTGTCGAACCAAACACCTGTTCTGCTTCCCTCATGAGGTCTGGCTGCCAGATCTCATCCACTCTCAAGGCAGCCAGCATGACACCTTCAAAATCCCGAAGTGCCAGCATTGAACCAGCGCGCAGACTCTTTGCTATCTGCTCGGACACATTAAGCATTATTGGGATAGGCCAGATCGTCCCGTCAGACAGCCGCATTTTTTCACAAACGCTCTCGTAGTTGTTGCGACCCAGGAATCCGTCAAGTGGCGAGAATCCACCGTTTGCCATAAGTTCCAGATCGCACAGTTGGCGAGGCGTCATGTCCCAAGACACCCAATCCCTCGACAGGCGTTTGAGCTCTTCGGCTCTTTCCTGACCAACGAGTAGGTCAATCAGCGTATTTCCGTGAGGTGGAATGAGACTGGAAGGCATTTTCGTGTCCATGAAATTGAATTACAACAGGGGTTAACGGTCGTCGCTCGTTGCCCGTCGCTCGTCTCTCGGGTCACGGGCGACGTGCTTTATGGCTTGCTTAATCGAAGCTTTCGAGGATTTCTGCAAAGGCTCTGGCGGCTTCCTTCAGTCTTTCGCGTTCTTGCTTATCTGTCTGCAGAATCGCCGCCTCGAACCGGCGGACAAGATGCTGTTGCGCTGACCCGGTCAGCTCGATCGTCTCTGCAGAACTTTTGCCCGTTGGTTTTTTTTCGACCCAGCAGACGTTTTTGGCAGCCATGCACCGAATAGCGTCTTGGAGCGTTGCCTTACGAGAATAGAATACAATTGGGACTTCGGAGAAATCAATGGCGACTTTTTCGGCAAGTCTTAGTCCGCCATTGGCACTCTGATTCCATGCGTCAAGGATACTGACAAGGCGAGTCCGGGCTTTAACGTGATTTCTGTAAGCGGGTCTGATTTGAGCGTTGTCGTTTTCGAGAGATAAAGGATCTGCTCGCAGGGCCTCGATCGCATCTGGATTCGGCGCTCCACATGGAAAATACAGGTCGAGAACAAAAAGGTCAGGTGCCCAGTCCTCTCGCTCGCTGACTTGGGACACCAAATCAGCATAATTGGCTGCCGTGACAATGTCGAAGGTGTCCCCGAATACCTTGCGAAACAGGGGTATCTCAAATTCTTCGTCATCATCGATAAAACAGATTCGAAACATTTGCTCTTTTCCAGACGAGTTATCGCACACAATCGTCCACCAACCGGCTGTCAGGCAACCACTAAAACGGCCAGACGGCAGGCCATCAAGAAGCCGTTCAGGCGCGGCAGCGGTGGCCGCGCCAGCCCTGGACGAGGTGCCACCAGTCGAGAAGTGATGGAACCTTCCCAGGTGCGTTCATGTCATGCCGATAATATGAGTCTATGCAGCGTCGTCATGCAGCCCCGACCAGCTTGCACTCTTGGTGCCGTCTGATCCGGGCACACTCCGTCCCCGTCGATTACATCATAAGAAACAATGTAACTTAATTCCTTGACATCACTTTTGTGCCTGGCAAACATACCAGGTACAAAGGGCATAAAAGCACTCGATTAGCTTATGATGCCGCCCATGTATTCTTTGGTCAGCTCCTGCTGAGGATTTCCAAAAAGCCGTTCAGCAGGGCCGTGTTCAATTAGCTCGCCAAGATAAAGAAAAACCACATAGTCAGCAAGTCGCTTTGCCTGTCGCAAGATGTGAGTTACAATAACAACCGTATATTCTTTCTTCAGCTCAAGGAATCTTTCCTCTATTCTTTGACTTGAGCGTGGATCAAGAGATGAGGTGGGCTCATCGCCAAGAATGATTTCGGGCTGGATTGCCAGGCCTCGCGCAAGACACAGTCTCTGTTGCTGTCCTACTGAGAGTCTGGAGGCCGGCTGATGGAGCCTATCTTTTACCTCATCCCAAAGGGATGTTTGCTTCAGATAGTACTCTACGATCCTATTGAGTTCCTTTCTATTTCTTGTGCCGTGTATTCTTGGACCATAGGCGATATTGTCGTAGATTGACATTGGCAATGGGTAAGGCTTTTGCAGAAGCAACCCCATTTTTTTCCTGACATGGGTGACATCTACATTAGGATCGAAGATGTCTTCGCCGTCAACCAATACTTTGCCGGAAACCTTTACACCGTCCATCATATCTATCAAACGATTGAATGATTTCAGAAGAGTGGTCTTTCCGCAACCGGACGGGCCAATAATAACGGTTATTTTTTTATCAGGAATATCAACACTTATGTCTTTTAGAACATGTTGCTTTCCGAAGTAGACATTTAGGTTTTGGACGCTTATATGTGTTTTTAATTCCATGGTAGTTTCTTACTTTACTATATGTTTGGTAAATTTTTTTGACAAAAACCTCGATAATATACTGGTGAATAAAACTATTGCCGTTAATACCAATGCCGAAGCATAGCCGCGCTGTTGCACCTCAGGAAAAGGTGTTCCTAACTGAAAGAATATTGCCAGAGGTAAAGTCGCCACTGGCTTAAACAGAGAATAAGGCAAAGAGTCAGTAAAACTTGCCGTGAATAAAACTGAGGCAGCATCACCAATTCCTCGACCAAAGGCAATGAGGACTGCGGTCAATATCCCAGGCAGTGCCTGTTTAAAAACTATTTTAATGGCGGTTTCTAATTTAGTCGCACCCAAGGCAAAGGATGCTTCTTTTAATTCAAAAGGAATCATCTTTAAAACCTCATCCATGCTCCTGGTCATAATGGGTATGATGAGTAAGCTTACGGTGATAATTCCTGCCAAAAGAGATGCTTTAAGCCCTAAAAGAACCATTAGGGTGAAGCCAAAAGCTCCATAAACAATAGACGGTATACCCCAAAGAACATCCAAGAAAAAACGCAAAAGTAAGGCAAATTTTGAATTTTTTCTCAGATACAGATTCAAGTAAAAAACAAGGGGAAGGCTGACCAGAAAAGCCAGGAACGCCGCTCCCAGCGCTAAGATAAGTGAGCCAAGAATTGCATTGAGTATGCCGCCTTCTTTACCCAAATAATATCCACCTTTAGGAGTCTTAATCAACATATCTAAATTAAGTGCTGGAAAACCTTTTAAAAATATAATCACTAAAATAAGGACTAAACTTCCCACCACCAAAAATGTAGAACCTATCATCAGGATCTTAAAAATACTTTCTTCTATCTTTCGTTTATCCATACCAACTTTCCCTCCTTTCGATGCGAATCAAAATACCCCAGCCAAGCATATTAAAAAAAGTGGTCACTATAAGTAAAATAAATGCTGCCAAAAACACTGCTGCATCATATAAAGGTATAGACATCATTTCACCATAGGTATTGGCAATGAGCGCAGGCAGCGGATAACCAGTATCAAAGATGGACTTAGGAAATCCGTGCAGATTGCAGCCTGCAACCATTAAAACTGCCATGGTTTCCCCAAAGGCACGCGAAAGGCCTAAGATTATAGCAGCAACAATCCCCGGCCTTGCTTTCCTTAAAACAGTATATTTTATGGTCTGCCACTTAGTTGCGCCTAACGCTAATGATGCTTCCCGAACTTCAAAAGGCACAGTTCTTAGTACCTCCTCAACAACAGAAATAATTATCGGAAAGGCCATCACCGCTAAAACAATGCCTCCAGTTAAAACAGCAAAACCAGTATAATTGTCTGAAGCGAAAGGAAAAAATGGCAGTTTTTCGCTAAAGAAAGGCATAAGATAATCTCTGACTAATGGAACGATGGCAATTATTCCCCAGACGCCATAAACTACTGGAGAAATCCCTGCCAGTAAATCAATTATTGGCTTGATAAATTCCCGCACTCGGCGACGAGCGTATTCAGAAAGATAAATTGCAGTAAGTATACTTAATGGCACGGCAATAATCATTGCAATACCAGTGACCCATAGTGTACCGGCAATAAAACTGCTCAGACCGAATTGGCCCTCAGTAGGATGCCACGTAGAATAAAATAGTAAATCCTTTAAGCTCTTTATTGCAAATATTGGCTTAGATCTTTTATACAGCCCAAATGCCATAAAAAAAGCAAGACTTAGAACAAAAACTGAGAGGAGAAACATAATCTTGCGTGCCAAGACATCTTTAAATTTTCTTATATTTATTTCTTTCATAAAAATCAAAGAGAGAGGCAGATTAATCTTAATCTGCCTCTCTTAAATCTACTCTAAACTTTTTAACACCTTTTCTCTTTCTGCCTTAGTCAAAGGAAGGCTCGTTCCCACTTCATCCACAATCTTTGCGCCTTCATCAGAAAGAGTAAACTCAATGAACTCTTTTACCAGCCCTTTGGGTTTGCCTTTTACAAAGAAATAATTCTTTCTTGTGGCAGGATATCTGCCCGCTCTTATTGCTTTAATTGCTGTCTCACGGTCGTTGTAAATTTCATCCGGGTCAGCAATACCATTCTCATTAGAGTCAATGGGGACTAACTTTGCTCCTTTTACTACTGTCCCCTCACGAGTAAAGACATAACTAAAGTTAGAGTAGCCAATTCCAACTAGGTCTCTTTTAGCTGCTTCCAGAAGTCCCGGATCACCATACACACCCACGCCTCTTAAATCCTCCTGTTTTTTGTTACCCGTATACTTTGCCCAGGATGCAGCTGCACCGCAAGAATCTGAGCGGGTATAGACATGGATAGGTTTATTGACCTTGCGACCAACTACCTGGTCCCAGGTAGTGATTATCCCGCTGATATAGATGTCAATCCAGGTTTGTTTTTTCACACCTTTCTTTAAAAGGTCTGCCAGCGCCGGGTTCTTATCGCTTACCACCGGAAAAACTGCATCGTGCAGAATATAAACGGGCACAATACCTTTTTTAATCTCTGCTGGGTCTGGGTCGCGCGATACCATCCCTATATCCACTAATCCCGCAATAGCATCAGCCACACCTTTACCTGCACCGCCTGCGGATACATCAATCCTCACATTAGGATATTTTTTCTGGAAGCTCTCAGCCCAGGAAACTGCCGTAGGATAAATTGCCCAAGCACCAGACAAGGTTACTGTGCCTTTAAGCTCTTTCTTCTGACCAAATATAACAGCATAGCTTAACCATAACATACCTATTACTAACAAACTACTGATTAGTTTTCTCATCACTATCACCTCCGACAATCTAAAACTGTAGGGTTAATTGCGCAATTAAGGCATTATTATTCCTCTCCTTACCACGCTCATCTTTTAACTCATAGTTAACCTGTAAGAATGCCCACTTGTTAAAATACCAGTTGCCACCGAGAGTAAAGACATCGGTTTCATTCTTTCTTACTTTAGTATCAGGGTCATAGGTATCAAACTTAAACACTGCCTGGAATTTTTGGGGGATGAAGAAATAGCCTGCCTGCAGGTACCAGCCATCCTTTTCTGTGGCGCCGTCATTACCTCTGATATATTCACCCTTTAAAGAAATGAGGTCATGCACATAGGCAAACTCTCCGCCAACTCTATCGCGGTTGTTCTTACGTAAAGGCGTTCCCCAGCTACCATAGCCGTTATAATAAGAAGCGCCCACTGACCAGTCCATTAAAGGGTGATATACCAATCTTCCCACACAGTCTTTCTGGTCATCTTTATCCGAGGTGTTTATGCCTGAGCCATTAAATATCCCAAAGGCGTAATCAAGCAAATTGTAATCCTCTTTAGTAAAAAGGCTTCCACTTGCCTGAATACCGATATCACGACCATTTTGATTGCCGATAACATCACTACCGCGTGCCACCAATGCCTCTACTACCTGTGAACGGTTGGTTGTCTCTAACTTTGAGCTGGAGATCAGATTCTCTTGGCTAAAAGGAATTTTAAATTGGCCAGCAGTCAATTTAAGATATGGATTAACCTTATAGCCGATTGTGGCATCTAATAGGAACGGTCTAGAAGTCCCACCAAATTCAACTTGTGTGCGATAATCAAATCGCTCAGTAATATCGCCCTTAAGATCGAGTCTTGCCCTTCTTATATCAAAGGTGTCGTTAATGCTCTTGTCCTGTCGGTAGCGTATTTGGGTATAGCCGCTTATCTTAATGGGTTTACCAGCAATCACCAAAAATTCCTTTTGTTTTTCCGTTTCCTCTTGCTTTTTCACTGCCAAATCTGCCCTAAATGCTGTAGCTTCTTCTGTCGTAAGCACTTTCTTTTCTATAAGAAGATCCAATAACCTATCTACATCAGATTCAGCTGCAAAAGATAGAGGGGTTAAAACTAACAAGCTGACTGACATCCAACTAAAAATCAGAAAAATTCTGATTGTCTTGTCCCTTTTCATTGTCAACAATATTACAGTTTTATACTTACAATAAATCAGAGTGAAACACTTTGGCTGGCTCTACCAGATATCTAAGTCTAACCGGATACATCACAGTTATAACCATAAAGTACTGTTCTAAACCCAAAGACTGACCACCATCACGCTGCAATGATAGGCCCCCTTCTCCGGGAGACCCGACACACCTCTTCCCTGAGGCTATCATCTCCACAAGCATTCATGATACCTCTTCTTCGGCTTTTCGATCAACACTCATTCGGAAAAAAATTTCCTAGGACCTGTGTAAAACTTGTCTAAAATATCAAGTTACCCTGCAAAACCCAGCCGCGCCAAGTCCCATAATGTCAGATCGATAGAAAGGCATCTCGGCTGAGCTGTAGTCGCATGTCACGAAGCATCGCTTTCTTGGTGCCGGACTTGAACGGCTACATGGGCTCATGCATTTTTGCGTTTCTCTCCTTGTTTTTGGCCGGAACACGATTGGCTTTTACACCGAAGCCTGTGTATATAAGTCCAGCTAAGTGAAGAAGATAGGCCATTTTTTGCCTCGGCGCGAATATGTTCTCAGTCCTGACAATCTGCAAGCCCACCGTGTGCAGATGTGGAGCCGTTAGTGTGAGATGTAGTGGGCTGCAAAGCAGATGGAGATTACGTCGTCCTATGACAATGACAAGAAGATTGTATGTCTTGTCCCATAAAGAATAGGTTTATCGCTGCCTCTGTCGCCCATCATCCGCCTTCTGTCCGGTGGTGTTACCCAGCATTTGCGCAAGTCAGGCTTAAGCCCGTTTTTTCAAAGCGCGACGTACCGTCTGATCGCTGATGCTATCCACAATTTCGAGCAAAAGAATATACATTCTTAGCCCTTGCTTTAATCCCGACATGATTTTATACTGATGTCCGGCGCTTGTTCGTCAGCCCAGTCGATATCGGCGTAGAAATTCGGGGTACTTTATGACAGTGCTGGAAGCGATCCGCAAAAGGTATTCCTGCCGGGCATATCAGGATAGGCCCATTGAACGCGAGAAGCTCGAAAGCATTTTCGAGGCCGCCCGGCTCGCGCCATCGGCAAAAAACTTGCAGGATTGGCGCTTTGTGGCGGTAACAGATAAAGAAACCAAGCGCGAGATTGCCCAAGCTGCGAATAATCAAACCTTTCTGCAAAATGCCGGGGCGATAATTGTTGCCTGCAGCGTAAGCAACGAGGTAATGCGCTGCGGCCAGGCGGTCGGCCCGATCAACGTAGCCATCGCCCTGGAACATATCGCCTTGCAGGCAACAGAGTTGGGACTTGCAACCTGCTGGATCGGCTCGTTCTATCCGGAAAAAGTCCGACCCATTGTGGGCATTCCGGAAAATGTCACTATTATCGAATTGATGGCTGTCGGTTATCCGGCCGATACCCAAAAGGAACCGAGGCGCGGGCCGGTTGAGAAGACAGTCTGCTATGAGAAATGGCAGTTCTAAGTCGTTTCGATTCAGCAAGTTAGCCAGAGTCGGGCGAGCGTTGAGTCTGTCGAAGGTTTTTAGAAAATAGGGCATATAGGTAAACTCGGGGACGTGGTATAACGGGAGCACGCCGCGGTCGCATCGCGGAAATGGGGGTTCGATTCCCCCCGTCTCCATCCTTCTTCGCCGATAGTGTTTATCCATCTTAACATTGGCTTTGGCTTTGATTGGCTTTGATTGGCTTTGTTTTTGCCGAGCCTGCAGGGGCCTAAATTCTCATATCCCTTTGTATTGTAAGATGTTACGCTTATTTGGCCTTTTCGCAAATTGGCTTTGTTTTGCATAATTCACTCTGGCCGGGCGCCCGGATTCTCGCTGATTCTTGTCGCTCGCGGCTCTGACCTCTGCCATCTGTCCCTTCGACTTCGCTCAGGGCAGGCTTCCATCTTCTGTTATCTGTCTTCTGCCCTCTGGCTTCTGTTTCCTGCATCCTGATTCCCTGTTATCCTGCTCACCTGCACCCTGTTATCCTGGTTCCCTGATTTTCCTATTCTGTCGTCTGTCCTCTGTCTTCTGCCTTCATTCTTCTGTATTCTGTCTTCTGTATTCTGTTTTCTGTCTTCTGGATTTTGTTAGATATATATTATACCCGATAAGCCGTTTTTTCTCAAGCGAATTCCGGACAAATCTCCGCGACTATCTACTGTATTGCGCGAAGCTCACTCGAATTCGCTCAGGCCGGGCAGTATTGCGTATCACGCGCCGTAAGACTTAGACTATCGGGCAGTGGGCGTGGGCGGTAATGATTTGGTCAATCTGCTGTTTCTCACCCCAAACTTCGGCGATTTTGTCCTTTACCTTCTGCTCAAAGATTCCAATGAGTTTTTGACCTTTCTTTTGACAGTTAGACGAGTATTGTATAAGTATATGCGTATACACTTATGGACTGTTGTTTGACAGCGTTTTTGCGCTGTGTGAAATGTACAGTTACGTGAAATTGTGAAGTAGGGAGTGAGCCATTATGGCTGACGCGGAAAAGCTGGCAGGTATATTTAAATTGTTTTCGGTTGATGCACAGATACGCATTGTTCAGGCACTTAAACGCCGAGCAATGTGCGTCACCGAACTGACATCACAACTGGGTATATCGCAGGAGGCAACTTCTCAGCATCTGCGAGTGCTGAGAGATGCGGGAATTGTATGGTTTCAAAAGAGAGGTTTTCATGTTTATTATGCACTCGATAAACAGAATATGGCTTTAATGCAGGAGGCAGTCAGCGCGTTATATGAGCCAGGCAACACATAAAGAAGATTTCGCAAAGCTATATAAGTATATGCGTATATACTTATAGAGTGATTCAAGTGTGGGGGATTTGAGGTGATGGAATTGATGATGCGGATGTCGAAGGGGAAGGAGTTGCTTTGACCAGAGGAAGGAGAGACAATCGGAAATTCTATTTTGGAGGATTTCGATTAGGATTTTGTTTTCTTTGACGATTTTCTGCTCGGCTTGGATTTGAGCGACGATTTGCCCCCAAGCGAATTCCGGACAAATCTCCGCGACTATATGGCGCGAAGCCCATTGCGTATCCTCCGACTTTCCTCAGAGCTTGCCCTGAACGCAGTTGAAGGCTTTTCAGACGAGGTTGTGGGGGGTACAATCTTCTGCGGCCCCGCTGCGATGAGCAGAAAGGTTGAGCCGGTGACAGGATAGTGTCATGAGCGCAAAGCGGATATTTGTCGGTATCGGTCCTATCCTCATGGATGTCGAGCTAGATAAATGGGGAATAGGCAAACGTAATTTGTCCGACGTATGACGCGGGCTTGAGTAGTTGAAGTAGTCAGAGAAAGTTGGTTGCTAATTACTAGATTTGTTAGGACAGGCGGGAGAGTAAAGATATGGCAATAGAAGAGAAAAATGGCGCGGAGTCAAGAACCAACAAACTGTCAGTTTTTTTAGCCTGGTCTGGCCCAGCAAGTCAGAAGGTTGCTTCGGTTTTATATGAGCACCTGCCACTGATTATCAATGCAGTCGAACCTTACATGTCGGACGAAGATGTAAAAAAGGGCACAAGATGGGTGACCGAGATTTCTGGCCAGTTGGAAGCCTGTGGATGTGGTGTCCTGTGCATAACTCCTGAGAATTTGACGTCTGAGTGGATGCATTTTGAAGCTGGTGCGTTGTCGAAGGTTGTTGATAAGTCCCTCGTCTGTCCCCTCCTAGTGGGCGTCAAGCAATCATCCCTAAGAGGGCCCTTGACCATGTTTCAGGCTACTGCGAGCGCAAAGGATGATTTCTACCGGCTGGTAAAGACGCTGAATTCAGCATGTGGGCCACTGGGATTGAAAGATGACCGACTCGAAAAGGCATTCGAGGTATATTGGCCCAAGATTGGCGAGGCATTATCGGCTATCGAAGGAAAATTGAACCAGGCTGCAACTCCGACTGGGGCAGCAAAGGAACCAGTTGAGCCGGAGGAGAGGGAACTCATTGATGAGCTTGTTGTCCGGGTGAGAGACTTGAGCCGACAGCTTCCTGAGATGCAGTCTTCCCTGCTGAAGGAGATTCGTGGGCGCGGACGCTGGCGCTCCATTGCGGATTTACTTATGGAGCGTGAGAGAGAGGAACCTTCTCTCTCGCCTAGAGAACAAAGGAATTTAGCGGCGGCTTTTGAAGCGATGGGACCTGTTCCTCACCTGAGAACCGCTGTTCGTCGGGAGCAGAATAAGGGTATTAGCCGCAAGAGCAACGTTGTACGGGACGATAACGGAACTACTGAATAAATACGAGTAGATCAAGAATGCGTTAACTACAGCACGGAGCTCGTGACCTCATGGTAAAGCACAGACCGGGGCATTTGCTGTCTCTGATTGCCAAGAAACGAGATGAAGCAAGCCTTGCGAGTACGGCAGTGGCGGCGATGTAGTGCACGACAACCCCACAATAAATTGCGGGATAAAGAGCGACAAAACCCCGCAATACATCCGTCCTGGACCGGGTCGAAGGATTGCCGGCTAAATAATGTGGTGTGACAGAAGGTGCCTGAATTATGAAAAAAATGCTTGCTGTTGTGGGCAGTCCACGCCGAAACGGAAATACACATATACTGGTTGCAAAAATAGCAGAAGGCGCAAAGACAAAAGGAGCTGCGGTCGAAGAACTATTCTTGGCCGATTTGATTGTCAAAGAGTGTGACGGATGCCACCGCTGCTGGAAAGATGGCGTGTGCAGTAAGAAAGACGATATGTGTGGTATCTATCCAAAGATTGCCGAAAGCAATGCCATTATCTTTGGTACGCCGGTATACTGGTATGGGCCAACCGGCTTGATGAAACTCTTCATAGACCGTTTCGTATACTTCAACTGCCCGGCCAACAGAGACAAGATAGAGGGTAAATCCGCGGTGATAGCGGTTCCATTCGAGGAAGAAAATCCCAAGGCAGCCCGCCTTGTAGTACTATTTTTCGAAAAGAGCTTTGCCTATTTGGGGATGAATCTGGTCGGCAAAATCATCGCCCCCGGCGTCAGTGAAAAAGGCGACATCCTGCAAAAGCCGGAGCTTCTGGCGGAAGCATACAAACTCGGCCAGGCTTTAGCCGAGCGGTGATGGCAAGGAGGCATGAGGGACGAGCGACAGAACACAGAGTTTCACATGGCGCGTGGGCAAGTCACACTTAAAGAAAAACCGGGCGAAGGAAACGCGAAGGAAACATACGGCCAAAAAACGCGTTGGAAGTTCTCTGGTTTCAGCATAAAATGGATTATGGTGTTCGTTAGCACCTTGCGAGGTCCACATAGGGCATTGCGTACCAGCCTGACTACAACGAAGGGTGGGCTTTGCCGCTGGAGCGGATGAGATTCTTGGCTTGGCTGAGAATGAAAATAGTGTAAACGTTACAGGAGAAACAAGATGAAGCGATGTGTATTGGGAATGGTGCTGGCGGCGATGTTATTACTGCCGCCGGCGGCGGCGTTCTGCCAGGAGGCTGAAGGGCCGGAAGAATTTGAGCGCCAGATGCAGATGCACGAAAGAGAAATGCAAGTGCAAGGCCGGCAGGCGAAAATGGAAATGGACCGCCGAATGGCTGAGCTGGAACTTGCCAAGCGCAAAATGGAGCTGGCACAGATGGAAAAAGCCCATAGGCACGGGCCGGGCCCCCTGCTGCTACTTGTGATCGCGGTCGTGCATATCCTTGCGGCGGTCTGGGTGTACCAGGATATACGCCAGCGAGGCTGCGGTTCAGGCTTGTGGGTAGTGATAGCGCTTCTGGCAGGACTTCTCGGAACGCTGGTTTACGCAGTTGTGCGCCTGGGCGACGGCGAAAAAAAGAGGTCGTAAACATACGTTTAGGCGTCGCCGAGCCGACGACGCCTAAAGAGACATTGGACCGTTGCCGTTCCGGCAACGGCTAAACAGGACACATGGCGGGAAAGGTCTACATAGGAGTGGCGGGCTGGTCGTATCCGGACTGGAACGGGATTGTCTATACCGAGCCGAAAATCGACCAGCTTGAATTCGTCAGCAGATTCATTGACTGCGTTGAGATCAATAGCACTTTTTACCGGCCACCATTTGAGAAAACCACTGCATCGTGGCTGCGAAGAACCGAACAAAGAACAGACTTTTTCTTTACCGCCAAGCTGCACCGTGATTTCACCCACGAAGGCAAAATTGACCCCGGCATGGTCAAGCAGTTCCACAAGGGCTTTGAGCCGTTTTTGGAAGCCGATAAGCTTAAGCACCTGCTGGTTCAGTTCAGGTGGGATTTCACTGATAGTGAACAAAACCGGCAGCACCTGACAAAAATAGTTGAGAGTTTTTCAGATGCCTTCAGCCTAGCGGTAGAGGTCCGGCATAAATCCTGGGAGCAGGAAGATGCGCTGGAATTTCTGCGAGGGCTGGGCGTCTCTGTGTGCAATCTGGATTACCCGGTTACGTGGAACTCGTTCAATATGAATTACTGCACGGTGGGCACAAACGGCTACTTCCGGCTGCACGGCAGAAACAGAGAAAAATGGTTCAGCAAAGATGCCGGCAGAGATGAAACCTACAATTACTATTACAACGAGCAGGAGCTCGACCAGATAAAAAGCAGGGTCGACCGATTGGCTGAGGCCTTTGCGACACTTACCGTTATTGCCAACAACCACTATCGAGGCGCCGAGCTTGCCAATGCCATTGAGCTAAAGGGGCTGCTTACCGGCCAAAAACAGCCTGTGCCGGAGGGTCTGGTGAAAACGTATCCGAATCTGGCGGCGATTGCATTACAATAGGAAACCCCCCAATAAACCTGTCCTGAGCTGGGTCGAAGGATTGGGGGGCTAAATATGCCCTCAAACTGACCGATTTTCGATAGTGCACTGATATAAGCGGTTATAGAATAATAGGATATCACCATTTGTCATTCCCGCGAAGGCGGGAATCCATACTCCTTTTTGCTTGAGTGAGAATGAAGTCATGTTAGAATATTACTATACTGATCTCTCAGCATTCATTTGCGGGTGACAAAATGGCTGATGAAAACCTCAGAGACCAATTTGTAACGGTATCTAATTTGGCAAGGATGTTAGCGAAAGACCGTTCGTTTGTTTGCGAAATCGGATTAGACGAATTTTCATCTCTTGAAATAGTTGAAAAATTGAAATTGGTTATAGGCTTTGTTTTAGCAATGTATAATACAGCAAAGTCAATATTCAGGAGTGCCAAATATCAAACCTTAGATGACAAGTTTGTAGAGTTAATATACTCCCGAGTATGCCTTATCCCCGAAATCATGGAACGCGGACAAGAACCACGCGATTACGCCGAACGGTGTTACTACTTACACCGTATGAAAATGGGATCGGAAGAATCAGAGAAAAACTGGGAAGAAATGTCATTATATGAGCAGTTCTTTGAGGTTTGTGTCTGTGTTTTTCTCGAAGAAATGAAGCTGGACAGCCCTGACCTGCACCTCATGATGCCCGAATTCGAACGAATTTCGTCTCGTAGTATATTAGCTTGTACATTCAAAGGTGTTTTTTCACACATAAAGTGGGAGCTGGAAGACATCTGTACGCAGGTTGAGCCAAAACAGAAGGTCGTATTATCACCTAAGAAAACGCATGGCCCAGATTCTCGTTTGAAAGAATATCCACTACTGTACTTGTACTTCGATGATTTCGATGAGATTTCCATCGCTGGGAATAAAGGATATTTTGAGGTAGCAAGGCACGATAGTGATATTCGCAGTTGTCGTTTTTCACCCGAAGAAATAATGAGAGATGAAAATCTTTTTTTAGAACTCTACAAAAATAATCTTGTTAGGCTTAGATTGTGGGACGGCACCGAACTTATTCGGAGCGAAGAAGAGCTTTACTGGGATGAGGTCAAGCATCCGGGGAAACTCGCCTCCCGTTTTGGTTTTCCGGACAATAGAAATGTTCCTGACTTGGCTGGTCAGCAGGAAGGATATCGCAAAGATATGGCCAGAATTGCAGAGATGGTAGAGGCTATTAAATCACGTTATGGTCTAACAGATTCTGATATTGAGTCCAAAAACTCTAACGACACGGTGATTACCACAGCTAAAAAGCCATGGGTGGCCGCAATTTTATGTTTCTTTTTTGGTCCATTTGGGATGTTTTATTTTGGTTGGAGGCCCGCGATAGCCAGCTTAATAATGTTTGGTAGCGCTCAAATCTTCTTTACGATATATTTAGTGAAAATATGTGAACCGACACCTTGGATAATACCTTCTCTTGTATTCATTTGGGCTTATATCGGTTGGGGACATGCAAAAGGTTGGAATAGTCAAGCTACTAAATGGCAATCAGATAAATTCGCATCTTTTAATTTTGGCGTTTTATCAACCTTGTACCTGATATGGCTCAATGTTCTCATTTCTATTCCGGTTGCATTGTTGTTTGGACTAATAGATGCTTATACGGAGGCGGACTTTGCTATTCGGGACATTCTTTTGTTTGGTTCTTTGACCGGACTTATTTGGCTTTTTGTTTGGGTTGTGTGGTTTTGGCTTGGGCGCATGGTTCTTGTTTCATGGTATAGGAGACTTGGATTGGGTGCACCGTTTTTAAGAAGACAGAAACTTTCTTCCCTGCGCTCGGCACGTTGCGTTTAGTTTAAGAAATAAACGATAGATAAAGGAGCATTTCCGATGAGTATTTCCGAAGAGGACTTTAAAGAGGCTATTGAAAACCTACAAAAAGAAAGGAAGTTAGAGAAAAAACGCCCATATAATGTCCATTATTGCCATGTTGGCCCTGACCGTCAAGTTCTCATCAAAACTCGCATACAAGGTGGTAACACCGGAAGGAGTGTTGAAGTCTACCTAACAGCAAAAGGCTACAAAGTGATAGTCCCACAAACAGATATTGCAGAAACTTTCAAAGAAAATGAACTCGATCTCGTCATTGAATGTGTGAGGCGTTTATTGGAGACTCCTCTTTCGAATCGATAAACTCCAACGAATACTACTCCCGCAAAATGGATTCCTGTGTTCGCAGGAATGACACAACGAACCGGTCAGTTTGAGTATGTAGAAGATGGACATTTACAATCTCGTTAGTTTCGCAGGCATATTTGTTCTGACGGGCGTTGCGTGGATTCTTTCAGCCGACAGAAAAAATATGAACTGGCGGGTTATTTTCTGGGGAATTGCGTTACAGATAGTAATTGCTGTTTTTATCTTTGTTGTCCCTGCGGGCGCTAAGGTATTCCTGCTGGTCAATGATGTGGTGGTAAAAATTCTGGATTCGGCCTCGGCAGGAGCAGAATTTGTATTTGGGCCGCTGGCGATCCCGCCGGGCCAGACCAGCGACACAGGACAGAAGTCACTCGGATTTATCCTGGCTTTTCAGGGCTTTCCCACCATTATTTTCTTCTCGGCTCTAATCGCGATTCTGTACTACTTCAAGATAATGCCTTTGATTATCAGTGCCTTCGCTTATGTGTTTACCAGGCTGATGAGAATATCGGGGGCGGAGTCCTTAGTCGCAGCCAGCGAAATCTTTGTAGGAATCGAGTCCAATCTGACCGTTAAGCCATATCTGGCCAAAATGACTCAGTCGGAGTTCTGCACGATTCTGACCGCTGGGATGGCGACAGTCTCGTCGAACGTCTTGGTGCTATACGTCTTGCGCCTGGAACCTCAGTTCCCCAAGATTGCAGGCCATCTGGTCTCGGCGTCGCTGCTTGCAGCTCCGGCAGCAGTTGTGATGTCGAAGATCATTTTGCCCGAAAGCGATAAACCCACGACGCTGGGCGTGCACATCCAGCCCTTTTATGAAAGGGAAACGAATCTGTTTGAGGCAATCATCAATGGAGCGAACGCCGGGGTCAAGATGATTGTCGGAATTGTGGCACTACTGATAGCAGTGCTGGGTCTGGTGGCACTGGTGGACCTTATCTTATCGGGAATAGGCGGCGGAATAAATTCGGCGCTCGGCCTGCACGGCCAGTGGTCCTTGAAGGCAATCCTCGGTTACATCTTTTATCCGTTTACCCTGATTCTGGGCGTGCCGTTAGCGGATGTTGGACAGATTTCTAAAATCATCGGTGAGCGGGCAATTGTCACTGAGGTTACAGCTTATAATGATTTAGCAGCCGCTTTGGAGCAGAAGTTGCTGCAGCATCCGCAGCGTTCAGCGATTTTGGCCACTTACGCTCTATGTGGATTCGCGCACTTCGCCTCGATGGCTATTTTTGTTGGGGGCATTTCTGCACTGGCACCGGAAAAGACACGCAATATAGCGGCAGTTGCACTTCGCGCGCTAGTGGCAGCAACGTTAGCCTGTCTTATGACGGCGTGCGTGGCCGGCACATTCTTCACGCAAGGCAAAGCGTCCATTCTATTTGGAGGGTGACATGTTCGTCAGGAAGTTGAAAGATTGCCCGGAGTTTATAGCGGGCGACGGTTCGCTTTTGCGCGAGCTTTTACACCCGGAAAAGGCGGCCCTGCAAATTCGTTACAGCCTGGCGCACGCAAAACTCAGGCCTGCCCAAACGACTGCGCTGCACAGGCTCAAGGCCTCGGAGGTATACTACATAATAGCCGGACAAGGCCTGATGCACATCGATGAGGAATCTTTTGAAGTTGTGCCGCAGTGCGCTATTTATATTCCGCCTCGGTCGACGCAATATGTCGAGAACACAGGCCATTGCGACCTGGAGTTTTTGTGCATAGTCGATCCAGCGTGGAAAAAACAGTATGAGGAGGTATTTGACCGTTTATGAGCAAAATAGCAGTAGACGTAGTGTTGCTGCCGTCAGATGGAATGATGGACAAAGCCATCCAGGCCAATGCTGAACTGGTAGAGAAATTCGGCAGCAAAATAGTGCTCAATAAAGAAAACTGTCTGCCGCACATCTCCCTGGCGATGGGCTGTATCAACGAAAAAGACGTAGAGCCGATCGGCAGGCTTTTAGAACTGGTAGCAAAAGAAAGCCCATTGGGTGAATTGACGGTTATCGGCATCCGAACCTCGACAAACGCCAGAGGCGAAAAAGTCTCGGTCTTCGAGGTGGAGAAAACCAGAGACCTTCAATCTCTTCATGAAAAGATCATGAAGAAAATGACGCCATATTTTAGCTGCGATGTAACCAGTGAAATGATTTACGGCGATGAAGAAGTCGCTGAGACTACTTTGCTGTGGATCAAAAACTACGCGAGAAAAGCGAGTTTCACGAGTTTTTTCCCGCACATAACAATTGGGTTCTGCGAAATAGAGAGCGAAGCATTTCCGATAACATTTGCCCCTTCAAAACTTGCCTTATGCCACCTGGGAAACCACTGCACCTGCCGCGAAGTTCTTGCGTCAGTTGAGCTTTGATGCCGCTCTGCAGCGCATGGTTTCGTAGACGTGCCGAAACGTCCGAGAACACAGAGACTCTGGCATCTGGAATGTGTGGGCCAAGTCTATGAGAAATCACTGATTATGCTTTTGGCCGGGCTCGAAGGCTCTGACTGTGTTCTTGCCGGCCTGCTTGGCTGTATACAGGGCCTGGTCAGAACGGCTGGTAATATCTTCCGGGTTGCTGTCCGCATCATACTGACCGAGACCTACACTGATGGATAGCGGTATCTGCTCTTTCTGCCAGGTGGTCGGCGTGCGCGAGACTACCTCAACCATACGCTCGCCTACAACGGTAGCGTCAGTTAGCGAGGTGTTCGGCAGAATAACCGCGAACTCATCTCCGCCGTACCGAGCTGCGGTGTCGATTTGCCGGATGCACTCCTTTACCCTTCTGCTGACCTCGCGGATGACCTTATCACCGGCACGGTGGCCATAGGCGTCGTTTATCCTCTTGAGATTGTCAATATCAACCATAATCAGTGAAATCTGTCCCCCGTATCGCCGTGACCGCCACAGTTCTTTTTCTAAGATTTCATAGAATGTTTTGTGGTTGATAAGACCGGTAAGGCCGTCCGTCGTTGCCTGGTGCTGTATCTTCTCGAACAGCTTTATATTGCCGATGGACGGCCCGACCAATTGGCCAAACAATTCTATCAAGGCGATATCCTCAGAGCTGAAGCTACCGTCCTTCACCTTATCTGCCAGATTGAGAACCCCCACCACCCTATCCTGGCAAATAAGAGGAGCGATAGCGCAATTCTTGGTCTCATAATTTTCGGCGAACACGCGTTGTGATTTTCTAATCACAGGCTTGTTGTGAGTATCAATGTTAGTTATCAAGATAAGTTCTTTAGTTCTTACCGCCATAACCATCGGAGACGGCGGATTTTGATTCAGCGAGACTATCTTGTTTATGAGAAACGGATGATTGTGTTTGAGTAAATGCAGAATACCATTGGTTTCGTCAAGCACGTACAGCGAAGCAAACCTTGCGCCAACCAGATTCGGAATGCTTTTGACACAAACGTCCGCTATTCGCTCAATATCGAGGCTGTTTATCTCACGAGCCAACGGAGTTACCTGCTCGAGCAGGGAGTCCCGCCCGCCAAGCTGGTTGACGCTATCTTCAGACCTCTTATCGGTTCTGTGCATAACCTCTGGCCGACACCGTTCCACACTGTTGTGATTCACACAAGCCCCAAAGCCGTAAATACTTACTCACTATTTATCGGATACTTCCGCAAGTAAATTTCGGAAAAAGCATCTCGGATGGAGCAAAAATCAGGCGGAGTATCCGCGTCAGGTAGTTGCCAGTCCACAGTCGCAGCAAGATAACTTACCGTTCTGACGAGGATAAGCGTCTGTACTTGACTGTCAGGTGTGTAGCGGTCAAACAGCATCTCGCAGCATAAGGACGCTAAAAATTTTTGAAAAAAACACGAAAAGGAGTTGACAGTCATACGCAGGCATTATACATTTTACAAAATGTAAAATTTCCTTTGGCGGGCTTACAAGTGCAGCTGGAATCAGATGTCTGAATGTGACTGAGAACCTGTGGTGTCCCGAGCAACTTCGGCCTTAGATGAACCTGTGGCTCGTGGGCAGATGCTGGTCTTAGACTCAGGCTGCAAAAGGGCTTTCAGTGATGCGACTGCAAGTTGATAGCTCTAAGTTACAGATACCTGCGAAGCTTTATCGCATCGGCGAGTTAGTCCGATATACCCCCTTCTCAAGACAAACGATTCACAACTATACGATAATGGGGCTGATCAGCGAAGCGGAATGGACCGAGGGGGGACATCGACTGTACGACGAGTCGGTTTTTGACAGGTTGTCAAAAATAATCCAGCTTAGGAAAACAAAAACTCTTTCAGAAATAAGACAGATTCTAAGCAGAGAAAAAACTGGCTGGCAGGATTTACCGCCATTTCAAAACAGTGATACCGGCGGTGAAGGAGCCAGGCCTTTTCCACATTCTGCCGAATCAACGCAGACGCAGGGTGACTCTTAATAAAAGCTGGTTGGTTTGAAGGATAAGAATAAGGATAGGTCTACTGCCTTTGTCTTTGCTCGGACCTGGCTGTACGAGTTCAGGGAAGTATTGATGGAACCAAGGATGACAGAGCAGCTTCGCCTTTCACAAGTCCTCATATCTGCTTCTTATTTGCCAAGACCAAGATGTAACAGTGATGCGGGCGCGAAGTTGCCGTCTTTTTCAAGACCACAGTGGCCAGATTCGGGAACGCAACGAAGTTAGGAAGGAGTCGCTATGAACCGCCTGTCACTGATAAGAGATAATATTAGCGATCTGCTCGTCAGGATAATCGAGTTCACCCACACTCGTCAAAAAGTCCTGACCGAAAATATACGCAATATACACGCCGCCGGGTTCACGGCCAAAGACCTGGCCGTTGGGGAATTTGCACGAGCGCTGAACGAAGCGATTGTCGAGCATGTGCAAAGCCGACGGCTGGTCCTGCGAGATACCGATAATATCAAGTTCGGCGCCTGTACCAGCCTGCAAGCAATGCCCATAGTCGATGAATACGCAAGCGAACTGCTTGAACACAACAAAGATGAATACCTCGAGCTGCAGATTAACAGGCTCGTTGAGAATCGGCTTAACCGAAAAATTGCCACAGAGTTGCTCAGGCAAAAGCAGCAGACATTCGCGCCTTTCAACCATTGTGCCATATACAAACCGACAACTCGGCAATCCAGGTATAAATTTGTCCCGATCTATTGGGATGAAACGCAACATTAGTCGAGACTAAACAGACGGACGTCTGAGGATATATGCGCAAATATAGCCCTTATTCGCAGCGAGTTATCATAATCTCTCAAAGGTGACGAAAGCTTACGAATAAGTGGGGGTAAAGAAGGAAACGTCAGGACCAAAGTAGTGCCAAAAGGGAGTTTGGCTGCTCAAGCCAACGATAGCAATTTTCAAAAGGTTATTAAGCGCTTCTTCTAAAGTTGCCGCATAAAAGGCCGATAAGAGCTTAGGGTGGGTGTGTCGTTTGTCCGGCCCTGGGAACAGGCAAAAAAGAGGTCAAGGATCGATGCTGGCACTTATAGGACTAACAATCCCGCTGCACAAGCCTAATTTGTATTCGTGCCCGCAGAATGTGCACTCCCGTAAAGCGGGAGATTTCTGCTGAGGGATCCTGTGAAAACGGAACAGCAACTTGCGATCAACCAGGTATGGGAGCAGTTCCACAAGACCCGTGAGGACTGTTACCGTAATCTGCTCATGGAGCATTATAGGGACCTAGTAAAATATTGCGCCGAGCGGTTGCATAGTAAATTGCCGGATAAAGTCGAACTGGACGACCTTATAAGCGCCGGCATTTTCGGACTGATGGACGCTATCGATGCCTTCGATCCCACCAGAGGCGTAAAGTTTGAGACGTATTGCGCACCTCGTATAAGAGGTTCCATTCTCGACGAGCTGCGGAGCATGGATTGGGTGCCGCGGTTGGTTCGCGCCCGTGCCCACCAGTTGGCAAAGGCCACTCATTCGCTCGAGATGCACCTTGGCCGTAAGCCCGATGAACAAGAAATCGCCGAAGAGCTCGAGATGGATTTGGAGGAGTTTAGCAGGCTGCTGCGAGACGCCAACGCCGCCAGCCTGGTTTCGTTGAACACCAAATGCGGCGACGATGAGAGCGAAAAAGACGTTCGCGAAATAGACGTAATCAAAGACCAAAGGAGCCAGGACCCCGTGCTCGAAGCTCAAAAACGCGATCTTAAGAACCTCCTTACGAAAGGCCTGACGCGGGCCGAGCGGCTAATTATCGTCTTATACTATTATGAAGAAATGACTATGAAAGAAATCGGGGCAACTCTGGATTTGTCGGAGTCTCGCGTATCACAGATGCACTCTTCAATCGTCGCCCGCCTGAAAGCCCAGATGAACACCCGCAAAAAAGAATTCTCGATCGAGTAACGTTGTTTCGGTCAGACAGTTCACTCTCCCCTGCAAAGCGCCAGCTTCCGCCTGGCATCACACAAACAAAGGGAACGTACTCGCCGTTGACAAAAAGCAACACGGCAGCCTATTTTGACTGTGCCACCCGGCGGCTCAGGCCTTTTTCGCTATTTATGCAACAAAATCTTACGACTCTCACTAAACATGCCCCCCTACTATTCCGAAAAGAGGGAGGTGCGTTGCTTTCTGGCAACATAGAGACTTGACAAAAGCGCACCCGGCTTTTAACATCCGGACTATGCAGGACCACTGGGAAAAACAACCAATCAAGCCAGACAAAATCGACGAGGCGGCAAGCACGCCCGCAGCATGCCGCCAGTCAGAAACGATGAGCTATTTCAGGTGTTCTGTCTATGACAGATAAAAGCATTCTCGTTGTGGACGACGACAAAATCATAGTAGACTCGCTATGTGAATTTCTGACGCTGGAGGGATTCCAAGCCGGCGGCGTCGAAAGCTTTAAGGGCGCTATCGCCAAGCTGCAGAAGCAAAGCTATGCTCTGGTAATAATGGATGTGAATTTGCCGGATGGCGATGGCTTCGAACTATTGGACCTGATCAAGAAAAACTATCCTCAAACGGTGGCCATAGTAATAACCGGTTATGGCACTATCGAGAGCGCGGTCAGAGCTATTAAGAAAGGCGCCTATGATTACCTGACAAAGCCTATCGTTGACGACGAGCTGCGCTTCGCGATAGAAAGAGCGCTCACGCAACAATCATTGATAAGCGAGAACGAACGACTGCGACTGCAACTGGAACAAAAGTACAGCCTGGAGAACATAATCAGTCACAACTACAAGATGGCCAAAATTTTCGAGCTTGTTGAGGCCGTCGCCGATACCAGCACTACAATACTGATGGCAGGTCCATCCGGCACAGGCAAAAGTATGCTCGCAAGGGCGATACACTACCGTTCCAGCAGGAGAAACAAGCCTTTCGTCGAGGTGAGCTGTGGGGCGCTGCCGGAAACACTTTTGGAAAGCGAGCTATTCGGGCACGTCAAAGGCGCCTTCACCGGCGCAGTAAATAATAAAGAGGGCAAGTTCCTGGCTGCAGATGAGGGCACAATTTTTCTGGATGAAGTTGCCAATGCGTCACCGGCTCTGCAAGTGAAGCTGCTACGGGTTTTAGAAGACAGACAATTCGATGCGGTCGGAAGCAACAAGACCTTGACCATCGACACGCGGATTATCCTGGCGTCAAACCGTGACCTAATTGAGGAAGTTAAACAGGGCAGATTCCGAGAAGATTTGTTCTACCGAATAAATGTGGTGACGATAAAGCTTCCGGCTTTGCGTGAGAGAGTAGGCGACATTCCACTGCTGGCGAAACATTTTTTGTGGATGTATTGTGCTCACCACAATAGAGAAAAGCTCGGCATTACCGATGAAACGATGGAATATCTGGAGCGTTACCCCTGGCCAGGCAACGTGCGGGAACTGGAGAATGTGATGGAGCGGGCGGTTCTGCTGAGCAAAGATAAGTGCATCGGCCTGGAAGATCTGCCGGAATCAATCAGACAGGATCAGAGCCAACAGCAGCAAGGATATAAGCCCATGACTTTGAAGGAGGCGCGAGCCGAGCCAGAGAAAACCCTTATCCGCCAGGCACTGGAGGCCCATCACTGGAATAGACAAGAAACCGCCGAGGCACTTCAAATAAATCGCACCACTTTATACAAGAAGATGAAACTGTACGGCCTGGACGCCGAAGCTGAGCGATTGGGTCTAACCTGATCAATCGGCTATTGCTGTAATTGGAGTGTGGATTTTTTTACGTGGTCTTGGGTTCGTCTTCCGCGAGTACACGAAGTGTTTATCTGAATTTCGACCCGGTTATCCGTTGGAGCGCCAACACCAACCGTTAAGGATGAGCCTCGAATATTCATATTGGCCAGGTCTAAGCCTATCGTTCGGTTGAAAGTTTCAGGGCTTTTGCCCCGAACGTTCAGTCTGGCCCAAGCGGCGCCGCTCACCGTTAAGTTGCGCTCTATCGCCCGAAGATAAGCCATATCCGATTGGAACATCATGGTGTCCGAACCAGTGGTTAAGACAATCATAATCACGCCGACCAAAGCGACCGCAACTATGACGAACAACAGAACAAATCCCCTATTTCTTAGCCGTTTCATCTGCAAAAGCCTGTCAAATTGTCCCCAGGAAATACAAGTGGGAATTGGCCATCCTCTGTTGGTATTTGCTGCGAAGTTTATACCGTATGGAGGTCCTGACCTCCACAGCATAGCCCCTGCCGTCTTTTCGCCAGGTGCGCCATTGCACTTGCGAGTTGGGCAGCGGCCAGACTCTCGCGTTTTCTTCTTGCTCTTGCTGCCGCCCTGTCAGCCTGTATCTGAGCACTTTGCCGTCCCTCAATTGATAGCCCAGGACACCGTCGGCTATCTCGATCAAAAGCAGTCCTTCACCGGCGGTGTACTGTCCAGAGGATTCCGGCAGAGCCTTGGCAGCACCAATGTCCTGCCGCATTTGTTCGAGCATATTGAGCAGGGAGGTATTCTCTTGAACAAGCCTGGTGGCTCGTGGAATATCACTGAGCGCACTGCGGAACAGCACATCAAAGGCTACCATTGCGAACGGCAGCACCGTTACCACCACCAGAATTTCCACCAGCGTCATGCCTTTTCGCATAGCTACCGCCGCCCTTCTGCCAATGGTTCCCACACTGCGGTATACCGCGCAACCACATCGGTCGAGGGTTCCCGCTCGGCGGGGTTCCAAATATACCTGCATAAGCGTACCTGGACTTTGCTGCGAAAGCTCTTGCCGCTTGTTGTCACGTTGACTAATTTCATCCCCTGCCATTGCCCTACGCCCGCTGACTCATCAATGGAGACGGTTAGCCCTGGCCAGAGTCGCTCAAAATCCTCGCCAGGCACTGGCTTGCCGGTCGCAGTCATGCTGTCAAGCTCCGCCTGGGCTGCGGCTATACAGCGCTGTCTAACTAATTGGTACCCATTGAACTTTGCGAATGCGTGAAGCGACAGCGCAAAGCCGGTCATAAGAATCCCCAATACGGTCAGCGCTACTATCAATTCGGTAAGCAAGAAGCCGCGTTGTCTTGGATTCCTGCTGGACATATTTTCACTCCATAGCCATCACGGATAGACAAGATTTGTCATCTCGTTAATAATCCAGATCAGCGGCGAAAAAAACGCATAAACCACAAATCCCACCACCAATCCCATGATTATCGTTACACAGGGCCACATTATGAACCTGGCAAGATTGACGCGATAGCTGTAATTTGTACGATAGAAAGACTCGAGCATCTCTAATACAGTTAGCGTGCTGCCGGGGTTGACCCGCTGGTCAAATGCCCACGCCAGAGTGTTGCCCAATCCACTTTCTCTTGCCGCATCGGCTATATTCTCACCGGCCTCTACTTTTGTCAGCCATCTTCGCAGCCGCTTTCTAAAACAGTTGTTCACGTCTAAGTTAAGCGTGTTGGCAATTGCCCCATTTACTGTGCAGCCGGCATTAAGTGACAGTCGCAGAAGCTCTGTGACCTGCACGAGCGAATAATTCCTCTCGAACCAGTGCAGAACAGGCAAATGCCATTTGAGAAAGTCCCCGATCCGCGAAACCAGGTATGGATTCTCCGGTCGGCGAGGCCGAAACCTGACACGAATCGAAACAGCAATCAACCCAAGAACTACGAGTCCAAGCACCAGGCAGACTAACCACCCATATCCATAGTGGATAAAACTCGTGATCCACATTAAGAATCGAGTAGAGGTTGGAAGTGTGGCTCCTTCATTGATTTCCGTTAAGGTAGCGCTGAGGTTTGGAAGAACAAACGTCGTTAAGCCCCATACTATAAAAAACACAAATGTAATCAGTATGACCGGATACAATGGATGAACAGGCCTGAGCTTCTTCTTCTCCTCTGTCCTGGCCACCATGTCTGCCTCAATACTTGTGATTGCCTGGGGAAGCTGGTCGATCCGCTCGGCAGCAGCTATGATTGCCGTCGCGTAGCCCGGACATTTAGGATAGCCTCGCTTAATCGACTCACTCAGGCAGTAGCCCTGAACCAGCCATTTCTTTATACGCAGCAAAATTCTTGATCGCTTATCTGCACGCCCGCTTGCTGCCGATTCCAGCGCCACCGGCAGCGGCAGATTCTGGCGGATACTTGCACCAATTGTCGAGATAACGTATGCAGCAGTTGCATGCCGCGATGCCAGGCCATAGCTTATCACTGCGCCCACGAATAAGACAAAGAGCACAAGTCCGAAAATCCCGCCAGCCCCAAACACGGCAAACGCGGCGGCGAAAAAGAGACAGGACATTAGACCTATGAGTAGACATTTGGCACATTTCTGAGGCCACTGTTCGTATTCAGGTTCACGTCTTGATATAAGCACGGCTATTAGTGTTACAACGAAAATAAAAGGTGCAGATATTACAGCCGCGAAGAAATCGGCCCAAACCCCAACATAAATCAACAGAAGACAGACGACCGGCATCGTGAGAACAGCAACACCTGGCTTTTTATAACCCAGGATTGCAAAGAGAAACAGAAATAATATCACTATAATAAAAATCATACTTTACCTATCATGCAGCCGCAGACAAGGCCGAAACGACCCTTATTAGCGGCAGAAACATCGCCATCACAGCCATTGCTATTATCCCTCCGACCAGAATCAACATAATAGGCAGCAGAACCGCCTGCAATCTTGCCTGGCCGTAGCGTGCCTGCTCAGCGTACATCTGGCCGAGACTATAGAGATTATCCTGCAATTCATTGCGTTGGGTGCCAAGCTGAATCGAATACAAGAACAACCTTGGCATAACCCTGCAAAACTGCCCTGCCTCCAGAATATTTGCTCCCTGCTCGATTTGGCTGGCAAGCGCGTCGGATTCCAGAAGGAGCTTCTCGCTGCCGGCTGTGCCCGCCGCCAGTCTCAGGCAGGCCGGCATGTCGCAACCAGCCGCAACCATCATTGCCATTGCCTCAGCCATCCTGCTGAGCATACTGCTATGGTAGACTCTGCCGAAGACCGGCACATTTAGAAATAGCGATTCTTTGAACCTGCGTCCCGCAGAAGAATTTGAAAGCGCCCAAAACACAAAAAGTACCACTGCGATCAGCAACCCAACCGTCACCCAGAACGGCACTACGTTTCTAGTCATGGCTAAGATTAGTCTGGTAAGAGCCGGTAGCTGCGCACCCTCGAACATTTCCGTAAATACCGATGCAAATTGCGGTATTAGGAGCAAAAATACGCCTGTTATGATAATCGAGCCCAGCGCCAGGACCACGGCGGGGTAACTCATCGCTTCAAAGAGTATCCTTCTGGTTTGGTTGGCCATTTCCAGATGCCGGTTAAGACTGGTCAGCATCTCGCTTAGTCGCCCCGTTTCCACGCCTGCTTTTAGTATCCGCCCGTACAAAGCCGGAAAGGCTTTTTGCCTTTTCTGGAACGCCTGCTCAATGCTCACTCCAGCTTCAAGCTCGCCGGCGATATCATCAATGAGTCTCCGCATTGATTTTGAGCTGACGTCACTGGCAAGCTCACGCAGGCCTTTCTCCAAAGGAATTCCAGCCTTTGTTATCGAAGCAATCTGCTGGTTGAAGAGCATAAATTCGTTTCTGCCAACGGATGTTTTGGGCTTCGCAGGCTTTCCTTTTTCGACTGAATTCACGGTAAGCTGCATCTGTTTAAGTAGCTCACCTGCTTCTTCGCGCGAAGGTGCTTCAATGCTGCCTTTCATCAGTCTGCCCGCTGATGTCAGTGCGTTATATTCAAACGTGGCCATTGCGTATCCCTTTTAGCTTTGAGTTTCACTCTTTTAGATTTAGCTCATACCGTATTGCATCCTTCGCTGTTCCTCCTTCCGGCGGTGTCCCTTCCAGGACGGCTCTGGAGCCGGTACGGCTATAAACAAATGGCTTTTGGGTGAAAGGATCGTTAGGAAGAGGAGGCTCGGTGACATCAGTAAGCTCATTTGGGAATTTGCCATTGTGGTTTGCTGCATATAGCCGCAAAGCCTCGACACATTGAAGCGCCGCCACGTCACGGTCCAGTCTTTTGCCGATCACGCGTACTCTGTCGTGGCTGGGCTTCAATTGCTCCTCAAATTGCCGCAGCAGCAGTGTATCCTTCTGCTTCTTGAGATTTGCCAATTCCAGTTCGATCTGTTTGTTCAGGTCAATCAGAGGTCTCGGCAAGCTCTGCAAAGCCCAGTAAAGGCTCGGTCCGTCCGGCACCTGAACGAGTTGCTCAAGTTGCCCGCACATAAGTGCACCTATTGCCGCGCCGACAAGGCCGTGAATCAAGGTAGGGGCTTGGTCTAAGTGCCTTGCCATGACAAAGCCCGTTTTTACAGTAGAGACGGCCTGGTCATACCGGCCTTGAGCTATCTCAAGGCGAGCCCGTACTGCAAGAATAAAGGCGAGCTGGCGATATTTGCTGAGATCCACCGTGAGTTCATTAGAAGCTGGAACCGGGTCAACCGCAGGCCAGCTACATCTTTTAGAAAGGCTCGCCTGTCTGAGCAATTGAATTGTTGGGCTGAGTTTTTCGAGTGTCGCCTTGACCTGTTCGGTCGGCAGTTCTTTCAGCGGTGCGCTTCTCCACTGGCTGACCTTATCTTTGTCGTAATCTGCAGGCAGCGACTGGATGGCTTTTTGATATAGTGGCAAGGCATCCGAGTCAGTCTGTTCGTCGGCTTGGGGCAGAAGGTGATATTTGTTCGCAGGTTGAGGAGCTTTAGCCGGCAAGAGCGTCAACTCGACTGTCCGGGCCTTCGCAGGGACTACACTAAAAATTAGAGTCACAAAGCAGGCTAAAATGCGTATCATAGTTCGCCTCCCGCGCTCAACAAACGAGACTCATCTGAGACAATTCCACAAACCTTGTTTAGCTCTTGCTGGGTAGTGACACCATCACTGATCAGACGCTGGCCATCGGCGAGAATGTTTGTATGACCTCTGCTCATAAGCAGAGCCTCAAGCTCTTCGAGGTCGGCTTTGGCCAAAATGGCCCTTCGCAACTGGCCGTCTAACTGCACCATCTCTCCTATTAGTGCTCGACCCTTGTAGCCGGTCCCAAAACAAGCATCGCAACCTACCGCCTCAAACAATCCTGATTGCTCATCTTTTCTCTTACATTTCTCGCAGAGTTTTCTGACTAGTCTCTGGTTCAAAACTGCTGAGACGCTCGATGTCACCTGGTAAGGTTCAATCCCCATTTCAAGAAGCCGCAAAAACGCGCCTGCGGGCGTACCGCTGTGCATGGTGCTCATCAGCAGATGTCCCGTCAGTCCCGCTTCGATCACAATCTTAGCTGTTTCAGCATCCCGAATTTCGCCGATCATCAGGACCTCCGGGTCCTGTCTAAGCAGTGAGCGCAGCGCTGTGGGAAATGTCATCTGGCCATGCGGCGTAATCTGGACCTGCGTGGCTCCCTCGATTCTAATTTCCACCGGGTCTTCCAGAGTGACAATGCTCTTGCCGGGAGAACTTTCTAGAATATGCCGCAAGAGAGCAGCAAGCGTCGTGCTCTTTCCGCTGCCTGCCGGGCCCGTCAGGAGCAGAACGCCCTGATTCTTCACGGCAATGCTTTTCAGCGCAGCGTATATATCCTTCGAGAAACCAAGCTGCCCTAACTCCATAAGCTCCCTGTGCCGGTACAACAATCGTACTACTGCTCGCTGGCCGTGAATTGTCGGGAAGACAGCCAATCGCCGGTCAATTACCTCCCCATCGAAGTCGTTGCCAATTTCGATGCTGCCTTCCTGCGGCATATCGTTGCGATAGGTCAGCAGCCCCCCTAACACTTTCAGCCTCGCAATCACGTTGTCGGCTAAAGATTTGGGCAGGCTTTCAACCGTGCCCAACACACCATCAAGGCGAAATTTCACTGCTAATTCTGAGCCAGCAGGCTCAAAATGGACGTCGCTGGCGGCGGCTTGCACAGCCCTCTTGAGTAAATCGTCCACCAACCAGACTACGTCTTCGGCTGTTCGTTTCGGCTCGTAACAGCTTTTATCACAATCACTTACGTCCATGAGCTTATTGCCTGGCATCGGTTAGTGTCAATCCTGGCTATCTTCTTACAAACATTCAGACGCGCAAGCACCCCAACGTGTTATTCAAAAAGCCGGTTTTTCCCGCACAATTGCGAAGATTTTTGTTAACATATTGTTGAGCATCGCGTCTGAGAATACAGAACAGCATAAAACAATCGAAATGGGCGCTTATGTTCGATAAGGCTGTCAGCTACGGCATAGTGTGGGGCCTTCCTGTCTGCGAGACAGTAGATGAAAGCCAGCGGTGGATATTGTCCGTAATGCAGAAACACGGACAAGAGCTGGTCACAATGCTTTGGCGGATACTTGGCAATGATCAGGATGTCTGCGATGCTTACCAGAGTACGTTCCTACACCTGGCTCACTGCCAAAGCGGCCAGAAACCCCGACACGTAAAGGCATACATCTTCCGCACCGCCAGCAACGTCGCTGTGTCAATGCTAAGACGCAGACTCGTCGAGAAGAGAGGGTTGTCTGCGGCAATTGCCGGCGGAAACAGTGGAAGAGCAGTACCATCGGTTGATGCGGTTCAAAACCGGTTTCCCTCGCCGGCGAATGAGTTTGATTCCAAATGCCTACAGGACATTCTCAGATGCTACATTGCTCGCCTGCCCGAGCATCTCAAGGATGTGATAACGCTTCACGACCTGGCGGAATTGCCTTACGCCCAAGTGGGCAGGATACTGGGTATATCGGCGGCAACCGCCAGAGTATATAGGTGCAAAGCTATTCAATTATTGTCTGTTTGGATGAGCAAAGAGAGACAAGAATGACAACAACCGGCACGAATGTGTACAAAGAAACGTCTTTTGCCAGGGAAGCGCAGAGCCCAGGCCCTAACAAGTGCAGACAAATCAGAGCCCGGCTGTATAGGTTCGTAAGCAGCAGCTTGGGTTTTGACGCAAGTTGGGTGCAAAACCATATTGCGAATTGTCCGAGATGCCAGTCCCGAATTGTCGGGGTCGGCAAAGTCGAACTGGCACTGTCACTTGTGAAATCTCAACGCCATCATCTCGATTTATTGATGCGTGCAAATATGCAGGCTGTTGGTGTCCTGAAACATAGCTTGCGGCAGGCACCCAAAGCCCAGAAGCTCAAAAAAGCCTTACCAGAACCGACGCTATCAGAAAAACTCAGTAAGTACAAACACTCAGCGGCAAACGTAGCAGCCTGTTTTACGATCTTGTTTCTTATGAAGATTGGCATCTTCTCCTCCATGGATGGGTTCCAAACGCGTAGCCAAGAGGTTTTCAAACAGTATTATGCTAAGCACATAGGCCAAGATCTAGCGGACGAGATCTTCCCGGCTTAGCCAGGCAACGCGCTGGGTTCCCCACACCTCACAATGCAAGGACTACACCTGCAGCAATAGCTGCTTGGAATAGTATCTGCGTTATGTCC
>CAZMLE010000039.1:0-36557 GCA_964567045.1 uncultured Pirellulales bacterium | reverse complement strand
CCCTCGGCCTTTATCCTGAAGGGATTGCCGTAAATCTTGAACGGCCCGGAGAATTCGACGGTTGCTACGAAAGGTCTCTCCACGTCTTTAGGCTCTCGCCACGAGAGCGAACAGGTGCCGCCTCACCCATACTCAAAACTGAACGTCCGATCATACGTGCCGTCCTTGCTCTTGATCTGCAGTTTGGGAGGCTGCGGCTGAGAACCTTCACGAGTCAGCTCAATGCGTTCGCCCAGTCGTCCCTGCAGAGCCTGAGCGAAGACGTATTCCGACTCTCTTTGCGTCGCCTCAAGCGTGGAAATGATGGGCTCACCAACGGAGAGTTCCGCTTCCGATGTTTCTGCCACAGTGAACAGACTACTGTCGCCAGAAAAGTATCTCCCAAGGAGTGCCCAGTTGCCGCCCTTATCGTCCTTGCGATCAATACGCCAGTGGTCGATGCGATACCTGCCGGCCGGCAGCCTGGCAACACCTTCCTTCGGCTTTACGATAAAGAGCCCGTTTTCACCGCCGGCAGCAAACTCGGTAATCGCCTCGGGCAGTTGGACGGTTCCAAAGGTCGCGTCTTCAGCCTTGGCAAGCTTTATGTAAGCGCCGTCCCGGGCGATTTCAGTTGTATACAACACGCCGTCCACCTCGATGTAGTTGCCGACAAAACGAGTGTCGCGGCTGTCTTTCTTGCCGATGCGGATGCGGTCGGCACTGCTGGCGTTAAGAGATTTGTCGTTGAATGTCCCGTTGACGTTTTGGTCGATAAGTACGCAGTGCTTTTCCGTTCCCGCAGAGCGGGGTCCCTCACCTGCTACGGTAACGGTTCCTTCATACCATCCTGCCGACCTGATATACAGGGACCTACCCTGCTCGTACTCATAAGCCTGAATGTTCAGATGATAAGTAATCGGACCGTCCTCGCCCTGGAAAACTACTTTTATGGGCCCAAAATAAGTCTCGCGCTGCTCCTGCCGGTACATTTGGTAAGCGGATTCGTCAGCAAGGCTGTTATCAGCATCTGAGTCCACATAGACTGCATCATATTTGCCGCCCTTTTTCGTTCGGTCCAGCGCTATCCAGAGGCCGCCCGCTTCAACCATGGGCGTACTCCAGCGGGCGAAGAGCGGCTCATCGCACTTGAATTCGGGCAGTTCGACACCCTGGGGCTTTTGCGAACTGAGCCGTGGGCTTGCGGCTCCCATATCGCCCAGGATCTGCCAGGCCTCATTCGCTACCGTATATTGCAGCCATTGCTCTTGCTGCCCCGCGGCCAGCGCAGCGAGCTGCCCAACTGCTGCTGAGGCCAAAATGAAGAAACAAGAACTAACGACTACCCAAATCCGCATTTTCTTTGTCATCTTTCGATCTCCAAAATCAGGCCGGTACCACACCCTGGATCGGCTTAGACCCTCAGCGACAGGCAAGCCCCTTTACAGCTAAGACGTATATCAGATAAAGTATGTTACAAGGCTTTTGTGGTTTTTACAATGAAAAAGACTTGTTTACTTATCCTTTTAGTGTCGGTTTTAAGCAGCCAAAGCCCCCGTGTCTTCTGCGAAGGCAGAAACGGGGGCGGGCATTGGCCGCAGTGGCTCGGTCCGAATCGCGACGGCATCTCTACCGAGGCAGTTTGCGACGAATTACTTGCCACGCCCAGGCCAATCTGGCGGGCCAGCGTGGGAGCTGGCGTGTCATCGGTAGTTAAGAGTGGCGGGCGAGCCTTTGCCATCGGCCATGTAAGGGGACCCAACAACCGCGGCAAAGACACCATATACTGCTTTGATGCCGACACCGGAGAGGCTATCTGGAGGTACTCGTACGGCTGCTTATCCTGCGTGACACAGGACGTGCGTGTCTACGGCCCTCGCTCGACGCCCACAGTTGACGGCGATTTACTGTACACGCTCAGTCTTGAAGGGCATTTATTCTGCTTTGAGGCCGGCTCAGGCAAAATCATCTGGAGCAAAGACCCCGGCATAGTGATGCCGGGGTTAGCCGGTTACCCCCCCCCATCACGATGGGGGGGTTTTATGCAAAGCTGCTGATTCTGGAGCTAAACGCGAAGCCTGCCTCGTATGTGGCGCTGGACAAATCAAACGGGCAAACCTGTGGTTCGCCTGTATTGACGAAGGTCGACGGCGTCGATTGCGCAGTGTTTATGGGCGGCGGGGCTGTCGTAGGCGTGAATGCGGCGACAGGCCAGGAACTGTGGCGGCACGGAACGTGGGGACACGCCTGGATGGGGCCGGTCGTTTCTGGTGACAAAATCTTCGTCGCTAACGCGTCGCTTCCTCGCGGCTGTGGAATGATACAGATCATTCATGGTAAGCCCACTGTCATCTGGGAGGACAAAAAGAAGTTTCAGACACTGCACTGCAACTCGGTAATCTGGCAGGGGCACATCTACGGCTTCGACAATACAGGCACAGACTATCAGGGCAAGGACAGTCAGAAATCATCCCTCAAGTGTCTGCAGCTCGACACAGGTGAAGTCAAATGGGTCAAGGAAAAAATGGGCTGGGGCAATCTGATTATAGCCCCCGACCGGATCGGGGGTGGCAACCTGATAATTCTAAGAGAAGCGGGAGACCTTATTGTTGCCAGAGCATCTGCCGAGAGCTATCAGGAGCTCTTACGCAACAAAATACTCGACGGCCAGTGGTGGGCGGTCCCAGCGTTTTCCGAGGGCAATGTCTACTGCCGGAACAATTCTGGCGACGTGGTTTGCTTACAGTTATTTGGCCCCCCCACGGCACAACTTGCGCCGACAGTGTCACGTGGCCAAGAACCTGCAAAATCTCCCGGGAGTCGGTCCCCAGAAAAAGTTGAAACTCGAAATTCGAAAGTCGAACTTCCCCTCCAAACAACGCCGGGCCAGTGGCCGCGCTTTCGAGGCCCTGGAGGATTAGGAGTTGTTCCGCACCAAATTGACAACTGCAAATTGAAAATTGAAAATTGGCGTTGGAAGGTGCCCGTTCCACTGGCGGGACAAAGTTCGCCCGTCGTCTGGGACAAATACGTATTCCTCACCGGAGCTAACAAAGAAAGGCGTGAAGTCTACTGCTTCGATGCCGATTGTGGGAAATTGATCTGGCAAAAAGAAGTAGCGCCTTCAGCAATGGGCACTGCCCAAATGCCAAAGGATGACATTGTGTTGGCCGCGCGTAATCCGTCGCCCGTGACCCGTGACCCGTCGCCCGAGCCACGAGGGACGAGCGTGGGTGATAGCATACGACCCGCGAACAGGCAATGAGATTTGGAGGGCAAAACGCCTCGGCGGGCAGGTCGTCCCCTCTCCAATCTTCGCCAACGGACTGGTGTACGCAGTTAGCCCGGACGGCAACTTGGCTGCTATCCGCGCCGATGGACGAGGCGATGTCACGCAAACGCATATAGTCTGGTCCGCGGATGAGGGTCTGCCGTCAATCTGCAGTCCGGTCGCTGGCAAAGAACTTATATCTATTCCCGCGAAGCGGGGTCCCTGGTGGACTCCGGCGGCCTGGTGACGTGTTACGATGCGATGCACGGAGCAAAAATCGGCGCCAACGAGCTTGAAAACAGCTTCCAGGCGTCGCCCACCATAATCAACGATTTGCTCTACCTTCTGGGCGACGATGGAACTCTGCATATAGTCAAAGCGGACAAGCAGTATTCATTACTGGGTCAAATTCGATTGAGAGAGCCTTGTCAGGCGTCACCTGCCTTTGTGGCTAGACGTATGTACATCCGCACCAAACACCATCTGTACTGCTTCGGCAGCTCCGCCCGGTGACCGCCGCACCAGTTCAAGCGCTCACGGCAGCAGACGCAACGAGCAGAAACCGTGTGGATTCGGTTTGACTGTCACGCAGTCGTTGAAAAACTGCAACTCTTTTTGGTCGCGTTCCAGCAGGTCGGTCAGGATGACTTTTTTATAGCCCTTCAGGCGGACACCGACCGGCTCGCTCAGACCCGCAGTCTCCCAGAGGCGCAGTATGAACCCTCCGGAGGCGTTTCCATCGACAGGCTTGAGGCATATAGCGACAGCCCGTAACGGATCCAGTTCAATCGTTGCCCCTGTTATTTTCTCTTTGCTGATCACGCCCAGAGCAGACAGCAGCGGTGACGCTGCGTTTCTGCTCCAGGCCACGACCTCGGCATTGCGGTAGCCGCCGGTACGTGCTCGCAGGACGTAACGGAAGCGAAAATCTTTTATGCCGTGCTGATCCTGGCTTACCTCACGGTAGTTCTGGTCGTTTCCGAGTGCTTCGAATGTAAGGGGCTCTAAATCAAGCCGTAGCGCGTACGCATCCAGCGGGATAATCCCGACACCTATTCCGTTCGGCGGTGAAGCGTCCACAAATCCCTGCACGGCGAAGCGGCGCGTGTCGGCACCCGGAAGAAGATCGCCTTCCGGCTGCGGCCAAGGGCGAATTACCGCGCCGGTCGTCTCAATGCGAAGCTCGGCATCATCTCGCAGTATCGGAAACACCTGGCAGAGGCGCTGCTGCTGAACTGTCACGGGCTTATTGATGCGCAGGTCGAAATCCACCCGATTTAATTCAGCGTAAACCGTGACAAAATTAGTTATCTGAATATCCTCGACCGTGCCCGTAATCTTGAGCCTGGCCAGCACCGGACCACTTGCCACAGCCTCAGATTTCACGTTCTGCAAGGTGTGTTCTTTGCCGTCGAAATAGACCGTTTGACACAGGCTGCGTTTACCGGGAGACCCCGCAATAAATTGCGGGGCTAACCGGTTAACCCCGCCATCACTATGGCGGGGTTGCTTGCTGATGCCGCCCGTTTGGAGATCCACTGTCAGGCGATAGTAAGGGCTGCCCCCCTTCTTGCTTTCGCAAGAAAGCAGGGGGGTGGACGTGGCAGACTTGTGGTGAGCGAAGGCGAACCATCTCCTTTGTGGCGAGCCAAGTCCGGACCCACGGGGGAGACCCCTCGACTGCGCTCGGGGCAAGCCTGACTCACGGTCGCTTTCAGGCCTCGACGTCAGTTCGAACTGCCTAAGGGTAAAAGCCGGAATTTCAGGGGCAACAAAATACAAAATACGCTGGCCATCTTCATACACAAGCTGGCAATTGAGAAGCCTCCCTTCGGGAATGGCGGCGCCGACGTCCCCAGATAACGGGATACGAACCAGCCCGGAGCGGGGAAAGCTAAGGCCGTTGAAGACGGTAACCCGCGGGCGGGAATTACTGGCTTCTAGCCCGATGCCGGCCCAGGCTGACTGTAAAAGCCCGTTGCTGAGCCGGCTAAACTCCGCACTCCATTTCTGCCGCAGCTCCGCATTGTGCTGCTTGTTCTGCTCGCTGTTGCCGTTCCAGGCATGGTCAGCCAGCATACACCAGTACCACTCGGCTTGTTCGCGGTTGCTCCTTGTGTTTTCGCAGAGCGTAGGCTGATTTTGGGCTGCGACCGCCAGCAGAGCCTCGGCAGCCAAAAATGTTCTCTCTGCCTGTCGCATATCTGCCACATATCTTGCCAGTGACACAGGCCACAGGTCCCAGGAGTGCCCGAAGCAGCCGCGAATAGTGGGCAAAAAGGGGAGGCCCTCCTGGGCCTGGTCGAGGGCTTCACAAAACTGTGGCAGCGTCGCATTGACAAGCGTTGGATGCGGGCCTGGCTGACTGTTGTACTTTATAATGGCGGGGGCGCTCCCGCGCGCCTGGCCGCCCCTAAGGGGCGAGATGTCACCATGTGTGCCGCTGGCAAGGATTATCTTCAGCTCGCTGCGCTGGCCGCGGGGCAGCGGATAGACTTGGCCCAGGCTATAATAGTGAGGTAGCCACTCGCTGGTAATAGTTTCCGGCTTGCGGAGGATTTGTGCTCCCTGCGTATAGCTTGCTTTGCTGCAGGCCCATTGGTCCAAAATGACGCGGACCTTACTGCCATCAGGGCCTTCGTAAATAAATAGCGGCGGATTCTGCTGGCTGCGTGGCCGCGGGGCAGCAGCCCGTCAAAGGTCGAATCATATCTGTAATAGGGAACAGACAGCCATCGGATGCCACAGCCGGCAAGGATAGGAACAACTCCCCAGGGTAGGCACGGCTGCTCGATGTGCTCGGCAACCCCGATGCAATCGGGGCCCCATTCTTTCTCTAATCTGCGAGATGGGTAGAAGGTGCGGATCGCGCCTTCGGTGCTCTGCAGTGCCCAGAGGGCGTTGCACAAATAAGGGCTTACATATATCCGTCCCTGCTTAATGCGGTCGATCAACTCTGCCTTCCGCTGCGGATAGCGCTCAACGAAGCACAGTGCCTCCTGCGTCACAGCCATATTGTAGCGGTCGCGGTCACGCATGTCCTGGTTATCGGTGCGGTTCATTTCATCCAGGTGTCCGCGAACAATATCCGCAAAACTCTGGCGGGTCTGCTCCTCGGTATAACCCCACGTGTAGTCCGGGCAATTGTCGTTGGTAATATAGATGGCGAGCCCTGCCACATCGCTTGTTGTCTGCGAGGCGCAGGCTGTTGCACACACAAAAAAGCCAAAGAGCACCACGCCGGTCAATACGTTCTTCAAGTCGCTTGCGACATACCAGCTATTCGTAGTAGTCTTCCTGGCCTGCTGCCTCGACTTGCGTCGAGAGACGCAGAGGCAGGCGAAGATTGAAGTATCCACGCTGTCAACAACTCCAGCAAATCTATAAATTGTTCCTTTATCTTATCTGAGTATAGCCGCTCAGGCAAGACCCTGCCAGAGTGCTGGCAGGGCTAACGGTTAACCCCGCCATCACTATGGCGGGGTCACCTTGAGATGAAAGATTAATCCGCCTTACGTCTGGCGGATTAAAAGACGAGTGACGTGCCTTGAAAGACCAGTACTGTTGTAGACTCACTTTTGGGCGGCGGTGCTCGGGACTCTGGAATCCGTCCTAAGCTCCGAAACAATTGCGCCGCTGCTCTGCTCAAAGCTCCAAACGCTGGCAACAGAGTCACCTTCTTTGACTACACAGACTTTCTGAGGAACAAATGTGTGCCCATTCCAAACCATTCTGGTGGAGACCGCACCGCGCATTATCTGATTGTAGTTTAGTCCGACACAATTCCGTGCGTCAACAACACCTACTGGCGTCTCTACTCCTTCAACGTCCGCCCACACTCGATCTGGGGACCCCGCCCCTGCTTCCGCAGGGGCAAGCCTGTCCCCGCGAAAGCGGGGAGCATCCTCTGCTCTGGGCACGAAGTCTTCTTTCGGTTTGGAGAGCCACTCCCGCGGAACCTCGCTTTGCGGAACCTCGCTTTTGGGACCCTGCTTTGCGGGAACCCTCTGCAGCATCTCTTCTTCGACCCCGGTGATCGCTGCATCTGAAGGCTTGGGCGGCCTTCTCAGCAGAAGCAGTGCGCCCACAGCCAAACAAACTGCCACTATCTTCAATGTACGTTTCAAATGAGGCATTGTTATTCATCCCATCCCCTGTTTGAGCTCAATTATTCGCCTGTCAATACCACAATATTATCGGTTTAGTTTGCGACTGACTTTCCTTTGAAGTTCGCGCAAGCCAAAGGAATCCTATAAAATCGCGCGCAGCCGCAGGCAACGCGCGCAGAAAGCCCTATAACAATCGACCTCTCACAGGGAAAAAGATTGCCGCTGGAATCGAGGATAGAAAAAGGATAGAGCCTCTGACTTCTGATTTTCGATTTCAGACACCGCCAACTTGTCTTTTTGCTGCCAGTTTATGGGTTGGCTCGGCCAGGCGAAGGAACAGTCGCTCTCCAGTTGGCTACATCGTTGCCGTAAACACTGGCCAGCTTGCGATAAAGTGATAAGCCGCCGCCATCGGCTTCGGTAGGCCAGAGGTCAACGCCGCCAGGACAATCCTCAGGATGAGAACCATCACTGTAACTTACCCTGTCAATACGGATGTAATAACGTGTGCCAAATACATCCACATCGCCAGGCATAGAAAGCTCTACCTTCTCACCGCCATTCTGCAACTGGCCATCATAAGGGCCAAGAACCACCACCCCGGCAGGCATTGCACCATATCGGGCGGCAAAAGCATCCAGGTGCTTCACGACTAACAGATAGCCGCCAGCAGGTATCGTAACTACAGGGTCGGAAGGAAAAACAAATTCTATGCCATCAGTAAAGCGCCAGGGTTCAGACTTATCGTAACGATATAAAGTCACCGGCTCGGAACTTATATTAAATAGCTCAATATACTCCTCATTCTGATTGCCTGAGCCGGGATTATACATAATCTCATTGATCACGATAGGCCCGACCTTCGGATAGGCGTTGGCCCTGCCGGGCGTATTTTCGCTCATCGCCACAAAGTTGTAGTTATCCGTGCTGCCTTTATAATACCTGCCAAACGCTACGTCCGTCTCGGAGGCGTCAAAATCCTCCACTTCCTGATAGCCGGTCAATACGCCTTGCTGAGCCGATGACAGATATACCTGGTCGCCATTCTCGCTTAAGGCAAAAACCCGCTGACAGCCAGGATCACGGGCGTTGCCGAAATGCTGGTCCTGATAGAATACAAGATAGCTGTTACCGGCAATGACCGTTCCATCGGCAATCTGGTACTTGGTTAAGTCGTTGCCATCGTCACTTAGAAACCAGCCGCCGATATTGATCGCTGCGGCGGTAGTATTGTAAAGCTCTATCCAGTCCGAGGCCTCAGCGTGAGCGTGGGCCAATACCTCGTTAATTACCACCGAGCCAGGCTCAGGAATAATGCCGGTATCGTCCCAGCCTGGAGAGCCGCCGTAAAATGCGCTTGCCCGCCAGGAGTCTTTCTCGCCCCAGCTATTTGGGTCAGGATTCGCAGGATTTATAATGGTCAGAGAAAAACCACCGCCATCGGTAATGTCACGCCAGCCGTCACTGTATTTGAAATCCAGTATCGTCTGGCCGACAGCATCTTCCAGGCGGATTCTTTCGCCCTCGTTAGCCAGACTGCCGGCGTACTGCCCGGCGATGACTCCGGCGAAATCCGGATACCGGGCATAAAAAGCTGCCTGATTTCTTACGACCAGCACATATTTGCCCGGTGCCAGTTCTATGCTGGGGAAAGTGAAGTCGATGCCGTTGGTAAAGCGTGCCAGATTCAGGTTGATGGTTTCGCTGCCGATATTATTTAGCTCTACGAACTCCTCGTTTGCATCGCTCGGGCTGTCGGTATTCGGCGGATGGTACATAATCTCAGTTATACGCAGATTCTCCGCCACCGGCCCAACCGCGAAGGTCGCTTCATTAAGTGCGCTCCAGGTGCTGCCGCTCAGCGTGCGGGCCTTGACGTGTGCGCTCTGAGTGAGTCTGATAGGTGCGGCATATACGGTTGCATGGCCGGTGTTCACGGCCCCGCCCGGCAAGCGTGGGTCAGAGTTATCAAGCGTGTAATAAACCGTGCCGGCGGGAGCTTGTATGGAGAAAAGGTCTCGCGTGGCAACATGCCCACCATGTTGGTAAGAGCCGTTGATATAGAATACGGGGGCAGTTACATTAGGGTACAAATTTGCACTTTTGAGCCAGCCTAAGACAGTCTGCGAGCGGCTGGGGAAAAATCCAGTCAGCTTGCCTTTCTGGGTATTAAGCCAGTCCAGGCGCGTGTAGGGATTAGCCTGTCGGTTGTCACCCCATCGGGCCGACTCGCCCACTATCGCGCGGTCGATTTGATTCATCCGCGCCTGGTAAAGCTCGGCGGTTCTCGGATAGGATAGCGTCCCGCCGTTGAAAAAGTGCCGGTGTATATGATCTGCAAATCGTATGAGATACTCGGCATTGCCCTTCAGTTTGTTGTGGATGTCCGATGGGCTCTGGCCGACGTTGTTTCCGCCTTCGACCGTGTGCTCGGCGTCCCAGGAGTGGAATCGCCATTTGCCGTCGGGATAACGATGCGTAGCGTACCAGTTCTTAGCAGGCCAGTCATGGTTGCCGGGGAACCAGTTGCAAAGCAGATAGGTGATGAAGTTGTCGATGTCCAGCATTTGCGATAGCGCGTTGTATTTGCTGAGGTTTGTAGGGTCGGAAGAAACGGCAGTTGCGGCGTTGACCATTGCATTGAAGCTGGCGCGTGCGGTGCCGCTATTGAGTCCGCCGCCGTCGTTGATAACGTAGCTGCTGCTATGCTTGATGGCATCATATTTTTCCTTGTCGCCGCCGAACATTTCTGCCGCCCAGGCATGATCGGGCCTTTCGTGGATGTAGTACATTCCCCAGTACAGGCCGCTGATGTAGACGTGGGCGTAGGATCCGTGAGGCGAATGGCCACCCATCGCGTTGTGCAGATCGGCAACGTACTGGTCCTGGATGTACATAGCGGTGTTGCGCTGGTCGGCACCGGGGTGCAGCCATGAATGGTTCAGAACCGAGTCGAGCACAACGGTATTGTGGTTCTGGACAGGTGAATCCGGAAACAGTCCGTAATCAAGGTTCGGCGGGCCGCCGGTAGGCTTTCCGTCATCGGTTTGGGTTTTGAATCGCGGCCGCATCGAGAGTTTGAATGTCTTCCACCTATCGAGACTGGTGCCGCCGGCGCTGACCCCGCCCTGCATAGCCAGAGCACAGTTTAGCTGAAATTGTTCGCCGCTGTTCGGATCAATGAACTCGAACGAAGCCACACGCTCTGTGCCGTCCTGGGATTGGTTGATATAGATGCCTCGACTGCCGAACCAGTCGTCCTTGTTCATAACCAGCGATATGGTCGGCACGGACTTGAGGTCCTGCTTGATTGTGCTGGCATAGAGGCCACCGAATTTGTCTTTACCATTTTGCCCGACAACGTCGGGGTCCATCTGATAATCGCCGGTCACCGAGCCCCACGAAGTCGGGCAGCCCGGCGGCGTGACCTGCGCCCCGGTGACTGGATCGGTAGCCTGTCGGATAACGTCATCGAGGAAGATATACGTGTGGGTATCCACATTGGTGGATTTGCAGCCTGGTTTGAAGGCGGCTGCCCGCAAACACGTGGTTGCGGAGATCGGAATCGGAGCCGTATAGACGGTGCCATACGTTTCAGTAGGCGTACTGCCATCTGTGGTGTAACGTATGGCGGCGCCCTGGGTTTCGGTGGTGATCGCTACGGAGAACGGACTATCGTAAAAACCGCGGTCATAGCTGAATTTAGTGTCGGCCACCACAGCCAGATATGAACCGTTGTTCGAAGAACCTGGAGTCGGCGAAAGCGTCACCCAATTATCAATTCCATCGGGTTCACGCCCGTAAGAGACATCCGGCGTCTGCTTGCCAAAAGTGACGCTATCAATCAGGGTGGCGCCATCAGTATCAAATAGAGCTACGCAATCCCCGCGGTCGGCGTCAAGCTCAAAAGCCGCGTGCAGGCCGGGGACACCAGTGTCATTGTCCGCCCATATCAATAGGTATCCACCTGGCGGGATAGTAGTTGCGGAAGGATTGGTGTCAGGAATCCGCCAGAGCGTGGCTATAGATGCATCATCTGTGAGGTACATTCCGCCCACATTGATAGGCTCATCGCCGGCATTATAGATTTCAATCCAATCATCATATTGGCCTTGTGGGTCTTTGACGGTGCGGTCATTTCTGGCCATAAGCTCATTGATGACAACGGTTGGACCGGCACCCACAAGCCAGTTCTTCGCCAGGAATGCAAAGTCATCCATATTGACGCCGTCTCTGGCATTGATGTCGGCGGGATTTGCCTGAGAGTCCAACCACCGAACGGCGAAAAGAACCAGGTCGTCCCAGTTGACTTTCTTGTCACCGTTCAAATCGCCCAGCAGCGGCTCGATGATGTTAATGGTCACTGTGCCGCTGCCTTGCTGGGGCACTTCGTCCCAGACCTGAAGTCGGAGTTGATAATCGCCGGGCTTGGAGAATATTGCACAAGGGTCCCGAACATCGTCGCTGGGGCGGAAGGTCACCGTGCCTGGGCCGCTGAGCTGCAACCACTTGAAGGTCAATATTCCCAAACCGCAAGGGTCATCGTCGGAGATGACGGGGCTAAGCTGGAGGGTATCATTCGGCCAGGAAAGTGAAGGGTAATCGCCGGCATCAACTTCCGGCGGGCGGTTGCCTGCGGTTCCCACTTCCTGGAGCATAAATCCCCCCAAGGGATATGCTTTGCCGCCTTCAGAATCGGCGGTCGCCTCTGCTCTAATCGTGAAACTGCCGTCGGCTGGCGGCACAATGTCGTCCCATCGAACGACGTATCCGGCTCCAGGTGCGCTATTGTCCCCTGCGAGCAGGATAGCCGTGTTTGCCGTCTTTGATACTACTCCATCGCTGCTATTGTTGGTGGCGCTGACGTGGCCCAAAATGGTAAAGAGCGACTTGCGGGCAGGATAGCTGCTTGAGCGTATTGCAGTGCCGACAAATGCGTACCTCTTGGCTGGATCCAGGCCGGTGAGCTTAATCTCTACCCACCAGCCTGCGCTGCCGTAGTAAACATTGTTGGGGCCGAAGTCTATAATGCCATGGAATATCTCGTAGGCGTCCGTGCCTGGGGCGGCATTGCCGCCTGCACCGCCACTGCTGACCTGCAAACCGGCCGGCCCCATAGTGAATGTGACTGTGGGCATTGCCGCATCGCTGCCGGTCTGGTAATTCTTCAGCGTGCCAGTGAAGTGGGTTAGGTCGCTATTATGGATAGTCCAGCCGGTCACGTTTGCGGCTGTGGAGTCTGCCGGTTCTCGAAGGCAGTCATTGTAGGCGACCCACTCTGCAGGTGCTCTTGAGACGGCCATACCGAGGACCAATATCACAAACGGGCACAAGAAGATTTGAAACCTTACCCGTTTCATTGACGTATTCCCTGGCCGCTTGCACCAGTATCTGAAGCGACAACGAGGCAGACTTCGGCGAGCTCAGTCGAGCCGAGGATGTCTGAATATCCTATCAGGGTATCCTCAAGTCGGTAAGTTTGCTGGGCCGGTCGAGAAGCAAACTCCTATCTATGTCTGTCATCATCTCCTGCCGATTGATGCGAAGAACACGCTCGTGTCTCCTACTTCCATCAGCAGCCGTTTCGCCGGGCTGCTCGTAAGAGCTACACCCGCATAGCAGGAAAACGGCGCCACAAAAAATGACGGCAAACGTAAAAAACGACAAGATACGACTTTTTACTTTTGACTCTTGACTTGTCGATGTTCCTAAGATTCTCATCACTTCTATCCTCTTTGAGGTCCACTTAGCCGGCTATCTGGCCGAGACAACGTTTTTTATGGGTCCGGCAGCATACCTCCAACGTAGCCGGCACAGAACTCGTTCTACAAACCAGCTTTATTATAACAGCCACGAGCCTGCCTGTCAATGCGCCGAGATTCAGGTCTGGGTCAACGGCGTGAGCATAAGCTGGAGGATTCAAGCGTACGCTTTGGGATGCTGGTCCGGTAATTGGTCTAATCCTTACTCTTGACGCTCATAAGCAGCCAAATATGTGCGGGAAATTTCTGACAATATTTGCGCAAAGATAATTTCTTCTCAAATCGTGTTTGTTACATGCCGATACCTCTTTGCGACAGATTATATGCAGGGACCATGCGTCCTCGGGGGTTTGAACTGGGGGTAAAAAAACGTTCGCAAAGTGTATTTCGTATCTCGCTTAACTCTTCACGAGGGACCCCGCTTCGCGGGAAACAAATACGCTTCTGGGGGTAGTGAATATGGCTGTGCAAAGAGTCTCTCTGACACAAGCATTTGTGTTTCCAGTCATACTTTTGTTGGTCTTCAGCTTTGACATGCAACTATTTGCGCAGCAGCACGAGCCGAATAGGCCGAAGGATTTCTTTGAAATGTCCATCGAGGAGTTGATGGAAGTGCCGACGGTAGTTTCTGCTGCTCGAATAGAACAGCCAATTACGAAAGCTCCGGCTAGCGTGACCGTAGTTACCGAAGAGGAGATTCGCAACATGGGTGCGCGAAACCTGCTGGACGTTCTGGAGACTGTGCCGGGGTTGGGTATTGCCAAGAATAGGGCATGGGAGCATAGGATTGAAGTCCGAGGTTTTCATACAGAAATGTCGGAAAAAATACTATTTATGCTAAATGGCCACCCATTAGACAACAACCTACTAAACGGCGGATGTACGTTGGTATATGATAACTTACCGGTTGATAACGTCAAACGGATAGAAATTATTCGTGGTCCCGCGTCCGCTCTATACGGTGCCAATGCTTTTTTAGCATTGATAAACATCATTACAAAAGATGGAAAGGATATTGATGGCGTGAGATCGGCTTACAGAACCGGTAGTTTCGACACACACCAGTACAATGTCCTGTTTGGCAAGGCTATTAACGATTTTGATGTGGCTCTAAGCCTTAATCGTCTTACCACCAATGGATTTGGTGCACACATGGAACATGATGCTGGTGGCACTTCGGGTCATGCCGACTCCTGGGAGGATATATATGACGCTGATGTCCTTCTTAAGTACAAGGACGTTAAATTCAAAGGAAATTATAGACAAAGAAAAACAGGGCCTTTTTTTGGTGGCATAGGGTTCTTAGATTGTGATGAGACTGATATTGACTACAGGGTTTATTTCCTCGAAACGGAATATAACTCCAAAATAAATCAAAACCTCGATTTTACGGGTAGAATTTATTATGACGACCACTATTGGAACAATGTCTGGCAGTTTCTTCCTGGTGACAGTTTATATGAGTATTGGCAAACCTGTACGAGGATTGGTGGCGAAGTATTGGGCAAATACAGATTGAACGAACAGAATAGAATCATTTCAGGTTTAACGCTTGAGGAACATAAGATGTTTGACGTCGGATGGTCACTCGATGGCGCAGATATGTCCGATCCTGCGACAAACTGGAACGGGGACCACAATCGAACCGTATGGGCGTTGTATGCGGAAGATATATGGAATATTGCAGATAATCTGCAGTTAAATGTTGGGGGACGATATGACCACTACAGTGATTTTGGCGGCATATTGAACCCCCGGGGCGGAATCGTGTGGGAATTTGTCGAAGATCATTATTTGAAACTGCTCTACGGTAGAGGCTTTCGCGCACCTACTTTCGGTGAACTGTATAATATAAACAATCCGATAGTCATAGGCAACCCAAATGTGGACCCGGAAACGGTGGAGACCTACGAGGTCAGTCTCGATGCAAAAATCACTCCCAACATGGGCTCTCGTGTCAGCGTATTCCACAATACGATTGAAGACCTTATTGGCATTTACAATTTCCAACATGCAAATCTATCCGGCAAAACAAAAACATCGGGTTTGGAGCTGGAGTTGAAAACTTTTTACGCAAAAGACTCCTACATAGGAGCAAATTACACCTATCAGAGAACAGAGGACGCTGACAGTGAGGAGCTTCCTGACGTGCCGGAACATAAAGGAAATATCCTTGTGAACCACCGCTTAACAGAAAAGTTCAATCTAGTGGGCCATATAGTGTTTAAGGGAAAGTCAAACAGGTCGGCAGGAGATATTCGAGATGATGTGGCGGGTTTTGCAATTGTAAACGTTGCTTTGCTTGGCAAAGATCTGATAAAGGGCTTAGAAGTCCAAGCTTCGGTTAGAAATCTTTTCGATAAAAGATGTTTTGATCCTTCGCCGGCACCAGGAGCGACTGACTATCCTTATATGTCTGATTACCAAAGACCAGAGCGAAGCTATTTTCTTGAAATTGTATATAGATTTTAATGCCGTTTCCGATCCATCTCGCTGAAGGGGGCGAATCGGTGAAAAGCTAACACCGTGCAGTCCGACTTTCGACTTGGCTGGCATTCTGAGAATGACCATGAAAAGTATGCTTCACAACCTGGCAGGGCCAGTCATGGCATTGATTCTGGTGTCTGTGGCAGCAGAAACCCACGCTGACTCCGCGTCCGGTCGGGAGTATCAAATCAAAGCCGCCTTTATATATAACTTTATCAAATTTGTGGACTGGCCTAAAGAAAAGGTTGCCGAAAACAATGAGCCGGTAACCATAGGCATCATTGGCAAAGACCCATTTGGAAACGCCTTTGCTCCAGTTAAAGACAAGGAGGACAAGGGCAGAAAGGTTCTTATAAAGCGGTTCAAGCCTATCGAGGAACTTAAAAAATCGGGCGAAAAAGACAAAACTTTGCTGGAGCGAGAGATTGAGTCTCTAAGGAAGTGTCACTTATTGTTTATTTGTTTATCGGAAGAAAAAAGCATCAAGGAGATTATAAATTTAGTGAAAGATCACAGCGTCCTGACAATTGGAGATGTGCAAGGTTTTCTCGAATCCGGCGGGATTATCAATTTCATTATGGAGGAGAAAAAAGTTCGTTTTGAAATAAATATGACTGCTGCCAACCGTGCTAAACTTAAAATCAGGTCTCAGCTTCTACGGCTGGCAAAAAGAGTGGTTGGTGATGACGGTGGCAAGAGCAATAAAGATGGATAGAGAAAAGATAGAGAAGAAACATTTTGGATTCAGGCAAATGATCATGCTTGTTTTGCAGAATATGACCATAAAAGATAAGCTGATATCCATCATCATGGCAACAAGCATAGTCGCACTGCTGTTAGCAGGGATCGTACTCATTTTATGGGAATGGAGCACCCTTCGCCATACTATGGCGCGGAGTCTCTCGACACAGGCGGAGATGATAGCAGACAACTGCAAGGCATCTCTGACTTTCAATGATCCCGATGACGCAAAAAAGACGTTAAGCGCTCTTCATGTTGAATCTTGCATTGTTTTTGGCGGTGTCTATAACAAGAAAGGTGAACTTTTTGCAAGTTATCATCGTTATGGCGTAGACAGAAATATCCAGCCGTCCGAAATTCAAAAAAGCGGCTATACTTTTGGTGAGGGCTTCCTGACAGTATTCAAAACTATTATTCTCGATGATGAAATAATTGGGACGGTATGCGTGCGCTCCGATTTGCGTCCTATGTATGCGATGCTCATGCGTAATATCAGAATAATCTCTGTCGTTCTGTTGCTTGCCTCTTTGACTGCTTATGCTGTCTCATCAAAACTTCAAAACATAATCTCAGCACCAATTCTAAGTCTGGCTGAAAGTGCCAGAAGAATAGGTAAAGGTCATTTTGATCATAGAGTGGAGGTTCACTCGAAAGATGAATTAGGTTATCTCGCCCAGTCCTTCAACAGCATGGCTGACGATTTGCAAACCACCACTACATCCATAGATAATCTCAACCGCGAAATCACCGAGCGTAAAAAAGCAGAGCATGAACTGCGGGAGACGAGTCAATACCTTGAAAACCTATTCAACTGTGCAAACGCCCCCATCATCGTCTGGGATCCGCAATTTAAAATTACACGATTCAACCATGCCTTCGAGGCGTTGACTGGGAGAAGCGCGCATGACGTTATCGGAAAATCTATTAAGATTCTCTTCCCGACCGATAAGGTGGAGAGTTCGATGGAGTTTATCAGGGGGACTCTAGAGGGCAAACGGTGGGAGACCGTTGAGATTAACATTCTTCATCTCGATGGAGCAGTTCGGACTGTCCTCTGGAACTCAGCTACCCTTTTCGACTTGGACGGAAAGACCCCCGTCGCCACAATCGCGCAAGGTCAGGATGTAAGCGAGCGCAAGCGGATGGAGGAGGCGCTGTGGGAAAGCCAAGAGCGGTATCGGGCACTTGTGGAAAACGCTGTCCTCGGGATTACCGTGATAGATACTAATTACAAGATAATTATGGCGAACACAATGCTTGCCAAATTATTTAATAAGCCTGCCAGTGATTTTGTGGGTAAGGATTGTTTTAGGGAGTATGAGAAGCGCGAGGCAGTTTGTCCGCATTGTCCTGGGGTGCGGGCTATGGCTTCCGGGAATACTGTGGAGGTTGAAACCCAAGCTGTGCGAGATGATGGCAGCCGTTTTTACGTTCGGAACCGTGCCGTTCCATTCGTTGGGCGGGATGGTGTGGTGAAAGGGTTCATTGAGTTGGTTGAAGACATCAGCGAGCGCAAAAAGGCGGAGAAGACGCTTGGAAAACTGAACAAAGACCTGGAATTAGCCGTCCTAAATTTGGGCCGGTCGAATAAGGAACTCCAGGATTTTGCCTACGTAGTATCGCACGATTTGAAGGCCCCTCTGCGCGGCATAAAGACGCTGGCCCAATGGATAACAACTGATTACGCCGACAAGATTGACCAGAACGGCAGGGATCAGCTAAATCTGCTCTTGAGCCGGGCCGACCGAATGCACAACTTGATTGATGGAGTCCTCCAGTACTCCAGAGCGGGGCGTGTAAAAGAAGAAAAGGTTCAGGTGAATCTGAATGAGCTTGTTGCCGAAGTTGTTGATTCGCTTGCTCCGCCGGAGAGCATCTCGATTACGGTCGAAAATGAGCTGCCGGTGATTGAATTTGAAAGAACGCGAATCACTCAGGTTTTCCAGAATCTGCTGAGCAACGCCGTGAAGTTTATGGATAAGCCGGAAGGCCAGGTAAGAATCGGCTGCGTTGAAGAAGACGGCTTCTGGAAGTTCAGTGTCGCCGACAACGGACCCGGCATCGAAGAGAAATACTTCGAAAAGGTCTTCGAGATGTTCCAAACATTAGCACCGCGCGACGACGTTGAGAGTACGGGCGTTGGCCTTACGGTGGCAAAAAAAATTGTAGAACTATATGACGGTAAGATTTGGGTGGAATCAAAAGTGGGCCAGGGAAGCACGTTTCTATTCACACTTCCAAAGCACAAAGTGAGGATCGAAAATGCGAAACTCCAAGCCAGTATTATTAGTTGAAGACGACTCCGTAGATGCGATGACGGTCAGCCGGGCTTTTAAAGATCTGAAAGTTGCCAATCCGTTAGCTCATGCAATCAACGGCGAAGAAGCATTGGAGTATCTACGAAACGAGAGTAATGAAAGGCCATGCGTGATCCTTCTGGATCTGAATATGCCGAAGATGAATGGCATCGAATTTCTAAAAGTTGTAAAAGCCGATGATGAGCTGAGGCAGACTCCTGTCGTGGTTCTAACCACCTCTAAGGAAGAATACGATATAGTGGGGAGCTTTGAACTCAGCGTTGCCGGCTATATTGTCAAGCCGGTTGATTACAGAAACTTCGTGGAGGCAATCAGGACCATCGACCTATACTGGACGTTAAGTGAGTTGCCGGAGCAAAAAGTAGAGGGATAAAAATGCGAAGTGCAAAGCCAGTGTTGTTGGTTGAAGATGACGATGTGGATGCCATGACGATCACAAGGGCGGTCGACGATCTGGAAATCGCAGGGCCATTGACCCGTGTGACCAACGGCGAAGAAGCATTAAAGCACTTGAGAAGCCGAGGCAATGACAAGCCGTGCATTATCTTTCTGGATTTGAACATGCCCCGGATGAACGGCGCCGAGTTTCTCAAAGTCGTGAAAGCGGACGATACATTGAAGAGGATCCCTATCATTGTGCTGACTACCTCTAAAGAACAATGCGACATAGTTGGCAGCTTTGATCTCTGCGTTGCCGGCTACATAGTGAAACCTGTGGATTATGAAAGGTTTGTGCAGGCGCTGAAAACAATTGACCTTTACTGGACATTGAGTGAATTGCCAAATGGAAGGTGGTAGAGGTATGGAAAAGGCAAGACACCGAATCCTGCTCGTTGAGGACGACAAAGTCGACCAGACTGCCTTTGAGCGGTTAGTGCAGGCTGAAGAGCTACCGTATGATTACGTGATAGCCGGCTCTCTCGCGCAGGCCCGCAGCATTTTGGGTTCTGAGCACTTTGATGCTGTAATTTGCGACTACATGCTCGGGGATGGCACGGCATTCGATGTCCTGCGGATGATCAAGAATGTCCCTTTTATCGTGATCACGGGAACCGGTAACGAAGAAATAGCTGTCAAAGCCTGGCGGGCAGGCGCTTATGACTACCTGGTCAAGGACATCGAACGAAGGTATCTCAAAGCCCTGCCCATAACGGTTGAAAATGCCCTCAGGCACAAGGATACGGAGGAAAAGCTGCGGTTGCTGTCCGGCGCCATCATGAGCACAGATGATAGCGTCCACATTACCGACCTAAAGGGCAGGATTGTATTCGTTAATAAGGCATTCTGTGAAACTTATGGATATAGAAAAGAGGAGGTTCTCGGAAAAGACAGCAGCCTGCTCTGGATAGGAAGACATGAGAATATCCATACGCGAAGTGTCTTCCAAACTCAAATTATGCCAGGAACCTGGACGGTTGGGTTTTATCACAGGCGAAAAGATGGCAGCATCCTTCCAGTTTCTCTTTCCAGATCAATTATTAAAGACGCCAGCGGAAACAAGGTCGCAGTGGTCTCAACGGCTCGAGATATCACTGAACACATCCTTGCAGAGGATGAACTCAGACGGGTAAACCGAAGATTGGAGCAGCAGAACCAACTGCAAAGTAAATTGGCGATGATGGTTGCAGAGGCGTTAAGAAGACTGCTGACCGGCGTAAATATCGACAACGCCCAGCAGACCAGCCAGGACATCTGCGAGCGCCTTGACCGGGCCAGAAAAATTGTCGCCGACTTTCTTGACATTGCGGAAATTGATGCCGGCCGAATGAAATTGGAGTCCACCGAATTTGACCTGCAGTCAGTAATTTCGGAGGTTGTGCAAGCGTTGTCACAACAGGCAGCGGAAAAAGGTATCGAACTAAAAGCCTTGATACCTGAGTCCGAGCTCGCCGTCAATGGAGATCGCCGCAGAATAGGGCAGGCGCTGGCTAACGTGATTAGCCATTCGATAAGTTCTGCCCCGGCTAATGGTCACATCGAGGTGTCGGTAAAAGACAACGACCATGAGGTCGCAATAGAGATGCACCACGATGGCCCCAGCATTGGGCACACCAAGATGGATAACATTTTCGACCGATTCCAGTGGATGGAAGACCAAGTTCATTTGGAACAGGAAGAGGGTGTGGATCTGAGCTTGCTCGCAGCCAGAGAGTTGATTGAACTGCACGGAGGCGAGATATGGATTGAGCCTCGAGATGAAGGAAGAAACAATCTCTGCATTAGCCTGCCGAAAGTAGCTGTGCGACCGGAAGTCTGCTTGGCTACAAAAGACATAGAAACCCGTTAGAAGGTGTGTGCTGCCTAATCACACTATCACCCAATTTCTAACACAACGCTTGACGTTATTTCAGCCACATCTATAATGGCGAATCCCAAAGGCAAAACTCTCTATAGAAAGGCAGAACGTCTTTATGGGCAGGAAGATTCTATTAGGCACAGCAGCATTAATGACAGCAGCCGTAGTGTGTTGGGCGAACGGTAATGGTAATCTATCCGAGGAAAATGCTCAGCTCCGCCGCAGAGTTGAAAAGCTGGAAAAGGAAGTTGAACAGCTAAAGAAAATGGTCATGCAACAAACCGAACCAGCGAAGGCCGTAAAAGAAGAAACGAATTCCGTCCCTACGCCGAAATTGGACGAAATTGACTTGCAGAAAATTGCAGCAAAGATTCAAAAAGAAACTGAAAAGAAAAAGCCGGCCTGGTCGGATTTGGACATTCAACTCTACGGTTACCTCAAACTCGATGCTGCTTACGATACGTCTCGTATTGATAACGGCAATTACGCCAAATGGGTACAATCCGAAAGTACCAACCATAACGACGACCAGTTTAATATGACAGCCAATGAGAGTCGTCTCGGTATGAGAATTAATGGGCCGCAGGAAGGTGACATGAATACAAGCGGACGCGTGGAAGTGGATTTCTATGGGGGCGGTTCCGAGAATAAATCTCAGATCATGATGCGTCACGCTTATCTGAAAATCGATTGGCCTGCGGAACGTTTCAACGTCATTGCGGGGCAAACGTCAGATGTGATATCGCCTTTGTATCCGGCCACGCTGAATTATTCGGTTGGGTGGTGGGCAGGCAATATCGGGTACCGGCGTCCCCAAATACGCTTGACAAAAAGCCTGGCACTGACCAGCGATGTCGACCTTACCTGGGAAGGGGCATTGGCTCGTACGATCGGAATTACTACAACTCCTGATTTCACACCTGGTGATGCCGGTGAAGACGCGGGCTTTCCCGGCGTGCAGACCAGAGCGAGCGTAATGTTTCCGTTGCTCGGATACAAACCTACCACATTCGGCCTATCGGGACACTGGGCAAGTGAGGAGCTCGATCTGGATGGGACCGGCAATCACAAAGATTTCGACAGTTGGTCAGTTAATCTTGATTTAGACCAGCCGGTCAACAAGTGGCTCACCGTCAAGGGCGAAGTGTTCACCGGCGAGAACTTAAGCGCCTATTTGGGCGGTATCGGCCAAGGTGTCAACACTACAACGTATGAAGAGATCAGCAGCCGGGGCGGTTGGATCGCTGCGTCTTTAGGACCCTGGAGTAAGTGCCGGTTCAACGTAGGGACAAGTATGGATGATGTCGATAACAGTGACATCAACACAGGTGATCGCACGTTGAACCGCACCCTTTTTGGCAATCTAATTTACTCTCTCGGCAAAAATACAGAGATTGGCCTGGAGCTTTCACATTGGCGCACAGAATATAGTGGAAGCGGCGATGCCGACAGTTTGCGTGCACAAACATCCTTGATATACAGGTTCTAAACGATTTTTCCGTTGACGCTTCGGACAAACAGGGATATACAATTAGCTTTTTATTGTATCCCCATCCGTGGGTGTGTTGAAAGCACGGGTGACGTGTTGCATAGATTGTTGCAGTATCCAGCGTAATTTAGAGAGTATAAGCAGGATTTATGGCATTATGTTTTTCGATTGGGCAAGAAGGAGAGCGCTATGGGACAAGAAAAAGCTATTGACTCCCTTATGATTGAGAAGAGGACCTTTCCGCCGTCGCGAGCGATCAAGGCCAACGCATACGTGTCGAGTCTCGAGCAGTACCAGCAGATGTGGGAGCGTTCGCTTAGTGACCCCGACGGCTTTTGGCTGGAGCAGGCAAAAAGCATCAGTTGGTTCAAGGAACCGACCGAGAGCCTTCGCTATACCTGGGATGTCAAAAACCGTATAATTGAGCACACCTGGTTCACTGACGGCCAGTTGAACGTGTCGTATAACTGCCTGGATCGGCATCTGCGCACCCCGATCGCAAAGAAAACCGCAATCATCTGGCAGGGCGAAGCGGAGGACGCTGTCAGGAAGCTTACTTACGAAGAATTGCACCAGGAAGTCTGCAAATTCGCTAATGTCCTCAAGTCGAAAGGCATTAGAAAAGGCGATCGAGTGGCCATTTATCTGCCGATGGTACCCGAGCTTCCGATTGTCATGCTTGCCTGCGCTCGCATTGGCGCTATCCACTCTGTCGTATTCGGAGGGTTCAGCGCAGAATCACTCCAGGGACGCATCAACGACTCCGATTGCAGAATGCTGGTCACTTCCAATATTTCATTACGTGCAGGCAAGCATATTCCGCTGAAGAACATAGCGGATGAGGCGCTGGAAAATACGCCGAGTATTGAGAAGGTTATCGTTGTTAGGGTCAATGGTGACCCCTGCAATATGAAGCAAGGCAGGGATACATGGTATCATGACGAGATGGCCAAGGCAGCCAAAAAGTGTGAGCCGCAGCGTATGAATGCGGACGATCCGCTCTTTATTCTTTATACGTCCGGCTCGACCGGCAAGCCAAAAGGTGTGGTCCACACTACAGGCGGATACTTAGTGCAGGTCAGCTTCAGCCACAAAGTCATCTTCAACATTCACGATGACGATATTTACTGGTGCACCGCGGACATCGGCTGGGTGACCGGGCACAGCTACATCGTTTACGGTCCGCTGGCAAACGGTGCGACCTCGTTGATGTTTGAGGGGGTCCCGACCTATCCCGACGCCGGGCGTTTCTGGCATATATGTGACAAATTCGGCGTTACGGTTTTTTACACTGCACCAACTGCTATTCGGGCTTTGATGCGGCTTGGCGACGAATGGCCCGCCAAGTACAAGCTAAATTCGCTGCGCGTCCTGGGGACGGTAGGCGAACCAATAAATCCTGAAGCCTGGATATGGTATCATGAGAAAATTGGGCGCAGCCAGCGCCCGATTGTCGATACCTGGTGGCAGACAGAGACGGGCGGTATTTTGATCACGCCATTGCCAGGTGCCCATACATTAAAACCCGGCAGCGCTTCCCGGCCCTTTTTTGGCGTCGACCCGGTCGTTCTGCGTGACGATGGAACTGAGTGCGCGGTAAACGAAGGAGGAAAGCTGTGCATACGCAGGCCCTGGCCCGGAATGATGCGCACCATGTGGGGAGACCATGACAGGTTCATTGATATGTACTTCACTCTCTTTGAGAACGTCTATTTTACTGCGGACGGCTGTCGGATCGATAAGGATGGTGACTACTGGCTAATGGGCAGAATCGATGATGTCGTTAACGTTTCCGGTCACCGTATCGGCACAGCGGAAGTCGAAAGTGCTCTGGTCAGCCACGGAAAAGTTGCTGAGGCCGCAGTTGTACCAATACCTCACGAAATTAAGGGCCAGGCACTGTACGCATTTGTTACAGTCAAAGGAGGTGTCCAGGAGAGCGAAGAGTTGAAGGGCGAGCTTGTTAAGCATGTTCGCAAGGAAATTGGGGCCATCGCCGCACCGGAGGCTATTCAGTTTGCTCCGGGACTTCCCAAGACACGCTCAGGCAAGATTATGCGCCGAATCCTGCGCAAGATAGCTGAGAAAAGAACGGATGATTTGGGCGACATTACTACTCTGGCTGACCCGGACGTCGTTCAGTCCTTAATCAAAGGGCGGGGCTAAGAAAAATAAAAATTCAAAATGCAAAATTAAGGATGTCTTTTATGGACAAAGAGGCACTTGCAGGCATAACCCAAATAAAGGACACTACCGCTAACCCTGCGCCTCTCGGGCTGATGGGGTTTGGGATGACCACCGTACTATTGAACCTGCACAACGCCGGCCTGTATAAACTGGGGGCGATGATTCTGGGGATGGGCATTTGCTATGGAGGCGTCGCGCAAATAATTGCAGGTATAATGGAGTGGAAGAAAAATAACACCTTCGGCACGACGGCATTCTGCTCTTACGGCCTTTTCTGGCTGTCTCTAGTGTTTTTGTTGGTCGCACCGAAGGTCGGATGGGCCGATGCGACCGAACCCCGTGCTATGGCAGCATACCTTTTTATGTGGGGGCTGTTCACACTGGTTATGTTTTTTGGCACGTTGAGATTCAACCGTGCGCTACAGACAGTGTTTGCCTCGTTGGCATTGCTATTCTTTCTGCTGGCGCTTGGTGACGCCACCGGCAGCGCTGCCGTAACGCGACTCGCAGGTTATGAAGGGATCTTTTGCGGCCTTTCTGCCATATATACAGCCTTAGCTCAGGTATTAAATGAAGTCTACGGCAGAACCATAGCCCCTCTGGGCCCGGTCAAAAAATAGTCTGGTTGGCGTTTAGCTCCCCGCTTTCGCGGGGACAACCTTGCCCCTGCGGAGGCAGGGGCCGGCACGGCGACGGTTTTTCTCCGGCGGAGTTGACGAAACTACAGGCCGTGGATTGCAAACAGCTTTGCTTTGAGCGTTTGGATCGTGGCCTCAATCGCAGGCATTACAGTATTACGCTGCTGGCTGCTTACAGCCAGTGCCCTATCTCGCAAGCCTCCTTGCCATTCCGTGTTTTCAAGCATCACGCCGGCGACCGTAGGATTTGCATCCTGACCTGTCGGCACACCGCACAAGGCGGTCCAGTCAAGAGCCCACGCTCTTACCGTATTGTCTACGTTGTATCCGCCGCCGCCCGTAGCCAGGATCGGCTTATTGAAGCGTAGCACATGATCGACAATATCGGCATAGACATTGTTGGTCAGACGCAGATGCGCCAGCGGGTCACCCGCCAGAGCGTCAGCTCCTAACTGCAGGACAAATACATCACCGTTATAAGCGCCAATTAACGGCAGAGCAATCTCTTCAAATGCCCTCATATATGCCTGGTCGTAAGTGCCGACCGGCAGAGGAATATTTACACAGTAGCCTCTGCCTTGCCCGGTTCCGATCTGGTCCTCGAACCCTGTTCCGGGAAACAAGACCTTCGGCGTCTCGTGCAGCGATATGGTCATCACGTCGGAGCGCTCGCAGAATGCCTCGGCGACTCCGTCGCCGTAATGGACATCCACATCGAGATACAGAACCCGCTTTCTTTTCTCTATTAGGATGATGCAGGCAAGAGCCACGTCGTTGATATAGCAGAAGCCGGACGCCCTTTCCGGTCCTGCGTGATGAAAGCCGCCGGAGGGATTGAACGCCACATCGGCTGACCCTGCAAGAATGAGCTTTGCGCCGGTAAGCGTTGCTCCGCAGGCCAGGGCCGAATATTCGTACATTCCTTTGAAAACCGGACAGTCACCCGTGCCTATTCCCATTTCGAGTGCCTCCGCGTCCCATCGGCCTTTCGAGGCGGTTTGCAGAGCGTGCAGGTAGCGAGCTGAGTGAAATTTTTTCAGGACTATTCTCTTGGCCGGCGTTGGCGCTACTTCAGCTCGTCCATCACCCGATAAAAGACCCATGGACGCCAGAACCTGGCGCACTTTTCTGGCCCGGTCAACATTAAACGGATGCTCCGGCGGGTAATGATATTTCTCAAGCTCCTGCGAATATATAAAAGCAGCCTTTCTCATTGATGCGTGCAGACCTCGTTTCTACGACTTTGTCAGATCGTACGCTATGTTATAAACCTCGCCGTCGAATTCAGTGTTTACCTTGTAGCCGGAGCTGTAAAAAACAGCCAGCATCGGCTTATTGTTCGGCAGCACTTTTGCGCAAAAGCTCTTTACGCCCCGCTGCTTGGCAACTTTGGTGATGTACTCCAAGAGCAGAGTCCCCATTCCCTTTTGCTGCCACTCATCCTGCACGACAAAGGCAACTTCAGCGACCTGTGTCTTTGGGTCAAGAAAATACTGCCCGATGGCCACGATCTGGTCGCCGGATACTCCCGGAACCACGCCCACGATAGCCAGGTCTTTGTGGTAATCGATATTGGTCAACTGTTGAACGTCTCGATGGGCAAAGGCTCTTGTACGGGTCATATAGCGCTTTTGAACGGATTCTTCGCTGAGCGAATAGAGCATATCCGAAAGCGCCGGCTCATCGCTGGGCTTGACAGGCCGCAAGAATATCTGCGTGCCGTCCCGCAAGGTATCATAGTGCTCCAGCTCCTCTGGATAGCGCAACTGGTCCCAGGCCAGCTCTATCTGATCCTCGTAGATATAATTGTGAGTTTTGGCGGCCTGAGTCAGCTCTTTTCTGAATTTCGGATGGGCAATATTGATCAGTTCCAAAGCCCTTTCTCTGATGCTTTTGCCGTGCAGATACGCCGTTCCGTACTCGGTGACAACGTAATGGACGTCGCCGCGGGTGGTGACAACTCCTGCGCCCTCGGTTAGGTGGGGAACGATCCTGCTTACCTGGCCGTTCCTGGCCGTGGAGGGCATGGCAATAATTGCCTTGCCGCCCCTGCTTCGGGCGGCGCCGCGGATAAAATCCACCTGTCCGCCGATGCCGCTGTAGAACTTATAGCCCAGAGAATCGGCGCAGACCTGGCCGGTCAAGTCTATTTCCAGCCCCACGTTGATTCCCACCATTTTCTCGTGCTGGGTGATAATATTCGGGTCGTTGACGTATTCGGTGGGATAAAATTCAAAAAATGGGTTATTGTCGATATAGTCGTAAAGCCTTTCTGAGCCCATGCAAAAGCTGGCGACGACTTTTCCGCGGTTGAGCGTCTTTTTAGCGCAGGTAATGGCGCCGCACTCAATCAGGTCGATAATCCAGTCGCTGAACATCTCGGTGTGCACTCCGAGGTCCTTTTTGTCTTTGAGGAATTCAGCCAATGCCTGGGGCACACGGCCTATGCCGCACTCAATCGTGCTTCCATCCTCAATCAGCCTGGCGATATTCTGGCCGATACGACGCAGCACCTCGTCGGACTGTGGCACCGGAAGCTCGATTATGTCCTCATCATAGGGCACCAGCATATCGAGGCGGTTAGCATGGACAAAACTGTCGCCGAAGGTTCGAGGCATTCGGCTGTTTACCTGGGCCATTATATAGCGGGCGTTGGCGACGGCAGATTTGACAATGTCCACAGATACGCCGAGACTGCACAGGCCGTTGGCATCCGGCGGCGTCACGCTGATTAAGGCCACATCGACCGGGATTCTGCCGCTATCGAATTCGCCGGGTATCTCGGATAGAAATATGGGCGTGTAATCTCCAATGCCTTTGTTCAAAGCTTCGCGAACGTTGTCGCCCACGAAAAAGCAGTTCATCTTGAATTTGTCGCGGAACTTCTCGTCTGCGTAAGGGGCCTCGCCCATAGTCAATAACTGAATGATATGTGCCTCGTAGATATGACCGGTGTGCTCGACCAACGTTCTGACCAGATGCTGGGGCTGGGCGCAGCCGGTGCCGATGAAGATGGTGTCGCCCGACTTGATGGCTTTCATTGCCGCCGCCGCGCTTCCGATCTTGTCTTTATATTTTTCTTTCCAGTCGAAATCGGGCATAGGACCTCTATATCTTCTCCACGCTCATTCGGGCGTCAACCGCGATGGGAGTCGTGCCTGGCGGGCCAGCCACGTACGGATTGATGTCCATCTCCTGAATCTGCGGAAACTCGGTGACAAGCTGTGAAAGTCTCTGCAAGCCTTCTGCTATGGCGTCGATGTCGACTCCCTCTTGCCCTCGCAGACCAGTGAGGATTTTATAAGTTTTTGTGCTCGTCAGCATTTGCTTGGCCTCGTCCTCAGTCAGCGGCGCCAGATAGAAAGACACGTCCTTGAGAGCTTCGACCATTACTCCGCCCATGCCGAACATCATCAGCGGGCCAAAGCTGGGGTCACGATTCATTCCCAGAATGACCTCTTTGCCAATCTTATACATTTTTTCGACCAGGACGCCGAGTATCTGTGCGTCCGGGCGTTTTTTAGGTATTCGATACATCATCAAGTCAAAGGCGTCCGTTACTTCCTGCTCGCTGTTCAGGCCGACCTTAACGCCGCCCACATCCGATTTGTGCACAATTTCCGACGACCAGATTTTAAGCACTACCGGATAGCCGATCTGCTGGGCTATATTTGCTGCCTGCTCAGGCGTAGTTGCAATAGCGCCTTGCGGCGTCTTGAAACCGTATGCCTCAAGGATTTCCTTTGAATCGGTCTCGCCTATCTCGCGGTCGCCGCGGCGCAGATGCCTTTCGATGATGTTTTCCACCTTTCTTCGATTGACGGGAAAGAGTTTTACGACCCTTTTTGGCCTGTTTCGCCAACGGACATAATCGGCCATCACTTTAATGGCGGCGACAGCACTTTCAGGCGTATCGTATTGCGGGATTTTGCCATCGCGCAGAATTCTGATTCCCTCTTCGACTCTTGAAGCTCCCAGGAAACAGGCGAGCACTGGCTTTGCCGGTTTTTGGCGACATGTTTTGACCACCGCCTGAGCGGTGCGTGCTGGGTCCGTCATAGCCTGCGGCGTCAGCAGTATTAGCATAATGTCCACATTTGGGTCATCCAGAACAATATCCAGGGCAAATTCATATCGGTCGGCAAGGGCGTCACCCAGAATGTCGATAGGATTATGCAGATTCGCAGCCGGCGGCAGTTTGGCAGCCAACCTGGAGGCGGTTTCATCTGCCAGTTTCGCGAAGGTAAGCCCTCTTCGTTCGATGGCATCGGCACCCATTATTCCAGGTCCGCCGGCGTTTGTAATAACCGCGACGCTCGGACCGGCAGGCAGTGGCAGGTCGGCAAAGACCCGCGCGTAGTCAAACTGCTCCTTTATGGAACTGCAGCGGATGATTCCTGCTCGGGCAAATGCGGATTCGTAAGCCACTTCACCGCCGGCAAGACTTCCGGTGTGTGAGGAGGCTGCTTTTGCGCCTGCTGAGGTGCCGCCGGATTTTATCAACAATATCGGTTTGTGCTGGGAGATTCGCTCAGCCTGTCTTACAAACTCGTCGCCGTCGGTGATACTTTCCAGGTAGCCGGCGATAACCGCCGTTTCGGGGTCTTCTCCGAAGGCTTTTATGACATCCAATTCATTTATGTCCGCTTTGTTGCCTATGCTGACAAGCTTGCTGAAGCCGATGCCGTTTGCATTGGCCATGTCCAGTATAGCAGCAAGCAGCGCCCCTGACTGGGAAACGTAGCCCGTTACTCCTTCTGCGGGCAGTTCCGTCCCGAAACTGGCATTTAGCATATTCTTCGGCGCTATTACTCCCAGACAATTTGGGCCGATGACCCTGATTCCGGCCCGTTTTGCGATTTGGACGACCTGCTCTTCGAGCTGTTTGCCTTCCTTGCCAATCTCTTTGAAGCCTGCAGTAATAATGATGACGGACTTAGCCTTGACCTTTGCGCACTGCTGCATAATCGCGGGAACAATCTTGGCCGGCACAATTATTATAACGAGGTCGGGCACTTCCCCGATAGACTCAAGGTCGCCGTAGCATTTAAGCCCCTCAATGCCGTCGGCCTGGGGATTAACAGGAAATATTTTGCCCTGGTATCCCGCCGAAATCATATTGGCCAGGATTTCGTAGCCGACCTTTCCTTTCTGCCGGGAGGCACCGACAATGGCCACCGATTTAGGATTAAAGAAGCTCTCAAGGCCCATAATTTGCAATTGTAAATTGAAAATTGACAATTGTAAATTGACAACTGGAAGTCGAAAATCCACAATTGAAAATTGAACCAGCGTAGCTGGTCAAATGAACCAGGAGTATACCGTTGAGTTGGCTAAAGGCGCACTTTCGCAGGCATCGCAGCAGGAGCCCCTGGGACTTCTGCTGGCGAGTGGCTGTCGAGGGCCTGGTAGTCAGTCTTATAGTCGTGGCTATTCCGTCCATCCTCCTTGATGAGCCAGGGCGAGACTTCTTAGATTGGCCCATTCATCATACGCTGATTATTATCGTGATATTGGCTCCGATATTTGAGACGCTGCTTTTGCAGGCCCTGCCTGTGGCGATTGCCAGACTTGTTCCGAGCGAAGTCGAGGAATCTGGCGGGGAATTATTGGCGCGTTTCTTTCGCGGGCAGACCCCTCGACCGGGCTCGGGGCACACCTGCCCGAAGGTGTTGCGGTCGTGCCTCGTCGCTCGTCGCTCGTCGCTCGTCGCTCGGGCGACGGGTCACGGGTCACGGGCGACGGATCAGGGCGTTCAACTATGTACATTGGCGGGAAAAATCAATGTGGACAGCTTTGTGGACCACCACAGTCGCCCACGCAATAAGAAATGGTATCCCGGGATTACTATTAGTTTTGGCCTGGGCGTTCAATCTGTCCTGATCTCGTGCCGGCTGTAGAGCCAGAGCCAGCTCCAATCCCGACCCCAAGTCGGGGTTTTCATTCTCGCAGCGCTGGTATGTCCGGCTCGATGTGAACAGTAATATTGACCGGGCGGGTAAGCTGTTCATCCAGCGCATCTTCCAGATTTTGAGCAATCTGGTGGGCGGCAGCCACATTCAAATTCCGGTCAACCAAGATATGAAGGTCGAGAAAAACCTCTCTTCCGACAGTACGAGTGCGAAGACGATGGTACTGACGGATTTGGCCGTTGGCCTTGATTATATCTTTTATCTGGTCGATTATCGCATGGTCAACGGCACGTTCGGTTAGTTCACCGAAGGAGTCTGCGATAATTCTAGCGGCAACCACGACAACCATAATGCCGACGGTAATAGCGGCAACTTGGTCGCCATGGTTGAATCCAAATTTGTGCGCAACGACGCCGGCGATGACGGCCAAGGAGCTTAGGGCGTCGGCTCGATCGTGCCAAGCGTTTGCAAGCGCTGCCGGACAGTGATATTTCATTGCCACTGTCTTTGTAACGCGATAAACCACCTCCTTGACGGCAATGGCCCCGATTGCCGCGACCAGCACCAAGTTGCGTGGACGCGAGACTTGGTCTTTCGCAATGGCAAGGGCTGCGTAGTATATCATTCCCAGGCCAACGCCGAATAAACTCAGTGCAATTGCAACAGCCGCGAGCGTCTCCAGCTTGCCGTGTCCGTATTGGTGACTCGAATCGGGCTTTTTTGAGCCCAAATATAGACCCAGCAGGACCGCCAAATCGGTCAGCATATCGGATACCGAGTGAACGCCATCCGCCAGCAGGGATAGCGAGCTGGTGATATACCCTACCACGAACTTGACGGCAATCAAAAATACGTTGGCGCCGATGCTGAGATATGTAACAAGCCTAAGCTGCCTTGCGGCTGTTTCTTGTTTGTTCTGGCTCATTAGTGTATCAACGCTTTTGTCTGGATTATCTTTTCTTGGGCGGTGGGTTGGTCTTTTGCCTCAACGATTACCCTCACCACCGGCTCGGTGTTACTGGCTCTGATGTGCACCCAGCTATCCTTAAAATCGAATCGATACCCATCAATGTTGCTGACTGTCGCATCGGTGAAGACACTTTTTGCAGATTCCAAAATCTGCTGTACCCGCGATTGTTCAACGGCAAATTTATCCTTAATCATATAATAACCGCGGATTTGGCCGACCAACCGGCTAATTGTTTCTCCGGTCTCAGCCATTAGTTGCAGCACAAGGGCAATGCCGACGAGGCTGTCGCGTACGGGGCTTACTCGCAAATCAATCACTCCGCCGTTGCCTTCGCCTCCGATTATGCAATTGTGTTTGAGCATTGCCCCGGCGACGTTGGCCTCGCCGACAGCCGTGCGGATAACCTGACAGCTGGCCTCTTGAGCAATGTCGTCAATCATCCTTGAGGTTGAAAGATTTGTGGCGGCCTTCGGAATTTCGAATTTGGAATTTCGAATTTGGAATTTGGAGAAGACATACTTTGCGGCTAATGCAAGCGTATATTCTTCGCCGATGTAAGTTCCGTTTTCGTCAACGATCGCCAATCTGTCGGCATCGGGGTCCTGTGCAAAACCAATATCAGCTCTGTTTGCTTTTACAGCCTCACACAGACTTTTGACGTTTTCGGCAGTTGGTTCAGGTGGATGCGCAAATACGCCTGTTGGCTCATCGTTTATGGCTGAGACTTCGCAGCCAAGTTCCGCCAGCAGCCTTTTTGTAACCCGCGCACCTGCGCCATTAACACTGTCGAGCGCCACCTTGAATTTCTTTGCAGCGATTGTTTTCTTATCGATGATCGCAAGAACCTTAGCGATATGCTTGGCATCTGTGTGCTCGTTCGAGGTCGCTTGGCCACATTCGGTCGAATCCACAAGGGCAAAACTCTTCTGGGAAAAATATTGCCTGATTCGTTCTGCCTGGTCGACCGGCGGAGCGATGCCATTACCTAATAGCAGTTTTATGCCGTTGTACCGGATTGGATTATGCGAAGCAGTGATGACGACACCGCCGGCACATTGAAGCTCCGTCACCATAATGCTTACGCCGGGGGTAGTCACAAGTCCCAAATCGATGACGTCTATTCCAACTGCGCACAAACCTGCGGCTGTGGCAGCTTTGAGCATTTGGCCGCTGGGGCGGGAATCCCGGCCAATGCACGCGCTCAGCCTGGTGTTTTTGCCCGTAGAACCTTCTTTAAGAAATGTGCCGAAGGCACAGCCATACTCAGCGGCAACGGGAGGCGTCAGATTTTCGCCAACGAGGCCTCTGAGGCCGCTTACGGTAATTATCAATTGCTCAGACATTAGTGCGTCTCTTGTCGCACGTCGCTCGGGGGACGGATCACGAGACACGAGCGACGGACGACGAAAAATCAGTCCAGCTTGCAGACGTAAATTTCGTTCACGAAGTCAAGTTTGCCCAACTCGTCGACCACTTTTGTGTCCGGCTCTTTATCGAGACTGACGGCCAGGATTGCCTTTTGCTCTGCCTGTTTTTGGCCGACGCCCATAGTACAGATATTGATGTTATGCCTGCCGCAGATTGTTCCAACGGCGCCGATCACGCCAGGCTTGTCGTCGTTAAAAATCACCACCACGGGTCCCTGAGGGGTCATCTCGATATTGAAGCCGTCAATCCCAATGATACGCGGCAAATTTACGCCGAACACGGAGCCGATGACGGTGCGCGTAACCTTATCAGTGACAACTTTGGCTCCCAGACTTGCCGCCACGTCTTTGGCCTCGGTGTTTCTTGTTTCATTTATACTAATGCCGCGCTCTTTGGCCAAGACCGGCGTATTGACCATGTTTAACGGCATATCAAAGTGCTTCTGCAACAGGCCGACGGCAAAGCTAAGAGTGACGGGTTCAATAGCCATTTCAGCGATTGACCCGCGGTACTGAACCTCAACGTCCTTGATGCGGCCCGGCGCGATCGTGCTGAGCAATGCGCCGATTCGCCGGGCGAGTCTGGCATATCGGTCCACAACAGGCGGCATAACTCCAGCCATTGCCGGTGCGTTGACCGCGTTTCTAACCGGGCCGCCCTTTATCGCATCGACCAGAATTTGTGCAGCTTCAACAGCGACCTCGATTTGCGCTTCCTCTGTGCTGGCGCCCAAATGAGGCGTGACCAGGCAGTTTTCAAACTCGGCAAAGCGAGTATTCTCCGGCGGCTCTTTCGAATAAACGTCCAGAGCTACGCCCGCGATGCGTTTTTCAGCAAGGGCGTTATACAGGGCGTCTTCATTAATGATCCCACCGCGCGCACAGTTAATCAAACGCACAGTGGGTTTCATCATTTTGATTTGCTCAGCGTTAATCATATTCACCGTCTGCTCGTTTTTCGGCACATGGACGCTGATGTAGTCTGCCTCCTTAAAGATTCGCTCCAGATTATCAGTTACTTCTACGCCGAGCTTTTCTGCCTCTGTTGGAGCGGCAAGCGGGTCATAGCCCAGGATTTTCATATTGAAGCCTCTGGCCATTTTAGCTACTGCCATGCCGATTCTGCCCAGGCCGATTAGTCCCAGCACCTTGTTGTTGAGCTGATTTCCCATATATTTCTTTTTTTCCCAGACGCCGGATTTCAAGCTGTTGCAGGCGGGAACGACATTTCGGCTCATCCCCAGGATTAAAGCCATCGTATGTTCAGCGGCACTGAGGGTATTGCCGCCGGGCGTGTTCATAACCAGGATTCCCTTTCTGGTAGCCGCCGGCACGTCGATGTTATCTACGCCGACGCCGGCCCGCGCAACGGCTTTCAGTTTGCCGGGATTAGCCAGCACTTTCGCGGTGACTCTAGTGGCGCTGCGGATAATCAAGCCGTCATATTCGCCGATGATTTTCGCCAGCTCGTCTTCGCTTATGTCGGTTTTGACGACGGCCTCAACGCCATCCGTAGAATTCAACAGGTCAATTCCTTCCTGTGCAAGCTTGTCTGTGACCAAGACTTTAATCATTATCCAACTCCGAACTTTTTTGTTTTTCGTGCTATTTTTCTTAGACCCGTTATCGGTTGATTAAGAAGCCTCCTCCACCAAGCTGTAGAATCTGTTCTTTTGACAGAGGTTTTTAATGCTGGGAGCATGTTCTAATCCGACTTCTGTTAGAGGAATGTTAAAATATAATGCAAAGACTAAGTCATCGACACAATCCTTGAGCGCCGCTTGTTTCTCAAAGTCGATAACCGGTAGGGATTTTAGTTCCGAAAGCGCTATTTTCTTGCCCTCAAATTCTAACTCATCCGTACCGTATTTTTCAGCGATAGTTTTTTTGACAAGCGTTGTGTTACTTTTGATCCTCAGTTTTGTCTGCTTTTTATCTTTATATAAAATAAGATTATTTTCCTTAACTGAAGCTCTCCCAAATTTTTGCAGCATAACATTCGAGAAATCAACCAAATCGGAAAGTTTTACCTCTTCAAAAGCCAGCATTTCTTTTGTCCTTTTTATAATTTCATCCTTAAGGTAGTGATTACGTTCATTGATTTTCGGGATGCGGACGAACTCTTTAATTCCAGAAGTGGAAACAAGATAATCTTTCTCATGCTCACTTCTTAAGCAAAACTGTAGAATCAAGGTAACTACCGGCGAGTTCAGAATAGCAAAAAGGTACAAAATTTCATTAAGATCCTTGCTCCCAATAGCACATATTTGATTTCTTGCCCAAATAATAGGACTCGAAGTAAAATGAAATCTTTGTGGATTAACATAAGACCAAATCACTTTATAAGGACTATCCAATAGATTATACCCTTGGTTAGCTTGCCTCAACTTAATGAGGTTGGGAGATTTTCCCTCTCGAATGTTTGGCCAAAAACCTCTGAATTCTTTTATAGTCCATATATTGTTCCTGATTTTAGGATAAAGATAATAGTCTTTTTTAGGTGCTTCGTGTAATATTATTTTTTCGTCAATGCTATAGCCGCTATCAAAATAAAAATTTGCTTTGAATTCATGTTGTGCAAGCACGTGTTCATAGTAAATAGAAATGCCCTCCGTTGTTTGTTTATATGCCTCGGAGAAATTTAAGAAGGATTTGTCTTGCATGATAAAGTTCCAATTTGCAATATTTGCCATTAATTTCCCCTGGAGAATTTTCTTCTTGGTGATCTTTTCGCCAGAGCGAATATTGTCTATGGTTGTGCTTACTTCAGCACTCGTATCTTTGCAATTGATTATTTCTACGTAGTGCCGTCTGTCAGGCTGAGTTCGTCTTACTACAATAATTAAACTAGAAGTTGAAACTGGCCTGTTTTGTTTTAGGCCGCGGCCAATAAACATCTTACCGCCAAAAGTAATGATTTTTTCGATGGTGGTGAATTTTGCCAAGTGGTAACGGAGAACATCAAGATCGC
>CAZMLE010000038.1:0-37426 GCA_964567045.1 uncultured Pirellulales bacterium | reverse complement strand
GCAACTCGCTGCTTGCGTTATCTTCATCCGAGCAGGTTTTTTCCGGTAGCCCTAATGAAAAGCGAAATACTCTGTTCATTGTGGGGGTGGGCCACACCGGACTGAATCTGCAATACTTTGAAGGTGCACCGGTGTTGACGGCGGGTTGGTATTTGCGCAAGGAACTGGGGCCAGATAAGGTATATGCGATCTTTCCGCATATGCCGGTGCAGACAAATATGGGTGAGGTAAATGGGCGGTTGTGCTTAGGACTATTTGATTCGGCCTTTGCCGCGCTTGATAATAAGCCGATGGCTTTTCCACTTAACGTCGGACCGTTCGGGCAGGAACCTTTTGACGCCTTCCCGGACAGACCCATGCGGTGCACCTACCGAGACGGATATGACGCATACCTTTACCTGGGACCGCTCGAAACGGAAATCTTCTCGCCGCTGATAGCAGGTTTTTATACCGACGAGTTCGCGAAAGAACTGGACCGTCGCCACCGTATCACGTTCGATCAAGGATGGGCAGAAAGCTACCGCCGGGACAAAATGGATGCAGAGAGCTTTATTGCCTGGATGAGCAATGACTGGGGCCAGCCCCGGCGACACTGGCGCAGAAAAATCCTCGGTCCGATGGATGCCTGGCACCGCGGGGGCACCGACTGGGAACAGCCCATCCAGGACGAAAAACTTGCGCAGGTGATGGAGCACCCTGAGGAGGTCGTTCAAGCGGCCAGGCAACTGTTCGAAAATATCCGCGCTGCTGACTACGATGCGTTTCTGACGTCGAAGAAAGGCTGGAATGAATTCCCGACCGCCGGGCACTACACGGCTCATCATTGGCATGACAAATTGGTAGAGTGGATCTGTAAAACCTTCAAAGATAATCCTATAATATCCATCGAACTTGGCGAAGTCTTCATAGGAGACAAAGAAATTATAGGCAAGAAAGGCTGGCCTACGGTGCCTTATAAGCTCACCCTTAAGGATGGCACGATCTTGGAGGGTGACTTGGCTTTCGAGTATAGTTTTGATGGCGACGAGGGCCATTGGCACGGAATGGAAGGGATCGACTGGCATTTGAGCGCGGCTAAGAAAACCGCGGCTGCGTCGAGTCCCAGAAAAGATTGAGTAGAATTTTCAATTTTGGAGGTTTTGTCCTTGTTTGACCGTCGCCGTGCTTGCCCCTGCCTGCGCAGGGGCAAGCTTGTCCCCGCGAAGGCGGGGAGCTAAACTTACTTGCTCAAGAGGCCGGTGATATTTTCGATGCGAACCTTGCACGAGGGATGGGAGGAAAAGTAATTTCCGAGGTTCGACTCGTCTGAAGATTTTGCCAGTCGCTGGAAAAATCTAATTGAGCCGCGAGGGTCGTATCCCGCGGCGATGACCAGGTGAACGGCGAACTTGTCGGCTTCCAGCTCCTGGTCTTGCGAATAAGCACTCTCCAGAAACTTGGCGCCGGCTTCGCGAAGACAGGCGCTGAGCACATCGCGGATAGGAGCCGCCCGTGACGCTGCCGCAATTGCGGAATTGCTTATCATCCGCTCCATAACGTGTCCCCGGATGACATGGGTCATCTCGTGGGCCAAAATAAAGGCAATCTCATCTTTATCAGCCCGGCACAACTCCACAAGTGCTCGGCTGACAAAGATAAACCCGCCGGGCAGACAGAAGGCTTCGGGCGCGGGACTCATGACGGATTCAAAACTGAACGAACGAAGGTTATCGGCAACGCGTCGGGCCAACCGAGAGCCGACCTCATCCAGGATTTCGCCCGTTCGCCGGTCCGGATCAGGGCCTAACCTGCGTCTGACGTCACAAGCCATATCTCGGCCTACCTCGTATTCGGCCTTGATAGCCTCGGCTTGACTATTGGTAGCGGTCTGCCAGAACCACTTGGCCTTGCGAACGCTCGGACCAGCAATCTTACCCAGCTTGTAAAACAGCTTTCTCATGGCAAGTACCCGTGAGGTTTGTAGGCTAAGGTTATAGTTCAATTGTACTTGCTTGGCAGCCCAAATCAAGCACCGATTGACCTTTACCGCGAGGTGCGTTTGTCATATAATCTCAAAGGTGGCGTGGGCTAGGCCCACCGTTGTTATAATTTTGTGTAGTGAGGTGATTCCGTGCCAATCTATGAGTACCGGTGTCAGCAGTGCGGCGCCGATTTTGAGCAGCTTGTGCGGTCGTCCAATGCCAAGGTCAAGTGCCCCAACTGTGCCGGCCGGCGTGTCCGCCGCAAGCTATCGGTCTTTGCAATGTCCAGATCGAGCAAGGAAAGTGCTCGGCCCGTGTCGCGGTCGGGCTGCGCGTCCTGCCATGCCAGTAGTTGTGCAGGATGCCGCAGGTAGACTCCATACAGAGGAAGAATTATGAAAAGGCGGTCATTTTTGAAAGTTGTAAGCAGTGCTGCTGCAAGTTATGCACTTGGCGCCCGGCCGATTTGGGCTGTCAAAAGTCCGGATTCAAAGGGCGAAGATGATAAGGTAGCCGGATTGTCACGAAGGTTGCTTGGGCGGACGGATGAAAAAGTCTCTGTCGTAGGGTTTCCGGGACTTTCACTTATTCACTACGATCAGGCTCGCTGTACTGCCGGAATCCACGATGCCTTCGAGAAAGGCGTGAACTACTTCGATGTGGCTCCCGCCTACGGTGACGGTGAATGTGAGACAAAGATGGGAATTGGATTGCAAGGCATCGACCGCAGGCGGATATTCTTGGCCTGCAAGACCAAGATGCGGGACAAAGATGGTGCCCAAAAGGAGCTGGAGCAATCCCTCAGGCGGCTGAAAACCGATTATTTTGATCTATACCAGATGCACGCGATTCGTACTCCCGAAGAGGTGAAACAGGCGCTCGGGACGGGCGGTGCTATCGAAACCTTCCTCAAAGCCAAGCAAGAAGGAAAAGTGCGGCATTTTGGCTTCTCGGCACACACCACTAAGGGTGCGCTTGCGATGATGCAGGGCTTTGCCTTTGACGCCGTTATGTTCCCGACCAATTTCATCGAGTATTTCCAATTAGGATTCGGCAAGGCTGTTCTTGAGCTGGCCGAAAAGCAGGGCGTGGGCGTCCTGGCTATCAAGCCGACATGCGGCGGCGCCTGGCTGGCCGGCGCCGAAAGAACCCGCAAGTGGTGGTATCGCCCGCTGGAGGACGATAATGAAATTAGCTTGGCTTTGCGTTTCACCTTATCGCAGAAACCTGTCGCGGCAGGAATTCCCCCTTCCTTCTTGGACCTTCTCGATAAGGCGATAAAAGCTGCTTGCTCATATCGCCCTATCACCGAGGTCGAAAAGCAGAAGCTGGCCGAGCTGGCCAAAAGCTGCGAGTCTATTTTCCGCAGCGAAGAGCAAAGTGTTGCCTTCGGCTTAGGCGTTTCGCCGTACCACCCGGCCTACCCTGACAGTCCGCATGAATCTTTTAGACAGGATAACAGGATAATCCTGTAAATCCGGTCAAAAAAAATAGAGCTGCCTATGTTTGAGGCTGTTGGCGATTTCTTGACATTATGTAAAGTCCGAAGGCCCCGGAAAACAGATAACCTAAAGGCATAAACTTCAGGACCAACTCTGTGCCATAATGTTGGGCGACAGGAATCAGGGCCAAGAATATCAAATTGGCAAGCCCCCATGTACCACCCACTATAAAGCCCATCCGCCGTCCGAGACTTAGCTCGCCCCCCTGCTTCCGCAGGGGCAAGCCTGTCCCCGCAAAAGCGGGGAACTGGGCTCGGGGCAGGCTTGTGTGTCGGGCGATCGTAATAATGAGTATGTAGGCTGACATTGAACAAAAGCCCAGGCCGAACAACATCCACACCGCTGTTGTGCTTCTTGTCATCAGCAAATACACCGCCAGCAAGGGAACACACAGCAAAAACGCGAGGGTTGAACAAGGAAGTTCACCTTTCTTTTGGGCGATGGCGGCCCAGACAAAGGGACCCACCGTCGCTCCTAAGCCGAACATCGTCGCGGAAAACCCTCCGAAAGTCAGCTTGAATCCCAGCTCGTTGAGGTTAGTCGGAAGAAGCGATAGAACTACGGTTGTTGAGACCGCCGCGGGCACGGACATAACCATCAACTGCCAAAAAGGTAGCTTTGTGCCCACCGCAGTTGCAGAGTCGGCCTGTCCACTATATTCCTCCTGGCCTGTGGATAAGCGTACCTTTGATAAGATAACCATCAGCACACCTGCCAGAGGGCAAACAGTCAGAGGATACAGACCTGCCAGGCCAAATCTGGACACCAGAAGGGTGGAAATTACTCCGCCGGCTGCAAATCCCAAAAACCCGCCGGTCATAAAGACCGCTGTGCTGATTGCGGGCGGGATTTGCCTGAGCGAGTCAATCGCCCTGAGCCCTTCGGGATGGGCTACGGCAATGCCAACGCCGCTGACTATGCCCAGAAGGACCACCAGTGGTATGCCGCCGCCCGACCTTGGCAGCGCAGACAGCAGACATATCCCTGCCGACAGGACAAGTCCCAAATGCAGAAACATCGGCACGGTTTTGTTGGCTCTTGTGTGGCCTGTTAGTATCTGCACAAAGTTGGAGGTCAAGGTCAGCAGTACCAAAATAAGAGCGCCCATCGAAAGGCTCAACGTGAATTGCTCCCGAACTACAGGCAGGATGGAGGGCAGCATATTGGCAAACATATCAACCAGAAAGTGCACGCCCGCGAGCACCAGTAGCTGGGTCCATTCAAGCCGGACACTTCTGTTATTGAGATGCGGCATTGGCATATAGAAAAATAAGCAACATTCCAACACGTGTAAAATGTCCCAGAAGATACCCAATTGCTTGGACCCGTGCAATACTTAGTTCTGGTCTTTTTGGCTTCAAACCTTTTTTACTTGTGAGCGAGGCTGTCCCCGATTCTCGCTGAGCGGACTGCGCCTGCGTCCAGGACTCTGGGGCGGTTTGCCCGCTGCTGCGCTGATCGTCGCGTCTGTCGGTGCAATTGGCGATTCTTCCTAAAAGAGCAAATTCTTTGCCGGAGAGTGCAATTCTTCCTGCACTTGCGGCGATGTGAGAGTCTAGCCTTGAGCCTTTTTGAGTTTTGACAGGACAACGGAATGTGTGTAGTTCACAGGCAAAGGCATGGCTACCAGCCAGTATGCTGTCGGCTATACCGTTCCTATTTCTGCTACGGCTTCGCTTTTGCTTGGCGGCACCGGTTTAGGCTTTGTCACCTGCCTGCGCAGATGGTGGACATCCTAAGTTGCCAGCCATGCTCTTTCTGGGGATTGCTTAGTGCTCAATTTTTGCTGTGGCCGTGTTGGACACGTGCCAGAGCGGCATCCTTATCGTCGGCGAACTCAAAAATTTGGTCAAGACCGGTTGTGGCAAAGACGCCTCTGATTTGTTGGGCAGCGCTGTGCAAAACAAGCCGACGCCCGCAATCAACCAGCAGTTTGCGCAGGGTGATTAGCCTGGCAATGGCTGGAGTAGTAATTATGTCAACGCCGGAGAAATCGACAACCACATCGCAGTCAGTTCCTTCGCTAACGGTCTTAGTTACGCTGCCAAGCTCATCGAGCATCACCGGCAGGTTAGATAAATGGACGACAATTGTCTTTTGCAAATAGCTTTCTGTTCGCATTCCAGTCCTCCTGTTACGCAAAATAGCCTCTAAAAGCCTTCAAATGCCCTATCGGTTGGGTATAAATCCAGAAATCAAAAAATGAGCGAGAAAATACAGATTCCCCTCAAAAATACGTAGTTTCCACAATAGACAGCCGTCTCGACACGTGTAATAATAACATCACAATGGACGCATATTCTCTTCTGGTTAGCTAAGGCCTGGAAGCACAGAAGCTTAGTGGGGGGCGGGCCGCAGACTTTCGCATCGCAGCTATGAAGCACAAGCAGTTTTGGAACATTTCGGTGCTGCTTAGTTGTTTAGTGGTGCGGGCCCCGGTACAGGCCGACTGGCAGCAGCAGGCTAAGCTAACTGTGCCGGGTGGTTACGGCAACTTCGGCGAGTCGGTTGGGTGCACAAATGCGTAACTGCTTGGAAGCCAAATTAGTTCGTGTTTTCGTAGTATGGCGAAGTAAGGGCTGTAGGCTTGATACTTGCAGCCCATTTCTTTTGCCACATAAGCGCTGACAATTGCCCTTCGTCGACGCCCTTTACCTGATAGGTATCTGCACAACACTCCTAGCGAGCGACCGTGCCAGCCTCTTTTGCTTTCTTGCATAAAGCTCTGCGACTAAAGGTCCGCTGACTATTACTAATGGGCCAATTGCGGCAAAGTACACTTGATAAGGACCCTGTCGCCAATAGAGCAGGTCTTCTGTCCCCTCGACTCCGCTCGGGGCGGGCCCTTCGGCGAAGTTTACCCTGAGCGCAGCCGAAGGGCTCAGGGCAGGCTTTGTCGCAAGCGGCGTATAGTCTGTAGGCTGGCCGATTCTGCCGCTGAGTACGAGCGCGTGATTGGATGGCCTATCCGCTGTGCTTGACAAATCCGCAGGACGCAGGCTTTCTGCCGGCACAAGAAGCACTTTTTGCAGACGATTATCCAATAGGTTTACCTTTTCGGCCAATTGGTCGGTTCTTTTGACCAGTGGGTCGGTCGTCTCAGTCCGGTCAGCTTCTTCTCGGGCGAATTCCCGGCGGACATCCAGACGAAACTGAGCGACTTGTTCTTTCAACTGCCCAAGGTCCGTGCGCACATCGGCGACCGATTGTGCACTTTGCTTGATAAAGCCGTTAACCGTCGACTCCAGCAGCGAGATTGATTCCGTATTCTGCTTGGTAGAGTTGCTGCTCTGAGTAATGTCAGCCTGCAGGCCGGACTTGAGCTGAGAGACAGATTTCGCACTTTGCGCTGCAACGGTGTCCAACTTTGATTCTAAGGTGGAAATCGATTCTGAGCTGCGGTCGGTGGCAGAGGTGAGTCTGTCGATGCTTCCACGATACTTTTCCTCAAGTGCCGTCATGGCCAGGCTGGTTTGAGCCTGGGCGATCTGCTTTGATTCTTTTCGCAGCTCGCTCCTGCGGACGTATGGATCACTGGACTGGCATCCGCAGAGGTACACCAGTGCCGGCATAATTACTACGATTCTATTGCACATGCTCGATTTCTCCTAACCAGTATTGTATCGACAATTTTGCGTGGGCGACTTTAGGTATCCGTCGAGTTGATGCCCAGCAATACTAATCGTGCCGGAGTGCTACAACCGGATCGACACGGGCGGCGCGTAATGTAGGATATATGCCGGCGGCCAGGCTTACGACTATGGAAAAGGCGACCGCTCCCAGGCAAAGCCACCACGGAAAACTGAAGTAGTTCACATAGGGAACACCCTGTTTGGCCAGAAAGTAATTGGCAACTCGATTGATCACCACGCTCACCGCCCATCCTAAAGCAAGTCCAAAGATGCCGCCTAAGAATCCTATGACGCCAGATTCAAAAAAGAATATTTTTTTCACATCTCTATCACTGGCGCCGACCGCTTTCATGATTCCTATCTCTTTGTATCTTTCCAGAATGGACATGACCATCGTGTTGATGATACCCAGAGAAGCAACGGTAATGGCTATCATGGCGACCGCGAAGAGAAACATATCCATGAAGATAAAGACCCTCTTGATCTGGTTTAGTTCATCTATAAGAGCAAAGGTCTTAAAGCCCCAATCTTCAACCTGCTGCTTAACGGGCTGAACATATTTCGCCGACGATAGCTTGACGGTCACCATTGGATAGCCCTTGGCCTGCCCCGGTCCGCCAGCGGCGGAGAAAAAATCCCCGATGCTCGTCAGCGATATTTTTTTCATTTTCTCTGACGGGCCGGGCGGAATAAAAACGTCGCTCCGCACGGGCATGGCACCACCGAATCCCATCCTTTCAGCCACGCCGACAATCGTGAAGGTATAACTCTCTCTGGAAAAAGGAATCTCGTCACCCCGCATTACGGATGCGATGGCAGCAGGACTGAAAAGGTTAGGATCGAACCTTAGCGTAGAAAGTTCGACCTGCTCTCCGATAACAGTCTTGGCATCCTTGATCTTCATACCGTGCAGCAGGGAGTCACTAATAATCAGGCAGTTCGCATCGTCGGACGCGTAAGGTTTGCCTGCCACCAGCAGTTTGCTCAGGCCGGACTGGCAAACGTTAGCCGGCAAGACTTGTACAAGGCTGAATCTTTCCTTTTCTCTGAGTCGAACCATCGCGGGAAAACGGATTTCGGCAAAGGCCGATTCCACGCCCTCTATCTTTCCTATCCGCTGGATCAAGTCGTCATCCAGCACTTGAGCCTGCTGAGGGTTTTCTTCCGTCTTGGGCTGAGGCTGCTCTTGCATAGTGGGCGGAAAAACGTTGACACAGTTGAATAGCTCCAGCTCCTTGAATTTATCTGTCATATTTTTCTGGACACCCTGGCCGAACGCGAACATCGAAACAAGAGCGCCGATTCCGATCACCACTCCGAAAGTGGTCAGAAATGTACGCAGTCTTCTCCTTGCCAGATTGGAAAAAGATTGCTCAACATAGTCGGACATTCTCATCGGCGTATCACCTGATCTTTTGCTGTTCGACAACCTGGCCGTCACGCAGGCGGATAACGGCATCGGCGAATTCTTGCAGCAGCAGCTCTTCGTGAGAAATCATGATGATAGTCACGCCCTGATTTCTGTTGAGGTCTGCCAGCGTTTTGACGATTTCTTTTGCGGTTATGCTGTCGAGGTTGCCGGTAGGCTCATCGGCGAGCAAGATTTTGGGTTGATTGACCAGGGCACGGGCGATTGCCGCCCTCTGCTGCTCGCCGCCGGAAAGCTCCGCCGGGCGGTGATCCTTTCGATCCCTTAGGGACACTCTGGTCAACATTTCCGCCGCCCGCTGATTTCTCTCTCTTTTAACCACGCCCGCAAAAAGCAGTGGAAAGGCTACGTTTTCCAAGGCGGTATACGAGGGAATCAGGTTGAATGACTGGAAAATCATCCCGACCTGGTAGCGCCGGTAAAGCGCCAGCTCTTCCTTATTCAATTCGCAGATATCTCTTCCCTGCACTTTTATCCGGCCTGACGAGGGCGTATCCAGCCCGCCCAGCAGATTCACCAGCGTAGATTTGCCAGATCCCGAAGGTCCCGTTACGCCCAGAAACTTCCCTTCGGCCAGAGTTAGATTCACATCCTTCAGGGCACAAAGCTGAATCTTGCCGGAGGAGTAAACCTTGGTCAAGCCCTCTGTCTGGACGAAGCTGGCACAATTCATAGTCGATTGACGGTATTGCGAATTCTGTGTTCTGTATTCGAATTTAGACAGGATAACAGGATAATCATGTCCCGTAAGGGATCCCCAAGCGGATAAATCCTGTCAAAAAAGATCTACTCGCTGCACGTGCAAGCCGCACAGGATGGTGGAAAGGCTCATCGAGGATGCTTGCTCGCGTTTCGGAATGAGTTCGATTTCCAGGTTGCGTTCAACCCTGACTGGGGCGAACTCGCGTGCCACCGTTCTTCGAGAGCCTCCAGCTTCCTTCACGATGTCGAAGCCTTCAACTACGACCTTGCCCTGTAACACGATGTCAAAAACGCGCTGCCCCTGCTGCTCGTTTTCTAAGTCTGCAAAATAGAGTGTCACCGTGTACTGGGCAGTCCCGTCACGCTCATCTAATAGCGGCACCAGGACCCGCCTAAGCCCCCGTGCCCAGGAAGTACCCACCCATGGCGGGCATTGCCCAGAATTTTGAATTTTCAGTTCTGAATTTTGAATTTGGTATCCACCGCCTTGAAGAAATTCTGTCTGTAGTTGGAGCGAGAAGCCCATAGCCTTGCGGTCTGCCGGCAAACTGGGCCGAGGATATGCAAGCCATAGCTGGCCGTTTGAGTCGCGTCTGTCGCCGGGGGCGCCTAAGTTTATAGTTAGGTTTTGAACCGGAGTATTGTTACCGCCGCTGCTGTAGATTGCCCATCGCTGCTGGTCCGGCCGAGGTTCGAGGGCCAGCGAACAGACTATAGGATAAAGGCAGATACAGCCGGCACTGGCTTCGGGCGCCAGCGCAAGGCCGTCAGCCGCTATCCCGTTGATCCAGCATCCAAGTCGGTGCCCGGCAAAGTGCCGGATGCCGGCGTCTTCGCGCAGGTCGTAGTAGCTGGTGTATCCGGAGCGCATAAGCAGCATTTGCGGACACGCAGAGATTGCCCCGCAGTGATGGCCCGGCCGGAGGAACTGCCATGTTGTCTCGGCACCCGTCAGCGGGTGCGGGCGTGTTTTCTGCCGACCGGTCGCCAGATCAAACGCCCAGGGCTCGGCAATGATTGTGTCCCCAATAAGAAGGGGGCGGTGGCGATAGTTGGCGTCTCTTGCCCACATTGTGTTACCGGTTTTGGCTGACAAGGCCAGCAATCGGCGTTGTGAGAACTCGCCGGCAAGGAATTGTTTCCAGTAATGGCCGTTGGCGTTGGCGCCGCACAGAACGACGATGCCGTCACGGTACATGGCCATCAGCTCGCCTCCGCCTATTCCGATCCTGCTGCAGTCGGTGACATCGATCGGCTTCTCCCAGAGCTTTCCGCCGGTCCGTGCGTCAAGCGCAACGGCAAGTCGCGCATCGATCTGCTTTTGTTTCTCTTCGGCTTTCTTTGCTCGCTCGCCCGTCAGATTCACCAGACGCGATTTATCCTGTTTGAGCAATATGTCACGCTGCTGCGGCGTCAGGGAGCTGTCGACGAAGAATATCCAGCCGTCTCCGATAGCGATAGTAAGGTTGGCAATATTTTTTCCGCCATAGTTCCAAAGGTGCCGGCCATCCTGGGCGTCGATAGCAAAGACCGAGCGCGATACCCCGATCTCGGTCATTGCACTGCCATAAAGCACACCATCGACGTAGGCCAGGTATCCCCAGTTGCGCGGGAGGCCCTCTGGTGTTGGGGGCATCGCGTAAGTTGCGCGAGTCTCGCCTGTCGCGGCATCGAGCCGAAGGCATTGCTCACCAACGGCGATGAAAAAGCTGTCCTGCGAGGCGGCCAGATTGCCACATTCTCTGGCTTTGAGCCGCGTCCGCATAGCCCCTGGGATTTCGCGTTTCCATAGCAGCATGCCATTGTAAGAATCATACGCCATAACGATATTTTCGCCCTGAATAAATAGTCGCCCGCTGACCGCAAGGGGCGAAGTTGCGGCGTCGTGGCGATTAACCATTGGCGCAGAGCCAGGCTCGCCAAACCATAGCAAACCTAACGGTCCGGCCAAAGCCAGGTCATCGCTACAGGCGGTATTGCCTGGCTCAGCGTATTGATGCGTCCATTTGCCCGCGCCGGGAAGCGCGCCGCGCTGCAGCGTGGCCCAGAGCCCGTTTACCTGGCTGATTCGGCATGAACCTAATTCCAGGCGTGCAAACCAAGAAAGCAAGTCTGCCGAAGATATGGCGGCAGCGCCGCTGGGTACTTTCGCCGGCACGCCCAGGCAGATGGCGCCGCCACACGGCTTTATGTGTCGGACAAGTCTGGCAGGATCACCCGGAATTTGCCCGGTCAGAATAAGACTGTCGGAAACAATCAGGTTGGCAAAGTAATTCGAATATGGCAGCGCGGAAAGGTCGCCCTGGTCTATGGTGACCCTCTGGCCGTATAAACCTGCTGCATCGAGAGCCAGGCGAGCTGCATGGACTTTCTGTGAATCCGGTTCGACGCCAATAATGGTCAAGTTTGTCCGCCGGGCCAGTTCGTATGCCAATCGCCCGCGTTCGGCGCCCACAACGAGGCAATAACCCCGCCATAGTGATGGCGGGGTTAACCGGTTAGCCCCGCAATGTATTGCGGGGTCTTCCCCCGTGACGCCGGTCTCCATCAAAATGGCTTCGGCTGCGGCTTCATAGACCTCGGTCAGCTCGTCTTTAGGATAAGGATTGCCCCCGCTCTTGTCTTCGGCAAGAAGACGCGGGCGCGGATTGGTTCGCATAGCCACTTGGGTTTTTTTGTTCGGTGTATTCTCCGCAGCAAAGCAATAAATCTGGCCCGTATCGGTACTGACGTAGAGACGCCCGTTAGCTACCGCCAGGCCGCGTGCCTTGCCCTGGACCTTGGCGGTCCAGACAACTTCGCCACTGTCCCGACCAAACGCGTCGACCTTATCCTGTCCGCCGGCAACGACCAGGTTTCCGCACACGATTAGTTCCGCGTCGCACTGGCTCGGGACCTGCCACCGGACTGCCGGCGTAATATTGTCGCGGCGGTGGTCGCTAAGCTCTTTTTCCACATTTCTTAGCTGGTCCTGCAGTTGCTTGCGTCTGTCGCCTGTGGCTCTGGCCAGTTCGGTTCGCAGCGTTTTTATCTTGAACTCCAGCGAATTGCGGCGTCTGCTGGCCTCGGCGTATTTCAATCTATCCATTGCGAGGATTTCGCTTTCGGTTGCCAGGTAGGCCATATTGCCGTTTACGGTCAGGCGTCGGCCTGGAAACCAGGCGAAGCCGGTTCTGCCGGTTTTCTGGTCAAGCGCCAGCAGGTGATATTCTGTGCCGGTGTAAATCTGGTCGTCTGCCAGCAGCGCATATGTACCGCCGATGACGCCGCCGGCCTGCTCGTCTCTCCAGCCGTACTTGCGATGGAACGCCATTTGTCCGCTTGTCTTGCTGAAAGCGGCTGGCAAAGACCTGCCGGACGGCACAAAAAGATGCGGCCCGGCAGCCAGCAAGTATCCCTGAGGCGAGAGGTCATTCTGATAGGCATCTTGCTCGCTGATGGTGTCGTTTTTCCAGATAAGAGTTCCGTCTTGGGCGCGAACCGCGTAGAGATAGACGTTCTCGTGTGGGAAAATTCCGGCAGCAAAGTATGCTGCCTCTTCGTCGATGAGCACGCCGGTTCGGATAGGCCATCGTGAAATCATTTTCCCGTTGCCCAGAAGCTTCTCATCAGTGGGGCCGCCGCGTATTTTCCAGATCAGCTCCCCGTTATCGGCCTTTAGGCAATAAACAAAGCCGTCATCGGAACCTACGAAGACCTTGTCCTGCCAGACTGTTGGTGCCAGGCGAACTGGTCCGCCGGTAAAGAAAGACCATCGCTGCTCGCCGGTGGCGGCATCGAGGGCATAGACCTTGTGGTCGGCCGACGAACCGAAATAAACCAGATCGCCCACAGTAACTACGCCGAAGGCATCGTCGAAGTCTACCCGGTTGCGCAATACGAAGCCCTCTCGCGGGCGGCTTGCCGGCGCCGGCCAGGCCGGTCGCGGAGGATGAACAGACACATAAACCCAATCCTGAACGAGTGGCATCGCCAGCGATTCAGATGTGCAGCCGCTGCGCGCGTTGTCGTGCCGGTAAGCAGGCCAGTCCGCCGCGCGTACCATCATATTGAAAACAACCAGGCCGGAGAATACAGTCCCGATCAGGGATGGCCGAGCCATAATTGTCAGGCGAGAAGACTTTAAGATTGTCACTGAACACACTCCTTTTAATTCGTCGCTCGTTGCTCGTCTCTCGTCGCTCGGGTCACGGGTCACGGGCGACGGTCGACGGATTATAACCGATTCAGGCTGGATTGCAAGAAGATCAGACACAATTGAGGAGTCCCGACCGGTCGGGATGCTTTGCACACCGTCAAAGCTCTGGCGGCTCAAACTTGTAGCCGACTTCTCGTATGGTATGAATAAATATGGGATTTTGTGGGTCCGGCTCTATCTTGTTTCGCAGCGTCGTGACAAAGCGGTCGATACTGCGAGGACCAACGTAACAGTCATAGCCCCAAACTGCGTTAAGTATCTCATCCCGCGTCAGCGCTCGGCCAGGCTTTTTGACAAAAAGTTCCATCAGCTTGAACTCTTTGGGCGAGAGTTTGACCTGGCTTGCCTGGTGGGTAAGCGTTCTGGCAGGAATATCAAGGCGAAAATCACCAAACTCATAAATATCTTGTTCGGCTTGCCTGGCTCTTCGCAGAAATGCTGCTGCCCGGGCAAGAAGTTCCTTTATGCTGAAGGGTTTGGTGACGTAATCATCAGCTCCCAGATTCAAACCCAGCACTACGTCTGACTCCTCGCCCTTTGCGGTCAGCATTATTATGGGCATATCCAGGTGCTCCTGACGTATCAGTCGGCACACTTCATAGCCATTTATTTTCGGCAGCATTATGTCCAGAACGATCAAATCAGGCTTGGCATTCAGAGCAGCGTTCAATCCTTGCTCGCCATCTGTCGCAGTCAGAACGTGGTAACCCTTGAACTCGAAGTTGTCCTTCAAGCCGCGCAACATCGCTGCATCGTCTTCAATTATGAGCACTGTTTCCATCTATTTGCGGCAGATCAAATCTGTAACCAATATCTGCTATACTGTGGATGAAAGACGGATTTAGCGGATCGGGCTCGATTTTATTTCTCAGACTGGCAACAAAATGGTCAACGTCCCGCGAAGAGATAAAGCGGGAGTAGCCCCACACGGCGTTAAGTATTTCATCGTTTGTCAGCACGCATCCGGCTCTGCTGACGAACAGACGCAGCATGTCGAATTCGCCCGGGGTAAGGCTGATTTGGGTTCCCGCGAAGCGGGGTCCCTCTTTTGCATCGCGAGTTAGCGTGCACCTTATCGTGTCAAGTTCGCAATTGCCGAACCGATAAACCGTAGGTTCATTCTGGCATCTGCGTCGCATAAACGCTTCTGCCCGGGCCAGCAATTCTTTTATGCTGAACGGCTTGGTCATGTAGTCATCCGCCCCGAGGTTCAATCCCCGTATAATATCAAGCTCTTGACCTTTGGCAGTGAGCATTATTATCGGCATATCAAGGTTCTCTTTGCGGATAAAGGTGCACACGTCATAGCCGTCAATTTTGGGCAGCATTATGTCCAGGATGACGAGGTCGGGCCTTTCAGTCAGCGCGGCATCTAATCCCTGCTGGCCGTCCCATGCTGTCCTGACACGGTAGCCCTTTAGCTGAAAATTATCCTCCAGGCCCCGCATCATAGTCGGGTCGTCTTCAATAATCAGCACGCTTTTCATTTATCAATCCTTTCTATCGCTGACCGGCAATCTTACAGTGAAGGTACTGCCTTGGCCAAGTTTACTCTCAACGGAAATTGAGCCTTTATGGGCATCGGTTATAAATTTGGCAATGCTCAGGCCCAATCCGCAGCCTTCAGCCTGTCGTGACAGGCTACGGTCAGCCTGGTAGAATCTCCTGAATATCTTCTTTGTCGCCCTATGGGACATGCCTATGCCGTTGTCCGACACGTTGAAACAGACAGATCCCTTTTCGCTGGAGACCTTCAGCTCAATGCGCTTGTCATCATAAGAATACTTGTACGCGTTGTCCAGCAGGTTCACCAGCACTGTCACCATCGCATCGTGGTCAGCCACCACGTCGGGCAGATTTTCATTGATATTCATGCGAAAGTCGCATTGACCCCTGCTGAACTTGGTCTTAACGGCCTCAGCGGCGGTGCGGGCAATCGCAGCCGGGCTTGTCCTTGTCATTACGAAGGCTCGCTTGTTTCGCTCCATCCTTGAAAACGTAAGGAAATTGTCGATCAATCTGCTGAGCCTTTCGTTTTCCCTCGACACCAGGTGCAGGTACTCGACGGCCTGTCGCTGGTCTCTGTAATTACCTTCCAGCAGTGTATCGACCAGCACTCGCATCGAAGCCAAAGGCGTCTTCAATTCATGTGACACTGTGGCAATAAAATCATTCTTGAGCTTATTGAGCTTGACCTGGCGGCTGATTGCCTGCCCCGCAAAGCCTCCAGCCGCGAGAATCATCGCGATCACCAGTGTGCCTGTCCAGGTATACACCGCAATTTGCTCATTTGCCGCTCTCTTGAAAACGTCGACGTCTTTGAAATATAGCTCGATTTTCCAGCCTGGCAGATGCTGGCCGACCGAAGCTGTCACAAAAGGCTCGGCCGTTGGTTGCTCAGCTCCCGCAACTAAATTCCCGGCTTCGTCAAATATTCTATTGTCACAATATGAATCGCTGAAACTATTCTGGTAATCTGCCAGTGCCGAAGCGATGTGCTGCCCGGATAATAGTAGTAGCAAAGTTCCCTCGGTCGTCCCTTCGGCTGGGCTCAGAGCCCGCCCTGAGCTTGCCGAAGGGGCAGGTTTATGATAGAGCCCGTAAATCACCTCTTCTGCCATTTGCAGCCTTCGAAACTGGTCGGTCTGCCAGCTTGTCAGTGCTTCTGCGGTTGAAAAGTACCCGGCAACGCGAATGGAACGCTCCTCCGCCGCCATCAACAGCTTCAAGCGATCATACATTGAACTGATGCCAGTGTCGGGGAGTGAACCCCCTTGCTTCATTTCAAGCACTTTTTGTGCCAGAAACAGGTTGTGGTCTGCCGGCAGCATCGCACCAGCTTTATTGGCAGCGTAAATCATGGAGATCAGCTTGCGAAAGGTCTCTTCAAACAAAGTCGCATATTTTTCATCCGCCGCGATGAACTTTATCAGCAGCAGCCGGGCGTTTGCTATAAGGACCAGCACGTCTGCATCGCCGGTTTCTTCAAGTTCGCTGAATGCCACTTGCTTGCACTGCAGAATTGCGTCTTCCAGCTTGCCGAGCTTTGCCAGGCATCGGCTCTTTCCGATAAGCGCTGCCAGACGCACATAGTCGCTGCCGGACGCAGCTTTTTGTTCGTATAGTGCAGCCGCCTGTGCAAATCGTTGTTCAGTGAATTCAAGCTCCCAAGCATCGCTAAATAGCTCCGACAGTTCAATGTGGCTGCCGGCGTCTGCCGACAATAATGGATACACCCGGAGGCCCTCAGCGTCGTAAATGATTAAGCCGTCATAGTTCTGGTCGCCTATGATCGAGGTAAACTTCCGGTAGGGATGCAGCTTATATCCCTCCACATCTAACAATTTGCAGTGCTGCGACCATTTATCGTCGGTCTTTTGGATGATGCGGGCCAATTGCCCATTGTAGATGGTGATGAGCTTTTGCCGGGCGGCAAGGCGTTCGTTCTTAATCACCTGGCTCATAAACCAAAGCAGACAAACCGTAGGTAGAATTACCGCTACGGCCAGCAGCAGTGCTACCCACCGTAGCTGGCCGTAGCCGGGATTGATTAGGCGTCCAGTTTTCACCACAAGGCCTTCGCTGCACCTAACCACAGATTTCACAGATTAACACGGAATCTTTTTTAGACGGGATAACAGGATTATCCTGTCAATCCTGTCAGAAAAATTCTAATCAGTGGAATCCGTGTAATCCGTGGTTAAATATCCTCTTATTTGGCTCGGCAAAGCACGGCAATTTCATCTTCTGAAAGGGCATAATTATAGATACGCACGTCATCGATTAAACCGTTCCAAAAGCGCTGTGGTATCTCTGAGTTCTCACCGATGTAAACACGTTCGTCGTTATTGTTGATGCTGCCGGCTGCTTTTACTGAATTATCCATTTTGCCATCGACGTAAAGATACAACTTCGTCCCGTCATAGACTCCAGCGGCGTGATGCCACTGGCCGTCGTTTACGTTCATGCTTCCGAGAAGGTTACCCCACTGGGTGCCGGAGATTTTTAGCCCCGTACAGGCAAATTCAAGACTATTAGTATTTCTATTTCTCTGCAGTCGCCAGGCACTATCGCCTTTGGTCACTATCGCCTGCCAGTCTCTGTTGAAGGCGTTGACCTTTATCCAGGCAGCAACTGTAATCTGTTGTGTGATATCGAATTTGGACTCATCTGCGATTTCCACGCAGTCGCCGTCGCCATCAAACTCAAGTACGCCGCCCACTTTGCCGCCCGACGGTTTCCACACAGGGTTGCCCACAAGTGTGCCGTTGTTATCGCCGGCTGAATCCTGGGCGGTTCGCCCGTCAGCTTCGTCCAGCTTCCACCAGGCTACCTGCTTACCGATGGTGAAGTTCCAGACGTCGCCGGTTATGACGGTGCCATCCTGCCACACCTCGTCAACTCGCCAATAGTATTTCGTGTCTTCTTGCGGACTGGGCAGGTCGACTTCATGGCGCGGCTGTGGCACGTCGGCCAATAGTGAAAGTTCGCCAGACTTGGTTTGCAGGTAGACTTTGTGCGAGGCAGCCTCGATGCCCGCTTTCCAATTTAGCTTCATGTCTTTCTTCAAGCCGACTATGGTTGCGTGGCCAGGCTGCGGGTCTGTTGCTTTGGCTTGTGCCGCGATGTCCGTCTGGGATAGTTGTATGAGCATTGGGAACACATTATCCAGCGGCGGCAGTCGGTCTATGCTGAAGTGCAGACTGAAGTCGTTGACACTTTCACCTGTGCGTAACTGCACGGACGTCCTGTCACAGGCTTGTGCCAACTGAGCAAGCGTTTTGTGGGCTGGATTTTGAGGGTTCTCATACGCCATGTTTATGTAGGCATCGGCTAAGCGGATGACTCCACCGACATTGACGAGCATGAGCTTACTGGTATCCCCGGTCATCTGGCTGAGAGGCTCCTGCAGGCACCCTGTCGTCAGGGCACATTTGCCACTCTTTATCGCGGACAGTGACATCTCCAGAGCCTCGGGGCTAAACGCAACAATGGTAGTCTTGCCGCTCTGGCCTATATAGCAGTAAACCTCGTTGTCACCACCCAGTGGCAGCCGGTATTTGCTGGTAGCCGGTTCTGATTGCGCAGTAGACTGAACATCGGCCGATGGGTTTGCCACGGCATCCACGATCCCCAGCATCTTAGCAAGCAGTTGCCGCGTCTGTTGAGGGTCGTGGCTGGTCAGCGCCAGGCCTATGCAAGAGACCATACGGATAGGAGGTCCCGAGATTTCCGTGCCCGCTTCGGGCGGCGCCGCAAAGAGTGTTATCTGCTCGATGTTGGCAAAGATTTCCCGACCTATGTCAAGACCAGTCAGCTTCTTTACGGTCTTCTGGGCGGCCGCGACACCGGGACTTGAAGGCTCGGCCAGAGCCAAACTCACCAGCGCGGCGGCCCGAGCCGGGACACCGCTGAAACCGGCTTTGCTAAGATTCGGGGTGCGAATCACGTCATACGCAAGGCAATTATGCCCATTCTTGAAGCCGACGTTTGCCTTAAAGGTGATTCCGTTTTCTTGTATTGATAACAGGACAACCAAATCGTCGATGTTTTTGAAGTCGGCAACGGCGTTGGCAAAACGGATTTCATCAGGCAGCTCTCCTTGCGGAAACTGCTTGACCAGACCTGCAAACACTTCGTCAGCATTCGCCCAGATAGTCACAGCGTTTTCCTGCCGGGCTTGCCTGCTCACCTTGGCGAAGGACCTATTGTTTGATGCAAATGTTGGTTCACGGGTAATACCTTTGTACTGCTTGATACACCAGTTCAACTGCTGTAACGGCTGGGCTATGATGATTACTCTGTCGTCGTAAGCAGCACAGGGGCCGTTTTCGACGCGTAGAGTCTCCATGCCCTCGATGCGCTCACCGGGTTGAGCCACTATGCCCAGTGCCGCCAGGATTACCCCTCGCAGGGCATCGCTCTTGCCCGGATACAGAACTGCGATTGACGGCGGATTATTCGCCAGAATGCCTGTAATGCCGACCGCCATGCCCCGTATCTTTTTGAATTCGGCCATCATGCTGGGATTTAGTAGCGCAGCAATTATTTCTCCCGGCGACTTTTCGCCGGCTGGTTTCTGACTTTGGCCGGTAGCACCTCCGATAGCAGCCAGCGGATTCTCAAAGGGGGTTCCCTTGAGCATTTTGAGGATCGCCTCGACTTGTTTGCCGGGACTGCCGAATTCGAGGTAGACCAAGGTCTCTGGCGGCATCAGAGCTGCCGGGTCAGGATTGCTCAACTCATCCAGCAAAGGCTCGACCTTGGCGATGATTTTAGTCTGGTCGGCAAATTCCGCTGTCAACCTCTCAAAGGCTGCCTTGGCTCTTTGCTCATCTTGTTTCTTAAGATAGCACATGCCCTGGCGATAAATTGCTTGCGCGACTTGCGGCCTGGCAGCAGAGCCATCCCTAATTATCTGCTCATAGAGCTTGATTGCCGCATCGAGGTCACCCTCTACTTCCTCCGTGTACAGCGCTTCTTGCAGCAGTACGCTGGGCGTTTTGCTCAGTCCAGTGACACTGAGCAGCCCGACAGCTAAGAAGCATGCGATTGCGATGGTTTTGGCCCTTTCCATAATTGTTCCTTTCAAAAAATAGTTTAGCAGAAAAATTTTTCTTTGGCACGGATATTGTGCAAGTGCGATGTTACGGTTTTGTTACGGTTCTATTCTTTTTTGGTGATTTTTTTGATTTTTTGCGGATGCTTGCTTACACTGATTCTGAATTACCTAATCCGGATGAGCCGGAACGAAATAGGTGTGCGATGATTTCTCAAAAAATCGAAGTTGGGCATACTTTGAAAAGCAAAAATGCGGCAGCCTTTTTGCTTTTCAAAGTGACCCCGCAATAGATTGCGGGGTTAACCAATGGATTTGCACAAATAATATATGTCCAACTTCAATTTTTTGACCATCTTGCGCACAATTTCATTGCTAACGGACTGAGGAATCCACCGGCTGACCAGTATGAATTCTAAAGAGCGGGTATGGGCTGCGATGAATCACCAAGAGCCGGACCGTGTTCCGGTAATGTGTCAACTGGCTCTCGGGCACTATTTTCTAAATTGCCAGTATCGCCCGGGACAACTCTGGTTCGACAGTGAGACTTTTGCCCATGCCTTGGTTGATTTGCAGCGAAGATACGAATTCGATGGTATTTTAGTGAACATACCGGGCAGGCCACCAGACTGGCAAAATAACCTGGCGTCCTGCAAGAGAGTTGGCGGCACAGAGTACCTTTACTGGAAGTCTGGGCTGGAAACCATTGTACCGCCGGATGATAATCCCCAGACATATAACTGCGGACGAGCACCTCTTGAGCGGGCAGATTACAGAACGGTCGATATAAATGACCCGGCCACATATAGACTGTCGGGTTACGTATGGAACACCTGGCACGCGCCCGAACTGTGGGGCATCGATCCGCGAGCCGACCTTTCAGATGCCAAGGCTTATCCTGAATGGTTCACGAGCGCGCTTAAGAAAGTGCAGCAGTTGGCGCCGGACGTTTCAGTGCACGCGGAGGTGTTTTCGCCCTTTACGCATCTTATGGAGTTGTTCGGCTATGAGCAGGCCCTTCTGGCTTTGGTCGACGCAACTGCCAAATGTCACGAGGTGCTTGCTATTCTTGCACGAGATGTGCTTGCGCAGGTTGAACTATATGGCAACTGCAATCCAGATGCTGTTCTGGTAAGTTCGGCTTTTGCCGGCGCCGGGTTCATAAGTCGACAGATGTATAAGGAGTTCGTAGCTTCTTACGAGGATCAGGTTTTCCGAGCGATACATAGCCACGGCTCGAAAGCGTATGTCCACACCTGCGGCGCGATTGGCGACCGGCTGGACCTGATGGGCGAAACGTGCGTTGACGGGATCGACACGTTGGACCCTCCGCCGCTGGGCACAGTAGATTTGGCAGAGGCGAAATCCAGGTATGGCAGGCGGTTCTTCTTCAAAGGAAATCTCGATGCCGTAAATGAGATGCTCAACGCCGATGACCGGACTTTTGAGCAGGCAGTGAGGGACAGAATCAGAATCGGCAAGCCGGGCAGCGGGTATATACTCTCCTCGGCTTGCAGCGTCGCCCCTTATGTCAAGCCCGAAAGGCTTAGAAGACTCGTGGAACTGGCAAAGCAATTTGGCAAGTACGGTTAGTGCCGCAGGATGAGCTAATTCTCTGCGGATGCTCGTTCGCTGGCGCGCAAGTTATTTGAGGTGCTCGTCGAAGAATCGCTCGACCATTTTTTCTACCGCTGGGTCTTTGAATCCGCCGTGACCGCCGCCTTCGACCGTGTGGAACTTCGCCTTTACACCCGCCTTCTTCAACGCTTCAAAGAAAATCTGGCTCTGGTTGTGCGGAACCAGCGGGTCTTTGTCGCCGTGCACAATCAAAAATGGTGGGTCATCTTTGCTGACATAACTGATCGGGTTCGCCCGTTTGCACGCATCGGGATTTTCCAGGATAGGCCCGCCGATGAGCTTTGACTCGGGCGAGTCGGCTGCGGTGTGATTCATCTTACTCGGGAAGTCAGCTATTTTGAGAAAGTCGGTTGGGCCGAAGTAGTCGCAGACAGCCTGCACCCGGCTGGAGACCTCCAGGTTTGGGCCCTTATCGAATTCTTTGATGCCGCCGGCTGTTCCGAGTAGTGCTACTAAGTGCCCGCCGGCTGATGCTCCCCAAGCCCCAACACGGTTGGGATCCAGGTTGTACTGCTTGGCGTTGGCGCGCAGCCAGCGGACCGCTGCCTTACAATCTTCAATCTGACCGGGGAAGATTGCGTGCTGACTCAGGCGGTAGTTTATGCTGGCCACGGCGTAACCTTTTTGTACGAATCGAACAGCCGGGCAGCTTTTTTTGTCGCCGGCCTGCCAGGCCCCACCATGCACCCAGACAATAAGCGGCATAGGTTTTGCTGCATCAGCTTGTTGGCCGATCTGTTCCGGCAAATACAGGTCGAGCTTGTGCCGTTCGTGTCCACCAGGCACGTACTCCAGGTCGCGCAAGATGCGGGCCGGGTTTCCACTTGCTGGAAAGGCCACGATTGCACTTAGAATGATTGCCCAGACCCTCAACAGAAATTCTGCTTTGAGATTATTTGCGCCCGTTCTGCACCTCCCGTTTATCAGACGCCAAAACTTGTTCCGATGGCCAGAGCGGCCTTTATTAGCTCATGATTTCTCGGAACCTTTCTTATTTTACCGGCGACGCGCGATAGGCTGATACTGGAAAGTCTCCCACCTCTTAGAACGACCATGCGGTTCTTTATGCCCCTAACCAATAATTCAACCGCCGCATGCCCGAAATTAGTAGCGAGCGTCCTGTCGTATGGAGTTGGCGTACCGCCCCGTTGAACATGGCCAAGTATCACGGCACGACAATCCAGACCCGTTCGCCTGTTGATGTCTTCGGCGAGCTTGTTGCCAATTCCGCCCAGGCGCAATGGGTCCGGACTGGTTGCGATCCTCTTTTGAACGACCATCTGGCCGCCTTTTTCCCGAGCTCCTTCAGATACTACCAGAATGCTGAATCGCTTGCCTCGCCGTGACCGGCCCAAAACGTATTCGCACACTTTCTCCAGCTTGTAAGGAACTTCCGGGATTAGTATTACATCTGCTCCACCAGCCACGCCGCTGTAAAGCGCAATCCACCCGGCATATCTGCCCATCACTTCAATAATCATCACTCTATGATGCGCGCTGGCGCTGGTATGGACCTTGTCAATCGCATCAGTTGCAGTTGTCACCGCCGTATTGAAGCCGAAGGTAACATCTGTGCCATAAAGGTCGTTGTCGATTGTTTTTGGCACTCCTATAATGGGCAGGCCCTTTTTTGCGAGGCGCGCCGCTGAGGCCATCGTACCGTCACCGCCGATACAAATTAGGGCATCGATGTTTCGCTGTTCGAGCGCCTTCAGACAATCATTCGAAACGTCTTTGAACTGCGTCTTGTGGCACGGCCATCTCCCGTAAGGGATCCCTAAGCGGACTGGCCGTGGGGCCCACGTCCCGTAAGGGATCCCCAAGCGGAGGCTGGAAGCCCGTGCCACGTGGGCAAGCTTGCCCCTGCTAAGGCAGGGGACCGGGAACTTGAACGGGTCGGCAGTGTTGCTTGTCCCCAGAATAGTACCGCCGACGGTCAGGATATTGCTCACGTCGTTATAACTTAAACGGTTTATCCGGTTTTCGATCAGCCCAAGATAGCCATCCTGAACCCCCCACACCTCAAGGGCGTATTTGCTTATGGCTGTCTTGGTCACAGCCCGAATCACGGCATTTAGCCCAGGACAATCTCCTCCGCCCGTCATCACAGCTATTGACCGAGGTTTCCCGCCAAGCGGGGTCCCAAATTGAGCTTTTGACATTATTGAACTTCCTGTCAACTTAGTGTAGGTCGTCCTACTTCCATTTGCATCTGCGATGAGTTAGCCGATGGTTGCCGTGACAATCAGTGCAGACTTTCTCCGCAGCAGTGCCGGCGACAACAGATTGGTGGTCTTCGGTGCCGATCTTGTCTTTGGGGTGACAGGCCATACAGGCTGGATTTATCTTTGCTCTGGGATACATGACCTCTGGCGGTGTGCCCGTGCCGCCTGAGGCCCAGGATTCATCGGCAATATGGGCGTCACTTTCGCCGTGGCAATCCTTGCAGCCGATATTCGCTTGGGCGTGACGAGCGGCAAGGACCTCCTGCATGTAGTTAACGTGGCAAACAAAGCACCGGCTGTTATCTGCCCACGTCCCAGCATTCGGAGAATCATCGACCAATAATGGAGACTCATCACCAAGAAGCAGCAGATGCTCATTGTCTGCCATAGGCTGGTTGGTCGCTGCGTTTTTGCTGTCGGCCTCGACGGCGTCTATGTTCGGGTTCTCTTGAGTCTTTATCTGCTCACAGCCCGCTCCGGCAACCATTGCCATCGTCAGAACGAAGCCGAAGAGAAGATGGTGCATATATTACACCTCTGCGCCGGAGCGATTAGACGTATTCCCAGTCCTTCAGCCATTGATAGTGTCCTGGTAAGTGGGTCCACATCTGTCTGCTAGCGTTTTGAAGTTCGGCTCTTTCTGTCAAGTCAAGCTGCCGGCGTTCGGTTAAGGCCTTGGTCACATTGTCGACCTCGTGGATACTGTTCATGCCCGGTATGGGTATTACGGTGTTACTATGGAGGATGTACCGGATGGCCAGGCGTGCCCGGCGGTCGTCTTCTTCTGGATCGCCCGTGAATAGCGAGGCGGCTGCAAAAGGCTTAATGCCGAAGGCGCCCACGTCACACTTCTTTAAGGCTTCGAAGAGACTGTCTTTCGGTGCAGCCTTACTCATGGTAGTAAACGGAAAACAAACGACATCAATTTGCGGGAAGTATTCGATCATAAACTTAATCCATCGGCGGTCGTGGGAGGAAAAGCCGATAAATCGAGCCTTACCCTGCTTTTTGGCCTTCTCCATGGCATCGACAATCTCGCAAGAGGTGTCAAACGAGTGTCTGCCGCCCGGTTCATAGCAGGTGATCCGCCACAAATCGGTGTATTCCTGCCCGGACTCTTTCAGCAGGCCGTCCAGGACTTCCAGCAGTTTTTTCGCGGTGCGGTAATCCGGATTACGCACCTCGTTGCCGCAGTGGGACAGAGCCAGATACATCTTGTCCCGGCGTCCTTTTAGGGCCTTGGCGTCTCTGATTACTTCACCATTGGTGCACGCGTCGATATAGTTGATGCCCGCATCGATGCAGCGGCTAACAATCTCGTAGCGTTCTTTGTCGTCGCTGCTCGAATGTCCGCCCAGGCAGACCGCTGAGACCGTCAAATTGGTCTTACCCTGCCGGCGGTACTCCATGTTCGGGTTGTAATTGAGAATCTTAGACGTGTCCACAGCATCAGCGCGAGCGGCTCCGAGCCCCGGCGCGCCGGCGGTGCTTAAGCCTGCCGCCACGCCCGCAGCCATCATCGCCGCATCGCTGATAAATCGGCGTCTGCTGGTCTTAGTATTATCCATCGCTTTTCTCCTTTCGATCACTCTGCAACGTGAACAGAACCTTTATTTCGTCCTCCGACAGGGCACGGTCGTAGATGCGAAGGTCGTCAATGAGGCCGTTGAATCGCCTGCCTATTCTGACGTCAAGCTTGCTGCCGGTCTCGATCGGCCAAAGGTCCAAAAGGCCGATGTCATGGATTTCCGCCAGTGTGCCGTCTTTATAGAGCTTGACATGGTCATGCAGATTTGGCAGCTCTGCTTTTTGCACCACTGCTGTTAGGTGATGCCACTGGTTGTCGTGGACGGCATCGTTGATGTAAAGATACCCGCCTTTGGGCGTGACGCCAATACGTCCTCTGATGAATCCGAATGTCCACATTCTGCCGTAGTCATCTGCGCCCCAGGAAATGATTTCGCCCCGGTCTATCGTTGTTTTGATCCAGGCCGCCACGGTTCGAGGCCGGGTGCCGGTGACGCCTTTGTATCCGGCTATCTCAACGTAATCGTCGCCGCCCTCAAGTTTGAGTGCTCTGCCTATCCTGCCTGGGGACGAATTTCCCTCGAACGACAGGTCACCCTTAAGCGTGCACTTGTGCCCATATTTTGAAGCATCTGCTGCGGCCTTGCCCGATGCTTCGTCAAACTTCCACCAGCCTACAAGATTCGGATCATTGTCAAGAGTTACCCCCACAGCTTCTTGCGAAGCAAGAGTGGGGGCCGTGTCCTTTTCTGCTGCGGTGCATAGGATGCACAGTACGCAAGCCAAAACTACCGGAAGACTCAGTTTACCACACATTATACTGCTCCTTATTTTGCACTTACGCTTTGAGGCGGCTTCGGTATTTTATGATATCTAATGGTGAAAGTATATCAAATCCGCCCCGTGAGATGGCGGCCTTTCGGCCTATCTCACGGGGTTTGCGGCGTTGTTTATGGCCAACCCCGCCATAGTGATGGCGGGGTTAACCGGTTAGCCCCGCAATTTATTGCGGGGTCACCATGTTGTCGAGCCATTCGCTGGCCAATAAAGCAAGATCGTGGAGGTCTATCCGGTCGTCAGTGTATAAATCGGCAGGCGACAACAACGCCAAATCGAAAATGCCTGTGCCATTGGTCGCGAGGTACGCGATCTCGGGCTGGGAAAGAACGCAATCATAAATACGAAAGTCATCAATCAAACCATCATATCGGCCATACCAGCCGGAGCCAATCTCAAATGAGCTAATGCCGGTTATCGGGGAGCCCGCACCGATGCGGCTGTCGTAAAGAACGCCATTGAGAAAAATCTTCATAGTGTCCGTATTGGCATCTTTTCCGCTTTCCGCTTGGGGATCCCTTACGGGAGGGGATCCCTTACGGGAGGTGAAGGCCCAATGGTTCCATCGGCCTGTCCATTCGGCCTTAGAGCGGTGGTATCCGCTGAGGCGATCGTCAAAGGACCACGGATAGCCACAGTCCCAATTGTATTTGCCGGGCTGTCGCCAGCAGCCGAGATTTATAGCTATTGTGGGATTCCGGACGCCATAAGTATAATTTGAACAGCACACCGTATCGGTATGGTGCGGTGAATCTTTGCCGTATTGCCAGAAGGCAATTGTTATCGTCTTGTTGACTTTGCCAAACAGCCCAGAGGCGCCACCTATGCTCACAGAATCATCAAAGCCATCGAAACTGATTGCCTGGCCGAACACGCCGGGGGCATAGGTCGGGCTGCCGTGAGGTATGCCGTGGCTGCTGCCGATGCTATCGTTGGTGTCACCATCGAATTTATACCAGGCCAGCGGCGGCTTGGGCGCCGCTACGGGATAAACGTTATAGCCTCTGTCCAGCCAACTATCGGTCATCTGCTGAACGTCTTCAAAGTCAACAGCACAGTCCCCGCTGAGGTCAGCATGGGGCCTGTTCTCCGGCAGACATCTGGCTGGATGCAGAGTAATATCATCGAAGTACACGGTGCCGACTCCGCTGCCGGGCGGCTCACTCATCCCGGGGCGGAAACCAATAGCAATAGTTTCGACACTGGCAAGATTTAGTCCGGTTAATTCTTGCAGGGGAATTCGCCAGGTCTGCCAGGTTTGCCTCTTGATGTTGTTTGCATCGCCGTCGTACGGCACGCGCACGGTGATATTGCCGTCGCCAAAAGCGACGTACATCTGTCCGTTGCCATCGTTACCAGGCCGACCGTAGAAAAATAGCTCCAGAAATTTAACGCCGGCTGAGGCCCAATTCTGTGGAGGGCTGAAAGTGCGGACAACCTCAGAATAGAACTCACGGTCGTAGTAGTAGTCCAGCTTCATCGCTTGCCGGCATGAGTGAACCGGATCAATCGAAATATCTACGAACGCTTCCCCCATCTGTTCCCAGGTCTCGTATATCGGTTTAATTTGCCTATTGTAGGACTCAAAATTGTCCAGCACGATGTGGTCAACAACCGTGAAGCTCCAAATGCTGCCCATCCAGAGACTATCTGCATCCGCATCGTTGACTTCATCGACCTTCCAGTAATAAGTTTTGCCCAATTGCAGGCCGCCGGGATCGAATCTATTGGCGTCCTGCGGCTGCGAAGGGCTGCTGACAGGGGCGGCATTTGCGCCGACGTCGTCCGGGCTGGTGCCGAAGTAAACCGTATGCCTTGCTGCGTGGCGTCCGGGCGACCAGCTAAGGACAGCACCGGTTGGCACATCTGCGGCACCATCCGGCGGGACGGGGCTGCCAGCGGTGTCGCCGCGAGCAATGTAAATTCGCGCCATCACATTAGCTATGTCGAAACCGGGTGAGCCGCCCTCATTATCTACCGCGACAATACGCACGGCAGAAGGTGGGAACGGCAGCGACAGACCAGCGATATCGAGAGCAATCCGAGTCGATATATCCAGGCCTGTATCCAAACTCCGTACCATACCAAGCAAGTACTCTTGCTCCGCGCCGTCTGTAAGGAAAATGAGGGCTTGTTCTCCGCACTGACCTTGCTCGATAAGGAATATGTCGTCTCCTGGGCCATCTACTATTGGGCCGCGGAACTGCAACTCCACCCAATGGTCGGTCGGCAGGGTAACGCCTGAGACTTTTGATGGTGGAGGGCCGACCAACAACAACGCCGGCTCTACCGGAACGGGCCAGCGCCCATCAACATCCATACCTTTCCAGCAGTCCTGGTCAGGATTGTAGATATCGACCAGATGACACGGGTATTCGAACCTTTGTTCGTCGGCTAAAATGTCACCGCCGAACAGAATGAGCAAGGAAACAACGGCTGAGGTCACTGTATAAGCTTTTTTCATTGTTACCCTCCAGCCCAACTGGAGAGCTGACTTATGAAGTAGCGATGTTCGAAATAACCCAAATACTAAAAGCATTGTATCAGTTTTGCCTTGGCATTACAAGACAAAATCGTGCCCGTATCAGGTGCCCGACAATGCAGGGCAAAAACAGAGTAGAAAAATCTTGATGTCAGAATGATTGTTGGTAAACTTGCCGCGTCTATTAGAAGAACCATAGGTGACAAGAACCCGGGAGAACGGCATAAGAAAGGGCAAGTACAATGACCGATTATTCAACAAGTCCGGCAGGTGAAAAATTTCTGCTTCCCCGACAAGACCAGTACCCCGCGGAGTTTGAGCGCATTCAATCACTGGTGAATCTGGCACGCAGCGATGGCAAGGAAATCGTGGTGGTGATGGGCGTCGGTTTTGTCGGCGTGGTCATGGCAGCCATCATCGCCGATACTTGCGACAAGCAAACCGGTAAGCCCGGCAAGTTTGTCATCGGCTGCCAGCGGCCAAGCACTCGAAGTTACTGGAAGATTCCGCTGCTTAACCGAGGCCTCTCGCCGGTGAAAGCCGAAGACCCCCAAGTCGAGCCGATGATTGCTCGCTGCGTGCTGGAGAAAAAGACGCTCGTCGCCACATACAACAGTGACTGCCTTAAGTTAGCTGACTGCGTGGTCGTGGACGTCCAGTGCGATTACGCCAAGCACGACCTGGGCAATATGCGTACCGGCAGAGTCGAAATGGGTGCTCTGGAAGCAACAGTGAAAACCATTGGTGAAAAAATACCGCCGAAATGTCTGACGCTGATAGAAACCACAGTCGCACCCGGCACAACGGAATTTGTTGCCTGGCCGATCCTGAAAAAGGCCTTTGCTGCTCGTGGCATGAATGCCGAGCCCCTGCTGGCACACAGCTTCGAGCGAGTTATGCCGGGCAGAAATTACGTCTCGTCAATTCGGGACTTTTGGCGGGTCTGTTCCGGATGCAACGCAGAAGCAAGACAGCGCGTAGAGAAATTCTTGCGAGAAGTGCTGAATACCGAGAAGTTTCCCCTGACTATTATGGACCGTCCGATCGAATCGGAAACCACCAAAATCATTGAGAATTCGTTCCGTGCTACCATGCTGGCATTTCTCGATGAGTGGAGCGTATTTGCGGAACGCAACGGCGTCGACCTGATCAAGGTCATCAATGCGATCAAAGTCAGGCCAACGCATAACAACATTATATTTCCAGGCCCAGGCATCGGCGGTTACTGCTTGCCCAAGGATGGAGGCCTGGGGTACTGGGCCTATAAGCACGTTCTTGGTTTTGAAGACGATATATTCAAAATTACGCCACTTGCAATCGACATCAATGACACTCGCGGCCTGCACGTAGCAACCCTGACAAGAGACGCGCTTAGAAACATGGGCCTGCAAATAGCCGGCGTGACGGTTCTTCTGTGTGGCGCCAGTTATCGCCAGGATGTCGGTGACACACGCTACAGCGGCTCGGAGGTAGTCGTTCGAAGATTAACAGAGATGGGTGCCGAAATGCGCGTCCACGACCCTTACGTTGAGCACTGGTACGAGCTGGAAAACCAGGATGTATATCCGGCAATCGGCCAATCCTTAGCAAGATTCTTCAGCAACCAGGAGAATCTAGTCAATATTAGGGTACATCGCGACCTTCCGGGTGCCCTCAAAGATGTTCAGGCAATTATACTTGCTGTGCCGCACGGGTCTTATTTGCAGCTCGACCCCGATAAAATAGTTGAATGGGCAGGTGCACCGCTGGCAGTGATTGATTGCTACGGAATATTGGATGACAAGAGAATCCGCCGATATTTTGAACTTGGCTGCGAAGTAAAAGGTCTTGGCCGAGGACACATCCAGCGGATCAAAGAAGAACTAAGGAGGAAAAAGTAAAAGCCTATAGCCGCAGCAGGTAGGTTTTAGGTGAAAACACTCCTCGTAGAAAAGGGTATATTCTCGTATAACTGCTGCAAATACGGGCACTTACGAGCTTTCCAATAAGAGCCGGCCAGCGCGTGCAATACTGGTAAAAAAAGAAAGATTTTTGTTGACAACCCTGATACATAGTAGTACTATGTATATAAGCTAATTTCATACCAAAAAAGGATAAACAAGTGCCGGTTTACAAAGATTTAGTAGCTGCGTCGGCAGCGCCGTTGATTCTTTCGATCCTCGCAGAAGGTGACAACTACGGTTATGCGATAATAAAGCGTGTGCGCGAATTATCCGGCGGCAAGATGCAGTGGACCGATGGCATGCTTTATCCCGTGCTGCATCGGCTGGAACGCCAGGGGTTAGTAAGATCATTCCAGCGTGTTTCTGAGACTGGCAGGAAACGGAAATACTATCGACTCAAGAAAAAGGGCACGAAAACATTAGAGAAACAGCGAAGCCAATGGCTGCTTGTTTATTCGACCTTAGAACAATTATGGGAGAAAGAGCCATGTTTAACCTAAACGACCAGATGAGCAAATGGCGCAGCAGCCTGGCCGAATCACAAACACTTGAAACGCCAGATATGGATGAACTCGAAAGCCATCTGCGAGAAGAAATCGAACACTTGATGGCTTTGAAATTGTCACAGGAAGAGGCGTTCTACGTGGCTCGGCATCGACTCGGTGACACGGGCAGCCTTGCGGAGGAGTTTGCTAAGATAAACGGCTCTGTGCTGTGGTCAAAGAGGCTTTTCTGGGCAGCGGTAGGGCTCTTTAGTTATATCGTAGCTACCTACGCAGCAAAGTGTGCCTCCGCCGGTTTTGTTGTGCTGGCTTGGTTAGGTGGGCTCAGAGGTTATGCGCTTGGCGTCCTTGACACAATCGCACAAGTGGTGTTTTTCCTGGTCGTAATATTCGTGCTCTATGAAATTGGTAGAAGAAAGGACCGCCAGGGCGAATTGTTCTGCAAAGTCGCCGAAAACCCATGGGGCAGATTTCTGCTTTTCGCAAGCGTGTTGCTGATTATAGCGGTAAAGCTCGCTACGCAGATTCTTATTCCAGCAACGGTAGCCCGTCTGAGCGTTAAGCAATGGGGGGAAATGGCAATATTTCGAGCATATACAGAGCTTGTCTGGATGATAGGTATGCCGCTCATCCTGTTGACCACGTTAATCCTTCTGCGTCCTTCAAAACTCAGCAAAGCTGGAACATGATCTTGAGGTCGGCGGTTCTCAAACAAGAGGTCTTCGCCTGCTGTCCATTAGCAGCATCGTCCTATCATATTTTTCCGGCGACAAGGTCTTCTTTAGTATCTCCCGAATCTCCCGCATAGGCGTTCGCTGTGTGGTATGGGCTATAATGATATGTTCGTTTTGCAGCTTCTGGAGTAGCTGGGCAAATTCGTTGATGTGCATATGTTTGCCGGCTTCGGCTCTTCCGGTGTGGTCCACCTCATAAAACGTACACTCGGCAATTAGGATTCTGCTTTCCACAATATATTTCAATTGCGAAAAGTCTACGTATTGAGTGTCGCCGATATAAGTGACTATCGGGACCTCAAGCGGATAATCAATCTGGATCCCCTGCTTTTTTAGTTCGACGATTTGCGGTCCGCTGAGCTTTGAATACTCGGGTCTAATCTTTTTGCGTTTTTCGATGACGCTATATCCCACGGAGGATGGGCCATGCTTGGTCGGAAACACCCTGGCAAATAGGTTCGGCTTTATCTGGTATTCATCGCCGGGCTGGACGCCGACTAAATTATTAGGCACCTTATTTCCATCAAGCCGACCCCAGGAATCAATTATTTCTCTCATCGGGGCCAAGAGGTCCCACGGAGCCAATATCGTTCCGGCTGGTAGGCCGCAAAAATTTCGCTGCGATAGATAATATGCAAAGCCCGCAGCGTGGTCCATGTGCCCGTGCGAGAGCAAAATGTGGTTTATGGAGATTATCTGGTCGGGGGCCTTGCCGATGTCGAAGCAGACGTCTAATTGTGGTATGGCGACCACAGTTTCTTCGCCTGCAACCGAGTAGCCGATGATCTCCAGATCGTCTATCTTGACTTGTGCTAAGTTGTGACTGGCCATTTGACTTCGAATAACATAAATACTCTTTGGATACGCTGAAAAATGCCGTCGCCGTCCCGGCGACGGCTAAACCACATACTAGAGGGGTGATCCGGTCATGTCAATTTGTTTTTGACCCGCCCAGTGCGGGCCGGTACACTTGAGTCGTGATGCCGCTTGTATGAATCCGGACACAAGTGGTGTAATTTGCATCAGATGAATGAAAGTTTCAGCAATGGAGGAAAAGGAGAATGAGAGCATCCAAAACGTTTCTTGTTGGCTTTTTGATTGTGGCCTCGGCTTGTTTAGGCTGGGCGGCGGATGTTCAAGCTGCAGGAGCTGCCGCGCAGCTTGATCGAGACAAACTACCCGGCAGACAGGTCAAGGTGGCAGCGATTTGCATCGGCTTCGGCGGCGAATATGACCTCAAGCTGAAGCAGGCCATCGAGCACCTGCATACAGCCGGACAGAACGGCGTGGATATTGCCTGTCTGCCGGAGGAATTCGCCGGCACCAAAGCTGAACCCATTCCAGGCCCGACAACAGAAGCCGTGGCAGAACTGGCCAAGCAGTACAATATGTATGTTATCTGCCCGATACGCGAACAAGCGGGCGACAAACAGTACAACACGGCGGTCTTGATTGACCGCAAGGGCCAGGTTGCCGGCTATTATCGCAAGATTTTTGTGTTCTGGGGCGAAGGGCTGCATTGCAGCACGGAGGGCGTCAAGGCTTTCGATACCGATTTTGGCAGGATAAGCATCCTGACATGTTTTGACCTGAACTTTCCAGAGCTATGGCAGCAGTGCGACAATCTGGATGTGGACATCGTTTTCTGGCCGAGCGCTTATGGCGGCGGCTCGCCCCTGAACGCCTACGCGATACTTTATCATTACTACATTGTGCCGGTCGGAGCCGGCAACATCATCGACATCACCGGCAAGACGGTCGAGAACATCGAAAAGCCCTGCCCGAAACAGTTCATAGCAACGCTCGACCTGGACCGCGCGTTTGCCCATCACGATTTCAATCGAGAAAAGGTCGAGAAAATGCTCGGTGAGCACAAGGACGAGATAAAGGTCGAGCGGAATCTAAGTGACGAGGATCTGGCGCCGTGGTGGCTGTTCAAGGCGGTCAAGCCTAGCGTTCGCGTGCGAGAGCTGCTAAAGCAATACGGGATCGAGACACTTCGGCAGTATCAGCATCGCAGCCGCACGCAAATAAATGAAGCCCGCCAGCAGGGCAAAAAAATATAACCCGATTGAGGACTTTCCCGATGCCCGATAGGCGAACACATAGAGGGCCCCATCCGCAGGATGCGAAATTGTTTTCGCCGGATAAAATCGGCGATTTGCAACTGGCGGTCGCTGACTTTTCGCTACTATTGACCAAAGGCTACGCCGAAAAGAGCACCTTGAAATTGGTCGGCGACAAGTTCTCGCTGACCGAAAGACAAAGATTGGCTGTCATGCGAAGCGCCTGCTCCGACCAGCAAATGGTATCTCGCAAGCAGCGAGAGGTTAAGATCGCCGAGCTAGCTGGCCAGCTTGTCGCTGTTGATGGCTATAATCTGCTGATAACTGTGGAGGCGGCGATGAGCGGGGGTGTGATTTTTAAGGGCCGGGACGGCTGCTTCCGGGACCTGGCAAGCATCCACGGAACATATCGCAAAGTCACAGAAACGATACCGGCTGTTCAGCTTATAGGTGATTTTCTAAAAGAGATCGGCATAGCAAAGACACTTTGGCTATTGGACAGCCCCGTTTCAAACAGCGGCCGCCTGAAAACGCTAATCCGAGAATTGGCTCAGAAAAACGGCTGGAACGGATTCGACAAGCTCACCGCAGGCTGGGAGATTAGACTTTCATTAAGTCCTGATTTTGAACTTACGAAAACCGACCTGATTGTAGTTAGCAGTGACAGTGTTGTTCTCGACGGCTGCCGGAGATGGACCAACCTCGCTGGGGAAATAATCACGCAGAAACTTCCATCCGCAACCGTAATCGACCTTGGCCCTGAGCAGCTCCTGACGGCTTCGAAATGAATAAGGCATCCCCGGAATTCATAGAGTCTTTCTTGTGTTGCGAAACATGACCTAATCTGATAAAATGTATTTGATGATACCAACGATTCGGCATGACAGACAGCAAGAGTCAATAGAGGCCAAGACCCGTTGGTTTCGGTCTCTCTCAATGGCCGACCGCATGGAGGTCTTTTGCAGTTTCACAGACCTCGCCTTGTCGATCAATCCCCACCTGAAGGATCGAACTCATGCTCAACCGATTGCAGGACGTGTTCAAGTCCTTTCAGCAACATGAGGTCAGATACTTAGTTATCGGGGGCGTCGCCTCAGTACTTCACGGCGTTCCCCGCGCTACCTTTGACTTGGACATCCTGATTGACCCCACCGACGACAATGCCCTGCGACTCCTATCGGCCTTGGTGGACGCCGGATTTGGCACAGCCACCATGACTAATGCTCAGGAAATCTTAGCCCACGAAATTACGGTTTTCAACGATCGTGTGAGGATTGACGTGCAGACCCGCACGCCGGGAATCTCTTTTCAGGATGCCTGGCGTCGGCGAAAGACCGTAACCTACCAGGGACAGGACTTATTTATCGTGTCCAAAGAGGACCTGATCGCCTCTAAGCAAGCCTCTGGACGTGAAGTTGACTTGGAGGACATCCACATGCTGGAACTCCCCGATCAGGAGGAAACCACATCCTGAGCGTAGGCCCGCCCCTATGATCCCCGAAAAACGTAGTGTGTCTGTGATTTTCCCGAAATAAATAAGGCGTCCCCGGAATTCCCGGGTGAATTGATTGCCGTACTGAAAGATTACGACAGGGAGCGAAGCTTGGAGAACTTATAGTTTTATTTCGCTAATTGTGCGGAGAAGTAGTTGTAGCATCCCATAACACCTTTTGACACCTGACACCTTTAATTCCTTCTTTAAAATCCCACTGTGATGTCGACTACAACCACAAATCACTTCTCGGATGAAGATGATAACACGACTCTGCTACCTCGCAAACCGGGCCTCGGTCGCTGCAACTGATGGTGAAGACATGGTGAAACTCCAGCTTGATATTCCGCTTCAGTATCTGTGAAAATAAATACTTAGTTGCATTCTCTGCATTCACCGATGGGAAGGGCCAAGCATCACGAATCAAGAGCCAGTCCTCATCGTATCGTGAAAATTCAGGCGCCTCAAGCTTGTGTTCCTTTTTGCCAATGAAGTGGAGCATGGTATCAGCCCATTTTCGATCAGTATCATCCTGATCGCCCCAGCCCTCTTCAGGATCATTTAACTCAATTTCTTTCCTCAACTGCTCTGCACATCGCCTCGGCTCATCAGGCTCCACGGGTGTCACGAAATGAGCTAAATGCCCGGTTCCCTCACTGTTTCTAAAGACATCTTTACGAGTCTCATTCTCCGGCCTGGCATCGGTATGCTCAATTCCAATCTTCTTTCCATCCGTTGATAGTAGGAAATCGGGCTTATCCTCAGGCGGGTTTCTATGAACTAATTGCAATGGAAATGTAAGAAGGTCATCTTCTGCTGCAAGAGAACTCAGAAGGTGAGCGATTGCATACCGCTCAGTAGCGTTATTTTCCCTGTGATTGTTCTTCAAAGGACTTTCAATATCAATCGACCGTAAAATGTCGAGGAGCGTGGCCTTATTCTCTGCTTTGAAATTCATCGTCTTATATGGTTCCATATAGTACAGCTTCTGGTCTACAGTACAAGATCCCTACGGAGGGGATCAACTTAAGAACTAAGTTCTCTACTGGCAATACAAGAGTCCTAATTCTGGTGACACCATACTTATTTCGGTCTTTTCTAAGGTTTGGGCCAAGCTTGTTCGCCGTTCAATCTTCAATAATAAGTGAGCATAAATCATCCATCTCAGGCGTTCTTAAGACCCGCCTTTCCTTCGCTTACGGCAAGTATCATAGCATGGCACGTCGGCCAACGCAACCGTGGTTTAAGGTTCAGTTATTCAAACGCCACGTAGTCTGCCACCGCACTTCAAAGCCTTTGTCGGTGAACGTCACTGGCAGCCAAAGGTAGCGCGAGTCAGGCAGGTCATTCTGATTCCAGCGGTCTCCCACGAAGATGAACGTGCCCGGCTTACCTGCCACCGGCAAAATATACGCACTCTGCCCACGGAACGTGACCTCTGCCTCCGGGCCGCGGCAGGGATTGCCCAGCTCCTTCCAGGGACCCCAAATGAACTCCGCCACCGCCGACCGCGCGGCATTTGGCGCCCAGCCTGTGCAGCCCGATGCCATCAGGTAATATCGCCCATGGTACTTGAACACCGCCGGCGCCTCCATGGACCTTCCCTCGAACACCCGCACAAAACGCCCGGAGGGCTTGAGGTAATCCTCCGTCAGCAAGGAAATGTGCATCGTGGCATTGCTCTCCGACGCATAAAACAGGTACGCCTTTCCGTCATCATCCATGAACGCCGTCATGTCCCGGCTCATCTCGCCATCCGGACGGAAACTGCCAACGTAGCGAAACGGGCCCTTGGGCGAGTCGCTGGTTGCTACTCCTGCGTGCGCCAGTTGGTAATCCTCCGAATCCACGTGCATCCACATGACAAATTGTCTTGTCGCCCGGTTGTACAATACCTTGGGCCGCTCCAATACCTTGCTTTTATGCAGCTCATGGTTGGGATCATCCTGCACCGCCGGCAGCACGTTCCCCTCGTACTTCCAGTTGTACAAGTCCT
>CAZMLE010000037.1:0-38177 GCA_964567045.1 uncultured Pirellulales bacterium | reverse complement strand
ACAAATATCGGCTGCCGCTGTGGGAGCTGGTCTATCACGATTGCGTTGTGGCTCAGTGGTACTGGGGCGACTACAACAATAAGCTGCCTGCATTATGGGATAAGCGGGACCTTTTTAATCTTCTTTATGGTACGCCGCCGATGTTTATGTTTAACCGCGACTTTTGGCAGCAGAATAAGGAGCGCTTTGCGCAAAGCTATAAAGATATTTGCCCTGTAGTCCGCGATGTTGGCTATGCCGAGATGACCGACCATCGTTTTCTTACGCCCGACCGCGATGTTCAGCAGACGCAGTTTGCTAACGGCTTTACAATAACGGTAAATTTTGGAACAACGCCTTACCGGCTGCCGGATGGCCAGATGCTTAAGCCGATGGGCTACAACGTGTCGGGGATGTGAACGATTTACGGGCAGATAAGCTGCGGACTCCATAAATAGAACTATGTGCTGCGGCTAATTGGCCTTTTATTTAGCAGGACGATAAGAATGGTAACCAACTTTCCGCTCAGTCCCTTGATCATTGCGTACTTTACTGCTTCGGTATCTTTTCGGCTTGCTCCTGCATATTCTTTGTCACAGCATCGAGGATTCTCGCCTTTGTTTTCGTATCCGCAATGTACTTATCCAAGTATTGCTTTAACTCTTCCACGTCAAATGGCGGTTTAGAGTAGGCTTGAATAATATATTCCTCTGCCCTTTTGGGAAACCTATTCAACCAATCGCGTAACCTATATTGCTTAGTGTATCTTTCGATCTGGTCTCTATTTTTCTGCAAAGCTGCTTCGTATTCAGCGCGTAGTTTTGGGTCCTTTACACTCTCAGGTGCCATACCACCGCCTGGAATCCCCATATCCGCACCTACAGCATTGGGACTCAACAGTACTTGATTCGGGTCCCAGTTTGGATCAATAACATCTATCAAACGTTTCCAAGCGTGAAGGCGTATCTCGACATCTTTTTGCCGCCTCTCTGTCCACTCATGATTTTTTGGTGCATGGGGACCAAACATAGGAGTTTTTACGTGTCCTATTAGTTCGAGCTCTGTCTCAAGAGTGATCTTATTTGGGTCAGATAGAGCCAGTAGTGCATATTTTCTCGCAATGTTGAATCGGCTATCAGTATTGAAACGACCGGACGTAATTGGCCTGCAAATCTCCAGCATCAATTTTGCGTAATGTTCAGGGTCTTTTGACTTCCACTTTTTCTGAATTTCGTCTGCAAATTCTTCAAGGATTTTTATATCGTTTGTTGGCCCTGGATTAAAAGACTTTCTCATAGATTTGATGTGTTCCCTATCTTGTTGATATTCATGTTTTTCGGCCTCTGATGGTTCTGGATTTACCCCAAATGAAATAGTTGTCGCAAGGAGACAAACAAAAATTATCCCAAAGCGAAATATTATTCTTTTCAGTATCATTTTATACCTACCTTTCTTTTATATTTTCATTTTATGAATGCTTTCAATTATGTTCAAGTTCTGATATCTGTTCGTGACCCCTCAGAAAGATTTATCTATTCCTCTTACCAGGCCGAGTCCGGATCACTTACCGCTGCTGAATCGGACTGTCCGCCTTTGGACATTGTCGTATAGCCACTGGCCTGGATCGTTGGGACGTGGTTCTGATTGGAGCCAAAGGTGTGTCGGGTTGCAGTATCATCGGTATATTGAGTTGGAATGCTCCATGTGTATGTTCCTCCAGACCCCACGGATAACGAAGCGACCCAGCCTGATCCCCTACCTCAACTCTGCATCCAGTCGTGATATACAAGCCCGTGCGGCCCGACCATATCAGCCGGTGTCAGCCGACTGCTTTCGTTCGGCTCGATCTTGTACTGCCTCTGCCAGGGCAGGACAGCGTATGGGTGTGCGGCGGCACCTGCCGGCGGCAATTGGGCAAAAGTTGCCAGAATGAGGATGAAGGTGACGCGCATAAAAGAAGCCGGAGCTTTTGGCTCCGGCCTATGTGAGACAGCTTTTCATTAGCAAATATAGACCAAACTTATGAACTATCTACTGCCTCACTGAAACCAAGATGTTAGAAGAAGAAAAGAACACCAATACCTACAATCATAATTATAGATGCCGGGATTAGTTTTGCAAGCATTTTTTCCAATTTTTCCAAAAAAATTTATTTTCTGCAGTTTTTCTTAAAAATTTGGGTATTTTGCCATCTTTTTGCAGCATCCTGGGGGTTTGGGGCACTGTCGGCACCACAGGCCCGTCCTGAGCCGGGTCGAAGGATGTGCCGGCTAAACATCGTCCCTCATCCCTCGCCCCTCGTGCTTCGTAGCTGGGGCGACGCAATAAATGTAGATTAGTGGTTTGCTGCCCATGTTTTTGACATCGTGGACCGTGTTGGGCGGTATATAGGATATTTTGCCCTGCCCAACTGCGAAACGGCCTTCTTCGCCCACCAACAGTTCGCCCTGGCCGGAAAGGAAGACAAGCGCTTCCTCATGCTCTGCTGTACTGTGCTGGCCGCAGGTCTGCCCGGGCTTCAAATATACTCTGCCGCAGCGCATTCCACAAGTTTGCGGCTGGCCATCCAAAAGCCTTTGGTATTCGGCGTTGTTATTCAATTCTACGACAAGAACTTTTCTTGGCGATGCCATTGGGTTTCCTCAATCGGTAATTTCACTGTCACATGAGGGTATTTAAGAAATCTGACACGTTTTGTCAATTTATTTCTTGACTTGGCTGTACAAACGTCATATCTTTGTGGCCGGTAGCACGATTTCAAGATTTTTATGCGCTGCACAAGCCGTCATGTTGCTTGTTGGAGGATCGAAGATGAGAAGCTTGTTTGTTTTAGCGGTGGCTTTGAGCTTGGCGCTGACTGCTACGGTCTGCGGCGAGGCGACCGTGGCCAGAGTAACTCACTCAGAATTCCAGGCGGTAGATGCCGGCGGTGAACAGACGTATAAGGCCAGTGACAAAGTTATTCTGGAAGGGATCTTGCTGAACAATCCCGCAGATATGCTGGACCCGACGCCGGATGATACTATTACTGAGACTTTTAACCTCGGCGGGCAATGGCAGATATTTTTTCAGGGCGACGGCAACGATCACGCAGGCACGGCTGTATTTATGGGACAACTTTATAATAATTTGCCCTGGATTCTGCCGGACGGTGGTTATTCAAACCAGGAGTTTATTGCGGAACTCAATCGGCTGAATGCTGCCCAATTCACTCCCGGAGATAGAATACAAGTGACGGGCTATTATCTGTCGTACAAGGGCAAACTAAATATAAATGAGCAGCATCAAAAAAATCCCGACCATGATTTCACGATTGAACTGATTAAGCAAGGCGTTGGGCTGCCCCAGCCTGAAGTTGTCAATCTGGATCAGTTAAAAGATGACAATGACAAGTTCATTTTTGACGCGGCTCGAACAAGAGGCTGTGAGTACTATCAGGGCCGGCTGGTAAAGATTGAAGATGTTGAGTTCGTGGATGCAAGCGACTGGCGCCCAAACGGGCAATTACTTATAACCGATGGCACTAAGACCTTTCCTGTAAAACTAGGCCGGGGCAACGGAATTTACGCCGGCTCAAATAATTTAGGTGTGCGTTTTGATGTCATCGGGATTATGGACCAGGAAAGTGCAGATTTGAAAAGCGGCTACCGGATATGGGTGATGAACTATGATGGGAATGGTTCAGTTTTGGCCAGCCGAGAACACCGTATGGCGGATAAGCCCGGCGACACCAATCTGGACGGCGTGGTTGACTTCGTTGACCTTGCAAGATTGGCAGAAGACTGGTTGAGAACCCCCCAGTGAAACTGGTGGGCTAAATATTAAGGTCCATCGCCGTACCGGCGACGGCTAAACGTATATGAAGCAGGCATTTACTTTAATTGAGCTGTTGGTGGTTATCGCCATTATCGCACTGCTTTTAGGGATCTTGCTGCCCGCGGCGGGGCGTGCTCGTCTTCAGACCAAAGTAGTTGTGGTCAATGCTGAACTGCGTGAGATCGGGATGGCGCTTGAGGCCTACGGGCTGGATAATGACTGCAAATATCCACCCACGCGGGTAGACTGTATGCTCGGAGGGCATTTCTATCAGCTTCCGCTGGAGCTGGTGCAAAGTAAATATCTGCCTGAGCCCGGCAGCGATACCTACATGGCTGCCGGCATAGAAGACAGGTTCAATCGGGGGTACACCTATAAGTACAGGTCGGTCGGGACATTAATCTATAATAGGACGGTCACTGTTGAAAACGGTGCGTATTTGTGGGTGCCCGATGGATTTCCTGATAACCAGCAGCAAGAAGGAAAACAGTATGATGATCCGCGCGATTCGCCCGTAAGCTGGGTTCTTTACAGCGTCGGACCAAAGTTTGACCTAAACCTTATGAAGGAGCTGAAATATCCTGTGCCGCGAGAGACGTGGTATAACCCGCAGACCGGCCAGGGCGTCATAGTTCGAATTCGGCAAAAAAATGGCCGCCAGGTCGGCTCTTTCCAATAATAAATGCTAATGAAAAATATTCTGTATTCTCTATTCTGCATTCTGTATTCTGCCTTGTTTTTGGCTGGCTGTGAGGATACGGGCAGCGACCCGATTCAGCCTGAGATTGCGGTCACCAATTCTTATCTGCAGTGCGCGGTTAAGGACCTCTGCCCGGATGTGGAGGTTCTTTGTTTGGCGCCGCCTGGCATGTGTCCTGGGCATTTTGACATTCTGCCGTCTCAGGTCAGGCAGCTTGCTCACTGCAGAATGCTGCTGCTTTTTGACTTTCAGAAAAGCATCGAGGATTCATTATCGCGAATGAAAGAAAACGGCCTGAAGATATATTTGGTCAAGGCATCGCCGGGCTTGTGTCTGCCGGAAACTTATGTAGCTATCTGCACGGAAGTTTGCAACATCCTTTGCTCGCAGCACCCGGAAAAAGCCGGTCAATACAGGCAAAGATTGGGGTTGATAGAGCAACGTCTGGAACGTGAGGCTGAGGAGCTTGCTGCTGCCGTAAAGCAGGCAGGTCCCGGATCGGCGAAAGTCATTGCCTCGAACCACCAGGCTCAATTTGCCCGCTGGCTTGGTTTGGAGACGGTAGCTACCTTTGTCGGCAGCGACATCGAAACGGTCTCCAACATTAACGATTGTCTTAAAAAGGCTCAGGGCCAGGATGTGAGATTCGTGATAGCCAATAAGCAGGAGGGCGCCGCTCTGGCGGAGGCCTTAGCCGACCGCCTGGGAGCTAAGGCGATTGTCTTTGCTAACTTTCCTGTCTGCGATAGTCACGGCAACGGATTCGACCAACTGCTGCGAGAGAACGTGCGGATTCTTGTTGAGGCGGCTGCGCAATGACGGGAGGGTGTTTGAGCCTATCGAGCGTCAAAGTAAGACGCGGTGGACGAACCATTCTGGATGTCCAGAGTCTGCAAATTCCTTCCGGAGCATTTGTAGGGATCATCGGAACCAATGGGGCGGGCAAAACAACGCTGCTACAGGTCTGCTGTGCCCTGTGCCGTCCTAATCGTGGCACAGTAGAATTCGCCGGCAAAAATTTGGCCCGGCTTAGTCCCTGGAGCAGGAGCAATCTGCGAAAACGGATAGGCTATATCGCGCAATCTGCCGAATATAACTGTGAGCTGCCCTTTACTGTGCGGGAGGTAGTTGCGATGGGTCGAATAAGCGTCCGGCCTTTGCTGTCGCGGCTGACCAAAACTGATTACGAGATCGTGGATAACTGGATTGAACGACTCGGGCTGGGCGGACTCCGCGGTCAAACGTTCAGGTCTCTTTCCGGCGGAGAGCAGCAAAAAGTTCTGGTTGCGCGGGCAATGGCGCAGGCCCCGGCAGTTCTTATGCTCGATGAACCCTGTGCGAACCTTGATTTCAACTGGAAATATCAGATAACGGAAATTGTAGAGCAGTTATATCATGAAACTAGTGTAACTATTCTGCTTGTTTCGCACGATACCAGCTTGCTGCCTCAGGCTTGCAGCAGAATTGTCCTTTTGCATGAAGGACGCATATTGGCTGACGGTGATATTGACGAGGTTTTTGCCTCCGAGGCTCTGCAGGTCGCTTATTGCTGCCGAATTGAAACGCGAAGGCTGGGCGGGCGTAGATACATCGTCAACAAAAACCAGACGTCTGGTTCTTAGCTATGGACCCCTATTTCTATTTAGTGATTGTTGCCGGTCTTATCGCCGGAGCAAGCACAGGGCTTTTGGGCGTGTATATTGTGGGCATGCGGATTCCCTTTATTGGCATCTGTATCTCGCACGCCGCGATGGCCGGGTCCATCTACGGCAGTTTTCTCGTATTTGCAGACCCAACTTTGACTGCCGTTAGTCCTACTATCGGCGGCATAGTAGCTTCAGTAATTGCGGCGCTCAGTCTGGCAGGTATTCGGCCTGAAAGATCCCGCCTGGATACGAACGTGGGCCTGGCGATAGTTTTCTGTCTTATGCTGGGCCTTACTTTTCTTGGGATAGGTCTCAATCAGGCCAGTCGCTCCGAAATGCTCGGCCTATTGTGGGGCAATATACTTTTTACAGATAGAGCCGGCACAATTACCATCGCGGCGATGGCTGCCGTTCTGGCGATCTTTTGTGCGCTTTTCAACAAGGAGCTGAAGGTGCTGCTTTTCAGCCGGTCGATTGCAGCCGCTACCGGCGTCCACGCGGGGTTTGTATATGGGCTGTTGCTGGTCTTATGTGGAATAATACTGGCGGTCAATCTGCCTCTTATCGGCGGATTGATGATCTTTAGCATAATTACCTGCCCTGCAGCAGCAGCGTATCAAATATGCGCCGGCCACCGGGCGGTCGTCATCGCCGCAACAATGTTTGGAATGCTCAGTGCTCTGATCGGTTTTGTGGTTTCCTTCTATCTGGATTTACCGACCGGAGCCTGCATTGTCATCACAAGCGCGACCATTTTCGCCCTCGCGGCCTTATACAGGGCTATCCGAGGCACCGGCGATTAACTGGCCTGAGCATTCTACAGCGCCCACCTCTGCTGCAAGCCCGCGCCGCGGGAACCCTCTTTCACAGTTTCAGAAGTCTATTATACTGAAGCATACGTCCGGTACGAACCAACAGGCCATAAGCTTTATGCTTACGGCCTTTTTCGTTGATACGCTCTTATTGCTTACTTTGACGGGCTGATGCTGGGGAGAGACGCAGTGGCCCTGCTCGAAAGAACAAGATAAGCGAAAAAGTTTTTGAGAAGTAGATTATTAAGCTAAATAGATGGCCTTATTCTGTGGAGAATATTACCAACTTTCGTAAATGACCCCAAGGTACTGAAAGTGACGGACATTGTCAGTCACCACAACAGCATTGTATTCCTCAGCTTGGGCAGCGATTAAAGCATCGGCATCAAGACCTTCACCGGTTGGTGTTCCTTTCTGCCTACATTTCGCCCAAAATTGCGCAGCAAGAGTCCATGTTGTTTTCTGTAAATCAATCCATTCGAAGCAAGCTGCAAGATTTTTCAAGGAATCTAATTTCTCCTTTACCTGTTTCTGATACAACAATCGAGACAACTCGTAGAAAACAACAGGTGACATTAGGATCTTGGCGTTTTGTCGCAAAACAGCTTGAAGTTTTTGCTTTATCCTTGTAGTATGTGCATCCTCGCTCTTTTCTAATATACACTGTATCGTGTTTGTATCCAGTAAATAGGTGACCATCTGATTATGTCTTAAGATATTGTAAACCTGTTAGCTTTGAGTTCTCTCCTGAATTCTTCCCAGAACTGCTCGCCTAAGTCATCCGGCTCTGCAAACCATTCTTCAAGGAACTCGATAGCTTTAAGGTTATTTTCACTGACAACAACGGGGCTTAGTGCTTCCTGAAGAAAATTAATGTCTTCTCCCTGCACAAATGGTGGCTGACTGGAATCCTCGTAATGGAAAGTTAACTTGGAGCTCTCATGAGTTCTACGAAGAGAAGAGAGAATATATCCAATAGCTTCTTGAACATATTGAACATAGTGCTTCAAAGTAGCGGACACTTCAGATTTTTCCGTAGATAAGTCTTCAACATAATTGGCTACTGTTTGCGTGGTCATGACGTTTACCCTGCGAATATCTTTTCAACCTGATGTTTGAACAGATCAAATATCTTATCATAGCGGGCGGTAACACTATTTAGCCGCTTTCTGTCTGTATCAAGATTTGCAACTTCATAGTTAAAATCTATTTTTACCTCGCTCGCAGAATCGGGCATTGCTACTTTTAGCATAGTTGAAGCTTGATGCTCACCGGTTTTAGTCCGAAGGATCCAGCTCTCTATTGTTTCTTTATTTTCATTGACCGTAGATGTTACTTCCAGATTAACTGTTTTTAGTTTAAGAATTTCACAGAATTTACTCCGCTCATTAGCTAACCAGCGGGCTAGTTCTTCCAGGCGAGATTTTTCTACGCTCAGTCTGTAACTGAAGTTCGCACCGCATTTGGTTATAGGCGTATAAGGCAACTTGTACAGATAAGTCTCCAAATAGTGTGGCAGTTTACTTGATTTAGGATCTTCGCAATTCTTTTGCATTATTTGTAGCCGACCCAGGTCTGCAAAAAAAGATATCTTATCGTAGTCCAGAGATGCAACCACTGGCATAGGTGGACCTTTAGAAACAGGTTTATTGCCTAGGTCAAACCCACATTCCTTAACTAAAAAATGATGCGTAAGGATGCTCGGATTAAAGTTACCTAGAACCACTAAATTGACATAATCATTCTTATAATCTATCATTTGCTAGAACCTCTTCTTCATTCAACTATTGTGGACCAATCGTATCTCTGGGGCGTATGAAAAAACTCATAAGATGCTATTGTTTCTGATTACAGCAAAACCCAAGATATATACAAGTATAGCAAAAAGCAAACAATTTTTCAATGCACCCGCGTCTTGCTCTGTACGTCAAGGTTGCAAGGATTCTTTTATCCGTCGTCAATTGATTCAGGCCGCCCAGATAAGCTTTCTTATCCAGTTTCGCAGCTCTATTCGCTCGGGGAAGTTCAGGCAGGCAAATTCGCCAAAAAGCTCGATGGCTTTGTCGTCATAGGCCAATCCTGTTTTTATCTCATCCGCGAAGTCGCCGAGATGTATGCGCTTACGCTTGAAACAGATCTTTGCCCGCCATCTTCTGCGGTCCTCTCTCAGAATCACGCCCTTGTATCTTGATGAGCAGCCTTTCTTAGGCCTTTTATTGTACTGGTTCTGTGCGGCGGTACAGAGGCGAAGATTGCTCTTGCGATTATCAAGGCCGTTATGGTTTCTATGGTCGCACATCAGGCCTTTGGGGGCACGCATAATCGCCCGGTGCATTGAAATCAGCCTTCCGTTGCTGCCTCGGTGCGCGTAAAAGGTGGCTCTGTCTTTCGCGGCACACCATTTGTGTTGGCTAAGCCAGTTGTAATCCTCGGCGTCCACAATTGCGAATTTGCCCTGTGTTAAGGGTATGATCTTCGTGGCCCACAATTTACCGTTCATCATTTTTGATGCCTTTCACAATTATCAGGTTTCCATGTTTGCGCGCTGTGGCGCTCCATAATTGGAGCAATCTGCGGATTTGATGCGAAAAAAACGGGTTTGACTAGTGGCATGTTTTGGCGTAAGCTGTTATAGTAAAAGTAGCAAAGATTTTTTGAAAAATTCTGATTTTACTGCTTAGCTATCAGCACTTTTGGTTGAAACGGCAGAATCTTGTATGGCTACATTATTAGAGCAGATAAACAGCCCTGACGATTTGAAGAAGCTGTCGGTTGCGCAGCTTGGGACGTTGGCTGACCAGATACGGCAGCTCATTCTCAATTCGGTCAGCAAGGCCGGAGGACACCTCGCCAGCAACCTGGGCGTGGTGGAGCTGACGCTGGCCCTGCACTATGTCTTCGATTTCAAGAAAGACAGACTCCTCTGGGATGTTGGGCATCAATGTTATACGCATAAGATCGTCACCGGCAGGAAAGATAAATTCGCCCGTCTTCGCCAGGCTGATGGGATAAGCGGCTTTCCCAGCCCCACAGAAAGCCAGTACGATCAATTCACTGTCGGCCACGCAGGGACCTCCATAGCTACGGCAATCGGAATGGCCCTCGGATCGCAGATCGCCAATTGCCAATCGCCAATCGCGATAAGCGACAAGCGACAAGCGATAAGCGACACGCATAAGATCGTCGTAGTGGTCGGTGATGCCAGCATTGTCAACGGTGTTTCTTTTGAGGCGCTCAATAATCTTGGACTGGTCAAGAGGCAGTTGCTGATTGTGCTCAACGACAATTCTATGGCCATAGACGCGACTGTCGGGGCGATGGCAAAGTATTTCTCGAAGGTCCGGCTGAGCCAGACCTACGAGGATTTGCGAAAGACCACCAGCAATATCCTGGAGCACCTGCCGGGCATCGGCAAGGGCGTCGAGGAGGCGGTGCAAAGAATCAAAAAGAGTATTCGAATGGTGCTGCCGGCCAGCCAGATGTTTGAGAGCTTGAACGTTCCCTATTTCGGTCCGGTTGACGGCCACGACATCGGCTCGCTTATAAAGTTGTTTGCCGCATTGAGTCAGTTAAAGCACCCGGCAATTCTGCACGTTTACACCAAAAAGGGCAAAGGGTTCGAGCCAGCCGGTTTGCAGCCCGGCAAATTTCATTCGACCGGCCCGTTCAAAATGAACGGCGACCAGGTTCAGACGGTAACGGACAAAGATAGACCCACCTTCACCGACGTAGTGGGCAAGCACCTTATGGAACTGGCGGAAAAAGACACCAAGATTGTCGCAATAACCTCAGCTATGTGCGACGGCACCGGACTTGTGGAGTTCCGTAAGAAACTGCCCGAGCGGTTTTATGATGTCGGCATTGCCGAAAGTGCTGCTGTGGATATTGCCGCCGGGCTGGCCAGAGCCGGCGCCAGGCCGGTAGTCTGCATCTATTCGACCTTTCTGCAGCGAAGTTTCGACCAGATATTCCAGGAGGTTGCGCTGCAGAATCTGCCGGTCGTTTTTTGTGTGGATAGAGCCGGGCTTGTGGGGGCGGATGGTCCGACGCATCACGGCCTGATGGATATAGGCTTCTTGCGGATGCTGCCGAATATGGTGCTTACGGCACCCGCGGACCAGATCGAGGTGCGGCTGGCGCTGGAATTTGCTTTGGCCCAGGATAGGCCCGTAGTCATAAGGTATCCCAGAGACCTGGTTCCGCCGCCGGAGTTTGTCAGAGCCACCTGTGCCGAGCCGTTCAGGCTGGGAAGGAGCGTGGTTGTCAGAAGGTCCAAAGGTGCGGCTATTGTCATCGTCAGCTACGGCAGCGTTTTGACAGAAGCGCTGAAAGCAGCCAATTTGCTGGCTAAGGAGGCGGTACCGGCTGATGTGATTAACGCCCGCTTTGCTGCTCCTGTCGATGAAAGTATTATCGCCCTATTGGATCAGGGCAAAGGTATAATTACCGTTGAGGACCACAATCTTGCCTGCGGGTTTGGCTCGGCGGTGCTGGAGTTGGCCGCAGCGAATAACGCCCACAGCCGCAGGCTGGATGCCATACGCGTGCTCGGCGCACCGAGGAGGTTTATCGGACATAACTCCCGTAAGTGCCAACTTATGGAGGCGGGTATAACTGCCGATGAGATAGTAAGAACCGGCAAAGAGATGTTGGTTGAGAATCGGGTAAGTATTTAGCCCCGCAATTCATTGCAGGCTTGTAAAGATAGATAACAGATGGCAAAAGGGAAATCTTTGCCCAAACTTGTCATTTTCGGTGATCCGAAAAAAGGGCCCGTGGCTGCGGCAATCGAGGAATTTGCCGAGTTTGCAAAAGGCAAGGCTCAGGTCGTCGCCAGTTATTGTATTGACAACTGTACCACCCAAACCCTGAAAAAGTGCGATTTTGCGGTCGTTTTTGGTGGCGACGGCAGCATTATCTCGGCTGCGAGGAATCTAAGCCAGGCAGGTGTGCCCACGATAGGCGTTAATCTGGGCAAACTGGGCTTTCTGGCAGAATTCAGTATAAGCGAACTTAAGGAGCTTTTCGACGATATAGTATCAGGTAAGGCGCCGGTAGAAAGGCGGATGCTGCTGGGCTGTCGGGTTTTCGGTGCATCACAAAGGCGTAAGGGCCTGTCAGAACCGAAGTTCTGTTCCAAGGCTGTCAATGACGTCTTTATTACGGCAGGGCCGCCGTTCAGATTGATTGAGTTGAAGGTCGCGGTGGATGGTCAACCGCTTGCCGGTTGCGTTAGCGATGGGCTTATAATCTCAACGCCGACCGGCTCGACAGCTTATAATCTCTCCGCCGGCGGGCCAATTTTAGCCGGCTCGATGGAGGCGATGGTGATTACGCCGATTTGCCCTCATTCACTGAGTTTTCGCTCGATCGTGATAAACGCCGATAGCGTCGTGGAAGTCTCTGCTGTGCGGGTCAATAAAGGCACGACCCTTTCGATTGATGGCCAGGTTTCGATGAGGTTGTCGGTTGATGATATGGTAAGGATTGAGAAAGAAAGCAGCGATTTTCTGGTCGTGAATAACCCGCTACGAACCCGCTGGGACACGTTAGCGACCAAACTTAGTTGGGCTGAAAAACCGAAGTATGCGTGAGCGTTTAGCCGTCGCCGGTACAGCGACGGACAATCTTCTCGATGGGTGCAGCGGGATGAAGAGAGGTCTTAAACATTATGAAAAACAGACTACGTAACCCCGCAATAAATTGCGGGGCTAAATACGCACTCATATATCCTGGGTCCTGCCTTGGGGTGCTTGCATTGGTGCTGGTGCTGCTTACTGCCTTGTGCAGTCCGGGCTGGTCAGTTGGAGGGTACTCGCGGAGCCGCGTGGCAAATCTTGGGATTGGCAATCCGGTTGGTCCGGCCACGGTTCCACAAAGCGGCATTCAGAGCGGCCTGGTTCGTAGTCCTAACCCCGTCGACAGCAGTGGTAGTCTGGGTAACATGATAATCACCGGCAATGTCCAGGCGGGCAAGCACTTTCGCGGCACGGTTCCATATGGGTCGACAACCGATTTCCGCGCGCCGCTCGGCTCGACTTCGCTGGACTCATTCTTGAGGTACTCAGCCGGCTCTGATGACGATGGCGGTCTCACCGAGGCATATCGTCCGTTCTATTCACCGACAGGCACGGTTAGCACAATCAGGCTTGGCCAGCCCGCCCCCGACCTGTCGTGGCCTGCAAGCACAAAGATAAGAACCAATGCTGAAATGCCGTGGAGTGGGCGGCCCGACGACGAGCTGGCTGTGCAAGATGTACCTGCAGCGCAGAATCCGCCGGCTGGACGCGCTGGCGATTCCTTTGATATGCTGCCGGTGCGGTTCCAGCCAATGGCGAGAACACCTCAAGAACTGGAAAGGTTGATCTCGGCTGACCTGGAAAGGGCCGCTGCCGCCCGGAGTCTTAGCCCCTTTTTGCAAAGCCAAGCTCCTTCCGAGCAGAGCGAGGAATCTCTTCTGCGCAGGCCAGATGCTTCGCCTTCGGCTCAGCAAGGCGACAGCCTGACATCTGCGCAGTACCGCGACCAGATGGAGCAATTACAGCGTCAGCTAAAGCGCATATCCGATGAAGCGGCTGGATTGAGGCAATCTATGCAAGCCCCGCCCCTGCCCAGGCAGGGGGAGCAGGGGCAACCGGTGAAGAGTGAGGGACGAGCCGGGCTAAAGTCGCAGGTTGATATTTTTGAGCAACTGAACCGGCAGGATAGTCCTGCCGAAATACGAGCCAAACTCGATAGCTTACTGGCATCGGCGTCACAACAGCAGCCGAAGCAATCACCGCCCGAATTGTCGCAGAGTACGGTTCCCTTCGACAAGTTCGGGGCAGGCTCTGCGGAAGAGCTGCCTGGCACCCGAAGTCTTGTCCGCCAGACGGATGGCGGGCTGGCCGGTGACCAGCAGCTTATGACCCGAGGGACGGCTGACTATCGCCTGGCAGCCGAGATAGGGATAGAACAGAGCCGCGACCGTGAGGGAGCGGCCACAGGGGACAGACGACAGAAAGCAGACGACGGACGAGCGATGAGTCTTACCGCGTTGCAGGAAGTAAACAAGCTTTCTGCCGCGGAGCTATCTGCTGAGGCTAAGCGGGCCTTGGGCGGCCACCAGGATTACAACTCATATTCGGCGAACAAATTCCAGCAGTACGCTAGCGCCGGCCAGGAGTATCTTAAACAGGGCAAGTACTACCGTGCCGTGGATGCCTATACTCTGGCTTCGATTTACAAACCCGGCCCCGCCGGTTCGCTTCGCCAGCGCGAAGCAGCGGCCCTTGTGCACGCGGCCAAAAGCCTGGCGTTGTTTGCCGCCGGCGAATATATGAGTAGCGCTCTATTTTTGGGTAGGGCATTGCAGACCGATCAATCTTCAATCTTCAATTTTCAATTTTCAATTCCCGCAGACAAGCTCGACAGCCGGATAGCTGACGCCGAGGAATGTTTACGCCTTTGCCGTGAGGCGGGATACCAAACAGGCGGTGTGGGCGAGCTGCAATTTCTGCTGGGCTACATTTATCTGCGGACGGGAAGACTGGCCGAGGCCAAAAGGGCGATCAGTGAGGCTTGCGAAAAGCTGCCGGACGCCCCCGCCGTTATTGCCCTGAAAAAAGCTGTTGACCAGGCCATAGCGCGTCAAAAAACCGCCAAATAGATTTGGCGGCTAAATATTTAGCCCTCCGTTTCACGTGGGCTTCAGGGGTTCCAGCACGGGGAGACAACCCGCGATAAATATAGGCCGGACCACTCTTTTTGCCGTGCTCATAGCAATTCTATTTACCAATTCGCGACCACCTGAGCTTGTCATTCCTGCACCTGCTTTCGCAGGTGTAAACACGTCCCCACAGAAGCGGGGAGCAGGAATCCAGGCCCTTTCCGCACCATCAAGCGTAGATTGGGGACGGTCGAATCGTTGCGACCTTTTTCATTCCGGCGTTTCTATTCCACCGCTTACTGCCATATTAAACCTGGCAATTTACTCTTGTCCTCGCGACCGCGGGGAGCCGCGTTGTCGTTATGCCGCACTTTACTGGTGGGTTTTCTTTGTGTGTGCGAACCGCCATTTTTGGGACGAAAAGGGGGATGCATGCAAATTTTTTAACAAAAATCACTTTTTTTTGTTGATTCTGCCGATAAACACAATTAATTAGTGATTTTATTATTGACACAAGTTTTTAGTTGTGTATAATTTAGGTGGTTGCGATGGAGTTTTGGTCGAACGCAATATCTGGGTCGCTGGGTACGAAAATGGTTAGTTCCATAACTTATCCTTGGCGTGCAGCCACGGATGGTTACATGGGAGCAGTTGCACAGTGGCAAGAAAGACGGCCGGAATACCAGAGTTCGACGCAAAGGGCAATCTACCACCTGGTATTTACGATGTTTCCATAGCTGACATCGAGCGAATATTCACGTGGACGCCAAGGCGATTAAAACTGTTCAAGGGTCTTAAGGCCGCGTTGACTAACCTGTCGGCTGCCGGCGTGGAGAAGGTTTGGATTGATGGCGGCTTTATTACTGACGACCCATATCCAAATGATGTTGATGGCTGCTGGGAATATAGACCCGGCATGAATGTCGATAAGCTGGACCCGGTCTTTCTTGACGTGAATCCGCCGCGGAAGGCAATGAAGGGAAAATATGGTGTCGATTTCTTCGTAAAGGGTATGCGCGTGCGTAATGCTGGGGGTAAACCTGTGGAAGAGTACTTCCAAGAGGACCGGGACGGCAATCCAAAAGGCATACTTGTCGTTGACATTGGAGACCTTCACTAATGCAACTGAGAATGGTACAAAACGAAAGACAGTATAAGGTGACAAAGGGTCAGATTGCAAAACTTGAGGGTGCACTCGCATCCTCGCGCACCCTCAGTGAGAAAATGGATCCGCGCGTGTATAGGGCGATGATAGCTGGGATCGAATGGGAGATCAACAGGCTCCAACAACAGTTGCATGACTTTGAGGAACTCAAGGAAAATTCGAGCCTGTTCATGCATTCTGTTCAGGATCTTCCGCAAATCCTCGTGAAGGCCAGAATTGCAAGGGCCTATACTCAAAAGCAGCTCGCCGAGAGGCTCAACATCAAACCTCAGCAGATTCAAAAATATGAGATTACTGCTTATCGCTCGGCAAGTTGGAAAAGAATGCTTGAAGTTATGGACGCGCTTGGACTGGACTTCGAAGCGCGTGTACCCTTGAAGGAGGCGTCAACGGATCCGGTCGATTATGGCATGTTCAACATGAACCGTATATTGCTGAGGCAAGGGGCAGGTGTCGATATTGATCGTACAGACCAATCAATCTCCGAATATGAAACTTCTTTAGCTCACGGTGTAGCATGATATACGCGTTCTACTCATATAAGGGCGGCGTTGGAAGAACTCTTTCTCTAGCGCATACAGGAATCACATTGGCGGCTACACGTCGACAGAAAGGCTACCGAGTTTTGTTAGTCGACATGGACCTTGAAGCGCCTGGCCTGGACATTTACGTACCTAAGCAAACGACGATAGGTAAGCAAGGATTCGCGGGCTTACTTAGAGGCTACCAGAAAAACGGACGCAACACGGAGTGGCTCGAAGACAATATCGAAGATGAACGGTACATTTCGCCGATACCTGGTGCGGCAAACCTCTTTGTAATGCCGGCGGGAATTAAGGCCGCATGGCTGGAAAAAGGCCAAGAGGAGCAATCCTACCTTGAGGTTGTCGCTGCCCTCAGGAGCGAAATACCGAAGACGAAGCACCCGTCTTTGCCAAAGGAGGGCTTCTTTCGGGACCTTACTCAGGTGTTACAGAAGCGGTTCACCTATGTTCTGATAGATTCGCGTGCTGGCTTGGCGGAACAGGCATACGCCAGCACCCTGCTGCTTGCGGATGCTCTCGTCCTCTGCTTCCGTCTCAACCGGGCAAACATTGAAGGCATCCAGATAGTACTCGGCAACTATCTCTTGAGAGAGAAGCAATGCCTCGGGGCTCCTGGCATAGATGTGATCCCTCTTGCTACACCTGTACCGCCGCGAGGGGGGGTGGACGTGGAGAAATGGATTTCCTTTGCAGCCGAAGCGTTTGTCGGCAAGAAGGACCGAGCCGGGCAGCCGACCGATAGCAAAGGCCAAGAGCCTGCTGAGGATGAGTCGCTTTTCCCACCGGTACAAAGAATCTATTTTGAGCCTGCGCTCGAAATTGGCGAGAACATGGTCTTTAATTTTGACGGCAGCCTTAAAACAGGCTTTGCCGAGGATACCCCGATTATTGCCTGCTTCCGGCAATTAGCGGAACGAATCTCGGCTTTGAACTGTAACAAGGATGTTGTGGCAGCGGACCAACTGGAGGATCGATACTACAATGAAAAGAAAGATTACAGAAAGGCCTTGGAATATCTTTTCAAAAGAATCCGGCTTGAGTCCTTAGAAAGCCAACACTGGGAGGATTTTTCCAGAGCTTACACACGTGAAGAAGTTAGAGAGCACGCTAAAAACACTCTGGCCAATTTGATAAACGAATGGCGTAAGTCTGTGGACCCCATGGATCCTCAAAAACAATCCGAGGAGGCAAAGCGTCTTGCATGGGCACTTTGGACATGGACCACTTGCTTCGGCAAAGATCAACCTGATGGAGGTCTTTCCAGCGTTCAAGAATGTCTCGGCTTTGCTTGCGGCGATGAAGAGATTGAGATGCGCGCTCACCATCTATTCGGACAGGTAGTTGATGAACTGGTGAAGGAGAGAAAATCTGCCAAACTGATAAAGGCTGGCATGTCTGGAGAACTCCTTTCGGTCGAATGCGCCAATGAACACTATTCAAAGGCTATTAAGTTAAGCCTGAAGAAATATAAGAAACATGGAAACCTGCTTCTACTTCGAGCGAGGAATCTAAAGGAGCTGGGTAAGTTTAGAGAGGCACTTCGCGACTACGATATGCGCATTGTGGAAATCGCTCCAAGGGAAGAGAAGGAGTTGGATGACATTCACCTGACATTGCTATACGAGCAGGGGAAAATCCTTGAACACGAGGGATGGTTTGACTGGGCGCTTCGTAACTATCGGGCTGGACTTGCACGAAAACCTTTGAATGAAGACATCTTAGAAGCATTATACCTTGTTGCCCGAAATCTGCGAATGGACAAGTTTGCCGATGAGATTGGTATGTTGTGGGAACGTCAAGCACCAAGAAATCCTATAGTGCACAGGATGAAAGCAATAACCTTGATGGTCCGCGGTGAACACAAAGCGGCATTAGAAGAAACTCGGATCGCAAATCTATATTCGGCTAAGCCTGGTTCAGGTATAGTAGATGCCTTCATCAACTTGTTGGCAGATGATTATGATGCTGCTTGTGATATTATGCCGGGCGTACTTGAGACCGATAAAAATGATGTCTACTTTCGAGCAATATACGCTATTGCCTTGACGTTCGCAGGCAAAGAAGGGGCAAAAGAATTCATTGAAATACACCCTCACGAAGATATTTTACTTTGCGTGACCGCGGGACTCGCTTGTGTTGAACTGGACATCGCTAAGAGCGCTTTAGAGTGCTTTGAGCCCAAGAAGGCAACGATGAAGGACATCGCATGGTACCAGATTTTGTTGGCGGCGCATACGGCATTAAGTTCCGGCGACGAATCTAAACAAATTAAGGATATTAGGGGAATTTTCGATAAGCGATCCTTAATGCCCGTTGTACTCAGGAACTACTCTGAAGTCATACTGTTCCGTCGCATCTGGGAGCGGCTGCAAAGAAACGGTAAGATATCAAAACAAAATGCAGAATCTCTCAATGAAATCTGTAAAATCATAGATAGGGCCAAGGCGCCAGAGTTGAAAGACCTTCCTCCGAGGAAACTATCCGAACGAATTCCTGTCTTGAACGTTGGAAGTAAATCAAAGCGCTAAGGATGCTCTCACGCAGCGTCCTTATGCGCCCGTCTCAGTTCATTCAACCTCTCTTTTGGCAAGCCTATTTCGTCGCTCGTCGTTGGTCGTTCGTGGCTGGTTGCGTCCAAGGGCTGGACCTTCAGTGCTGCGATGCTTGATGCTTGCTATGAGTGATGAAAAGTGGATAATATTCATGCTATGATAAAGCCAAATACAGGTTTAGATATAGAACAGGTTTTTGCTGCAGGGCCTGCCCTGAGCTTGTCGAAGGGGGGGCTGATTTCGAAGTTTTTTGCTGGCTTTGAAGAGCGGCCCCAGCAGGTGCAGATGGCCTGTGCGGTTGGTAAGGCCCTTCAAACCGGTCGGCATTTAGTTGTCGAGGCCGGCACCGGCGTCGGTAAAAGTTTTGCGTACCTTATCCCTGCGGTTGAGCAAGTCCGCCGCGATCCGAGGGGCCAGGGGTCAGGAGCCAGGGGTCAGCATAGCGATCCCCGATCCCCGACCCCCGAACCCTTTGGTGTGCAGGGCAGGGTGCTGATCAGCACTTTTACCATCACGCTGCAAGAACAGTTGATCAACAAGGATATTCCCTTCCTGGCCACCGTGCTTTCTTGCGAAAGCAAGAACGGTGGCGGACCCGGTGGATTCACAGCGGCATTGGCGAAAGGAAGGGGCAATTATCTTTGCCGGCGTCGGCTGGACTTTGCGCTGCGTCGGCAAATGCGACTTTTCGATGAGTTCGGCTCGCAGCTTCGGGACATAAGCGACTGGGCCGGCCAAACAGAGGACGGCTCTCTCAGCGACCCGGCCTTATCGGGGTTTGTGCCGAAAAATCTGCTCTGGGATGCGGTCAAGAGTGAGCACGGAAACTGTCGCGGCAGAAAGTGCCCGCATTTTCACGACTGCTTCTACTGGCGGGCCAGGCGCAAGCTGGAAAACGCCGACATAATCGTGGCTAACCATGCGCTATTATTTAGTGACCTTCTGCTCAAGGAAGAGGGAGCGTCGGTTTTGCCGGATTATCGCTATGTGATAATAGATGAGGCGCACAACATCGAGCACGTGGCTGAGGAGCATTTCGGCATAAGTATCAGCGATCGCCGGGTTAAATTTCTGCTGGACGGCCTTTACAATCCGCGGACGCGAAAGGGGCTTCTGGCATACACCGGAGCGGATAAAGCCATTGATTTGGTCGGGCGGATAGCCAGCCAGTCAAGGCTTTTCTTTCAGAGTGTTCGTGATTGGTTTGAGCGGACAAGGGATGAGACCAACGGCAGGTGCTACAAGAATTTTGTCGATGACAGAATCTCCGGTCATCTGAAGGATTTGCGGTCGGAATTAGCCAAACTTGCCAAGCAGACAAAAGATGTTGACGAGAGATTTGAAACTATGCGGTTCACTGACCGCTGTGAAGCGATTGCGGAAGACCTGCAATGCTTTCTGATGCAGACAAAGGCCGATTACGTCTATTGGGTGGAGCTGCCGGAGATGCTGTCAGCAGGGGAAAGAGCGGGCATCTTTTTGAAAAGTGCGGCGCTAAATGTCGGGCCGGATGTAAGAAGCTGCCTATTCGACAAATACGAATCAGTCATCCTAACAAGCGCCACTTTGAGTAGCGCACCGTACATTGATAATCATCCATCGGTGCATGATTTCGATTTTTTTGCCGGTCACATTGGCCTGGCGGATTTTGACGCCCTTAGACTCGGCTCGCCTTTTGACTACGATAAGCAGGTGACCGTCTATGTCGAGAAGGACCTGCCGGAGCCAAATGAGCCGGCTTTTATTGATGCCGCCGTCCAAATGGTAAAAAAATATATACACAAGACTGCCGGCGGCGCTTTTGTACTTTTTACCAGCTACGAGATGCTCCAGGTATTCGCTGAGAAGCTCTCGGCCTGGCTGGCGGAAAACAATTTTGCCCTGCAACAGCAGGGAGCGGGCCTGGATAGGACTGCGCTACTTGCCAGTTTCAAGGCCGGCAGTAGGTCCTGTCTGTTTGGAACCGACAGTTTCTGGCAAGGCGTGGATGTGCCCGGCGCGGCGCTACGCAACGTCATCATCGTTCGTCTGCCGTTTGCTGTGCCCGACAGGCCTCTAATCGCAGGCCGTCTGCAACAGATAAGGGCACAGGGCGGTAATCCTTTTTACGACTATCAGTTGCCGCTGGCGATTATCAAGTTCAAGCAGGGCTTTGGCCGGCTGATCCGCAGTAAGACCGATACCGGCATGGTCGTCGTTCTGGATAGTAGGATAGTTAACAAACCCTACGGGGCCAAATTTCTGGCGGCAGTACCCAAATGCAAAGTGAAAATCGTCGCCCGTGACTCGGGGGAAAGAAAATCAGGCCATCAGGAAAACAGGATGTAGAATATCAGGAAATCAGGACAGCAGGCGGAATTCCGTCGCCCGTCGCCCGTGACCCGAGCGACGGGGGACAAGCGACGTGGTATCCTGTTGCCCCGATTACGCGGAGATACTTTCTTCGAGGGCTGTAAGCACCACTCTGGCTTTGGCGAGCCTGTTGCCGGCGGGCGAGCGCCAGTGAACATCTGCATTTTGTTTGAGCAGCTCCTCGATTCTTTGGCAGGCAAGCAGCACGGTGGCGTGATTTTTGTTGCCCATAAATCGCCCGATTTCGCAGGAGCTCATCTTGGTATGCTTTCTTGCCAGGTACATACTAAAATGCCGGGCTAGCGAGACAGTCCTATCTTTCTTGGAGGAGTGTAAGCTTGTGGCTGTTGTGCCAAAGTACGTAGCTGCCGCCGATTCAATATCTGATATGCGCACGATTGGGTCGCATCTTTCGAGGTGTTCGGCCAACACCGCCTGCGTCATCGCCAATGTGATTTTCTCGTTCTGTAATGCCGAATATGCGACTACCTTCACCAATGCCCCTTCTAACTCCCGCACGCTGCCGCGCAGGTTCTCGGCAACGTATCTTATCACGCTTTCGGGCACCGGCCCAGCGTAACCGGGCACATTGGGATTTTGCCGGCTCAGCCGCGAAGCGTATTGTCGGCAGATCTGGCAGCGGGTCTGAAAGTTCGGCGGCTCAATCTTGACGACCATTCCAGAGATGAAACGATTGATCAGCTTTTCCGACAATTGATTGATCGTTTTGGGATGCGCATCCGAAGCCAGAACAATCTGCTTGCCTGCTAAATTGATGGTGTTGAAGGTATGCAGGAATTCCTCCTGGGTGGCGGGCTTGTTCGCCAGGAAGTGGATGTCGTCGATGGCTAATAAATCGGTTTGCCGCATTTTGTGCCTGAAAGTCTCCAGCTTTTTTGTCTTCAGGGCCAGCACAAATTGATTGGCAAAGTCTTCTGCCGACAGATATAGCCAATTAGTTTGTGGTCGATTTTTGGCCACCTCGTTGCAGACGCCCTGCAGCAGGTGTGTTTTGCCCAGCCCGTATCCTCCGTGGATAAACAACGGGTTGAACGTAGGTGGCTGCCCGGTGGGAACACGGCTTTGCTGTTCGCATACAACCTGTTTAGCGGCGTTGTAGGCCAGCTCGTTAGATGGGCCGACAACGAACGTATCAAAAGTCAGCTTGGCGGTTCGGCCGCGCCGTCCATCCTCCATCGTCCGTCGTCCATCGCCCGACCCCCGCTGTTGCGGGGGCAGGCTTGCCCCTGCGTAAGCAGGGGGACGAGCGACACCGCGAGCCGGGATTGCCGAAAGCTCCGGGTCGATGGCAAAGGTAATCTTAAGGCTGTTACCGGTGGCTGCCAGAACTGCTTGGCTGATGTCATCTAAGAAATGATTCTCGATCCAACCAGCAATGAACAGATTTGGCACGCCGATCTTCAGATAGCCGGCGGATTCGCCTGGCCGGGGCTGCCCAAGTGTGAATTTGGTTGAATTCTTAAACCATATTTGATACCGCTGCTGTCCCAGCCTTTCGGCAATAGCCTGGCAAATAGCGTTTATTTGCGTGGCCACTGGGCGGGAATCCCGAGATTCTGCTTCGCAGGAACCCGGAGACTGTGTCGCTATCGCCTGGGAGTGAGCCCCCGCCAAGCGGGAACCCTCTGATCCCGTAGGCCTGAAACGTTCCTCCGTGAACGCGCCCTGCATCCATGCTCTCCTGCTGATTGGGCCTGCACCAATTGTCCTTCCGGAAAACACCCTGCCCTGCTGCCGGACGGAAGCCTGGCTACGGGCTCAATTGGTGCGGGTCTGCCCCTCGGGTTCCTGCGAATCGTAGCACCTATAGGGATACCGTCTTGCCGAACCCTGATAGTGGTGAACTTATCGGTTAGGAGACCATGAATCAAGACCGATTTGCATAAATTCTTTTCCACTTTATGAAGCCCATTGTCAGTGTTGACTTTGCGCGAAAAAAAAAATTGTTTCTAACAATCTGTTCACATCGCAAGTCTGTCTTGTGGAAAAGCTGTGGATTTACTTTCCAAACTTTCGATTTACAATTGCCCAGGTGTGTTCGCCGGCGCGGGTGGGCATTCTCACGGGTTGAACGCCCTATCGCTGCGGTGTTTGTGACTGGATTCCCGCTAATAGTGATATGCACCAGCGACAACGGCCCCGAGACGCTGAATCGCTACCGGGGTTCGCAACGGTCGTTCGGTTCGGCGGGGCTGCTGCGTGGCATGGGGCTGCATGTCTATGAAGGCGGTATCCGCGTGCCGGGAATTATTCGTTGGCCGGGCAAGATTGAGCCGGGCTCTGTCAGCGGCGAGCCGGTCAACGGCACCGATATTCTGCCCACCCTCTGTGGGATGGCGGCAGTACCTGTGCCAACGGATAGGCCGATTGACGGCACAAGTATTTTGCCGCTTTTTACGGGCAAAAAGCTCGACCGTAAAATGCCGCTTTACTGGCGGTACGATAAGGCCCTTAGCAAGCCTTTTACCGTGGCGATGCGCCAGAGCAACTGGAAGATTCTGGCCGACACTGAAATGACCAGGTTTGAACTGTATAACCTGGCTGAGGATATAGCCGAACAATACAACCTTACTGAAAGAGAGCCTGAGCGTCTGCAGATGATGAAAGAAACCTTGGCGAAGTTGCACGCCGAAGTCGACGCCGAAGGCCCCAAATGGGATTAGTTCTGGGTTGGGAGGGCTAAATGACCTAAAAGTTTTTTGAGAGAATCGCCACGTAGCCGCCATCGTGATCAAAGCCTTCTACCGAAGGTAACCAGATCTGTTCGCACAGAAGCTCAAAGTCCTGGTTTTGCTGCAAAAAGTTTCTTATCACGTCTGTGTTTTCAGCCTTTTGAATACTGCAGGTGCTGTAGCAGATTTTTCCGCCCGGCTTTACCAGTGCTGCTGCCTTTTGCAGTAGCTCTGCTTGCGTTTGGGCCAATTCTGCTATTGTGTTTTGCCTTAGCCGATAGCGACTCTCAACACGCCTTGCCATTACGCCGGTGTTTGAGCATGGCACATCCAGCAAGATTGCATCGAATTTAGAATTTAAAATTTTGAATTGAGAATTTTCAAAGAGTTGGTCATAAACAACGGTAGTTACACTTTTAATGTCCAGGCGGGCAATATTTTCTTTGACCTTCTCCAGGCGTCGGCTGTCAATGTCGGTCGCGACAATTTTTGCCGAGTCGCCCGTTAGCTCCGCTAATTGGGTTGTTTTTGTGCCCGGTGCGGCACACAGGTCCAGTATTGTCCAGTCCGGCTGGGGCTGCAGCAGCCTGACCGCCTGCGAAGCGGTTATATCCTGAACGGTGAATAAGCCCAGTTCAAAGCCGGCAAGCTGGGTTATGTCTTGCGGACTTCTGATTCTTATCATTTCGACTTGAGGGACTATTTCATTATCGATATTTGCCCGGCGGCGAAGATGCTCAGCTAATTTCTGGGCGGTGATCTTCAGCGTGTTCGGCCTTATGTAAATGCTGGGCCTACGGTTGGATGCAAAGCAAATCTGCCTGGTTTTTTCAAGGCCGTATTCGCCGAGCCAATCACTTATTAGCCACTTGGGCAGCGAAAAAGCAGCAGCAAGATAATCAGCCGGGCAAGTATCCGGGTCCGGCAAAAATTTGCTGTCAAATTCGCAACAACTTACGGGTGTCTGCGGAAGTGTAGTTGCCAGGTCAACCTGTGAAAGTTCAGCATTGCGATTGATTATGTGCCTGGTGATTTGGCGCAGCACCGCGTTTGCAAATGCTGTCTGTTTTTTGCCGCTAACGGCTTTGGCATTTTCAACCGCCTCGTTGACAATAGAGTAATCGGGTGCTGCCGGTACGTAGATAAGCTCAAAGACGCCAACCCGGATAATATTGAGCAGTTCTGCAGGTATCCTCTCGACCGGACGGCCGGAGAATGTCGCTATTACCCTGTCAATGGCAAAGCGGTTTCTTATGGTTCCGAAAACAAGGTCGGTGACGCGTTGTCTTTCTTGCGTTTGCGGCAGCAATTCGGCCAAGATTGGCCCGGCGTAATTTCGCTTCGGATCGAACCGGTTTAGTGTCGTCACTGCGACAGCACGTGCCCCGTTTGACATCTTTTTGTTTGCATTCGGCATAGTATGAAGCGGTGGCAAGCCGATAAAACTCGTGGTGAAACCACGGGCTAAATATTTCTACGAAATACATCGCCGGGCTGTGTCTGCTGGCCGTTAACGAAATCCTTAAAGTTCATAAGCCGGCTGCCGGCAGGCTTGATTTGTATAATCTTCAGGCCCCCGCTGCCGCATACTACATTCAGGTCTTCATCAAGCACTCCCGGCTGAAGGTCAGTGGGCCGCTCCTTTACGGTCGCGGCTCTGGCTATAGTTACCTGTAGAGATTTCTGCGTTTTCTTTGAGATGTATCTGGCCTGCGCACCGGGCCAGGGCCAAAGGCCGCGAATTTTTCGGGCCAATACTTCACCTGGCTCATTGAAGTCTAAGAATCCATCCGATTTTTTCAGCTTCGGCGCAAGAGTTGCCTGGGAATGGTCTTGCTCGCTGTAGACGACAGTACCATCGGCGATCCGATCTATAGTCTCCAGCAACAGTGGTGCGGCTATTTTCGCCAGCCTGTCGTGAAGCTCGTCGGCTGTTTCGTCGGGCAGAATTTCGGTTTTTTGCTGTGCCAGGATTTGGCCGGCGTCCATCTTTTCCGCCAGAGTGATTATGCTGACGCCCGTTTCGGTTTCGCCGTTGATTATTGCCCAGTTTATGGGCGCAGCCCCACGGTATTTCGGAAGCAAAGACCCGTGTATGTTTATGGCGCCTCTCGGCGGCAGATTTATCAACTCCTTGTCTATCTTTTGCCCGAACGCGATGACCACGATCAAATCCGGCTCGTAGCCGGCGATTTCCCGGCGGATTTCCGGCGTGTTGATGTCTTCGGTCTCAACAAAACGGATGAGGTGAGCGCTTGCCCAGCAGGCTACCGGCGTGGGCGTGGACTTTCTGCCTCTGCCGGCTGGTCGCGGCGGCTGCGTTACGATAAATTGTAGGTTATGTCTTGACTGGAGCAAAGCATCCAGGCTCTCAACGCCGAATTCGCCGCTGCCAAGATAGACTATGTTCATGGCACCTACTTTTCACTTTGGTTTTCCGCCCTGTTGGTTACTACGATGGACGAGTGACGACGGACGATGGACGAGGGGCTATCGCACATTGCAGAAACTCTCAGCTTTTTCCTGCATCGTAAACAGCATGGCAAAAATGTGTTCGTATCTGTCATCAAGCCTCTTAAATGTCTTTTGGTCAATATACCTGCAAGCCAAAGCAAACTCCAGCCATGTTTGCGTTTCCGCTGCTTCTTGCGATGCATCTGACAATTTGTTCGTAAATACAGCTTTGTACTTACGTTTACGCCAGGCTTCTGCAAGGTTTGTACAGACCGATCAGGAAGATTTGCGCACCTGGTCTGTCAGGGAACATGTTTCTTCTTTTGGAAAACCTTTGGATACCTCAAATATCTCCATTGCGGCATTAAATGCAAGCTTATAGACCTGTGATTCCCTTACGCTGCTTATTCTTCTCGTCTGTCGTCCTTCGTCCCTCATCCATCATCCCTCGCCAGCAGATAGGGTCTTTTGCCTGTTTTCACTTGCTATTCTGTGATTTTCTCTCTGCATCTTGCAGTGCCTTAAGTTGTTTCCTGTGGGCGATTTTCGCTGCCGAGGGCATTCGGTCGGCGATAGTTATTCCTTCTGTGTGGTCGTACTCGTGCTGCAGGCATCTGGCGTAAAGGCCATCAGCCTCTTCGGTAAACTCATTGCCGTCAAGGTTCGTGGCGGTAACGCTGCATTGTTTGTATCGCCGGATTTTCGTATAAATGCCGGGCACCGAGAGGCAGCCTTCTTCTGTTTCGGTAAGCTCACCAATAGGTGTCACCGTTGGGTTTATGTAAACCCGGACGCTTTCTCTTTTGCCGTCCAGTGAAATGATAAATAGCCGAAGCGGCACGCCCGCCTGCGGTGCTGCGAGGCCGACGCCTTTATTTGCGAGCATAATATCTTTCATTTTCTCCACCAGTTGGCGGATGCTGTCGTCGATTTTTTCTACCGGCTTAGCAGCTTTAGCAAGAACCTGCGCCGGATAGTGCGTGATTTTGCATTTTGGAACATCAATCATTTTTATTCCACCTCGGCGACGGCTAAACACTTTACCGGTTGTCAAATTCGTCGCCGGCGAATGTGTTGCCCAGGTAGAGCTTTCGCACGGTCTGGTTGCGGATGATCTCGGCTGGAGAGCCGGCCCCAATTACCTGACCGTGGTCGATTATATAGGCATAATCTGCCACCTCCAGCGTCCTTTCAACGTTGTGATCGGTCACCAGAATGCTCATGCCGGCGGCAACCAGTCGGCGAATTTCCTCCTGCAAGTCCTCAACGGTAATAGGGTCGACGCCGCTAAAAGGCTCATCCAGGAGAATCAACGAAGGCTCCGTCACCATCGCACGGGCGATTTCGAGCTTTCTCCGCTCACCGCCGGAAAGGAATCTGCCCTGGCTTTCAGCCACCTCGGTCAGGCCGAAACGCTTTATCAGCATATTGGCTTTATGGTATCGCTCAACACTGCTGACAGACATCGTTTCCAGAATCGCCAGCAGGTTGTCGCGGACGCTCAGCCGCTGGAAGATGCTGGGCTCCTGTGAAAGATAGCCGATGCCCAGGCGGGCACGTTTATACATCGGTAGCGCCGTCACATCTCTGCCCTGGAATAAGACCTGCCCACCATCGGGCGTAATCATGCCCATAATCATTCTGAAGGTCGTGGTTTTGCCTGCTCCGTTTCGGCCCAGAAGCCCGACTATGCTGCGTCGCCCGATGGTGATGGACACCTGGTTCACTACCGCCCGGCTGGAATATTTCTTGACCAGTCCGCGAGTTTCAAGAAGAGTCATATCAGCCATGCTTATATCTCGTCACCCATATCGTATTTGGCTATTATAGCCAAAATGGGGTGTAGGGTATAGCGGATAGTATTTAGTCCCGCAATTTATTGTGGCGTCCGTCGCCGTGCCGGCGACGGCTAAACGAGCGGGATTCAAGTTAATTTTGCTGGCATTTTTGCGGTAGTTCTGCTATTAGGTGGTGTATGTTTGCGGTTCTTAGCGATGTACATTCAAACCTGGAAGCCTTAACTACCGTCCTGGCTGACATCGAAAAGCGAGGCGTAAAGACGATTTACTGCCTGGGCGATGTGGTCGGCTATGGGCCTAACCCCAAGGAGTGCCTCGATTTAATTATAGATAGGACCGAATGGTGCGTGCTGGGCAATCACGACTACGCGGTCTTTTATGAGCCGACAAATTTCAACTACGGCGCCGAGCAGGCCAGCTTTTGGACCCGCGAAGTCCTGGAAACCGAGCAGGATAGAAACCGCAGCGACAGATGGTGGAGCTTCTTGGGCAACCTGCCGATGCGGCGTTCGCTCAAAAGCGATCTGGGAGCGAACACGATGGTTATGGACTTTGTTCACGCTTCGCCCCGAAGACCGGTTAATGAGTACATATTTCCCGATGATGTTTATACGAATCCGCTCAAGGTTCGGCTTTTGTTCGAGCGGCTCAGCCATATTTGCTTTGTTGGCCACACCCACATGCCCGGCGTATTTCTTAGTGAGCCGGATTTCTATACGCCCGATGAGCTGCGCAGCGTCTATCCGATCGCTGAGGACGAGAAAGCGATTATCAATATCGGCTCAGTGGGCCAGCCGAGAGACCGGGACAACCGGGCAAGTTACGTGTATGTGGCTGAAAACAAGGTGCACTTTGTAAGGCTGGAGTACGATTTTGAAGCCACGATACAAAAGATTGCAGCAATTGAGCAGCTCGATAAGTTCCACGGCGAGCGTCTGCGCGACGGAAGATAAAACCGTAGTTAGATGACCCCCAGTGGAACTGGGGGCTAAATACCTAATTATTATGAAAATCACATTGGCTTTGATTGTCATCATGCTCCTGCAGCAAAAGCAGGATGGGCAAAAGCCGGAACCGCCGGATGAGCTGGTATCAACAGCCCAGCGCTTTGAAGCGGCCGATTTTGCCGATTTCGCCGCCGCCGGCGGCCCGGTAAAAAGTGCTATCCTCGGGGCGAAAGACCCCAAAACCGAAGACCCTGATGTCGGTTTTAAGCTCCAGTTGGAATTGAGTTCAAAAGGCGCAGCTATCAGAAAAGCTGCCTTCAGTAACGGAAACAATAACGGCTTCGACGATCGCGACTATCAAAATCCACAACCATTAGTGCTGCTGCATCCTGTGCGATGGGGCGACGGCAGCGAAATCCTGTCAATGGCAAACACGGAGCTGCTGCTGGTCCAACAGAACCGGCAATTTGCCCTGGACAAATTGAGCTGGGAAGGCTTCGATGTCGAAACGGCAGCGGACGGCGCTCAAACTGCTCGTTTTGCGGTAGTTATCAACGATCCAGCCGGGCAGCCAATCCTGAAGCTGAATAAGACCTACCAGCTATCCGTTGGCAGCTATCTTGTCGAATGCAACCTGATTGTCGAAAATCTCAGCAGCAGCGCGCAGCAGGTGCGTTTTAATCTTGCCGGTCCGACAGGAATCAGCAGAGAGGGCGACCGAGGCGATGTGAGAAAGGTTGTCGGCGGTTTCGTGACATCGCAAGGGAACGTGGTCTCGGCCAGTCAGGATATTTTGAGCTCTTTTTTTGGCAAATTCAGGGGCGAGCTGGGCCTGAAAGATGCTGCCGAGCGCTATCAGCAGGCCCTGCGGAGCGGCAACGAGGACGAGATTAGAGATGCAAAAAGGAAGCTCCAGATAGGGCACAATTTGCCTGATAATTTCTTATGGGCGGCAATCACCAACAAGTATTTCACTGCCATACTGCGGCCTGTGCCGCAGCAGGGCGAAAACTACTGCGACTGGCTATCGGATAAAACAGCCAGATTCTACAATCCGGATGGAGATGCAAGGGCCGATAGCGGCGATGAGACGATAGGTATGAATCTGGAGATTGCCTTAACTGCACTCGCCCCGGCGGGCCAAGCCGGCAGCGAAAAGACCTATGCCTTCCAGTTGTACCTCGGCCCCAAAGACAGAACGCTTTTCCAGAAGAGTGAGTTATATAGGACTTTGGGCTTCTTCCACACCATTGATTTTATGCCGTGCTGCTGCTGCCCGGCGACTATTATCCGGCCTCTGGCGTTCGCAATACTGGCCGTGATGAAGGGGATGTATGGTTTCATCGGCAACTATGGCGTGGTGATTATCATATTGGTATTTTTGGTCCGCCTTGCCCTGCACCCTCTGACCAAAAAGAGCCAGGTTTCGATGAGCAGGATGAGCAAGCTCGCCCCCAGGACCGAGGAAATCAAGAGAAAATACGCCAACAACAAGACTGAGATGAACAAGCAATTGATGGCGCTTTACAAGGAGCAGGGTGCGACTCCGATTATGAGCATGCTGCCGATGATGGCGCAGATGCCTATCTGGATTGCGCTATATAGCGCGATCTACGCCAGCATTGAGCTGCGTGGTGCGCCGTTTTTGCCTTTCTGGATTACTGACCTTTCAGCCCCCGATGCGTTGATTAGATTTCGGGCGGTGACGCTGCCGCTATTCGGAATGGTAGATTCTCTGAATCTCTTGCCGATTCTTATGGGCGTGGCGTTCTATCTACAGCAGAAACTGACGCCCAGTCAGGCGTCGGCATCCACAAACCCCCAGATGGCTCAGCAGCAAAAAATGATGATGGTTATGATGCCGATACTGTTCCCGTTGATGTTTTATAAGGTTGCCTCGGGAGTGAATCTGTATATCATGGCCAGCACCTTTGTCGGGGTTATTGAGCAGCACGTTATCCGCAAGCACATCGAGAAAAGGGAGCGCCAGGAAGCCGAGGGCCTGGTATCTGCCACCGCCAAGACTGGCGGCAAGGTTAAGAAGAGAAAGCCTAAGCCATTCTTCCGTTTTAAGTAGGACTCAAGACGCACGTTGGCGATTACGAACCAACAACGATGTATGACCTCAGTGACACTATCGTAGCTGTGAGTTCGCCTTCTGGTGTGCCGGGACGCGCAGGCCGAGCTATTGTCCGCATAACTGGGCCCGCAACCATGGATACTTGTCAGCGGATTTTTCAGCCCCCGATCCGCACCCGAAAGACCTGCGTGATACCGGGCAATGTGGCTATTGATGACGAGCTAGAGGTCGCAGCGCTGCTGTATCTATTTTCTGCCCCTTATTCCTATACCGGCGACGATGTTGCGGAAATTCACGTTCATGCCGGCGCTGCTGTTACGCAGGCCTTATTGGGCAAGCTGCTCGGTGAAGGTCTCCACATGGCTGGGCCGGGCGAGTTTACCGCACGGGCATATCTGACAGGCAAAATCGACCTGGCCCAGGCTGAAGCCGTCAATGAAGTGGTGGTAAGCTCCAATAGTCATCAACTAACGGCGGCTGAAAAACTCCTGGCTGGACGCTTGGGAGAAACCACAGCCCAGGCTCAATCCGCGATAATGGACCTTCTGGGCTTGATCGAAGCGGGCATCGATTTTAGCTGCGAGGATATAGAGTTTATAAGCCGGGCTGATGCCGCTGCCCGACTGGCCGACATAAAGAAGCAGCTTGAGCGGCTGGCCTCGGCCAGCATCAGTTATGAATCGGTAATTGACCTGCCGGCGGTGGGAATTGCCGGTGCTCCCAATGCCGGCAAGAGTACCCTGCTGAACAAATTGCTCGGCACAGCCAGGAGCATCGTTTCGCATCGGCGTAAGACCACCAGAGACGTCTTGCCCGGCGAACTTTCGCTGGAGCACTGCAGGTGTGTTCTATTCGACTGCGCCGGTTTGACCGGTTGCCCGAGCGACGAGCGACGAGCGACGAGCGACGAGTTAATCCTGGATGAGCTGGCGCAGCAGGCTGCGGTTGAGGCGCTGCGAAATAGCTCGGTTGTCGTATTTTGTGTAGACGTGTCCAAAGCAGATCGGGCTGAAGATGTGGCTGTTCGTGGACTGATTGAGCCGAAAACTCTGATACCGGTGGCGACAAAATGTGATTTGGTGCCGGAGCAGAAACTGGCCGATCGCCTTGCCAGGCTAAATGAACTACTCGGCAGCGAATTCTTGCCCATCTCTGCAAAAACAGGTGCAGGTCTTGGTCTGCTGCGGGCGGCAATTGATACGGCAATTGTCAGTTGGCAATCGTCAATCGTCGATCGTCAATCGTCAATTCTGTTGACCGCCCGGCACAGACAGGCTGTTGCCGAGGCAATCCAGAACATCGGTGGGGCGGTCGATGAGCTGAAATCTGGTAATGACGAGGTCGCGGCGATGTTGCTGCGTGCCGCCTATCAGTGCATTTGTGATATCCATCAGCCTGTCGCTGGTCGGCTCGATGAGCAGATTCTTCAGCAGATATTCTCGCGTTTCTGCATAGGCAAATAAAGAAAACCCCCAACGTAAAGTTGGGGGCTAAACGGGTAAATGACCGTCACTCACCAGTCACCAACTACCAATTACCAGTGACCTACTCATCCTTGGCTTCGAACTCCGCGTCGATTACGTCTTCGCCGCCTTTTCTTTTGACCTCACCTTCAGGCGGCGGTTCTTTCGCCCGGCCGCGCGGGGCCGAAGCCGCCTGCTTCTTGGCTGCCTCCTCGTAAAGGGCCTTGCCCAATTCCTGAGTCGCGGTGTTGAGATTGTCAATAGCTCTTCTTATCGCCTCAGCACTGTCACCTTTGATTGCTTCTTTTAGGTTGTTTACTGCACTTTCGATATTGCCGCGTGTGCTGCTGGAGACCTTGTCACCGTGCTCTTTGAGAGTCTTTTCGGTGGCGTAAATCAACTGGTCGGCCTGGTTCTTCAGGTCAACAACTTCTCTTTTCTTTTTGTCGTCCTCGGCGTGGAGCTCAGCTTCCTTGGTCATTGTCTTAACCTCTTGGTCGCTCAGGCCCGAACTTGACTTAATCACAATGGACTGCTGCCTTCCGGTGCCGAGGTCTTTGGCCGATACGTTCAGGATGCCGTTTGCGTCAATGTCAAATGCCACTTCGATTTGCGGAATGCCTCTGGGAGACGGCGGAATGTCGCTAAGCTGAAATCTGCCGAGCGTGCGGTTGTCCCTGGCAAATTCCCGCTCGCCCTGCAGGACATGGATGTCAACGGTAGTCTGGCTGTCTGCAGCGGTGGAGAAGATTTCCCTTTTGCTGGTTGGGATTGTAGTATTGCGTTCGATGAGTTTTGTCATAACTCCGCCGAGCGTTTCGACGCCCAATGACAGGGGCGTTACGTCCAGCAGCAGGATATCTTTTACGCCTGCGTCGCCGGATAGAACCGCGGCCTGAATTGCCGCCCCGAGCGCAACCACCTCATCGGGATTGAGACTCTTGTTCGGCTCTTTGGCGAAGATCTCTCTGGCAATCGCTTGGACCTTCGGAATACGGGTTGAGCCGCCAACTAACAGCACCTCCGTTATATTCTTGGGATCCAGCTTGGCATCCTCCATCGCTCTATAGCACGGGGCTTTCAGCCGTTCAAAAACAGGGTCACATAGCGACTCGAGCTTGCTGCGCGTGATGGTCATCTGCAGATGTTTGGGCCCCGAGGCGTCAGCGGTAATGAACGGCAAATTAATGGTTGCTTCCAGTTGAGTGCTCAGTTCGCACTTTGCCTTTTCGGCAGCCTCTTTGAGCCGCTGGTGCGCCATCGGGTCCTTTCGCAGGTCGATGCCCTCTTTCTTTTTGAACTCATCAGCGATGTAGTTTATGAGCACCGCGTCCAGGTCGTCGCCCCCCAGATGTGTGTCTCCATTGGTGCTTAGCACTTCCAGGACGCCGCCTTCCTCTCCGAAGCCGCCTATATCGAGTATGGAGATATCGAACGTGCCGCCGCCGAAATCGAAGACCGCGACCTTTTCATCCTTTTTCTTTTCGACCCCGTAGGCAAGCGCAGCAGCGGTTGGCTCATTTATTATCCTTCGAACATTCAGCCCCGCTATGGCGCCTGCGTCTTTGGTTGCCTGTCGCTGGGAATCATTGAAGTAGGCTGGAACAGTGATAACGGCGTCGCTGACTTTTTCGCCCAGATAATCCTCTGCGGTCTTTTTCAGGTCTTGTAAAATCATCGCCGATACCTCCGGCGGCGTGTAATCCTTGCCCCGGACCTGAACCTTTACCAGCTCGTCTGGACCACCGACAATTTTATAAGGAACCAGCTTTTCTTCTGAGGCGACTTCGCTATGCCGACGCCCCATAAAACGCTTGATGGAGAAAACGGTGTTTTCAGGATTGGTTATGTGTTGATGTTTGGCGATTTGGCCGACCAGTCTTTCACCTTTCTCTGTAAAGCCGACCACCGAAGGCGTCAGGCGAGAACCGGAAGCGTTAATCAAGGTCTTCGGCGCCGAGCCTTCCATCACGGCGACTACCGAAAATGTTGTCCCCAAATCTATTCCAATGGTTTTGGCCATGCTGAGGTCCTTTCGCTTTTATTGTGCTCAGATTCTGCGTTTTGTGCGCAACAGCGTTTTACGCCCTTTCCCGGTACGGGCTGCAAAAGGCGTGCCAGGTATGGGGTATGACACGGCAGACTCCTTTAATGTGCTGAATATTAAGAGGTTAGGAAAAACCCCCAAATAAATTTGGGGGTTAAATAGTGCGGTTTGCTTGTTGGTTGTTCATTCATCGTGCCATTTTGGCAGTTTTGTTCGGTGTAGATTAAAAAACCCCCAAATAAATCCGCCGTATGTCTGGCGGATGAATTTGGGGGCTAAATATTTAGCCCCGCGATTCATCACGGGGTTATTTCCTGCGATTTATTGGGGGCGACCAATTACCCGTTGCCCACGACCAACTTCACACGTCCTGGGTCAGGGCTGAGCGAATGATTCTGGCTCGCAGCGCATCCCTGTCGGTGGAATCCAGCAACTTTCCGTGGTTTAGCTGCAGATGAGCCGGCAGTGTCAGCATAAACAGCCGGTTTATAGTCGCTATGGACAGACCCTTGTCTTTGTCTGCTTTGCTACTGCGGCTGAGGCTGCAAAGCCTTTTTATTGCCGGAGTGGAAGCCCCCATGTGGTCGTGCATATTGATGCCCAACCGCAGGTGGCTCAGCAAAAATAACGCCTCCTGCGAACTTATTAGCTGGGCATTTTGCAGCAGCGCCATCGCCCGCGAGATTTTGTCGTCGAGCGTGTCGACCTGCTTTGAAAGCAGATGATTTCTGGCAGCGGTTTCGTATTCGACTATTTCCGGGATGATGGTGTTTTCGAATTGCCGGACGATGTCCAACTCGCAGATGCCGAGCGTTACCTGGTTGGATAGCTGGTATAGATCGCTGGCTGCCTCAGTGCCTTCTCCGAAGAGTCCCCGCACCGCCAGGTTCATATCCCGCGTGGCGTTAAGGAGTTTTTCTATCTGGCCGGTCATCTTTAAAGCCGGCAGGTGCAGCATCACAGATACTCTTATTCCGGTGCCCAGATTGGTAGGGCAGGCCGTCAAATATCCGTAGCGAGGGCTGAAGGCGTACTCTACCTTCTGGTCTATCATATTGTCGATGTGGTCTATCTGCTTTGTGCACGCAGACAACTGGCAGCCCGCTTTTAAGACCTGCAGACGCAAATGGTCCTCTTCATTGATCATAGCGGTGAAGAATTCCCGCCGGGCAATGACTGCGCCTCGTGGGCCTTTGCCGAAGGCGTGGTGCCGGCTGATAAGATGCCGTTCCACCAGGAAATTTCTGTTGAGAGTGGAGGTCTTATCCACGCTGATGTAGAAGACCTGGTCGCCCAGGTCCAGTGCCATTAGAACGTCTTTGAGCTTCTGGAGTATTTCGGCCTTTTCGGCGTTTGAGCAGCGACTGAGGAATTTGTAGCCGGCCAGGTTTCTGGCCAGGCGAATCCGTGAAGATATGACGATTTCGGCTAACGGCCCTGCGCCGCTAAACCATTCGTTTATGTCACTACTTATGTCGGTCAGTTTCATACGTTTTTGGATAAAACCCCGCAATAAATTGCGGGGGTAAATATTATCTTTCCTTATTATGCGTTTTCCATCTGGTTTATTTTGTCCCGCAATTTGGCTGCCAACTCGTAATCTTCGGTTCGTACAGCCGCATCAAGCTGCTGGCGAAGGTTTGCTAGCTCCATCTGTTTTTTCGTCTGCTGCGGCGTCCTGATAGGGACCTTGCCACGGTGGCTTGTTGCGCCATTGTGGGCTTTTTCAATAAGCGGCGCCAGCGCCTTTTCAAAAACCTCATAATCGCGCGGGCAGCCCAGCACCCCCTGTCTGCGAAATTGTTCGAGCGTGAAGCCGCAATGTGGGCATGTGGCGTCCGGCTCCGAAGGGCCGAACAGCTCGTCATCCGAAGGCTGAGAAGCAAGCAGACTGCTGAGCAGCTCATTTATGGATATTTGGGTCTTGGCGGCTATGCCCTGCTCGATGGCGCACTGCTCGCAAAGGTGCATCTCGGTACGCACACCATCGGTTATCTCCGTCAGATGAATAGTCGCTGCCTTTTTGTTACAGACCTGGCAAACCATACGTTGTATTATAACAGAATTCCGCTGATAGTATCGGCAAATTTTGCAAGGGCCTACAAGTTATCCATTTGATCAATTATCATTTAGACGAGAATCTGCTGGTGAAATTGCCGGAGCGTTTCCGATATATATATAAGTATGGCAATTACTGACTTACGTACCAGGCAGTGCCCATTTTGTGCCGAGACGATTCAGGCCCGTGCAATCAAGTGCCGATTCTGCGGAGAATTTCTTAATGGCGAAAGGGCTAAAAACCTCAAAGCCGGCCCAGAGTCGAATTTAGACCCTGCCGGGCGTAGAGAATCGGATGAGAACAACGTCTTATTTGCCTGTAGGCCCTCTCTCTGGGCTTTGGCACCGCAGATTGTAAAGGGCCTTTTGCTTATTGTTGTGGCTGCTGTCGTGGTCAAACTGCCGTTGGAAAAAATGCTCGATAGCCTGCCGGGCGTGAGCCTTACCATACCTCAGCTCTCATTGTTTGGCCGATACAGGATTATGATAGGTCTTGGCCTTGGTCTGGTTGTGGCGCTCTGGCTTGTCATTAAGATGGGCGATCTGCGAATGACCTATTATCAAGTTACAGCACAAAGAATTGAATGGGCGCGTGGCATACTTGATCGAAGGGTGGACAATCTGGACATGTTTCGCGTCATTGACTTGAAACTTCGCAGGAGTTTTCTGGATCGGCTTTTGGGTATAGGCACCGTGGTTTTAATCACGACCGACAAGTCGGACCCGGAGTTTGTCTTTGAAAAGGTACGGAGGGCTCGCCAGCTCTACGACGTTATCAAAAAGGCCAGCCTTGAAGCAGACCGGCAGACTCGTGTTGTACATCTGGAATAATTAAAAAGAACCGGCGCCGGGCACTTTCAGGGGCACAGGGACAATTCGGCGGCATCACGCGGGCAAAGGCCGAAGGTGTCACTGAATACTTTTGGGCGGGTAACGAAGCGAAAATACCTGTCGCGGGTAGTTAACCTCAAGAATAAAGTTACTCAAGAACTGCCTGTATCCCAGAAGAAAGGACTCACAGCCTACGGCGAAATCAATCAGCGTATCAGGGATGGTATATAATATCTCATTGCCACATCTGCCGTTTTGCTGCATCTGCAAAATATCCACTCTTGAGGTATGGCCGTAAGCGTCTGTTATTCCGCTGGCCGTCCGCAGCGTCTTACGTACGCCACGTCTAAGGTTATGCCCGAGTGAAATGGCAGTTCTGGCAGGAAATACACACTCGTCAGCCCCAGTGTCAACAATTGCCAGTGCAATAAAAGCCAAGTTTTTGGTTGGATTAACTACCCTTATCCACAACATGGGACGCGCAAAGTCGCGTCTAACCGGTGTGAAAGGATAATTTCTTATGGGCATTTTATTAATAGATATACGTTACACCATCTTTTGGTACGAAGACAATGGCAGGAACCTTTACC
>CAZMLE010000036.1:0-38182 GCA_964567045.1 uncultured Pirellulales bacterium | reverse complement strand
TCGGAGGTATCGACAAACTGACATAAACTTCTTCAATTATTAAAGGACACGAGAGAACATCCTCGTCGAAGCTCTCGAGCAGTTTCGCCCGCGTATCCTGCATCTGAACGCGGATCTGTTCCTCAAGTTCGGCCTGGAGGTCATCAAACGCGCGATTAATCTGGGCCTCTGTTCGGCAGGTCTGGTAAATCGCATGTATACGCTTCTCAAAGTCTACCCCCGAGCCCAAGGTACCCAAGATTTCGTCCGATGCCCCGAATATGCCGCTGAAGAGCCGGAATTTCTGGGACAACAGATCGAAGACCCTCCTATCCGCTGCGTTCCTGCGATTGAGGAAGTTTATGACCACAACGTCATGCTTCTGGCCATAACGATGGCAGCGGCCAATCCTTTGCTCTATGCGTTGCGGATTCCAAGGCAGGTCATAGTTGACCACCAGGCTGCAGAATTGTAGATTAAGACCCTCAGCACCCGATTCCGTTGCAATCATGATGGGCGTTCGGTCCTTGAACTCTTCCACTAAAGCCGTGCGCATGTCCGCGGTACGAGACCCCGTGATGCAGTCTTCTCCATCATGGCGGCTGAGCCAGTCGTGGTATATCCTCTTGGATGCTTCGTCGCTATTCGTCCCGCTTAAGGTAACAACCTGGTCGGAGTATCCGTTTGCATCCAGGAGATCCTTGAGATATGCCTGAGTGCGCCGCGATTCTGTGAATATTAGGGCCTTACGTGGTGCCTCCAATTCAGCCGCTTTTGCAAAACCTGTTTTAAGGGCTATGAGTAAGGCCTCACCTTTGGGATTCTGGGTGATCGATGCTGCCAGATCTCTATAGTCCTTGATCTCATCGATCTCGTCCTGCAAAGCTTTTAGAATGAGCGCCTCTTCCTGTTCCTCGGTAAGCCCACCTGTCTCTCCAACCGCTTCATCGGTATCCTCATCTCCTGGCCATTCGTCCGTCAGCTCACTCAAGGTTTCAAACTCGTCGTCGAACAGCTCAGCAACCTCCTCTGTTATATCCGTACACAGCGTCTGCATCTTCGTCTCCAGTCGGTCTATAAGCGTGCCCAACGTTGCAGCAATTGCGAAAGATGATGATGCCAATATCTTGCGGAGAACCAAAGTCATAAGAGACCGTTGGCTGCTTGGAAGAGCAAAGGAGTCAGGACGCTGCAGATAAGCCGACACTCCCTCATAGAGTCGCAGCTCCTCCTCGGCTGGAGTAAAGTCCTGAGTAATTGAGACGCGGTTTGTGTAACGAACGTACTCAGTTACCTGGCGGCGAAGTGTTCTTTGACAAATCGGGCGGATTCTGGCACGAAGGGACTCGAACTCGGTCTGCTCTGCATTGGTGAACCTCTTCGCAAAGAGCTCTCTAAAGGAATCCTCGCTTCCAAATATGTGGGGGTCAATGAAGCTAACCAGACCGTATAGCTCCATAAGGGAATTCTGCAACGGTGTCGCGGTCAAGAGAACCTTTGGTCTGCTGCCGATACAGCTGCGAATTGCCCTGGCTATCTTGCTGTTCTTCTTGTAAACATTCCTCAAGCGATGGGCTTCATCAACGACCACGAGGTCCCAAGGAATGGCTTGGATATCGGAACTCTTGGACCTTGCGAAGTGGTACGAGCAAATAATGATTCGTCCCGGCTGCTCAAATGGATTTGGCAGATCGTTCTTGACCAACTGATTGTAGTTCTTCGATTCCAGTATAATGGACCTGACAAAGAACTTCTCCAAGAGTTCGGTGTCCCATTGCGGTCTCAGAGCTGCTGGCACTATAACCAGAACACGACGTTTCTTCTCCGCCCAGAGTTGACTGACAATAAGGCCTGCTTCGATGGTCTTACCAAGACCTACTTCGTCTGCCAATATGTCTCCTCGCGCAAGGGGGGATCGAAATGCGAAAAACGCAGCGTCGATTTGGTGAGGGTTGAGGTCCACGCTTGCGTTGAAAATCGACCGGCTCAGCTTCTCCATTTGGTGCGCCGAGCATCTCTTCGTCAGCTCATGAGCAAAGTACCTTGAGTGATAAGACGTACTCATTCCCTATTCTCGCTGTACGGTGATTTCATTCACCGGTTAAATTATATCAGCCAAGTCGTCAAACGCAAATGCTTTCTTGACAGGTGGATATGACGGTATAATCCGAACGGTGGCCAGCCTGCTCCGCGAGGCTTGGACCATTGAGTGGCACTGAGCTGTCTTCTTCACCTCCGGTGTTCCGGAACGAAAAACATCATGCTGTTCGCCAGCAACCTCAGTGGCGTCAAAGACGTTGTCCGTAAGGCTGCTGGTGTGCCGGAATCAACGTTGGTTCTGAAGGCCAATTATCCGTCGCAGGAATGAGTATCGAACCTGCTTGCCTCTTGGGCAGGACATGCCTACACATCGGCACGATGAGGTATTGTGGTCGTGATGTATGGATTACATGAGCCAGTAAGTTGCATCAAAATTTGCACCAAAGGTGTATCGCCAGCTTACGGTTGGCTCTCGGTTGCATCTCGGCCAGCTTCCTAAGTTGTTATTTGACAGTTACTAATCGTTTCTACACAAATACTTACAAACACCAGTTTCGGCTTAGAAATCCGTTGCCGCAAAACGATAAGCGCCTAAAAGACAAAGACTTGCGGAGCACGGAAAACGGCGCTTACAAACCAGCTTACAAAGAAAATCCAAAAACAGCCCAAAATCAGCGTCAAAATCTACCCCCTGATTTAGCTGAAATTGTGCAAGCTTAGCCAGAATTACCGGAGCATATCAAGGCGGCCATCAAGGCACTCGTAAGGAGCTACCAACAAGATGAACACCGACAAAAGGAAAACGAATGAGGACAACAGCCAGCGGAGCAACTCGGAGGAAGTTGTCAAGAAGGAACTGACCGAAGAAGAGAAGGCCCGGATCGAAGAGTACCGTCAGCGGACCCAGGTCAAGCCCGTCAAGTTCAAGAAAGCCAAGGGAGAGCCAGGCACTATGGCAATAGGCCTTCAGGACCCGGAAGACGAGCTACTGCCCGCCAAGATGTCTGAGGCTTTGGGGACCGCTGACCCGGATTTGCAAGGTCATTTGCTGGATCAGGTGGTCCAGACGTTCAGGGGCGTCGTCTCTGCTGACGGCTCAGACCAAGACAAAACCGTGGAGGCCGTCAACAAAACCATGGCCATCCTTGCAGCCATACAGCCGCGAGATGAGATAGAGAGTATGCTGGCCATTCAGATGATCGGCGTTCACAACATGGCAATGCATACACTAAGCCTGTCCATGCTTGGCGGCCAAACCTTTGAAGGCCGACAGTGCAACATCAACTTCGCAACGAAGATGCTGAGGACCTTCATCAGCCAGGTAGAGACGCTTAAGAGGTACCGAGGCGGCGGCGAGCAGAAGATGATTGTGGAGCACGTCCATGTCAACGAAGGGGGCCAAGCCGTTGTGGGGACCGTGAATACAGGGGGTAGGAAAAATGATCAAAGTCGTGAGTGAACCCTATGCACACAGAGAGAAAGCCCGTGTTTTTGCGAAACGGCAACCCACAGGGCAACCCGATGAACGCACCTCGCTGCGGGGCTAAAACCCGAAAAGGAACGCCGTGCAGAGCTCCCGCTATGGCAAACGGCCGCCGTCGGATGCACGGTGGTAAGAGTACTGGTCCCCGTACTCCTGAGGGCCTTGAGCGGTCAAGAAGAGCGAACTGGAAGCACGGGCACTACTCGGCAGAGGCGATATAGGCAAACACCAACAGGCGAACATAAACCCAGGCAAGCAGTCTGCCTAATGATTTAGACGGTTGTTTATGAAAAGACTTGTTGAGGATACTTTCTGTCTGACAGCAGAAGCAGGGCTATTGGTTGCTGGAAGTTTCTCTCTTCTCTTTTCACCATCTCGATGCTTTCTAAATAACGGGAAAAAAGTGCTTTCCTGTGCTGGGCTTTGCTTTGAAAGCGATGGGATCTTTTATTAAGCGCTTTTTTGACAGCAACAATATAATGATATCTCATCTGTGACGCCCAAAAATATTGTTAATGGTTTGGCAGCAGGAAGCATGACCAAACTCGACAGCATAGAACCTGAAAGAAGAAGGCACTACTTTTTCCTGAATCCCTATGAAGACGCTGCTTTCACCAAGTGCCCGAAATGTGAGAGCAAGACAAAAGTGCGCAGATTTCCACTGGTTATCCATATCGAACCACGTCAACTCTTGCTTTTGAACAAGCAATGCCGGTATTGTCCGGGCTGCGATTTGATAATTGCAAAAAAAGCCGATGTAGAGTCACTAATGTCAGCCAGTTTTGAAGAATCCAGGCCTGAGATCATAGGGAATGATTATCTGGTAATAGGTGTGGTAGATCGCAAAAACTGGCGGGAAGGCAAAAAGGGCAAGTTGTTAGACAGTGAGACGATAGAACGAGCGTATGTGTTCAAAGATGTTTTGAATTTTGAACCAGCACACTTTGGGTGGTATCGCGAAGGTGACAGTTAATATCTGAAATGGCAATGAAAACGGGCAGCCGGACCTTAGTAGACGGATGGTAACCCCATAGAGATATTGAAGGTCGATTCATTATGAAAAATGAAAGGGATATCAAGGAGTCTATGAAAGAGCAATATGCGAAGATTGCGCAAGAAGGAGACTCCTATTGTTCAGGCCAGACGACCTCTTCTGATCCAGTTGCTTATGCAAGGTCGATTGGATATTCACAGCAGGAAATCAGAAGCGTACCAGAGGGAGCGGTTATGAGCTTAGGGTGTGGTAACCCCACAGCGATGGCAGAACTAAGACAGGGCGAGATGGTTTTGGACATTGGTTGCGGAGCAGGTTTGGATGCGTTTCTTGCAGCCCAAAAGGTCGGGCGGACAGGGAAGGTTATTGGTGTCGATATGACCCCTGAGATGGTTGAAAAAGCGCAAGATATCGCTAAGGAGGGCAAGTACAAAAATGTAGAGTTCAGGCTCGGGGCGTTAGAAAACTTACCCGTGGCAGACCAATCTATCGATGTAGCCATAAGTAATTGTGTCATCAATCATTGTCCGGATAAATTGGCCGCCTTCAAAGAGGTATTCAGGGTTTTGAAGCCCGATGGCAGGATGCTTATATCAGATTTAGTAGTCCAGGGACAATTCTCTGAAGATATATTTCAGGACAAAGTGTGGGGACAGTGGCTTGCTACAGCCCTTGGAAAGCAACAGTATTTGAACTCGATTCGTAAAGTAGGATTCCGGGATGTTAGCATTGCTTCCGAGAATCTTTTTTATATGTCTGAGAGAGATGATCGGCTTAAGGGAAAAATCATTAGTATCCAGGTGAAAGCACGCAAATAGGGAGGCAAGAATGAATTTTAAAAATGACGTAGTGGTGGTCACAGGCGCAAGTTCAGGGATCGGAGAAAGCTGCGCTAAAAAACTATTAGAACTTGGTGCTAAGGTGGCCGGGTTTGACGTAAAGCTTAGTAGAGTTACCCATAAGAATTTCAAACCTTACTTGGTGGATGTTGTAGACGATGACGGCACCAAAGCGGCAGTGGACGATGTCGAAGAGAATTTTGGGAGGATAGACGCACTTGTAAATTGTGCAGGTATATCCTCCAACTATAAGCCGTTTTACGACACGAGTGTAGATGAGTGGGAAAGGGTTATTTCAGTAAACTTGAGAGGAACTTTTCTTTGTTCAAAGTACGTTTCCCAAAAAATGATGAAGAACAAGAAGGGTAAAATCGTAAACACCAGTTGCATACGCTCGAGAATCTTTGGACCAAACATGGCTGACTATTCTGCTTCGAAGGGAGGGGTTGTAGCCTTAACCTCCGCGATGGCGTTGGATCTTGCCCCATTCAACATACAGGTCAATTCTGTGGCGCCAGGAGCTACTTTTACCGGCATAACCGAGGAGAGGTTCAGTAATGCGGAGGTCCGGACTAAGTATGAAAAGTCAATACCTCTTGGGAGAATCGCAAAGCCGGAGAATATTGCTGATGCGATACTATTTCTGCTCAGCGAAACATCGGATTACATAACAGGGGAAACTATCGTCATTGACGGCGGGTACTCAATATCAAAGTAACGGCAATCGTCCAGGTGACCTACCTCCTCCGTCTGCTCGGCTTGGTTGCGGTGATGCTGAGGCAACGTACCTTCCACTAGGAGGCTTGGGTGCGGCGGTGGTGATGGCGATGGTGATGGTGAGGGGAGAACACGGATTCTTTTGGAAAGTCGGGTTCAGCTGAAGCAAAGGCGGGTCTACTGCTTGTTGCAAGTTTCTCCTATTCTCGTTCTGTTTCTTTGCTGACTATTTGAAGTAGGCCTGTCACCTTCTTTGTCGGCGACACGAATGACTTCCGGCTCGGCAGAGGTGTTTTCCACAACCCTTATTTCTTAAGAAGCCAGATCTCGGTGATTCGGGATTGCTCGCGCCAGTTCAGATGAGCTTCGTCTGGCTGATCCCAGGTGATGACAAGCTTACCACTTTGCACCGCCTCTCGCGGGACGTGATACTCTTTAAGCTCGCCGATTCCCTTGCCGTAAGATGTTGGCTCGACCCGCACTTGGTTGATCCTCGTCAAAGCATCGCCGTAACCTGTAATACGAACCACATAGTTGGCATTTGGATCAATCTGGTCATATCTTACAGCAATTGGCCAGTCCATACTGACCTGCCAAGACAACCGCTTACGGCTGAAGCCATCATCCCACCACCAATAACCCGGATTAGGATTTCTGGTCATGAGGGGATCCGTCTGCCATCCTTCTCCGCGTACCACATGGGGGGATTTCGCTATATTACCCACATCGTCGTAAAAGCTACCTGCCCCCGGATTCTCCCACGCACAGATTTCTTTCAGCCGCCTTAGCTTCTCACCCTCGGAATCCGTTGCATGAATTTTTTCAAATTCGTCCTCCAGCCACCAGCGGTTATTCAACGGGTAATCAACATAATCCAGAATCGCGCCGCGTTCGGGCCCGCTGGCCTGGTATTTTTTGACGCTTGTCTGCAGTCCGATACTCTTAAACAGAGCGTCGCACAGTCTGGCAACACGCTGGCGTAATTCAGGCGCAGCCGGTTCTGTAACCGCTCGACATAGGATAGACTGGGCATCTTCCATAGCCTTGTCCGCACCAACGTCGGGTGCCTTGGCAAGAGCAGCATTGGCTTCTTTTTCAAGTTCTGTCTCGTACAGGAGCCGCCGTCGTGTGTAGGCATCGTAAGTGCTCCTAAGGAGACACAATTGCCACCGCCAGTTATCCTTCAACTCCGGTGCATTGGTTTCCAGGGTACGCCAGTAGCAAAGCGTGCTTTCCACAGCGCCATTCTCTGATAAAGGGCCATCCCAGTTTTTCTCAAGAGCCAGGATGCCGTCTGCGACCGATTCTGCCAAATCGGGTCGAAAGAATACGCGCGCATAATCCCTTAGCACTTCTCGCACGTCAACCTCCCGGTCCCAGCCACGAGCACTCCAAATCACCTTGTTCACATCATCGTGAATCCCATCTGAATAGGTGATGAAGCCATCCGTATAAGGCGCTAGCCAGTTGTGGATGAGTGCATAATACACCGGCCGGGGATTTGGGCACTCCCGACCCAAGGTCAGGCTGAACGCTGGATCCCACCAGGGAACGGGATACTGACAGCGCACGGTGTGGGTGATATCGGGATAATGGCGCAATCTATACTTTTTAGCAAGGCGCTGGCGTGTCTCCGGAATTGGTGGACTCGATGGCCCTGCTACCAATCCCCCCAGCCAATCCGGTTTGTGTTTGTTGATATAGGAATAGACGTACTCAACCTGCTCATCGCTAAAGCCTTGAAGTGAAAGCCACACCCGCGCATCAGGATGCTGAGCAATTAGCCGCTCACCGATGTCCTTAAGAAATGGAAGTAATAGCTGGGGGTGATTCATGCCAGGATCCCCGCCCGGCACAAAGACGGCATTTAACCTCGGGCAAGCTCTATAAAGCGACTCATGCCTTCTGAGTTCAGCCACGCGTTTTGATTGATCATTGAGGTCAAATACCACTGGCGTCCAGACCCAGTAATCAAGGTCATAGCGGTCGCATATTTTGCTCAGAAGCCTGTTCATCTCCTCACGCGGAACAGTCATATGCGGACTTGATTGTTCATCCTGAAATGGGATGTTCTCAATGCAATTTGTTCCAAAGATGATAAGATCACGAATATATTGTTCATACGTGGAGGCATTCCAGGCATCGTAGGAGTTGGCTCGAGCACGGTAGCCCAGTTGATGACCGCGGATGGGGTATGCTGGCGAGGCGGCAATATCTGTTGTCTTGGCCAAAGAAGCGCTGCCGGGGCCCCAATCCAGCAGTCTCAACAGGTGTCCTACACCAAAGAGTACGCTTCTGGCGTCAGCGCCAACGATCCAAACCAAAGATTCACCTCGCCTGCGTTGCTCCACACAAATGCGGTACCCCTCCGGCTTGAATTCGGGCAGATCTTGGCAGTCGCGGCGTGGGACCTCCAAATCAGCAAGCTTATTTGTAGCACAAGTAGCAATTGCAATCGCAGGTTTTCCAGTATCGTATTTGCTTGAGATCTGCCACCTCAATCCCGTACGTTTCTGTACTTCCTCCCGTAACATTTCAGCGGCAACATCCTCTGTTTTAGAATGTGGTTTCTTGGCGATCAGAATTACGGTTTCTTTTAAGTCAATGCTTTGAGCTTTGGTGGATTGCACACTCAGAGCTGCAAGGAAAGAGCACATCCAAATGACATGCACGAACCTAAAACTGACGCCCGAAGCACGTGATAAGACACACGTGAGATTGTGCATTTAATGATAACTCCTCAGGTTATGCATCACATCACGATTATAATCGATCCTGGGCGTACGAAACAGAGATAATGCCGCAGACAAAAACAGTTTAGGGGTCCTGGCAGACTTTCGAGACAGGCTTGCATGATGCGCCCACCAAGCTAAAATATCGTGCCGGAACATTTATTCGTAATATTGGGTTCGTGCGATCAATAAGAACAACGCTGATGATACAATAGGGATGGCCAGATATGAATGCCAAGCAGATTAAAGACACCATCGCGAGGGGCGGTAGAGTATATGGGACGCTTATCACCTCGATGGCTTCGAACTGGCCAATACACATAGCAAAAACAGGAATCGACTTCGTTTTTATTGACACCGAACATATCCCTCTAAACGCCGAAACGGTGTCACAAATGTGTAGGGTCTACGCGGCCTGCAATATGGCGCCGCTCGTTCGTATTCCATCGGCGGATCCGTGCCAGGCAGCCCGAGCAATTGACAGCGGAGCGGCTGGTGTTGTCGTACCTTATGTCGAGACTGCCAAGCAGGTGCGTGACGTCATAGGGGCCGTGAAACTGAGACCGGTCAAGGGCAAGAAATTGGATGATATGCTTAGTGGCACTGAATTGCCTCAAGCTGAATTGAGGGATTACTTGCGCAATTACAATGCCAACAATCTCCTGCTTGTCAACATCGAAAGTTGGCCAGCTATCGAGAATCTGGATGCCATTCTTTCCACACCCGCACTGGATGGCATATTAGTCGGCCCACACGATTTGTCTTGCTCACTCGGAATACCAGAGCAGTACGAACACCGCAAATTTACCGAAGCTCTGAGGACGATAGCGGACAGTGCAACTTCCAAAGGCCTTATCTGTGGCATACATTTCATGGGTTGTGGCCCGACTTCACTGGCCATCGATTGGATCAAGCTTGGCTACAACTTACTTATCCAGCATGCGGATGTCCTCTATGTGGCTCAGGGTTTGAGTAAGGACCTCAAGATGATTCGAAGAGCATTAGGCGACAATGTAGGCTGAGGGATGTTGGATGGCTTCCTGGAAGTTCCTCTTCTTAGTGTTGCTGTACACGACATTCATAGGAGGTATGAAATGTTGCTAAGGGCAGTGTGCGCGGTTCTGGTTGGGTGTTTGGCTTCGTGGCACGGCCATCCTGACCGTGAACTCACGGGCTGGAAGCCCGTGCCACCGAGCGATCAAGGATGGGTTTCCCTATTTGATGGCCAAACACTTACTGGCTGGAAAGGCAGCGAGAACCAAGGAACATTCAGTGTGCAGGATGGCATGATTGTGGCTGGCGGGCCGAGGAGTCACTTATTCTACGTTGGGCCGGTTGAGGATGCAAATTTCAGGGATTTCGAATTCAGGGCGGACGTAATGACCAAACCTGGCTCCAATTCGGGAGTATACTTTCATACTCAATATCAACAAGCAGGTTGGCCCACCAAGGGTTACGAAGTCCAAGTGAACAATACGCATAGTGATTGGAGAAAGACGGCCAGCCTATACGGTGTAAAGGATGTTCGTGACTCTCCAGCCAGAGACAATGAGTGGTTTACTGTGCACATTATAGTTGACGGCAGACATATTACTATCAAGGTCAACAACAGAGTTGTCAACGAGTATACCGAGCCGGAACAGGTCGTACGAAGTAACACCGACCAAAAGCTGCCCAGCGGCACGTTTGCCCTACAGGGACATGATCCGGCAAGCACGGTGTATTACAAAAATATTATGGTCAGGCCGCTGCCAAGGCCTAATTTCCCCATGGTTGACTACCACGTGCATCTTAAGGGCGGCTTGACGTTAGAGCAAGCCATTCAAAATGCAGGGCAACGGCAGGTAGAGTTCGGCATCGCCGAGAATTGTGGACTTGGCTTTCCAGTGACCGATGACCAAGGACTGCAGCGGTTCCTGGGCCTTCTGCAGGGCCAGCCTGTTTACAGGGGCATGCAGGCAGAAGGGCGTGAATGGCTGGAGCTTTTCTCGAAGGATATGATTGCCAGGTTCGATTATGTGTTCACGGACGCTATGACCTTCACCGACAAACGAGGTAAGCGGATACGGCTCTGGATTCAAGATGAGGTCCAGATCGACAACAAGGAGGATTTTATGGATATGTACGTTAATCAGATTGTGTCGATTCTGAACAATGAGCCGATTGATATCTATGCCAACCCTACTTTTCTGCCTGCCACCTTAGGTGCAGAATACGATGCCCTGTGGACGGAAGAGCGAATGGATAAAGTTATCAGTGCCGCCGTCAAGAATGATGTGGCTATAGAAATCAACGCCCAATTTCTTATTCCCAGCCCGGCATTCATAAAGAGAGCCAAAAAGGCAGGCGTAAAATTCTCGTTTGGCACAAACAATGGGGGCAGCGAATTAGGTCATCTTGAGTATTGCCGTCGAATGGCGAGGGAATGCGAGCTCACAGCAAAGGATATGTTCACGCGGAAGCCCGAAGGTATGAAGCCGATCCAGACCCGGCGAGTTTCCCGCTAAGCGTGTCTGGAAGATTACGGTAATCAGTGCCATCGTTTTGCTGTGCTTCGATTCGACACGGATCAGAGTTGAAATGCACAGGGAAGGAAATGACAAAATGAATCTTTTGGCGGGAACAGAAAACTCCCGATGAAGTCCTTGTTGTCCAGATGTGAGCCCAGGCTGATTGACAGCATTCCAGATGGACCTTGGTGCCCAGAGTCCTCCGCCGAAGCGGTTTCGTCCCCCGCGAAGGCGGATATGGCCAGAAGACAGCGTGAAGACCTACACTTTTGGCAAAAGTTTGGTATTATAGGTCAGTCAAACTGCAGGATTGAAGCGAAAAGGATGCCAAATAGGAAATTCCAAATGACACATTGCCGCACATCGCTCTTGCCGCTCGCTTTCCTGGTGGTCTCCGTAGTGTCTGTCGTTGCCTCAATAGTTTCTCCATGTTCTGTTCCCACATCGCGCTAATCAAACCGGACGTGCGGTTTTCCCGCATTCAGCAAGCAGTTTGAAGCAACGAGACGGGTTCACCCGCCGCTCCTTGCGTCGCTTTCCCTGCTGAACACCCGGCCATGCATAGAGAAATCGGTAATGTAAAAAGACATTATTGAAAGTGAGGGTACTTAAAAACTTATGCTTTGGGCTATTTAAATTCAAAGAAATCCTTTATATCATTTAGAATGGATGATCTACGCCGGCAAAAACACTATCACCTGTCCCTCATCCGAAGACTGGGTCTTTTATGTCAAGCCAGCAAATGCCAAATAACATTAGAATCTCAAATAGATTTAACGCAATTTTGCGCCGACTCGGGTTTCCAACGGTAGTAGGTGACCTTATCGTTAGAAGGAGACGATATGAAAATTCGTGGCTTGTTTTGGACTATGTTTTTGGCTTCGGTCCTTGCTTTAATAACACTAACGGATATGTTCAGTCTTTACGCTGTAGAGGCAGACGCAGATGTCAACAGCAAATTCCAACGAACTGGGTGGAACTCTCATGTCAAGCAAAGGTACATGCATCCCCCGGTTTTCCATTTTACTTTACTGGAGAACGCCGCTTTATATCGGTGCCGGCTTTGGGAACAATCTGCTGCAAATAACAGCTATCAAGCGGAGTCCGAAACATCTGATGTCGATTTGTCGTCAATTTGGGAAGGACTGCCCAGTGCAGGCAACTTCCAGGTGATAGCAGAGGCACTCGATGCTTCCCGCAACGTGATTGGCAAGACGAGCTTTCAGTTCAACAGGATCTCGCCATTTAAAGGACCGTATCGCGACGGCAAAGGCAGCTATCTTGAATCTGGATTCAAAGCCGCACTCTGGCTATTGAGCGACCAATCGGATGTGAAAGCTACACAGTTTCCTGCTCTTTTCAAGTCTGCATACATCCGGATATTAGCTGCCTATGCACGAATCAATCCTGGAGGCGAGAAGGCCCAGGAAGTGGTAAAGTTGGCCAGAAAGTTCGGCGAGTCCTTAATCAGTGAAAGCACACCAAACGATTGGGCGTATGGAAACATGCCTATGTCTCACCACCCAGGATGCCTCCAGACCGGGCGAGCAGGGATGGTAGGCATGGCGTACTTGGACCTTTATGCCGTAACACGAGATGAATCTTTTCTCAAAGCTGCTATGCGTATTGCCGACACGCTTAAGAAGACCCAACTTGACGATGGACGGTGGTACTTCCGGGTTGACCCAAAAACCGGCAAGATGCTGGAAGACTACACGTCTGATCAGGTCGAGTCAATTCTGTTGCTCGACGAATTGATTCGGAACCATAAAAGGAGGGATTTGGTGGAAACACGAGACAAGGCTGTCAGATGGATGCTGGCAAATCCCTGCAAGACATTCCACTGGCAACAGCAATGGGACGATGTAAAAACTTTGGCGCCCTACGAGAACCTCGAGTGGTACGATACAGGCCTGTTCATTGAATACCTCTTACGCTACGCAACACCAGAAAACGGCTACGCAAAGATTGCTCTCAATTTGCTCTACTACATAGATGATCAGTTTATCGAGTGGGAACCTTCAGGCGAATATATTACCCCGGGAGCCCGGGAGCAATACGTATGCTACCATGTTATCGACTGGCACACGGCACACTACATTCGTGTTTGCATTGCCTTTCACAGACGTACGGGGGATGAGGCCTACTTGAGGAAGGCTTGTGCAATGGCCGACACGCTCACTGTAATACAACATCCAGATGGATTTTATCCAACTTGGATGAAACACAAACCAGCCAGGGGCAATCCTTGGCAGCTGCAGGATATCAATTACAGTGACACGTGGGCAAACTGCAGCTCGTACACCGGCGAGATGCTAATGAATCTCGGCGAATATCTCAAAGAGATAGACAGTTTAAAGAAATGACCTTCTAAAAAATCACTTAACACGGATATGAAACAGCTGGTACTATTCCACGCCGGCGAGCTTGACTTCACAAGAGGCAGATGGTACCCTGTAACCAGTGGCATGATTCGTTTTTCGACAGAAAAGGAGCTGATTTATGCGTCAACAAGCAACTCGTCGCACTTTCCTACGCAATATGGCTTGGAGCGCCTCAGGCCTGATAATCTTATCGCACAGCCGATTGGTACGAGGCACTCAATCCAACAATAAGTTGAACATTGCCGGCATCGGGGTCGGTGGTCGCGGTGCTGAGGATGTTAATGGTGTGGCGAGCGAGAACATTGTTGCCCTGTGCGATGTCGACCAGAAGCATGCAGCACAGACCTTCGAGCGATACCCTCAGGCCAAACAATACAAAGACTTCCGCAAGATGTTCGACGAAATGCACCACAAGATAGACGCTGTGGTCATTGGCACACCTGACCATACGCATGCCCCGGCAGCAGTAATGGCCATGAGACTTGGCAAGCATTGTTACTGTGAGAAACCACTCACACACAGTGTGTATGAAGCCCGGATGATGGCGGAAATTGCGCGCCAGAAGAAGCTTGTTACACAAATGGGAACGCAGATTCACGCTGAAACTAATTACCGTCGCATAGTGGAGCTCATACAGACCGGTGCAATCGGTCCAGTGCGCGAGGTCCATGTATGGCTTGGTGCTAACTTCTCCGGGCCGCCGAAGCCAACAGATATGTCACAGCCCGATGTTCCCTCTGATCGGCCCGCGGTGCCAGAGACGCTTGATTGGGACCTATGGTTAGGGCCTGCATCATACCGGCCTTACCACCCAGCTTACGCTCCTTTCGGATGGCGCTACTGGTGGAACTTTGCGAACGGCCAACTGGGGGACTTCTTTTGCCATTACTGTGACCTTGCATTCTGGGCATTAAAACTGCGGCATCCCATCACTGTGGAAGCTGATGGGCCGGTTCACCCAGAGAGTACGGCTCGCTGGACAATCGCACGACAGGAATACCCTGCCCGCGGCGATTTGCCTCCGGTTACACTGACCTGGTACAGTGGCGGTGGCTACCCGGCGTTTGTAAAAGAAAACAAGGTTCCACAGTGGGCAAACGCAGTACTGTTCATCGGCTCGAAAGGGATGCTGATTGCTGACTACGGCCAACACAAGTTACTGCCTGAAGAGAAGTTTGCCGACTTCAAGCGGCCTGATCCATTTATCCCCGATTCTATCGGCCACCATCGTGAATGGGTCGAGGCCTGTAAGAGCGGTGGACAGACCACGTGTAATTTCGACTATTCGGGCGCACTGACTGAAGCTGCGTTGCTTTGCAATGTTGCACTGCGTACGGGAAAGAAACTCACCTGGGATGCAAAGAATCTTAAGGCTGTAGGTTGCTCGGAAGCTGACAGGTTCATGAGGCGTGAATATCGGAAAGAATGGACGCTCTAAGCGGTTGAGATAGTTTCTAAATAGGAGGGGCGGGTTCGAATCCCGCGCTCTCCGTCAGTTGTCGGACTTGCCGTGCCTTGCTTAGTGCCGACAAGCCAGAGTTTTGCACAGAAATCACTGGAAAATGGCAGTGTGGCAAGGTACATTGGCATTGAGTATGGCGCTGGGTATTGCAGCATCGCGCATTAACTCCAAGCTGAAAAAGCGGTTATGCTACTGTGGGTAGATCGAGAGTAACAGGATAGGTGGATACAGCAGTTCTAAAATCGTCCACCCACCCTGATTTTCTGCTATTTATAAAGTGCTCCTCATCTGTCACGACCCACAAAATCCTCACTCACATGCGTCCCAAACACGCATTAACGCCGCGAAAAAACAGGAATACAACAGGAAAAATAAACCCTCAAGCCGGAGGTTAGCCTTGAAAATCAAGTGAAAACCTGCTAATCTTGCCGCCAGGATATACGACAAAGCAGACAGTTTTGGAGGCTAAAAAATGAGCGAATGTCGAGAAAAAACCACCAGACGAAGGTTCCTGAAGAATTCAGCAGCAGCGGCAGCAGCAGTCACACTGGGCCTGAATCCAAAAACTGTTCCTTGGGCCAGAGCTGCACCTGGCGCTAATGAGAAAATTCGTGTCGGATTCATCGGCGTGGGTAACCGCGGAACACAGCTTCTGCGAGGCTTCCTAACACAGAGTGACGTTGAAGTTGCGGCTCTTTGCGACGTGTACGAGCCATACCTTATGAGAGATTACTCTAAAGTCGACAAAAAGCTCGCCGATTCGCTGGGGAGCACAGTTCCTCAAATGACAGAGAAATTAGGCCCCAATGTCGCCAGGTACAAAGATTTCCGTCGTTTGCTGGATCTCAAAGACATAGACGCCGTGGTTATATCGACGCCCGACCATTGGCACGCCATCCAGACTATTATGGCCTGCCAAGCGGGCAAGGACGTGTACGTAGAAAAACCGCTTTCGGTAACCGTAGTTGAAGGCCGAAAAATGGTCGAGGCCGCAAAACGACACAACCGAGTGGTCCAGGTAGGGCTTCACCGGCGTTCTTCACAGGCATACCAACAATTGGCTCGTGATGTCCAGGCAGGTAAAATAGGCAAGGTGACAGTGGCCAGAGCCTATCGTATAAGTAATATGTACCCGAACGGCATAGGCAAATATCCTGACACTGAGCCGCCGAAAGGCCTGGACTGGGATATGTGGCTTGGCCCTCGCCAGGAGCGCCCCTATAAGGGCAATATCGCCTTATATAAATTCCGCTGGTGGCAGTCTTATTCCTCTCAGATGGCAAATTGGGGCGTCCACTATTGCGATGCCATCCGCTGGGTCCTGGCAGAAGAAGCTCCAGCTTCGGTATCAGCGCACGGAGGTCGTTTTGCCATCAATGACGACAGAACAATACCTGACACGATGGAGGTTATCTTTGAATTGGCATCTGGAACTCTAATCGTCTTCGGCCAATATGAAGCGAGCGGCGGCTCACCATTGGCCAGCGGCGAGATTGAGTTCCGAGGCACGCTGGGTAACCTGTACCCTGGTGGAGAGGGCGGCGGATACACAATTGTCCCTTCGTCGCCCGGCCAATTCCAGGAAGCAAAAACCCGCATCCAGCCGGAAGAGAGAAAAGCTCAGGATAGAAATAAAGACCTGACTGTCGCACATATTCGGAACTTTCTTGACTGCGTTAAGACCCGCGCCAAAACCAATTGCGACATGGAAACCGGGCACCGCTCAACAACGTTTGCTCTGCTGGCAAACATCGCTTTGGGCACAAAATCCCGAATAGAATGGGACCCGCGGAATGAGCGAATTACCAACAATGAAAAAGCAAATGAGCTGCTGCACTACGAATACCGAAAGCCCTGGAAGTTAAGCTGACGATCTCTGTTTCTCGAAAGGGACGAATTATGAAGCCTATCACGCGCCGCCATTTTATGAAAGGCTCGCTGGCTGCCGGCATTTCTTTAGCGATGCCATTTTCTCGCGCCCGCGGGGCTAACGACGATGTTCGCGTTGCCGTCGTGGGCATCCGCAGCCAGGGCAGCAACCATATAAACTGGTTCAGCCAAATCCCCGGCGTCCGGGTGGTAGCAATCTGCGATGCAGATAAAGAATTTCTGGACCGTGAAGAGAAGAAATTCAAAGACCGCAGTGAGAAGGTTGACACCTACATCGACTACCGCAAATTGCTCGAAGACAAGAATATCGACGCAATCATCACTGCTACGCCCAATCACTGGCACGCACTGGTGACTGTATGGGCCTGCCAGGCCGGCAAAGATGTGTACGTTGAAAAGCCCGTCTCATACAATATCTGGGAAGGCAGACAGATGGTAAAAGCCGCCCGCAAGTACAACCGAATCGTGCAGGCCGGCACGCAACGCCGCTCAGATGAGGGACTGGATGAGGTTTTCCAATATCTCAAGCAAGAAAGCCTCGGCAAAATCACGATTGTTCGCGGCATAATTTACGTTCGGCGTGACAGCATCGGAAAGGTTGACGGCCCACAGCCGATCCCGGAAACCATCGATTACGATTTGTGGTGCGGCCCGGCTCCAGTGTCGCCCTTGATGCGAAAGAGTCTGCATTACGATTGGCACTGGGTTTGGCCCACCGGCAACGGCGATTTCGGCAACAACGGAATCCATTATATAGATGTCTGCCGCTGGATACTGGGCAAAAATGAGCTTGCCCCTGGCGTAATGAGCATAGGCGGGCGATTCGGCTATATCGACGACGGAGAAACGCCTAACACCCAGATTGTCTTTCTGGACTACAAACCAGTGCCCATAATCTTTGAAGTGCGTGGCTTGCCGCGAACCAAAGGCGATCCGGCGATGGACGCCTACCGCGACACTCGCGCAGGACTGGTCGTGCACTGCGAGAATGGATACCTGGTCTGGGGCGACGGCGGCTGGGCGTACGATAACGATGGCAAAAAGATCAGACAGTTCAAGGGAACCGGCGGCAGCGGACACCATGCCAACTTCATCAAGGCGGTTCGCAGCAGAAAAGTCAGCGACCTAAATGCCGATATTCTCGAAGGACATCTTTCCAGTGCCCTGTGCCACATGGGCAATATTTCTTACCGCCTCGGCAAAAAAACTCCGCCCGACGAGATTGCCGAACGCATCAAGGCAAGCAAAGAGCTGACCGAATCCTTCGAGCGATTTGGGCAGCACCTATCGGCTAATGCGGTTGATCTTGACCAGACTCCAATGATTCTTGGCCCATGGCTGAAGATGGATGCGCAAAGCGAAAGATTTATTGGCGATTTTCAGCAAGAGGCAAACAAGCTCGTCAGCCGGGACTATCGCCGGCCTTTCGCTGTCCCCGAGGAAGTATGATCATGCCCGTTTATTACAGGGAGCCATCTTATGCCTGACTCGCCCCCGGCTTGCGAGCTCCAGCGTCGCCCCCCGTGGTGGCGTTCAATCGGGCCGGCGCTTATCACTGCCTGTGTGGTATTCGGGCCGGGCAGCATGTTAGTCAACGCCAACGTCGGTGCAAAGCACGGATATGAATTGCTCTGGCTGCTGCTTTTGACCGGCGTCCTTATGGGCACATATACGACTACCGCCGCTCGGATCGGCGTGGTCAGCGGCGCCACGCCTTGCAGCCTGGTGGCGGGTCGTCTGGGTCGGCCTATCGCCGCCATAATCGGGATCAATCTGTGCCTTGTTTGTAGTGCGTTCCAATTCTCCAATAATCTTGCGGTTGCTGCCGCCGCGGGGACGCTCCTGCCGAAAGGCAACATCCATTTAGTGCTCCTGGGACTCAATGTCCTTATCATTGTGTTCCTATTTACAGCCAGGCAAATCTATCGTCTCCTCGAACGGGCAATGAAGGTTATGGTCGGGGTGATGCTTCTGTGCTTTGCCATCAATGTAATCGTGGCAGGTCCCAGTCTGCCGGGCATAATCAAGGGCTTTGTCCCGGCTTGGCCGCAAGGACTATCGCTGAGTCTGCCTAAGAAAATAGATGGAGGCATCCACGACCCAATGCTGCTTGTCGCCTCACTGCTGGGCACGACCTTTTCAGTAGCCGCTGCATTTTACCAGGGCAATCTGGTGCGAGAAAAAAACTGGACAATCAAAGAATACACCCGCGGGATCGGCGACTCAATCGCCGGGGTGGCTTTGCTCACCAGCATCAGCGCGATCATTCTAATCACCGCGGCAACGGTTATTCCCGGCAAGCCCGCTGAGGACATCGGCATACTCGCTCAATCGCTGCGGCCACTGCTTGGGCCAACCGCTCATACGCTCTTCTGTATCGGTTTGCTTGCAGTGGCGATGAACCCGTTCGTTATCAATGCGATGATCGGCGGTAGCATCTTGGCCGACGGCATCGGCCTATCAGCCAGATTAAGTGACCGCTGGCCCCGGCGATTCACCGTCGTGGTGTTATTGGTCGGCATGGTCGTAGCGATGCTGGTGCTAAGAACAGGAGAGAAACCAGTTTCACTTATCATTTTCGCACAGGCACTAACCGTACTGGGCAATCCGCTGATGGCCGCTGCAATTCTTTGGCTGGCAAACCAAAAGGACATAATGGGCGACCGGCGTAACTCGGTCGTGCTGAACATCCTTGGCGGCCTGGGCCTATTGGTTGTCGTGCTTATGGCAATGCGCGTTCTTTTTCTTATAATACTGCGGCTAAGCTAATCGGCGTCACTAATCCCGAGAAAATCGGGACAGCTACGGAGATGCAGCCTGCGTATGGTCGATATAACAACACTCGATGAACCCGGCCTGGAAGATATTCTCAGCGAGGCCACTGAGGGCACAAGAAAAGCTGTCGCCGGTTTGGACGGTGACATCGTCGTATTAGGCGCAGGCGGCAAAATGGGCCCCACGTTGGCGATGATGCTCAAGAAAGCATCAGGAGGCAAAAAAACCATTTATGCCGTCTCACGATTCAGCAACCAGCCGGTCAAAAACAGAGTCCAGCAAGCAGGCATTGAGACGGTTGAAGCAGACCTCCTGGATGATTCGGTATATGCACGATTGCCTCACGTTGAAAATGTATTCTATATGGTGGGCATGAAGTTCGGCGCCACAGACAATCAGCCGCTAACGTGGGCACTGAACAGCTTCGTGCCGACTCTGGTGGCGCGGCACTACAAAAACGCCCGAATTGTGGTGTTCTCCACCGGCAACGTTTACCCGCTCGTTGCCGTCAGTAGCGCTGGTGCAGTGGAAGAAACTATGCCTGACCCAATAGGTGAATACGCCCAATCGTGCCTGGGCAGAGAGCGGATGTTTCAGTATTTCTCGCAAGTTTATAATACGCCCCTGACTCTGGTAAGGCTAAATTATGCCAATGAACCGCGATATGGTATTATCGTGGACCTCACGCTGAAGATACTCAACGACGAACCTATCGACCTGACAATGGGTGCGGTCAATCTTATCTGGCAGAGGGACGCCAACGACTATATCATTCAGGCAATCGCTCTGGCTAAATCGCCGCCGGCTATTCTCAATGTCACGGGGCCGGATACCGTCTCGATTCGACAGTTAGCCAAGCAGATCGGTAACCAGCTCGGCAGAAAACCACAATTCGTGTCCCAAGAAGCAGAAACGGCGCTACTTTCGAATGCGTCCAGGTGCTTTAGCCTGTTTGGCTATCCAAAAACTACACTTAACGAAATGGTATCTTTGATCGTCAAATGGGTTGCTGGAGGCCGCGTGGTCTTAAATAAACCGACCAAATACGATAAACGCAACGGCAGATTTTAGGCAAGGTTTCTGCGATGAGCTCATCTATCCGCAACAAACTCCAGTCAGGCGGCGTCATTCCTGCTCATCCTCTGGCTTTGCGGGCAGCAAATATGCTCGATGAGCGGCATCAAAGGGCACTTACCCGTTACTATCTGGCTGCCGGCGCCGCGGGGCTGGCGGTAGGCGTGCATACGACTCAATTTGCCATCCATGAACCCAAGATAGGTCTATATAAGCCCGTATTGGAATTAGCCAAAGAAACTGCCCTGCAGTTTGTCACTTCCACCAGCGCAAGCGAGCCGATAATGATTGCAGGCCTGGCGGGCAACACCAATCAGGCCGTCAAAGAAGCTGAACTGGCCCGCAGCCTGGGTTACCATCTTGGATTGCTCTGTCTCTCCGCACTAAGAGGGAAAACGATTGACGAACTGATAGATCACAGCCGACAGGCGGCAAAAATTATGCCCGTCATGGGCTTTTATCTGCAAGAAGCTATAAGCCAGATGGCGCTGCCGGCAGAGTTCTGGCGAAAGTTTGTCGAGATACCGGATGTGCTCGCCATAAAAATCGCGCCGTTCAATCGGTATCAAACGCTTGATGTGCTTGAAGCAGTCGCCTATTCGGGCAGGTGTCACGATATAGCACTATATACGGGCAACGATGACAACATAATTTCGGACCTGCTCACCGTATACGAATTTACCGTGAACGGCCAGAAGGTCGCCCTTCAGATTGTAGGCGGCTTGCTGGGCCAGTGGGCCTGCTGGACAAAACGAGCGGTCGAATATTTTATTGCTATCCAGAAGATTCGCCAGACCAAATCGAGTATCCCGCGCCAGATGCTGACATTGGCCGGCCAGGTTACGCTGGCCAATAAGGCAATCTTCGATGCCGGCAACGATTTCGCCGGCTGTATTCCAGGCATATCTTATGTACTGAAAAAACAAGGTCTTCTGGAAGAAATCAGAACGCTGAATCCCAATGAACGGTTGTCGCCAGGCCAAACAGATAAAATAGATGACATAATACGTAAATATCCGCATCTTACGGACGACGATTTTGTTAAAGAAAATCTTCATAAATGGCTTCAGTTGTGAGGTTACAAATGGCTGATCAAGATAAAAGCCGTCAGTGGTGGGCGGAGCCCACCCTACAATTTGCTGCATTGGTGTTGCTGTGTCTTTGTATCCCGTGCACAGCGTCACAACAACAGCCGGTCAAGACCAGCCGTGGAGACCAAATGATTGGCGAATATTTCCGTGCCGAGACAGCGAAGCTGCGAGACAGTTGCCTAACTGACGTTAAAAGCCTGCAGGATTGGCAGCAGAAACGCCAGATTTACCGAAACGAGCTTCTTGAGATGCTCGGCCTTGACCCGCTGCCGGCAAAGACCGACCTGAAGCCCGTCGTCACCGGGCGGGTTGAACATGACGAGTTTACCGTGGAGAAAATCCACTTCCAATCGCGTCCGGGGCTTTATGTGACAGGCAACCTCTACATTCCCAAGAACCTGGAAAGACCCGCCCCGGCTATTTTATACGTGTGTGGCCACTCGCCGGTCAAGAAGGACCAGATAAGCTATGGCAACAAGACAGCTTACCAGCACCACGGAGCCTGGTTCGCGCGGAATGGTTATGTTTGCCTGGTCATGGATACACTGCAAATGGGCGAGATCGAAGGAATCCATCACGGGACATATCGATACAAGATGTGGTGGTGGAATTGTCGCGGCTACAGTCCGGCGGGCGTCGAGGCATGGAACTGCATCCGCGCACTGGATTATCTGCAGACGCGCAGCGAAGTTGACCCGGAAAAAATCGGCGTGACCGGCCGCTCCGGCGGCGGGGCATATAGCTGGTGGACTGCCGCCCTGGACGAGCGCATAAAAGCAGCAGTGCCCGTCGCCGGCATCACCGACCTTCAAAACCACGTCGTCGACGGCTGTATCGAGGGCCATTGCGATTGCATGTACATCGTAAACACCTATCGCTGGGACTATCCTTTAGTAGCAGCTCTTGTGGCGCCTCGGCCACTTCTAATTTCTAACAGCGACAAGGACACGATCTTTCCACTTGACGGCGTCATCCGGCTGCACGAGAAAGTGCGGCAAATTTACAGGCTGTATGATGCTGAGAAAAACCTGGGCCTAAATATCACCGAAGGCCCGCACAAAGACACGCAGGAGCTGCAGGTCCACGCCTTTGTATGGTTTAATCGCTTTCTTAAAGGTGAAAATCCGCTGATTGACAAACCAGCCGTGCCTTTTTTTGAGCCTGAGCAGTTGCGGGTCTTCAGTGAGCTGCCTGCCGACCAGATAAACACGAAGATCCACGAGTCTTTCGTGCCAGAGGCGCCGCAATTCTCCGCTCCACAATCGGCTGAAGAATGGTCAAGACAAACCGAGGTCTGGATGCAAGCACTCCGAGAGAAATCATTCCGCGCCTGGCCCGGAGGCGCGACCATAAGTCCCGGAGCCGCGACCGTAAGGGAGCGGCCCACCGACGTGAAACAAATCTTCTGCATGGATAGGCATGGCATCCGTCTCATCGCGTGTGATTTCATCAGCCAGCCGCATATAAATCTACGCCTGTACATAGCGGCGCGCAGCGGGCTTGGCCAGCCCGATTCAATTCTGCTCAACACACTGGACGAGCAGGAATGGGTAGAATGGTTGGCTGCCATGCGGGTGGGCTTCGCTGATGAACTATCTGATCTGGCACTGCCCGACCCAAACGAAGAGCAATTTGAGCGGTTGCGAAAGCAGCTCAGCAACACCCGGCAAGCAATAGCATACTTTGCGCCGCGTGGCATCGGGCCAACTGCCTGGGCCGGAGATGAACGCAAACAGACGCAAATTTGTCGGCGGTTTATGCTGCTGGGTCAGACGCTCGACGGAATGCGGGTGTGGGATGTCCGCCGGGCGATCCAGGCGCTGCTGGAAATTGATCCGCCAAACGTATGGCGGATGAATCTTGCCAGTGGCGTACCGATAATCCTTCAAGGGCGTGGCCAGATGGCCGGGGTCGCATTATATGCCTCACTGTTCGAGCCGGACATAGCCGGGCTGGAGATGTGGCGTCTGCCTCGCTCGCATCGTGACAGGCCGATTTTCCTCAATGTGCTGCGATACCTCGATACACCCCAGGCGGTGGCGATGGCGGCAGAGAAAACCCACGTTCGGCTGCACACGGAAAATGACGCCGACTGGCAATTTCCAAAAGCCGTCACCGAGAAACTTGGGTTGCCGCAAGACCACTTCCAGGTGGTTGCCGCGCAACAAAACCGGGGAAAATCCAACAGCCCTAAGGAAAAACAAGCGATCCGCGTGGGGCCCGCCCAGAGGTACAAGATGCCCAGCCAGGCAGCAGAAATCGCCGGTGATGGGGCCATCATCGAGATTGACGCCGGTGTGTACGAAGGTGACGTGTGCGTCTGGCGGCAAAACGACCTGACAATTCGCGGCGTCGGCGGCTACGCACACCTCAAGGCCGATGGGCGTTCCGCAGAACAAAAGGCCATCTGGGTCATCAAGGGCCGTAATTGTACGGTCGAGAATATCGAACTCTCAGGCGCTGCCATTCCCGACAGGAACGGGGCAGGCATCAGAATCGAAGGCCCCGGTCTGACCATAAGGCGCTGCTATTTCCACGACAATGAGATGGGCGTCCTCGGCGGCGGCGGTGAAAGCAACATCGTTATTGAGTTCTCGGAGTTTGCACGCTGCGGACACGGCGACGGCTACTCACACAATATCTACATCGGGCATGCAAAAAGCCTGACGGTGCAGTACTGCTATTCCCATCATGCTCGCATCGGCCACAATCTCAAGAGCCGCGCCCACAACAACTACATCCTCTACAACCGCATAATGGATGAAAAGAACGGCAGCTCAAGCTATGCAGTTGATTTGCCCAACGGCGGCAGGTCCTTCTTGGTCGGCAACATAATTCAGCAGGGACCAAACACCGACAATTCAACAATCGTTTCATACGGCGCCGAGGGCCTGAGCAACCCGAATCCAGAGCTTTACATGGTCAACAATACACTCGTGAACGATCACCCAACCGGAACCTTTGTATTTATCCGAGAGGACGCAACGGCAAAGCTGATCAACAATCTGTTCGCGGGCAAAGGCACGGTCGTCAGAGGCCGGGCCGACCAAATCAGCAACCTGCAAACCGACGAACCTGGCCTTGCCGACAGAGCCGCTTTCGATTACCGCCTTGCTGCGTCTTCCCCGGCCATCAATGCCGGCAACAATCCAGGCTCAGCCCACGACTTTGAACTGAAACCGTTATATGAGTATCTGCACCCTGTCAATCGGCAGCCGCGGCCTGCACACGGGGCTATCGACATTGGCGCCTACGAGTTCGAAGGAAGGTGAATCCCGATGAAATAGGGACAGGAGATCGATATGAAACTGCGACTAACAATCATACTTGCCTTTTGGACTTGCTTATTATGCAAGTGTGCAGCCGCATCTGACGGGCAGCTGCGCGTTCTGCTTGATGCGAACGATGGCATCAAGACCAGTGATATGATGCGGCGCTATCTGGCGAAGCAGGCTCAGGTATACTTGGACAGTTGGAAGCAGGAATATGAAAGCAGAAAAACACCGCAGCAGATAACCGAATACCAGAAACGCCTTCGCGAAAAGTTTATTGAAGCTATCGGCGGGCTTCCCGAACGAACGCCGCTCAACCCGCAGGTTACGGGCGTCGTTTTACGCGATGGCTACCGCGTGGAGAAGGTCATCTTCGAGAGTCAGCCGAAGCACTATGTCACCGCGGCATTATTTTTGCCCGACGGCCAAAAACATAAGCCCCCGTATCCGGGCGTGCTCGTGCCCTGCGGTCACAGCGCCAACGCCAAGGCGTACGAGTCCTATCAGACTATAGGGGCGCTGCTGGCGCTTAACGGCATGGCCGCGCTCGTATTCGACCCTATAGACCAGGGCGAGCGCAGCCAGATGCCCAGCCGGCTGCCCGAGCTGTGGGGTACGAAGGCTCACACAATGCTCGGAATTGGCAGTATTTTGCTGGGCCGCAACACCGCGCGGTTCGAGATCTGGGACGGAATGCGCAGCATAGACTATCTGCAATCACGCCCGGAGATAGACCCGAATCGCATCGGTTGCACGGGTAACAGCGGCGGCGGAACACAGACATCATATCTAATGGCGTTGGATGACCGCATCATCGCGGCAGCGCCGAGCTGCTATATTACAAGTTTCGAGCGTCTCTTATCGACAATTGGACCGCAGGATGCCGAGCAGAACATTTACGGGCAGTTAGCCTTTGGGATGGACCACGCCGACTACTTAATGATGAGAGCTCCGAAGCCGACGCTGATTTGTGCGGCAACAAAAGATTTCTTTGACATCGAGGGTACGTGGGCTACGTTTCGCTGCGCTAAACGGCTCTATAGCAGAATGGGATTTGCCGAGCGAGTCGAGCTGATAGAGAACGACGCCCCTCACAACTATAATGAGCTTCAGCGGCAAAGCGTGGTCCGATGGATGGCCCGATGGCTGCTGAATAAGGATGAACCGATAACCGAGCCGAAAATAGAGCTGCTCAGTGAAAAAGAGATTCAATGCACACCGCAAGGCCAGGTGATGCTGCTGGAGGCAGCCCGGTCAACCTACGACCTGAATCGAGACTTTGAAAGGGAGCTTGCGGAGCGACGCCGGAACCTATGGAAAAACAGAGATCAAAAAAAGCTGCTAGATAAGGTGCGTGAGATGGCCGGCATCCGCAAATTAGCGGAACTGCCTGAGCCGACTGTGCAGCAGGTTGGCCTTATTCAGCGCGACGGCTATCGGATTGAAAAGATGATTCTTGAGCCTGAAGAAGGCATTTATCTGCCGGCGCTATTGTTTGTGCCCGAACTGAAATCGCCCGAAAGATCTGTGCTATACCTCCACGAAAATGGCAAAGCGGCAGATGCATCGCCAGATGGGCCGATCGAAGAGCAGGTCAAAAACGGTCGGCTGGTGCTGACGGCGGACCTGCGCGGCATGGGCGAAACACAGACAAAGCAAGGCATGGATGTTTATACAGCCTACCTGCTGGGCCGGTCATACGTCGGTATGCGAGCCGAAGATATCCTGGTGTGTGCGCGCTTCCTACAGCAAAAGCAGGAGAAGCCTGTGGATGTGATCGCGGTTGGCCATGTTGGCGTTCCTGCCCTGCACGCCGCTGCGCTCGAGCCGCAGATGTTTGCCAAGGTTGTGCTGGTCCGGGCACTGACTTGCTGGTCAAACATAATCGAAATGGCCGTGTCTAATAGTCAAATGATCAACGCCGTGCACGGGGCACTGACGTTGTATGACCTGCCGGACCTGGCTGCGACCCTCGGTGACAAATTGACTGTCGAACAGCCGCTGGACGCAATGGGAGAACCAATAAGCAGGTGAGCTACTTGAGGTCTATTTTGACCAACCGCTCCCTGGAGACAGCCCGCGCATCGGTGTGGAATATCTCTATCTTAGTGGGCAGCAGAACACCGGCTTTTTGCACATCCTTGTAGTCATAGCCGCGAACAGCCAGGAATTTACCTTGCTCATCGGCAAGCCAAAGCAGGTCAACTAATGACGTATCCCTGTTTTGATAGTAAACCACCTTAGACCAATATGGCTTTACAACCGCTCCCTGACGGTCGCGGCTCTGAGATGGCGGGTCACGGTCGCGGCTCTGGGCCTGGGGCCCCTCCTCTTGAAGAGAGTCCCGACTGGATCGGGACTCAATCGGATGGTACCATAGCCCTTCCATTTTGACAGCGTCAGGGCCTTTGACAAAGACAGCCCCCGCCTGCAAGAACTGTACGGGCGTCGTAGTTATCTTGAGCATAGCATCCGCATAGTCACGGCACAATACGGGCATGCCCGATAGATTGGGGTCGATCCCTTCGTTGCCCGGCAATAACATGAATTGCTCATCCGATAATTGCCAGGCAATTGCTCCCAAAGGCTCTTTTCCAAAAACCTCAATAGAATTGGACCATGGGTAGATATAGAAGCGGTGCTCAGTCAAGTAGAAGCTGCCCTCCGGCTGATAAAAAGTGACCACACAGTCGAGCTGCACCTTTTTGACTTTTGCCCAACGCTGTAGCCCGCCGGTCGCCTTAATCGCGGCGTCAGCGTAATCGCCTGGAACAACGAGCTTCTCAAAATCGGGCCCGCGAGCCAATATTTCGACATCTTTTTTACGCTGCTGGCCACACCCTGCTGCGATGAAAATCACTGCAATGACCAGACAAATCGAACTGAATGACTGCTTAATCATGTCACTTACCTACCGTCTGTTTCTGATATTTTTCGGTTGGCGCCTGGGCCGCTCCCTCACTGTCGCGGCTCTGTGAGCACGGTAACTTTGCCAGTTGCTCCATCAGGGCGTATCTCTGCGTCGCATCACTGCTGGCGAGCTTCAGCAATTGTGCCGCAACCTCCGGCTTAGACTGCTTCAATGCTCGGTAGCGGTTCTCGCCATAGGCATATTCTTCGAAGGCAATCGTAGGAGTCTTCGAATCCAGTTGCAGCGGATTCTTGCCCTGCTGCGCCATTTGTGGGTCAAATCTGTAAAGCGGCCAGTGACCACAAGCAACGGCTTTCTTTTGCTCCTGATAACCTGTAGTCATGTCAATTCCATGCGCGATGCAATGCGCGTAGGCAATTATCAGCGAAGGTCCCGGATACGCCTCAGCCTCGACAAACGCCTTGACCGTCTGACCGGCATTTGCACCTATTGCCACTTTAGCGACATAGATATTGCCATAAGTCATAGTCAGAAGTCCAAGGTCCTTCTTCGGTGCCGACTTTCCCGCGGCGGCAAACTTTGCCACCGCCGCTCGCGGCGTAGATTTGGACATCTGCCCACCTGTATTGGAATACACCTCCGTGTCCAAGACCAGCACATTGACGTTGGCTCCACTGGCCAGAACGTGGTCCAGGCCGCCGTAGCCGATATCGTAAGCCCACCCATCGCCGCCCAGAGCCCACACAGACTTGCGAACAAAGTAATCTGCAACACTTAACAACTGCCTGCAATTCCCGCAACCGCTCTTTTCACATTGCTGCTTGAGCTTATCCACACGTACCCTCTGCTGTTCGATGGCGCTTTGCTCAGGGTCGTTAGCCAACGCGGCTGCTCTTATTTCTTCTGCCAACTGCTGTTCGACACAGCCTTTGGTGGAGGCCTGCCCCAACAGGTACAGTGCACGCTCTTTAAATTTGTCGATTGTCAGTCGCATTCCCATCGCAAACTCAGCGTTATCCTCGAACAAGCTATTGCTCCAGGTTGGCCCCCTGCCGTCGGACCGCTTGGTATAGGGCGTGGTTGGCAGATTGCCGCCATAGATCGATGAGCACCCAGTCGCATTGCCGATGAAGGCTCTGTCGCCAAAAAGTTGGGTGAGCAGTTTTACATAAGCCGTCTCGCCGCAGCCGGCACAGGCGCCCGAATACTCGAACAAAGGCTCAATTAACTGACTGCCCTTGACGGTGTTAGCTTTGAATAGCGCAGGGTCTGTATTCGGAATAGACAGGAAGTATTCGTAATTCTGGCGCTCCTGCTCACGAAGCGGCTCCTGCGGGGCCATATTTATCGCCTTGCGGCCGGTCGGTTGTTTGTTCTGGTCCTTTTCCTGTGCCGGACAGGATTGCACACAGGCGCCGCAGCCGGTACAGTCTTCCGGTGCAACCTGAACGGTGAATTTCATGCCGGCGAATTCCTTGCCTTTTGCATCGGCACTCTTGAATGTCGCCGGTGCATTTGCCAGATACTTCTGGTCATAAGCCTTTATCCTTATGGTTGCGTGCGGACACACGAACGAGCACGTCCCACACTGAATACAAACGTCCGGCTTCCACTGTGGAATATCGACGGCGATGTTGCGCTTTTCATATTTTGTCGTGCCGGTCGGGAATTTACCGTCGGGCGGCATTTTGCTGACGGGCAATTTATCTCCACGAAGCGCGATAAGCTCCCCGGTAACGTTCTTGACAAAATCGGGGGCGTTTTCCGGCACGGGCGGCCGCATCGTTATCTTGCTGGTCACCTGCTTAGGGACTTTTACTTCGTACACCCTTTCCAGAGCTCCGTCTACGGCGGCATTGTTCATCTGAACAATCTTTTCCCCTTTCTTGCCATAGCTCTTTTTAATTGCGTCCTTGATGGCCTTGATTGCAACATCGAGCGGAATAATATCGGCGATCTTGAAAAAGGCTGTCTGCATAATCACGTTAATTCTCGGCCCCAGCCCGAGCTCCTGGGCAAGCGAGATCGCATCAATAACGTAGAACTTGAGCTTCTTGTCGATTATCTGCTTCTGCACCTCGCGCGGTAGAGTGTCCCAGACCTCGTTGGGACCGTGGCCGGTGGTGAGCAAGAACATAGCACCCTCGCGTGCCGCTGACAGCATGTCGTACTTCTCCAGAAAGCTCGGATTATGACAGGCAACAAAATCGGCTTTACTAATCAGGTAAGGCCTGCGGATCATCTTCTTTCCAAATCGCAGATGCGATATGGTGACACCACCGGCTTTTTTCGAGTCGTAGACGAAATAGCCCTGGGCGTAATTGTCCGTCAGTTCGCCGATGATCGTTATGGAGTTGTGGTTCGCACTGACTGTACCGTCTGAGCCAAGCCCGAAGAACATCGCGCGGAAAAGCCCTTCAGCCGAAATCTCGAAAGATTCATCAACTTCCAGACTGGTGTTAGTTACATCGTCAATGATGCCGACCGTAAAGCCGCTCTTGGGTGCTGCCGCATCGAGATTATCAAACACTGCTTTGACCATAGCGGGCGTAAACTCCTTTGACCCCAGCCCATATCGTCCTCCGACAATTACGGGGTATTTCTCAAAGGGCGCACGACCTTCAGCCATAGCTTCGCCGATAGCGGTTCGGACATCCAGATACAATGGCTCACCAATTGAGCCTGGCTCTTTTGTCCTGTCCAATACGGCAATTTTTTTGACGGTCTTGGGCAGGGCATTTACAAAGTCCTTGCAGCTGAACGGGCGGTAAAGCCTGACTTTTACCAAACCTACTTTATCGCCTTTAGATGCTAAGTATTCCACAGTCTCATGGACGGTATCCGCCCCTGAGCCCATAATGACGATGACTTTCTCTGCATCTTTCGGCCCGACGTAGTCGAACAGATGATAACTGCGCCCAACCTGCTTGGCGAATTTGTCCATCGTCTCCTGAACAATCTGTGGCGCGGCCAGATAGTATTTGTTCACCGTCTCTCTGCCTTGAAAGTAAACATCAGGATTCTGAGCCGTGCCGGAGATCATGGGCCTATCGGGCGATAATGCCCTGGCCTTGTGCTGGGCTACAAGCTCATCGTCAATCATCGCCCGTATATCATCAAATGTTAGCTCTTCAACCTTTTGAATTTCGTGACTGGTTCTGAAACCATCGAAAAAGTGCAAGAAAGGCACGCGTGAGGCAAGTGTGGCCTGCTGAGCAATTAGTGCAAAATCCATGACTTCCTGGACATTGCACGAAGCCAGCATGGCAAAGCCGGTCTCTCGGCAGGTCATTACGTCAGACTGGTCCCCAAATATGGATAGAGCCTGACAGGCCAGCGACCGAGCTGAGATGTGAAAAACAGTTGGCAGCAGCTCTCCGGCAATCTTATACATATTGGGAATCATCAACAGCAGCCCCTGAGAAGCCGTGAAAGTTGTCGTCAAGGCGCCGGCAGCCAATGCCCCATGCACGGCTGCCGCTGCGCCGGCTTCGGACTGCATTTCCGTAACCGAAGGAACCGTGCCCCAGATGTTGGCCTCGCCTTTTGCCGTCTTGTCATCGGCAATTTCCCCCATCGGCGAACTCGGAGTAATGGGGTATATTGCAATAACTTCGTTTGTAGCGTGAGCCACGTATGCCGCCGCTGTATTGCCGTCAATCGTTACCATTCTACGCATCATCTTTTTCTCCACTTTTTTGCCACAGACGCTGTCCTGAGCGCAGTCGAAGGAGACCACAGAGAACTCAGAGGAAATATCATATTTTCTTATCTCTGTGAACCCTGCCCGTCCGGCAGGCGGGTCTGTCTCCTCTGTGGCTTTATACCTTATTTCGCCGCGCACCGGAAAAACACTTTTATACAACTTTTTCGAGCATAAGGCAATGCACGAACCTCGGAAAAAATTTTTGTTTTTTCGGTAATTCAGCCGATATCCCAATAGTGAAGTCTCGGTGATCAGCCATCGCCAACGCCGACGTCGGTGTTGGCGCTGCCACCCATCCAAAAACAGTTAGTAGAGGGCTAAATCATGAAAAAGAGCTATTCAGCAAGGGCAGCTATACTGCTGGGCCTCTTGGTCGCGTGTTTAGCTAACACAGCTTTCGCCCAAGACAGGCCTTCAGGGCAAAGAGTGTTGATCGGCTTCAAAGATGGGCTGGGGCAGCAGGCCGCCGAGAACCGCAGAATCTGGGTGCGCGATCTCGGCGGTGAAGTACACCATTCCTTCGGGTTCCTGCCGCTGGTATCAGCCGGATTGCCGGAACACCTGATCGCCAAACTGAAGGACCGCCCGGAAATCGCCTATATCGAAAATGACATTATGATGCACGCCATCGGGCAGGAAACTGCTTGGGGCGTGGAACGCATAGGCGCAGACAACGTATGGAGCACAAACACAGGCAAAGGCGTGAGCGTGGCAATCCTTGACACAGGCGTGGACTACGACCATCCGGACCTGGCGGGCAACATCGCCGGCGGTATAAATTACGCCGGCTGGTGGTGGAAGGATGGCAGCACGAACAAAGCTTACTGGGACGACAAATATGGACACGGCTCCTACTGCGCCGGAATAGTCGCAGCATTAGACAACAACATCGGAGTAGTGGGCGTTGCACCTGGGGCAAGTCTGTGGGTAGTGAAGGTTTTGGGCGATGACGGCAACGGCTACATCAGTGACATCATCCAAGGCCTTGAATGGTGTGTGGACAGCGGAATAGACATCGCCTCAATGAGCTTTGGCGCAGCCGAGTACAGCGAATCGCTGGCGAACGCCTGCAATGCAGCCTACGATGCGGGCGTATTATTAGTTGCAGCAGCGGGCAACGAGAAAGGCGGCCCCGTGATTTACCCGGCAGCGTATAAGTCAGTCATCGCCGTTTCCGCGACAAACATTAACGACGTGATAGCAGATTTCTCAAGCACCGGCCCCGAAGTTGAACTGGCAGCACCAGGCGCAAACATTAAGTCCACGTACAGAAACAGTGGATACGCTATCGGCAGCGGCACTTCGATGGCTTGCCCACACGTGGCTGGAACAGCAGCTCTGGCCTGGGCTGCCGACCCGAGTTTGACAGCCGAGCAGCTCCGTATCAGGCTCCAAGAGACTGCAGAAGATCTCGGCGCTGCTGGACGAGACAACCTGTACGGATATGGACTTGTCAATGCCGCAGCAGCAGCGCAAGTAGCGGATATACACGACGTAGCAGTCACGGCTATTGCCGCTCCGAGTTCGGTTTTTGCCGGAGACATAGTTGCGATTGACGTGACGGTGCAGAACCAGGGTACTTTCAATGAAGCCTTCGACGTAGTCCTGACCGACGACACGGATGGCGTGACTATAGAGACACAGTCCGTGAGCCTGGCAGCGAACACTTCTGCGACGGTTAGCTTTTCCTGGGATACAATCGACGCTGAGCTCCTGGGCCACACTCTAACGGCGACGGCTGGACCGGTAGCGGATGAGACGGATATCGCAGATAACTCCAAGAGCACGGCAGTCACTGTAGAGATGCCGGTTACGGATATCGCCGTCACAGGTGTGAGCGCCCCCGGCAGTGTGGTCCAGGGCGATGTGGCTAGCGTGGATGTCACCGTAGAAAACACCGGCAACCAGGACGTGACATCCAATATAACTGTTGCGCTTAGTGATGATACCGATGGTATCACCATTGGCACCCAGACAATCACCGGCGGTCTGGCTGCAGGCGATTCTACGACTGTCAATTTCTCCTGGAACACCAGCGGGGCAAGTATCGGCAAGCATACACTGACTGCCAGTCATGACTTTACCGACGATGATGGCGACAATGATTCTGGGAGCACAACGGTCACGGTGCAGGAAAAACCAGCCGTTCCCACAGCGTACGTGAATATTGATATGTCAGTGCAAGCCTTCTGGACACTTTGGCGGGCAGCAGCAACGGTGACCATTACAGACGGTGCGGCGGTCATCAACAGAGCAACCGTGCGGGGCCGCTGGAGCGGTGCTTACAGGGCGAATGTCTCGGGTACTACGCAAAATGGCCAAGTAAGCTTCGGCACGGGCTGGATTCTGACGGCAGGTACAGTCACGTTCACCGTAGATAGCGTCGTCAGAAACAGCCAGAGCTGTGTCCTGTATGGAGAAACCAGTGACTCAATAAATCATTAAGAAATGTAACGCCGCGATAAACTTGTCCCTTCGGCAGACTCAGAGCCTGCCCTGAGCTTGTCGAAGGGGCAAGCTCTGAGCGGGGTCGAAGGATCGCGGGGCTGAACACTGGCCTCCTATTGCTCAAGACCGAAAAATTCGAGCCATAGTTTGGTTTCACTCTCGGTAAGTCCGAGGCGTTTCTCTGGAGGCTCTTTGGCGGTCTTTTTTCGGCTCAGTTGTTTGGCAACATCATTCCAGAAAACCTCAGATTTTACCGCTGTTGCTTTTCGTGCCTGGGCTGCCTTGCGCAGCCGGCGGTCGCTGCTTACGACGGTCAATCTTCTCGGCGCGGTGCATACTTGTATCTTCTGCTCGATTACAGTATCAGCATCGGTGGCTCGGCCCACAAACAGAACCTGCAGAGTAGCTATGTTATCGAATCCGCTTTTATCTGTCGGCCCAATACCATCAAAAATTATCTCGCCGCTTTCGCCGGTCTGTTTCAGATACCTGCCGACAATCCAGCACAACTGAATATCGCTAATTGACTCAGCCTGCTCGCCGGCGTTCTGCACCGCCCACAACAAATTGTGACCATCAATAATGAGCGGCATTTGTCATTCACCGGCCTGAAACCTTATCTCGCCCTGTACGAGCGTTTTTTCGACCTTGCCTCTGACTTTCCAGGCATGATAAGGACAGTTCCTGCTCTTGGAGCGGAACTTGTTCACGTCAATTTCATACTCAGCGTTCGGGTCAATAATAGTAACATCGGCTTGCTTGCCTTTGCTGAGAGTACCCTTATCAATGCCAATTATCTTTGCGGGCTTTTCCGTCATAAGTCGAATCAAGCCAGGCCAATCCAGAATGCCCGGCTCAATAAGGGCCTTAACATACAAACCCAAAGCGCACTCTAAACTGGCAATGCCGAACGGCGCCGCCAAAAATTCCAGCTCCTTTTCACTCTGCAAGTGCGGGGCGTGATCTGTCACCAAAGCGTCAATTAGCCCTTCCGCAATTGCCTCCTTCAATGCCTCGATGTCTCTGGCTGTTCGCAGGGGCGGATTGACCTTGTAGTTGGTATCGTAGTCGGCGCAACGCTCCTCGGTGAAAAACAAATGATGCGGCGTCACCTCACAAGTGATCGGCAAAGAATCCTTTTTAGCGGCCCTTATCAAATCGACCGACCCCGCTGTCGATATATGCTGGGCGTGGTAGCGAATCCGCCCAAGGCGGATTTTTTTGACGAGCTGTATGTCCCGCCACAGCATGGCTTGCTCTGCCAACGCATCCATTCCAGGCAGGCCAAGTATCGTCGAATAAAATCCGGCGTTCATTACGCCGTCGCCGGCAAAACTATCATCCTGACAGTGCTGAGCTACAACTACGTTAAACATCGCGGCGTATTTTAGAGCCCGCAGCATAACCGACGGATTTTGAACCCCCTTGCCATCATCTGTGAAGCCGACCGCCCCTGCCTCAGCCATAAATCCCATCTCGGCCAGCTCGACGCCCTGTCGGCCCTTGGTGATGGCGCCCATGGTATAGACGTGGGTTTTGCGGGCCTGCCTGCCCTTGCGGTGGATATACTCGACATCGGTTTCGTTTTCGATGACAGGGCTGGTGTTGGGCATACACACCACCGAAGTAAAGCCGGCCGCCACCGCCGCCGCTGAGCCGCTTGCTATGGTTTCTTCTTCTTCATCGCCCGGCTCACGGAAATGGACGTGAATATCAATCAAGCCCGGCGTCACTAACTTGCCCGTAGCATCAATAACCGTCTGCGCAGGCTTGTCGATCCGGCCGACCTCTGCGATCTTGCCGTCTACGATAAGCACATCGCATTCTTTGTCAACGCCGTTTGCAGGGTCAATCACGCGCCCATCTTTTATCAGAAGCTCATCAGGCATAGCATTTCACACTCCATTTGGCGGATCCAGTTTTATATCCTTTGCTTCGGACTTTCCGCTGCCCCGCGGCAAGCGCAGGCAACTGCTGTGTAAGCACTTTTACCAGAAATGACAGCGAATTGAAAGAAGATTTTCAACCCTGAGAAGTTTAGAATGGGAATTCAGGAGTCAGAATTCAGGTCCGGTCGCTCACGCTCCCGGTTCTGCACCCGCACAATGCCAAGCCGCCCAAGCCAAGCAGTAGGACTGTCGTGGGTTCGGGAATGAAAGAAGGATCACTGACGGCCACAATTTGGCCGTGGTCGTTAATACTGACCGCACCTGTCAGTTTATAGCCAAGTTCAGATGACAGTAAGGCGTTCAGGTCGGTCATGGCGCCATTACGAGACCATCCAACGACTTGGCCAAGATCATTTATACCCATGCCGTAGGAAAACGCATCTTTAGGCGACAATTTGCCTATATCGAGCAGAAAAAGCACGCCCTAAGTTATATGGCTCAGGGAAACCCTCCCCCACTACTTGACCAACATCGTTAATGCCAAGTGACAACGTACCGACCACCGCCATCCGGAGTGAGCAGAACACCTTGTATTGCCGGCTCTGCCGGACTGCGTGACGTCAAGCCCAACATGACAGCACACGAACCAAACAATGTCCACAAGAGAGCTGCGTGCGTTCTCATTTTATCTGCCTCCTGCTGAAGCATTCGCCTACTTCGTCTAATCACAGGCAGGATCAAACGGATTTGCGCATTTGAGCCAATCGCCCGCTAATATGGCCAGGTCTAAAGCGTCAACGTAGCAATCGCCGTTCAGGTCGCCGCTAAGGTGCCTGCGACACTGAAATATCGTAAAGACAGAATCGCTTGTGTCAGCGATAGTCGGATTTCGCAGATCGCTTATCCGCAGCAGACACCGGTCAGAATCTACCGCCGGGGTCTTCCACTGGTGCGAACCAGTGTTTTCACATACATTAACTTCTTTCCAGCCGGAGCTATTGTCGCAAGAGTACTCGATCAGCACGCGATTTATCTCGGCGCCTTCAAGCGTCTTCCAGGTGATAGCGTAATCATTTTCCGCCGCCAGGTTCTCGCCGCCATTCGGTGACAGCACAACCGGCTTCGGCACAATAGTATAACTCCATGCCTCATTAGGCTCATACAATCCCTCTATATCCAGATTGTTTGTATTGCGCTGCATCCAGGTCAGCGTTACGTCTAAGTCGTTTACGTCGACCAGAACATAGCCGTATCGCCCAGCGTGGTGCACTTGCTCGACAATATAGTCGCTGTTATTGCCGTCGTATGGCGGCGACCACGTATAAAGGTAGGCTCCAGCGGTTCCGATGGTGTACTGGTGGATATCATTATCCGGCTTACCATCACCGTCATCAACGCGGGCGTGGTCGTAGAAGTGGTCGTGACCGCAGAGGTACGTTCGTGCCCCGGCATTTTTCAGGCTGCTCCAGAACGCATCACGGTCAGCCGGATATTTGTCCAGACACTCACGCGGCAAGGCCCTGAAGGCAAGTTCGTGCCCAGCCGCAAAGACGTGCGGTTTTGTATTAGCCGCTAATTGGGCATCAAGCCAGGCTTGATTCACCTTATGGACAAATTCGTGCCCGAGGCCGGCGTACTGATCGAGGCAGACAATGAAAGCGTTTTTGTGAGTGACAGAATACGTCATATACTTCTCGCCGGCAGGACCGTTGCCGGGCAGTCTCTGGTCGGGATACAAGTCGCTGCTGAAAACGTTAAGCCAGCGGCGCGCGTAATTATCATTCGGGTCAGCGTTATAACCGGAAGAAATGTACCAGAGGTCCGCAAGCTCGTGATTGCCGCGACCAACATACACACCGATGCCGGCATCGTAGACCGGCTTCATGAGGTCTACCCATCGCTTCAATTGAGCCTCAAATTGGCTCGGGCCGGTGGTTGAATAGCCGGAAACAAGATCGCCCGGAAACAGAACAAAATCCACGCCCTGCTTTTCAATCTCGGCAGCCAGCTCGCTCAGAATACGCT
>CAZMLE010000035.1:38294-40023 GCA_964567045.1 uncultured Pirellulales bacterium | reverse complement strand
GCAACTCGCTGCTTGCGTTATCTTCATCCGAGCAGGTTTTTTCCGGTAGCCCTAAGGTTGATAATGCTGAGCACCGCAAAGGCGTCTTAGGCCACGAGATAGGCCACATCCTGCGTTTTGATGCGGCGGTCAATCTTTTGCAGGTAATGGCTCAAGCCATATTCTGGTTTCATCCGCTTGTTTGGTGGGTGAACAAGAGAATCCGCGCTGAGCGGGAGAAATGCTGCGATGAGATGGCCATCGCTCGCTTAGGTGCTAAAGCCAGAGATTACAGTAAGGCGATTGTAAACATATTGATTCGCGAGCAAGAATCGACCCGGCCGGTTCCATCGTTGGCTGTAGCCGGTCCAGTTAAAAATATCGAGGAAAGGATAAAAACCATGTTAAGACCAGGAAAAAAATTCTACAAACGCCCAAGCTTAGTAGCTGTGACAGTCGCACTGCTCATAGGCCTCGTGACCATCCCGACCGCGCTCGTACTGACCGCTAGAGGCGAAGTGCAACCAACAACTCAGAGTGCAGACAAGCCCGCCAAATCACTCCCTCAGGCCGCCGCGGACAGCGAGAAACCGGAGCAACCTCGTTATGCCGCCCGGACCTTCAACTCCAAGGTAGCGTTCCATGTGATTGTTCAAGAGGCTGGTAATGACGCTTGGGAATCGATTGGGCGTACGCCGAGCGTCGCTCCGTTGGAGATCCCTGCATGTATGCTTTGGTTGGTACAACCCGCGCTGCAGGTGGAGGACTGGGGCCTGCTCATCAGAGAGATGAGCCAAAATGGTGTTCCCGGTCTGAAACTGGAACGGGCCACAAACTCCGATTTGAGGCACTTGGCGGGTTTGACCGGGCTGGAGTTCTTGAATCTGACCTACGCCTCGGTCACGGATGCCGGCCTGGCCCATCTCGAAGGCCTGACCGGGTTGCAGTCGTTAGAATTGTACTACGCCCCGGTCACGGATGCCGGCTTGGCTCACCTCAAAGGCCTGACCAGATTGCAGCGGTTGGACTTGTACTACGCCCCGGTCACGGACGCCGGCTTGGCCCATCTCAAAGGCCTGACCGGATTGCAGCGATTGTGTTTGTCCAAGACCCAGATCACAGATACGGGCCTGGCCTATCTCGATGGCTTGACTGGACTGCGCCAGGTGGATCTGTCGAGCACAGAGATCACAGGTCCTGGCCTGGAATTTCTCAAGGGCATGTCCGAATTGCAGATACTGCGATTGAACGATACCCCAGTCACAAATGCAGGTCTGGTTCATCTCAGGGCCCTGACCAGATTGCAGACCCTGGACTTGAGTGGAACCCGAGTCACCGATGAGGGATTGCAGCATCTCAAGGGCCTGCCCGGACTACAGGAGTTGAATCTGTCTGACAACCTGAGGATCAAACAAGTGGGTCTGCGCCACCTCGCCGGCCTGCCCGGACTGAAGAGGCTATACTTGTCTCGCACGGATACGGCGGATCACGCCCTATACTGTCTCAAGGGTCTGACCGGATTGCAGGAACTTGGGATGGGGGGCACCCAGATCACAGACGGGGGTCTGGAATGTCTCAAGGGCCTGACCGGATTGCGGGTACTAGACTTGAACCGCACCACAATCAAGGATGTGGGTCTAGCCCATCTCAAGGGCATGACCGGACTGCAGCGATTGAATTTGTCCAACACTAAGGTCAATGATGCGGGTCTGGAGCATCTCGAAGGCCTGACAGAATTGCAGTCGTTAGA
>CAZMLE010000035.1:0-38194 GCA_964567045.1 uncultured Pirellulales bacterium | reverse complement strand
TTTGTCTGACACCCAGGTGACGGATGCAGGCATGGCCCACCTCAAGGGCCTGACCGGATTACAGCGGTTAGATTTGTCTGACACCCAGGTGACGGATGCAGGCATGGCCCACCTCAAGGGCCTGACCAACTTGAGGTACCTATCACTCAGCACGCAGGTCACGGACGCGGGCCTGGAGCATCTCAAGGGCCTGACCAACTTGAGGGAGCTATCACCCGGCGCGCAGGTCACGGACGCAGGCCTGGAGCATCTCAAGGGCCTGACCAACTTGAGGAACCTATGGCTGGGCGGCACGCAGGTCACGGACGCAGGACTCGAACATCTCAAGGGCCTGACCAGACTGCAGCGGCTGACTCTCTTCAGGACAAAGATCACAGGTCCGGGTCTTGTTCATCTCAAGGGCATGACCGAACTACAGCAATTGTATTTGCAGGGCACCAAGGTCACGGATGCGGGCCTGGAGCATCTCGAAGGCCTGACCGAATTGCACTGGTTAGATTTGATGGACACCCAGGTGACGGATGCAGGCATGACCCACCTCAAGGGCCTGACCAACTTGCAGGGACTAGTGGTGGCCCGCACGCAGGTCACGGACGCGGGTGCACAGCAGGTCAAGCAGGGCCTCCCAAAGCTGGACGTACAAGGAGCTGGTGAAAAGCGATGAAAAGGGGGGGGCAGGAGACGCGCCGAAATGGGGGCCACCTAAGCCACAAACAGTAGCGTCCACAATGACGCTGTCAACAAGATTCTCCAAGTTCGCCGTCACGGGCGACGATGAGAGCATGGTTACGGATTGGTGGATAGATCGGCCAGACGCCGCTGCACACAGCGTGCTTAAAAGGCCACAAGGATGTGGTAGAACTGCTGATTGCCAAAGGCGCCGATATAAACGTAAAAGATAACAAGGAGCAAACAGCTTTATCATTGGCAAAGGAGCAAGGACACGAAGAAATCGTTGGGCTTTTGCGTAAGCACGTGGCGAAAGAATAACGAGGGACGATAGACGACGGATGACGGAAGACAGATGACGGACGACGGATGACAGAGGGCAGAGGAGGATGTCACCCGCTCGCTGCGGCGTGTATGGCGCCTGAAAGTTTAAGTGTGCCTTCGTATAAGGCGCGGCCGATTATTGCCGCGGCGGCGCCTAATTCGGCCAGTTTCTTTATGTCCTCTATCGTGCTCACGCCGCCGGAAGCGATAACAGGCACATCCACAGCTTCGATCAGCGCTTTTGTTCGTTCAAGGTTTGGCCCAGCCATCATTCCGTCTTTGGTAATGTCGGTATAAATTATCGCGGCTATCGGCAGTTTCGCTGCCCTGGCTGCAAATTCAACCAGTAGCTCTGGACTATCCTCTGTCCAGCCGTGAGTGGCGACCTTTGGGCCTCGGGCATCAAGTGACAGCGCAATTCTGCCGGTGAATTTTTTAGTCATCCGGCTGAACCAGGTAAAGTCACTTATCGCCCTGGTGCCGATGATTGCCCGTTCGACGCCCATTTCAAATAACTGCTTTATGCCCGTCTCGTCACGTAGTCCGCCGCCCACTTCGATTTTCAATTTGCCGAGGGCTGCGATAGCCGATATAGCATCCGTATTGACCGGCTTACCGAGCTTGGCGCCATCCAGGTCGATGATATGCAGCCACTGCGCTCCTTGCGAGATAAATTCTTTGGCCTGCTTGAGAGGGTCGTCCTGGTAGGTTATCTGATGCTGATATTGTCCCTGTATCAGTCTGACACACTTACCGTTAATTAGGTCAATTGCGGGTATGATGTACATATTTGTAAGATTTTAGCAAATGTTTCCTGCCTTTTGAATGTTTTTGTTGCCTAATTCGGTTGAATCTGTTACTTGGGTATATGTTTCGACTGGGACGCCACAGTATGCCAGACGAGCAAGAAAGCGAAGCATCCGCCCTTGGCGGACTACAAGAGTTAGAATTTTTACGCCGGCGGATTTGCGGACTTGAACAAGAAATAGCGGTTCGCAAGCCGGCCGAACAAGAAATCGCCAATCTGGCGAAATTGCCCGCCGAAGACCCCAACCCTGTCTTGAGAATATCAAAGGATTGCACAGTTCTCTACGCCAACGATGCCAGTTCTATTGTTTTGCAGACCTGGCAGCGCCGCGTAGGTGAGCCTCTGCCGGACCCCTGCTGTCAACGGGCAAAAGAAGCTCTAAGCCGGGGCGAGGTATCCACGTTTGAGTTCAACTGCGTCGATGGGCGAATATTCCTGGTAACGCTGGCGCCGGTGGCGCAAGAAGGTTATCTGAACGCTTATGGGGTGGATATCACCGAGCGCAAGCAAAAGGAAGATAAACTCAGACAATATGAATTTATGATAGAGTCTGCACAGGATGCCATCTTTTTCAAAGACCTCGAAAGCAGATATGTTGTTGCCAATAATAAGACCTTAGAGGCTTTCGGATTGTCGCGTGGGCAAGTTATTGGGAAGAATGACTATGAAATAATGCCAGACAAAGACCAGGCCAAGAGAAATATCGAAGACGACAACCTTGTTTTCAGGACAGGAAAGCCAACTGAAGTCACCAAGCGTATGACCGGTGCAGATGGAAAGGAGCGCTGGTTCCAAGCTATAAAGGTTCCACAGTTTGACGGTAAAGGAGACATCATCGGGCTCATTGCCATTGCCCGGGATATTACTGAGCAAAAGAGGGCGCAGGATGCGCTGCAGGAGAGTGAGAATAAGTATAGAGACCTTGTCGAAGAGATGACCGACATTGTATACACCCTGGATACACAAGGAAATGTAACCTCCGTAAACAAGGCCGGCAAGGCCACGTTTGGACGGGAGCCTGAAGAAGTTGTCGGGAAAAACTTTAGTCAATGGATTCCACCAGAGTATCTGCCCAACGCCGTGGCCGTATTCAAGCGGATCCTCGGCGGAGAAAAAATCACCACTGAAACGGTGATGATCGATAAAAAAGGAAGGCCCCGCCATGTTGAATTCAGCTCAACGCCCATAATAAGAGACGGGGTGGTTGTAGGGACCCGCGGCATAATCAGAGATATCACCGAGCGCAAAAGGGCTGAGTACGAATTACAGGAGAGTCACAAGAAATATCGCGAGCTTGTGGACAACATCACTGATGGCGTCTACCAAACCGATACTAAAGGAAACTTTACCTACGTAAACAAGATTATTGAGGAACGATCGGGAATCCCGGCTGAGAAATTTGTCGGCCTTAACTTCAGAGATGTCGTGACACCCCAATATCATCAGATCGTGAGCGTGAATCTTGCCAGGTTTTTGGCGGGAGAACAAGTACCACCATTTGAGGTGGAGTATCGAACCGCAACAGGACAAACAATCACCGTCGAAACAAATGTCCGCCCGATATACGATGGAGATACTATCACCGGCATTCAAGGAATAACCCGCGATATCACGCAGCGCAAAAAGGCAGAAAAGAAACTAAGAGAGGACGAGGCTACCCTGAGGTCAATCATCGACTCAGTAACCGAATCAGTGCTGCTTATAGAACCAGATGGAACTGTCCTGGCAGCAAACAGAGTGACTGCGGAAAGATTAGGCGCAACTCTTGGCGAGCTGATTGGTAAATGCGCTTACGATTTTATTCGGGATGACGTAGCCGAAACAAGAAAGCTGCAAGTGGAGAAGGTTATCCGCACTGGTCAGCCTGTCATATTTGAGGATGTTAGCGGCGAAAGACATATACTGCACTCACTCAATCCTATCAAGGACTCCGCCGGCAAAGTGACAAAGGTGGCTATTTTCGGGTTCGACATGACCGAACACAAGCAGGCTGAGGAGGATCTGCGAGAATCGCGAAACATTCTCAGGCGAATTATTGATATACTCCCCGTCAGGGTCTTTTGGAAGAATAAAGACTCGAAGTATCTTGGTTGCAATGAGGCATTTGTAAAAGACGCTGGCTTAAAATCGGCTGATGAAATTGTTGGGAAAAGTGATTTTGAGCTAGTGTGGAAACATCAGGCAGAGCTTTACCGTGCCGATGATAAGAAGGTTTTAGAAACTGGCGGATCAAAGCTTACTTATGAAGAGCCATCGACAACGCTGTCTGGTGACACTATTTGGGTGAACACAAGTAAGGTTCCGCTCAAAAATGCCGAAGGAGAAACCATCGGTGTTCTGGGCGTCTACAGCGACATCACCGAACGCAAAAAAACAGAAGAGGCCTTGAGAGAAGCCGAACAAAAGTGGCGCTGTCTGGCGGAAAACGCACCGGATGTAATTTTGACTGCCGACCCTGATGGGACCATTATGTTTATGAATCGCACCGTGCCGCCTTACACTCCGGAGGAGGCAATCGGCACCAGCGTTTATGACTACGTGCTCCCTGAGTATCGAGATGTATTGCGACATGCCTTGGAGGAGGTCGTGCGCACCAGCCAGTCTTACAGTTACGAGCTTGCGGGTGCCGGGTCTGATGGGCGCACTTCATGGTACCAGAGCCGGCTCGGACCCATCAAGCAAGGCGGGCAGGTTGTCGCGGTGACGTTAATTGCCACAGACGTAACCGAACGTAAGCAAGCGGAGGACGCACTTCGGCAAAGCGAGATTAAGTACAGGACGCTTCTTGAGAATCTTACTCAAAAGGTATTCCTTAAAGACAGAAACTCTGTTTACATATCTTGCAATGAAAACTACGCCCGGGATTTGAGAATAAAAGCAGACCAGATCGTTGGAAAAACAGATTACGACTTCTACCCCAAGAAACTGGCTGAGAAATACAGGGCAGACGACAGACGAATCGTTGAATCAGGCCAGACAACAGACATCGAAGAGAAATACATTCTGGAGGGCCAAGAGTTTATTGTCCATACGGTCAAAACACCTCTCCGAGATGAACAGGGCAATGTCACTGGGATACTTGGCATTTTCTGGGATATCACTGAGTCCAAGCAGCAAGAAAGAGAGCTTAATCTATACCGGGAGAGAATGGCCCAGACGGAGCGACTGGCCTCACTGGGCACTTTAAGTGCTACTGTAGCCCACGAGCTGACCCAGCCGCTGACCACCATTCGCCTGTCAATTGAGAATTCATTGGCGCAGTTGGAAGCAACCTCATGTCCGGGTGACATCTTAGAAGAACTCAAGGATGGTCTTGAGGGGGTTTCGGATGCAGTCTCAGTTGTCGACAGGGTTCGCAATTTTGCACGCCAATCCTCAGAGAAAGCTATCACCGAGGTAAATCTTAGAGAAGTCGCTGAAAGGATTGCGCGGCTGCTAAACAAAAATGCTCAGCGAGCCAACATTTCGGTGCAACTAAAAGACCTGGAGAAACTGCCGCCGATATACGCTCGCGAGAAGGACATGGAGCAGTTGTTTTTTGCGCTGGCCGATAACGCCATCCACGCCGCTGATGGCAAGAGGAAACGCCAGCTTACTATAAGCGGCGCCGTAGAAGATGATCGCATCGAATTGCGGTTCGCCGACAACTGCGGCGGTGTTGCGCCGGAGAATTTGGATAAGATTTTTGAGCCGTTCTTTACCACCAGGCCCGCCTGCGAAGGAACCGGCCTGGGACTTCTTATTGTCCAGCATATCGTATCCAGAGCCGGCGGCAAAGTCTGGGTGGAAAACAAGCCGGGCAAAGGTGCGACCTTCTTCGTCGCCTTGCCTATCGGTAAGACCTACCAGAGCTTAGGGCGGTAGCAATGACGGACTATACCAGACAGCATATTTTCTTTGTGGACGATGAGCCTACCGTACGCAGGGTAGTCAGCAGAACCCTTGAGCAGTTAGGCCCAAAAGTCAGTTGCTTCGCCCGTGCACGCTATTGCCTGGAGCGGTTACGTTCCAAGAGGTGCGATTTACTTATAACCGATGTGAAAATGCCTGATATGGACGGCATAGAGCTTTTAACCGAGACAAAACGCATCGCCCCCTGGCTGCCGGTTCTTGTAATAACAGGCTACGGCGATGTGCCGATGGCGGTGCGAGCACTAAAGGCTGGCGCTTTGGATTTTATCGAAAAGCCTCTGAACCGAAAGAGATTCCTCTCGGTTGTGGAGTCTGTGCTGCAAAGAAGTACTCCGCTCGACCGACTGCTGGGCAAAGCGCTTACCAGAGTGGAGATGAGAATCTTGCAGCTAATCCTGGACGGCAAAAGCAACAGAGAAATTGCCCAAATGTTCCACCGTTCGCTAAGAACCATCGAGGTGCACCGCAACCGCCTTATGCGTAAGCTCGGCGTCAGTAGTGTAGTCGCTCTGGTCAGACGGGCCACCACTCTCGGAATGACTGAGACGCCCACAAATAAACAGTAACGCCGTGTACAGGTTTTTTATGACAACCCTTGTTTTTGGCCCGTAAAGCGAGTTTTTTCTTGAAACTCGGGTCAAAGGGGAAAAAGCGGGCCTGTTTTTGGGTTAAAAACCGCGTTTTTGAAAACTTGTACATCGCGTTAAATAGTAGCTGAGAGCGGTTTTACAGCCGGCAAAACCTTATTTATGTAGCCTAATCGGGCTGCTACCTGCCCATAAAATTTTTGGTAAAAATACGTAGTTTCCACAATTGTCAAACCCTGTGCATTTTTCGTATTATGCTATATGCGGAGGGAGTTTTTGGCCTTGTTTCGCAGGCACAGGAAGCAGCCGACTCACACCTTCTTCCTCCTGAAGAAGAGGGCCCGGCAGGCGATATTCGAGCCTGCCGGGCCCGCAGATTTTTGAGCGCACCTATTGTGGTAACTACGTAATTTTGGGGCAAAACCCCATCAATTTGATTTTCTCTCTTAATTTTCTCAATCTTGCATCGATACCAAATCTTGAATTCAAGAGTTTTCTGTTGAGATAGGCTGGAAGTCTGGACGCCATACAGAAGGGATGCCCAAATGCTCAAAGCAAAAGATATTATGACCAGAGATGTCATCTGCGTAAGAAAGGATACCCCAATATATGAGGCTGCCCACCTTCTCATAAAGAACGACATCACAGGCATGCCGGTTGTCGAGGATGACATGACCTTAATTGGGGTCGTTAGCGAAAAAGACCTGCTGCGACTAATCTACGCCGGCGAAGATGAGAAGAACAGCACGGTCGAGTCTTTTATGACACAACCAGCGGCTTGCTACAAGGAGAATGACAACTTGAAGAGCATCATCGATTTTATGCTGATCAACTATTTCAGGAGGGTGCCGGTAGTATCAAAAGATGGAAAGGTGCTCGGCATCATCAGCAGACCCGATGTGCTGGCGTACATTCTCCACTACAAGCAAGTCCAAACTGCTGTTCACTCGTCACCTCAGAGATGATTCGACAGCTCTGTTTTGTGTCGGTCGCTGCGGCTAACGCCTGTAAAAAATGGCCTGCATTACTATCGGTCGCGCTAAATGGCCAAACACAGATTGGCAGGTGGCTCAGGAAGCCTTGAGAGGTCCTCCAGAATTTTCCTCCATATGGGCCTAAGCTCCCCGCGCGGAGCTTAGGCTAAGACAAACGCTGCGCCAGCAGAATAGATGCTAATAAGATCACGCCTACTACGATAATGATAACGCCAAGCCAAAATGTTTGTTTTTCCATACCCGCTTCGTACCAATCAAAGACCACAGCCCTACTTTGTGTTTTCAGCGATACCACGCCACTTTGAAAACCCTCGTCAGACTACTCTGCCACGCCCGAAAACCAGTTCGCCGATTTACTTTGCTGTCAGACGCGCGAAGCTGACAATTAGAACAAAGGCATCTTACTCGGCACCGAAAGAGATTGTCAATTGTGGAAACTACGTATTTTTCAAGTGGAGTTCCGTTCCTGGAAAAGAAACGGGTAAGTGACCACGTCGAAACTGGAGTCACTAAATTCCTGCTCAGTTGTAGCTGAATAGGGCCAGCAGAGGTCGGGCAAGCCGACAGAAGATGCAAGGCGTAAACTGTGTAAGAGACGCCAATATTCGCAAATCAGAACTCGGAGGTCAGAACGCCTTCCTGTGTTGTCTGTCTTCGCCGGGACGTGCTGTGTTGCCAATGTGACCGGCCTGCATAGTTGAGCGCAGCTTCTTCATCTTCTGCCACAAAATCTTTTTCTCAGCGGGTGGAATGTTTGCATCGTGCAAAAAGCCGTAGTCCGGAGACTCCGACAGACAAGGCTGCCCTCATGCCGGGTCGCTCCAGAGTCTCTCGGATTTTGGCAGCGCCTGGGCAGGCTTGGATTGCAGGGATTTGCCCTGGCCTTTGTTTTGGTCAACGCGTTTGTCAATGCTCGTTATCTGTGCGCGCGCAAGATTCAATTTGCCAGGTCTACTTTGTCTATTCATAGGCAACCAACCGGCAATCCCCACGACTGCTACCAATAGGATCGTTGCCAGGGCAGCCAAAACCCGCGGGCCCGGCAGAATTGCCGGATTAGACTTGGGCTGGGCCGGTGCGTGTTCCGATATCCCATGCAGTTCAGCATCCTCATTGTGCATGTCTGAATCCTTGCTAAGTATCTGACCTTCAGTGTTATCGGTCGTTACTTGGCTTTTGCTTTGATATGCTTATCCGAAAAGCCTAAAGAATTTTTTCACCGGCGACTTCGCGGAGGTCGCAGAGCAATTGGTAACTGGTGATTCGTGAGTGGTGAGTCGCCATTCAGGTATTACCCATTTAACCAATTAGCCACTCACCACTTAACTAATCTCTGCGGGCTTCGGCAGGTTTCACGCACCACGAAAAAAGGAGACACAGGCGGGATTCCATCGATCGATTCCGTCCTCACCCTGCCTCCCTGTTGCGATGTGCCTTTATTTTAACGCTTGGCTTTAGCGTATGTCTGCACCCGCAACGTCCGCATAATATGAGCCTCAACAGAACATGTCAAGCGGCAATCGCTTTTTTTGTGATACTGTGATACCCCCTTTACAGAGCAAAGCGATGACCCATTTTTGCCGATATTATTAGCGCTATACCGGATTACAAAGGCTGCAAGTATGTTTGGCAAGAAAAGAATATGGCAAAAGTCCCCCGTGAGCGTTGAACGCCTGCAGACGAGCCCCGGCACGCCGGGGCAGGCCCTACAGGGCTCCGTCCAGGTTACATTCAACCAACAGCTTCAACAAGAAATGGCTGACCGTAAGCTGGGCGAAGATCAATTGAAGATACACTTAAACCGGCTTGAGCAGCGTATTAAGGGCCAAAGCGTGGAGCTAATAGAAATCAAAGACCATCTCGAACGCCTTCGCAACGAGCTGACCGAAAAAATCGCCCAGATAACAGCAGCTAATGCACAATTGCAGCGGCAAGCCGCCGAGCAAGACCACTACCTCAATCAGAAACTTGCCGTAGTAACAAGGATGGTTCAACAGTTGCAGCACAGGGTCGGCGACCTCGACCAAAAAGAGATAGAGCTGCTGGAAGACATCATAGATGCAAAACAACCAGGCGAGGAAACCGCCGGGTTAAACCCTCAGGAACTCAGGGCACTGAGTGAGCTGGCCAAACGCCTGGCACAGTAAGCCTCGGCACCCGGCTCTCCTGGTTTGACCTGCGTTATATTATTGGCGTACCGCTTTGCGTTTGCCTGTCTAATTTCCTATAATTTAATCAGGGGTGAAAAATAGAAATATAGTCACAAGTCAACTCTGGGGATGCTATTACTGGGGGGTAAAATGACCGGTAGCAAAAGCCGCAAAGGTGCGGCACTTATCCTATCAATGATATTTGTACTCATATTATCGGCCCTTGCTGCCTCGATAGGAACATTCTCCGCTACAAATGTCCAGGTTTCCGATAATCAACGCCAAGCCAATCGGGCTCTGGTAAGCGCTCAATCCGGCCTTGAGGTCATGCGATATTATCTTTCTGGAATCAAAGTCTCAAGCACTGTTGCACCTGCCAATAGGCTCCAGGCTATTGCGGCGCAATTGCAGAGCAAGCTTAGCAGTGCCGCCGGCACTTACATTGTTTCAAGCTATGATGCCTCCGCCAAGACATTAACTGTCCCGAGCGTGCTCTTGAGTTCCGAATCCGGCCAAGCGTTCAATGTCACCATCAGTTATGGGGACGACTATGAAACTGTGACGATGGACATAACCGGCACCAGCCGTCAGGTCAGCCGAAAAATCAGGACCAACTTTAACTTCGCCACTGTCGGCAACCCCATATTTGACTGGGGCATCGCTACGAAAGGCCCTCTGAACATGCAGGGCAACATAGAGGTCGAAGGATTCAATGAGAACATCGAGGCCAGCGTCTACATCGAAAGCCTCAACAGCATTCTGGCGCTCCAAATGACGGGAAAATCTCCATAGCAGGCAAGGTCACTATCGCAAATAGCGCCGCCACCGTTGATATCAGTAATACCAGCTCAGTGTTTGGAGCCCAGGGAGCAGCGGCCATGAATCACATCAAGATCGGCAATGACCCCTGTGAGTTCCCGACCCCGAATCCTGCCGAGTTCGTACAGTACATCCAACACACCTTCAATCCGGTAGTAGATCCAACCTCAAACGTGACGCTGACAAACGTTGAGATTCCTGCGAACACCAATCCCTCGTTTTCAGGACACGCCGTCATCAGAGGTATCATGTACGTTCGAGCGCCCAATGTGGTCAGGTTTACAGGCAATGCTGAGATTCACGGCCTCATCCTGGCGGAGGGCGACTTGGACAACCCATCGCCAGCGAACTTCCTGGACTTCGGCGGAACAGTGGACAGCTATGATGCGTCCACGTTGCCGCCAGAGCAGTTCGGCGCGCTCACTGAAAAGACCGGAACGTTCATCCTGGCGCCCGGGTTCAGGTGTTGCTTCGGTGGCGATTTCGAAACGCTCAACGGCGTGATTGCCGCCAGCGGTGTGGAGTTCCACGGCAATGCCGGCGGGACGATCAATGGCTCGGTGATAAACTACTCCGATGATTGCATGAGCTTAGCGGGCAACACGGACCTTGTTTTCAACCGTTCGGGCATGCAGAAGTGCCCTGCCGGCTTTGAGCCGACAAAGGTGCTGCAATTTTTGCCCACCAGCTACTGCGAACCTGCATTTTGATGCATGCTAAGTGGATATGCGGGATGCGCTGCGTATATGCCGAAAAGCAGCTAACTCATCGTCTGCAAACTCAAACACTGTTTCCAGGCCCGTCCGGATAAAGACATGTTTTATTTCTGAAGACACATTGTACACAATAAGCACACGCCCATACCCTCTCAGCAATCTATCCAGTATCATCAGACGACAGAGAGTTTCAGAAGTCAACAGTTCAACTCCTGAGAAGTCGACCATCACATCGTGGTCAACTTTTTCACTTAGAATCCTGCTGACTTCTTCCAGTTCGTCGTCTTGCTGTGGTTGCTCGGGCAGAGTGACCAAAAGAACATTTTCTGCGAAATGTTGAATTCCCACTTCGGTTCCCCCCAGTTGAGGTGGCGCAGCCTTGCTCAGCGTTACGCATTTTATCGGAATGATTTTTGCGTAGGAGTACGCCTCCATACAAAGTATGGCACAAAAACTGCTGATTCCAAGCAGAAATGGGCAAAAAAAGTCATTCCGAGCCCTTCGCTTTGCTCGAGGGTAGACTCCGCGAAGAATCTGGCAAGCGGCAGCCAGGTCCTTCGCCCTTCGGGCTCAGGAGTCGCTGTCTTCGAGGACCTCGGTTACCTTTTTACTCAACTCCACTTGCTCGTCGGCACTGAGAGAGAGCTTGCTTTCAAGCATCCCGATGTACCGATCGACTTGGCTGTCATCTTGCCTTAGCCGGTCTATCTTTGCATTTTGGCGCCTGACCTGTTCATCCAGTTCCGCCAAGTCCAGAGCCAGCGCGCCAGACGTAAGGCGGGCCAGGTCAAATTTTCGGTCCAGAAAAGAAAGAGTTGCTTTTATCGCCTGGAAGTCCTCACCCGCAGCCAGGTAAAATGGTATTTCTGTCCAAAGGCTTACGCCCGGGACTGCCTTTCTTTGGGCCACCCACAGAAGGAAACTACTGATTGCCGGCGGCCCCTGCCAATTCATGTTTTCCAGACCGAAGCCCGAAAGCTCTTGCTGAATCTGTTCTTGATTAAAGACCGCCAATATCTTTCGCGAGTCGGTATGGGCAGCCGGTGAAATAGTCCCGCCAAGAGTATAAAGCTGCCTTATTTTGCAGTAATGCTGAGCCAGATCGCAAACGCCGTCTAAGAATTTATGCCGCTCAAAGCGTGGTTCATTACTTTTGAACACTACCAGGTCCTTTCTTTCGAAGTTGTAGAATTTACCTTCTGGAAACTGAGCTATGTCGTTCTCGACCGCCACACCTTCTAAGGAGAAAAATCCTGTCGGCTCGACTTCACAAAAACTTTTCGCGCTGAGCCTGCGATTTATGTATTCGATCACCTTTGGGCCAAGTTTGCCTGCATCCTCGTCCCACGCGACAATCAGCGTTGGATTCTCAAACCCTTCGACGGAGTTTACCCTGAGCGCAGCCGAGGGGCTCAGGCCAGGCTTGGGCTGCTGCGAAAACTTAAAGCTCCCCTGAGCGCAGCCGAAGGGCCTGCCCTGAGCATGGTCGAAGGGGAGGCTACTGGGTTCCCCCACCTGTCGGGGGTCCTTTTTCATCTTTCCAAGGTCTCTGGTCGAAAAGCTCATCAATATGCTCCATTATCTTTTTCTGCTCTTCTTCGGTTATTGGTCCGGGCTCGCGGCTCACGTCCTTTAGTTTCTCAATTTCATCCCTTACTTCTGGAGGTATCGCCTCTGCCGTGTAAAGGCTTTCTAAAAATCCGTCAATGTTTTCCTCCACTTTTTGGGCCAATTCGTCCAACCTGCTCAGAGCCTGCCCTGAGCTTGCCGAAGGGTCAACCTTGATATCAAGTATCTTGAGCAGGACCTCCAGAACAGACTTCGACCCTTTGGGATAGGGCCAGGGAGCTCCCTGAAGGTAATAAGGTATCTCGCCCATTAAACAGATCGCTTCTAAGCCCCTCTTTTTAGCCACGCCCAGCAAAAGCCCGTTCAGGCCTGTGATAACACCCTGGTCGCTTCTTCCTTCGATTTGCGACATCAAGATGGTATTTTCATAGTGCTGTATCTCAGCGACCAAGCTTTGTTTGTTGGGCACTGCCCAGACCCTTGGTCTTGCGGTGTGGTGGATTTGAGTCACGGCTGCCCCCGAAGTATAGACTCTTTGGCAGCCAAATTTCTCAGCCACATCCAAAACTAAATTGGCCATTTCATAAGCCTTTTGGCCTTGCGCGTATCTTGTTGGGCCTTCGCCCGGCTGCTGCTGGCCGATGAAGAATATCGAGTCCCGCTCCCTCCAGCCGTGCTCGGGGCGGGCTTCGAGCCGCTGAAAGTAGAATTTATTGCTGGGAAACTCAAGCTCTTTCAGCAGGCCGTTGGCAATCCTGACTTCTTGGGGATCAAAAAAGTCCCAGGGCTCGATCTGTCCGAAATCTTCAGCTCTTAGCACGACTCTTAAGGTGTCCATAGCGGTCAAGCCGATATTTCCGATCCCCGGCCAACCGCAAAACATAACCGGATTTTTAAGTTCAGGCTCTTTATAGAGTATGATTGCCATCGTGCTACCGCCTTTAGACTTTGAGTTTTAAGTTTTAAGTTATCTTTAAGACTCCTGCTCCATGGATTTTTCCCTGCTTCAGCAACAATAGAGCCTCGTTGGCTTGTTCCAGGCTAAATTCTCGAACTTCCGGCACAATTGGGATTTGAGCCGCCAAGGGTAAAAATTCCTCAGCATCGCGCCTGGTAATGTTGGCTACCGTTTTGAGCTCTTTTTCCAGCCAAAGATGGTTCTGATAGCTAAGCTCCAGGAGCGAATCCTTATCTCTTTCTTCTTTTCTTATCGCATTTATGACGACTCGTCCACCTTTTTCCAGCACCCTGAGCGCCTCGATGACCGGCTTCCAGGCAGGTGTAAAATCGATCGCGCAATTAAGCTTCGCGGGCGGCGTATCCCCGGTTACTCCAACCCAATCCGCGCCCAATTTTCTGGCTAAATCCTGATGGTCTTTCTGGCCGGCTCTGGTGAAAACAAAAACCGGAGAATCCGGATATTTGTGTTTAGCCATTTGGATCACAATGTGGGCTGAAGCGCCAAAACCAAAAAGGCCGAGAACCTGCCTGTCATGAAGGTTGGTCAGCCGCAAAGCTCTGTAGCCAATTGCACCAGCACACAAAAGCGGCGCCGCCTGGCAGTCGCTAAACCTGGCGGGAATCAAATAGGCATAATCTTCGCAGACCACGGTGTACTGGGCATAACCGCCATTTGCGTCGCAGCCGGTGCCCTTAAACTCCGGGCATAGATTCTCGTTTCCGCTCTGGCAAAACAGACATTTGCGGCAGGCAGAGTTTATCCAGGCGATTCCCACCCTGTCGTTTAATTTGAACTTGGCAGCCTTAGCACCTAAACTATCTACGCTGCCGATGACTTGGTGGCCCAAAACTATGGGTAGTTTTGCCGGCAGCCTGCCCTCGATCTCATCCAACTCGGTGTGACATATCCCACAGGCTGAAACCTTCACAAGAACCTGTTTGGGGCCGGGCTGCGGAATCGGCAAATCCTCAACCACCAAAGGCTTTTCGTCAACAGGTGCGGTTCGCTTAAGCACCATTGCTTTCATGTCAAAATTGTAAATTGACAATTGTAAATTGACAATCGACAATTGTAAGTATGAGAGTGCTAATATATGGTGCCGGTGCTGTGGGCCTGGGCATCGCAAGCTGCCTGCTGAAGTCCGAATGCCAAGTTGATATTGTTGCCAGAGAAAATACTGTCTCGGCCCTGCAAAAGCATGGATTAGCCAGAACAGGAATTTGGGGCAGCTTCCACGCTGAGCCATCGAGATTCGGCAGCTACACATCTTTGGGACAAGTTCGGGCAAGGAAATACGATTATATACTCGTATGCACCAAGTCTTTCGACTCGCTGGCAGCGGCGAAAGACCTTTCCCAGCACAAATTTCTGTTTGGCAAAGAAACTAAAATTGTGCTATTTCAGAACGGCTGGGGCAACGCTGAAGCATTTTCCACTTTTTTCAACCGGGGCAAAATCTACAGTGCCCGTGTAATAACGGGATTTCAGCGAACTAACCTTAATGAGGTTACCATAACCGTACACGCGGACTCAATCCATATTGGCAGCCTCTTCAATAAAGATTCCTCGCCGCTTACCGACTTGTGCGAAGCTATAGCCCACGGCGACATTCCCTGCCAAACAACCAACGAGATTGCCAAAGACCTGTGGGCGAAAATGTTGTATAACTGCGCGCTAAATCCGCTCGGGGCCATTCTGGATGTCCCCTACGGAGTATTGGCAGAAAACCAAACTACGCGTACAATCATGAACGGCATCGTCGATGAAACATTCAACGTGATGGCAGAGGCAGGTTATAAAACACACTGGCCGACATCTGAGGACTTTTTGGAGGTATTTTATAATAAACTGGTTCCCGACACAGCCGAACATAAATCGTCGACCCTGCAAGATATCATGGCCAAAAAAAGAACCGAGATCGACGCCTTAAACGGGGCCGTTATCAGACTTGCTGAGAGATACAAGGTGGAAGTTCCCTGCAATTTAGTCGTTTACAATCTGATAAAATTCATTGAAGGACGGAGCGTATAAAGATGAATGGAAATGGCAAAAATTCGACTCATTATTCGCGGCGTGATTTCCTTAAGCGCACCGGCACTACCCTGGCTAGCTCAATGTTGGCATACGAAGCGGCGATTGCCGTCAACACTGCCCCCAAGAAGGTTCGCATCGGGGTGGTGGGCGGTGGGTTCGGCACCGCATTTGCGTGGCACGAACATCCGGATTGCATCGTCGAGGCGGTCAGTGACCTGCGGCAAGAACGGCGGGAACTCTTGAAGAAGGTGTACAATTGCCAAAAGGCTTACAACTCGCTGGAAGAATTGGTGCTGGATAAAAACATCGACGCCGTGGCTATCTTTACCGACGGCCCGCTTCACGTGCGGCACACCATCGAGGCGATGAAAAACGGCAAGCACGTAATCTCTGCTGTGCCGGCTGTCTGGGCAACAATCGAGCAAGCCGAACTACTGCTGGATACGGTCAAAAAATACGGCCTGACTTATATGATGGCTGAGACCGGCTACTATCAGCAGTCAACGATTTCAGCTCGCAAGTTCTACCAGCAGGGCAAGTTCGGCGCCTTATATTACTGCGAGGCCGAATATCAACATCCCGGCCTGGAAGGGCTTTACTTCTACCAGGGCGAACGAACGTGGCGCTACGGCGTAGCGCCGATGCACTATCCGACACACTGCACCAGCCAACTTATCGGTGTCAGCGGCGAGCGCCTGACCGAGGTCGTATGTCACGGCTGGGGCGACAACAGTCCCATCCTCAAGGACAACGCCTACGGCAACCCGTTCTGGAACGAATCGGCGATGTTCAGAACCAATCGCGGCGCCGCATTCCGCGTCAATATATGGTGGAAAGGCGCACACCGCGGCTGTGAACGAGCCCAATGGATCGGCGATAAAATGAGCTTTTATGCGCCGCATCCTAATGGCCTTGGCCCGATTATCATTCGCTCCGGGCAGCAAACCGAGAAAGACGATGCCGGCTTTGAGCGGCAGGCGCCAAACTTCGAGCAATACAATCAGCCGCAGTGGTGGAAAACGGATATGCTGCCAGAGCCTTTGCGGCACGACAGCGGCCACGAAGGCTCACATACATTTCTGACCCACGAATTCATTGACGCTCTGGTGCATAATCGCCGACCGGCGATTGACGTCTACGAATCGCTGGCGTACACGGTGCCGGGCATCATCGCGCACCAGTCGGCGCTGCGAAAAGGCGAACTGCTTAAAGTCCCTCAGTATGATCCAGTAAGACTCATTGAATGATGGAGATCAGCCATGAGAAATCGAGCGTTGGTTATTGTTATTGCGTTTATTTTCTTGCCCGCTGTGGCCGTTTGTTCCGGCGCCCAGGAAAGAATCCAGTTAACGGCGCTATCCAGCATGGAACGGATAGGCCAGGAACAGAAACCATACGGGCCTGGCAAGGTCGAGATTAAAGCAGCGAAAAATGAAGTTGAATCGTTTCAGGTAGTAGTTACTGCTGGCAGCGAAAAAATCAAAGTCGTAGGCGCAGAGATTTCCGACCTTGCTGGACAGGCCGGCGCAAAAATTGGAAAGGACAACATCAAACTTTTTAGGGCTGAATACGTCCGGGTAAGAAAATCCACGCCCGGAGCGGAATTACCTCCCGGGCTATATGCCGACCCCCTTGTCCCGTTTGTAAATCCCTTCACCGGTAAGTCCATCGAACCGTTAGCCCAGTCCCAGAAAAGGTGGGGCGAACCGGCAACTACCACAGGATATGACATGTATGCCGTTCCCTTTGAAGTATTTAAGGGCCAAAATCAGCCTATATGGGTCGATGTCTATGTACCAAAAGATGTCCCGGCAGGCATTTACAGTGGGCGCTTTGTGGTCAAGGCGGAGGGTAATCTATCTGCCGAAATCCCTATAACCCTAACCGTGTGGGATTTTACACTTCCGGATGGTCCCACTCATAGAAACCACTTTGGCAGTTTTCACAATGTCACGCGATACTTCGATGTCAAGCCCGACTCGGAGCAATTCAGACAAATCGAGCTGCGCTATTGTCAGGCGATGTCCGAGCACCGCATCAATCCTCCAATTCCGGGCAGTCTCTTACCGGTAGTCAACGCTGACGGCTCTTTGAATGTCACCGCCGAAAAACACCGACAACTAACTGAATTTATCAATAGGTTTCACGTGACTGATTTTGAGGTTCCAAGAGCACCATTTTTTTCGCTGCCAAGCTCGACATTGCGGCCCGATTACAAAGATATATCCGAAGCCAACCGAAAAAAAGCCCAGCGATACTATCGAGACTTTTACGCGTACCTGAAGAAAAACGGCTGGGAAAAGCGGGCATATTTATACATGTGGGACGAGCCGAACCTGCGCGAAAACTATGAGCAGGTCCTGGTGCTGGGCGAACTTGTCCACCAGGCCGTGCCTGAGTTTAAACGGTTGGTAGTTGAACAGCCGTATCCTCAGGATGCTTCCTGGCCCGATATTGACCCGGCGGTTGATATTTGGTGTCCACTGTGGTCGTTCATTGATAGAAAATCCATAAGTGAAAAAATCGCCAAGGGCGATGAGGTCTGGTCTTACACCGCTTTGGTTCAGCGAGCGCCTCGTTATCACCCCGAATATCAGAAGGTCAAAGACCTTGATCCGCCGCACTGGCATATAGATTGGCCGCTGCCCGTTTATCGCGTCCCAACCTGGATAAACTATCAATATGGTATTACCGGCTTACTATATTGGTCGACGGTCACCAGGGTGATTGACCCGTGGGGCAATCCCGCGTTTGCACATCCTGCGCATTATAACGGAGGCGGCTACCTCTTCTATCCTGGCGTACCCTGCGGCATTGAAGGGCCTATCGCCTGCGTGCGGATAAAGAATCTTAGAGACGGCATGGAGGATTACGAGTATTTCGCAATTCTTGAGAAACTGGCGGGCAAAGACGCGGTCAAAAAGATAGTCAACACGATTGCTCCAACCTGGTGGCAATTTTCAAAAGACCGTAACGAAATCCTGACCGCCCGGGAAAAACTCGCCACGGAGATTATCAGATTAAAAAAGTAAACAAAACACGACCCATTAACCCTGCCACCCGTGGGCGGGACAATGCTGTGCCACTTTTACAGGAGCAATTACGATGTTCCTACAAACAAAAGATGGCCTACGAAAGAAGCCAGTGATCGTGAAGTGTACGTTGTGTTTGGTTGTGCTGGCCAATACTTACTTGCTGTGCCTGGCGACAAATGCCGAGCAGACCAGCCTGCGAGGTCCTTTACGGGTGCATGCGAATAATCCTCGCTACTTCACCGATGGCAGCGGCAAAGCAGTTTACCTGACCGGCTCACACACCTGGGCAAATCTTGTGGACATTGGGCCCAGCGACCCGCCGGCACGTTTTGACTTTGACGGCTATCTATCTTGGATGCACCGGCTGAACCACAACTTTATCCGCATGTGGACGTGGGAGCCGGTAACCTGGAACACAAAGGCAAACCAGGAAAATAAGCTGCACACCGCAGCTCCGCAGCCCTGGGCCAGAACAGGACCCGGCAAAGCCCTCGACGGCAAACCGAAATTCAACCTGGAGAAATACAATTCAGATTACTTCGACCGGTTGCGAAGCCGTGTCCGAGCTGCCGGCGACCGTGGCATTTACGTTTCTATTATGCTCTTTGAAGGCTGGGCAATGCAATTTTCCGCCGGCGCCTGGCAGGGACATCCCTTCCACCCCGAAAACAACATAAATGGCATCGACGCCGATACAAACAAAGACGGTAACGGTCTGGAGATTTACACTCTTGCCAACAAAACCGTGACTTCTTTGCAGGAAGCTTATGTGCGCAGAGTAATCGACACCGTCAACGACCTCGACAATGTGCTGTACGAAATATCTAATGAGAACCACCCTGAATCAACACAGTGGCAGTATCATATAATCCGCTACATTAAGCAGTATCAAAAGTCCAAGCCCAAGCAGCATCCGGTGGGGATGACCTTCCAGTATCGCGGCGGAAAGAACCAGACTTTATTTGAAAGCCCCGCCGACTGGATTTCTCCGAATCCCGAGGGCGGCTACCGGGACGACCCTCCGGCAGCAGATGGGCGTAAAGTCGTCCTGAATGACACAGACCACCTCTGGGGAATCGGCGGCAATCAGGCCTGGGTGTGGAAGAGCTTTACCAGAGGATACAACCCACTGTTTATGGACCCGTATGATGGGGAAGTGCTTGGCCAGCGGCTCGACCCTAAGTGGGACCCAATCCGCAAAAGTCTGGGCTACACTTTAACGTATGCCAATAAGATGAATCTGGCAGCGATGCAGCCGCACAACGACCTGGCTTCGACCAAGTACTGTCTGGCAAACCCCGGCGTCCAATATCTGGTTTATAATCCGGACGTGGATGCGCCTTCGGTGACCCTCACCTTGTCCGGCACTCCCGAGCAGGGATGGCCAAGCCATTACAACTACGAATGGTTCAATCCCAACAGCGGCAAGATTGAATCTACAGGTACAATAAAAGCCGGCGACAATACCCAGCAGACCATGGAAGTGCCGTTCAAAGGCGATGCCGTGCTCCACATCTGGAGGGAGCGATGAAGACTGCCACGACTGCGCTCACCCTTGTCTTCGCTTGGGGGCTCATCGGTATGGCAAACTCACAACCCAAAACCGTTTTCCCTGGTCGCGAGTGGCAAGAGGCGCTCCCGGAATCACAGGTTGTGGACGCGGCGAAACTGAAGGACGCCGCCGCCTACATGGACGAGAACTTCGGCGCGGAGGGCGCGAAGCAACTCGTCATCATCCGCAACGGGTACCTCATCTGGAAAGGCCCCGATTGCGATGCATACCATGAGCTCTACTCCGCGACGAAGGTTTTTACGAGCACTGTCCTGGGTCTGATGGTTGGCGACGGAAAATGCACCCTGGACACATTAGCGGTCGAGCACCTGCCCGACCTGGACGACCGGCATTCCGCGTACGCCAAAATCAAGCTGCGTCATCTCGCTTCGATGACGGGAGGCTATCACGGGAGAGTCGCGAACGTCGTGCCCGAGCAGAAGTGGGGCGACCCGATTGTCTATGTGACGACTCCCGACGCGCCGGAGTTCGAGCCGGCAGGATCGCAGGCTGCCTACAATGACCACGATGTCCATCTGCTGGGAAGAATCCTGGCAACGCGGGTCGCCCACGAGCCCCTCAAGGACCTGTTCAAACGCCGCATCGCCGACCCCATCGGGATGACGCGATGGGACTGGGGAGTCTGCGGAACCGTGGACGGGATGACCTACTACAACGCCGCGGGGACTCCGGCGCTCAAGGGGAACGGAGGAATCAAGACCACGCCGCGCGAACTGGCGCGATTGGGGCTTCTCTATCTGAACCACGGCAACTGGAACGGCAAGCAACTGCTGCCGGCGTCCTTCGTGGAGGAGGCGGGCGCGATTCAGGTCCCGGCCACCTTGCCGGGCCGCAGCCGCAGCCTGCTCAGCGGGGCCTACGGCTTCTACTGGTGGACGAACGGGGTGATGGCGACCGGGAGGCGTCGGTACCCAGCGGCACCGCCCAGGACCTACGCCGCGCACGGGGCGAGCACCAACTTCTGTTTCATTATTCCGGAGTGGAACATAGTGGTTGTCCGCCTCGGTCTTTACCAAAGCGAGTTCGAAATAACCGATACCATTTGGGACACTTTCCTTAAGAAAGTAGGCCAGGCGATAGAGGATGTCACCATTAAAGACAGGGTTCCAAAGTAGCAAGCTTGTCTCGATGCTCGATCTTCGATTCTCGATGCTTGACCAGCAACCAGCATCCTGCATCGAGCAGGCGGAATCTGCTCATTAACCTATGCAGCAGTTTGACAAGTATTGAGTCTGAGATTAGAATTCAGGCTTGAAGAGCCGGCGATAAAATCCCGGGCGGTTGGGACTAAATATTTATCCGCCACACGTATGGCGGGTTGAGCCCCGCGTTTTACGCGGGCTTCTCGAAAGGAACAAAAATGAAAAGTGCAAAGGCCGGATTATTGATTAGCGTGGTTTGGATCCTGATGTGTTCCGCCTGTGGCGGATTTGCTGTTGCGGCCGAGCAAGCCGAGGGTTCTCCCTTAGGGAGGTCCCAGCGAATCCTTGATCGGATTGGAGCCAGACGCGGGATTTGCGTGGTCTTAGGTGACGTCAAGTGTGAACTGGCACTTCAGCTTGTCAAACAAACTGAATTGCTAATCTATATCCAGTTACCGCGCGGCGAAGATGTAGAAAGAGCCGGGCAGATAGTCGACAATGCAGGTTTTTATGGAACGCGAATCTTCATCGAGAAGGGGGACCTGACGAAACTGCACTTGGCCGACAATCTGGCCGATGTCCTGGTAGCTGTGGGTGACGCACAGGCAGAGATTTCACTGACTGAGGCGCTTCGGGTCTTGCGCCCACAAGGAAAGGCCTTGCTCGGACGCAAGGTTCTGGTCAAGCCTTTTCCAGAAGGAATCGATGACTGGAGCCACCCGTATCACGGCCCAGACAACAACCCGCAGTCGCAGGACCGGGTCATAGTCGCGCCATATCTGACGCAGTTTTTAGCTGAGCCTCGCTACGCACCGCTGCCTCAGGTGGCAGTTGCTTCGGCAGGACGAGTCTTTAAGGCATTCGGCCACGTGGCTTTCAAGGTACGGGAAGAGCCTTACCTGAATAAACTCGTGGCATTTGACGGTTACAACGGCACAATCCTCTGGAAGCGTGACCTGGCTGACGGCGTTATGATCCACCGCAACACCATGATTGCGACGCCGCAGATTCTATATGTCGCCGATGATAAGTCCTGCAAACTCATCGATACCGCCACCGGCCAGCTCAAAGACGAGATAATCCCACCCGAAGATGTGGCAGGCGGAACGTTCTGGAAATGGATGGCCCTGGAGGACGGCGTACTTTATGCCCTAATCGGAGAGCAGGAGCAAAGAGACCCAACCAAGAAATGGCAGCGCGACAAACACGGCTGGCCGTGGGACCCCATATCGGAAGGTTTCAATCAGCCGGAACAGCCCTGGGGATTTGGCCGGAATGTCCTTGCACTCGACCCCCAAACGAAAAAGGTCCTCTGGCGCCACCGAGAAGATGAGCCGGTCGACGCCCGGGCTATGTGCATGAAAAACGGGCGTATTTATATCTTCCGATTTGGTGCATATTTAGCTTGTCTGGATGCGAAGACCGGCAACGAAATCTGGCGGAAGAGGCCGGATAATGCTCCGGAACTTTTTAGGTCATTGGGGACATATTTGAATCGACAGGACTGGCGCACCAACTGGCGGACTACCTGCTATCTAAAGTGTAGCGATAAGGCCTTGTATTTTGCCGGCCCGCCAATCGGCAAACTTCTGGCTGTGTCAGCCGAAGACGGTGGTATTTTGTGGGAGAATTCCTACAGCAACTTTCAACTGGTCCTGCGAGAGGATGGCTTATATGGCATCAGCGGCCAAATCGACAAGCACCCGAGCGTGAAATTTGCCGCCCTTACCGGCCAGGTGCTGGCAGAAATTGATAAGAGTCGTAGGGCCTGTACTCGGCCAACCGGTTCTGCCGACGCCATATTTTTCCGTGCCAGCGGCGGCTCGGTGCGCCTGGATTTGGCCACGAAGCGTCCGCAATGGATTTCACCGATGCGTCCGCCCTGTCACGATGGCGTCACCATCGCCAACGGTTTGCTGTATTGGTGGCCGTCGGTGTGTGATTGCCAACTGACGCTATATGGTGTCACCTGTCTGGGACCGGCAGGAGACTTCGACTTCAGTCCACAGGCAACCGAAGAGCAGCGCCTGGAAAAGTACGCGGATGATTTGGCCAAGGTCGCAGACCTGCCTCAATCACCGGCTGATTGGCCCACGTTTCGCGCGGACAATATCGGTAGCGCAACCACCGCAGCAACTATCCCCGAGGCCGGTAAGCTCCTGTGGCGGTTTGATCCGGGGACAACTCCTCCAGCGGCAGCTTCCCTGCCGACGGCTCCGGTTGTAGTTAGTGGCCTTGTGTTTGTCAGCGGTCCAGATGGGATCGTAAGGGCACTGGAAACGGGAACCGGGCAGCAACAATGGAAGGCCTACACCGGCGGGGCCGTTCGTCTGCCGCCAACCATCTGGAGAGGCCGAGCACTTGTCGGTTCCGGCGATGGATGGGTCTATTGCTTCGAGGCCAAGACGGGCCGGCTGCTCTGGCGATTCCGTGCGGCTCCCGCAGAGCGCATGATACCTGCCTACGGTCAATTGCTTTCGACCTGGCCGGCTGCAAGCGGAGTGCTGGTCGATGATGGGACTGCATATTTAGCTGCCGGAATCGTTAATTACGATGGCACTTATGTGTATGCGATCGATGCCGCAACGGGCAAGATAAAATGGCAAAACAACACATCCGGCCATCTTGACCGGCAAGCACGCACAGGCGTAAGCGTACAGGGACATCAGTTACTCTACCAGAGCAAACTCTATTTGGCCAGCGGCACTTCCATCTCGCCGGCTGTCTATGACGCCCGCGATGGCAAGTGTCTGAACGATCCGGCGCCGCTGGCAAGCTGCGAATCATCCAGCCCACGCGGCTGGGAGCTTTCCTTGATTGCAGATCAAGTCGTCGCCTGTGGCAAACCTTTCTATGCCCACCCAAAATATGAGGTCTACGACGACACCGTCTTTAACAAGGTATATTTAGTCTCCAGTGGTGGTCGGGACATTGTTTGGACGAGCAGCCAGTATGACAGCAAGGTTATGTGCTTTGCTCGCGTCGACCGCACGTCGCTGAGTAAAAGCATGGCAAATCCCGGCAACCGGTTCAACGTTGATTTTAGAAGGCTCGGTATTAAAGACAAGCCGCTGTGGAGCTACGACTGTAAAGATAGCGCCGCTTGGGCGGTTGGCAATAATGCCGTACTGATTGCCACCAAGAGCCAAATCATCGCCCTAAATATTGAGGACGGTAAGGTACTATGGTCACAGCCTGTGCCGGCTGCGCCGGTTCCGTGGGGCCTGGCCGTCGACCGCGATGGCCGCGTGATAGTCTGTCTTGAGGATGGAAAGATTTTGTGCTTCGGTCTTACTCGTCCCTCGTCCCTCGTCGCTCGTCTCCCATCGGGCCGGGGATGATGAAGGCTGGACGAAGGATTCTGATGATGGCGGAAATATCAAGATTAATGCTGATCGCCTGCATCTCCTGCTGTCTGCATCCATTTGCGGCATTTGCCTGTAGATACAACGTCCGTGAGGTTGGCTTCGTCGACCTGGGCATCGAGCGGTATCGCTTGTACGGCTATGTCGACAAAAGCACGCCCGCAGACATTACTTCGAGCTTTGAGCAAATATCGTACGCAGCGCTGCTGGAGAGCAATATAGAAGCTGAAATTATTGATGTGAATCAACAGAAGGACCATCCGGCGATAAAATACCTCGATTCGTTGCAGTTCGCTGCGCTGGCCGCGGGGCAGATACAGACTTTCCCTTCGGCGGTTCTGGTCTCGCCCGATGGGCAGACACTCACCGTGCCAGTAACCAGACAGGGTTCTGCCGGCCGGGACTTCGAGCAATCGCTCAGGTCGGCACTTGATGATATTCTATCTTCGCCAAAGCGCAGCGAGATTCTCCAGCAGGTCACCAAGGGATACGGCGTTGTACTTCTGATTGAATCAGCAGATAAAGAGCAGAATAACAAAGCAAAAGAAGCTGCTCGTGGTGCCATTGAGCAGGTAGCTGGGCAAATGGAATATCTGCCCAAGCCCATCGCTCATCCGCCCGTGCTAATCGAAGTGAGTCAAGCATCGCTTTCGCAGGAAAAGGTTTTGCTGTGGAGCCTGGGTCTGGATAAGGATAAACTTGACCAGCCGCACGCAGCGGTGCTCTACGGAAGAGCGCGGTGGATCGGGCCAATGTTCAAGGGTGAGCAAATAACGCAGGACAACCTAACTGCGGTTCTCTTCGTGATCGGCGAGGATTGCGAGTGCGGCCTCGACCACAGATGGCTGCAAGGCACGATGCTGCCTGCCAGGTGGGACCAGAAGTTGCAAGCACAAGCAGCGGAAAGCCTGGGATTTGATCCTGAAAGTCCGATGATAAAGGCCGAGATTAGCTGGATAGTAGGAAGAGGATTTTCTTCATATCCCGGCGTGCCGCTTGGGTACCAGGAATTGGTCGTGGAATCGGAACCCAATGACAAGATTCGGCAGATGGCGCCGCTGCAGAACCACAATGATGTTGCGTCCGCGCTGGCTCAAGAAAAATCCACAGCCGGCACCACAGGTGTGCCGGCTAAACATCGTCCCTGGTGGCTTATCCCTCATCCCTCGTGGGGCGTAGGCCTGGTCGCCGGCTCGATCGTTCTAACCATAGGAGTCGGCCTGCTCATCGTGTTTCGAGCGAGAAAGAATTTATGACCACGCCGGGCCTTATCTTGCGAGAGATTCTGCATCGAAAGACCAATTTCCTGCTTAGTGTCTTAGCGGTGACAGTGGCGGTGGCCTTATTCATATCGTTTTTTACTGCCGGCGTAGCTTCCGAGCGAGAAACTGCTCGCCTGATGCTGCAGATGGGCTACAACCTGCACATCGTGCCGGAAGGTACGGATAGAAGCGAGTTCCTGCTCACCGGGCTGACCGACAGAACCATGCCGCAGCAATATCTGGAAAAGCTCGCCACGCCTTCGGCGTTTTCCTATAACCACTTGCTGGGCACTTTGCAGCGCAGAATATCGTGGCAAGGGCTGGAAGTGCTTCTGACCGGCCTGGCTCCGGAGGTCTGCCCGCCCGGACAAAAGCAGCCGCCGATGGTCGAGCCGATCCCGCAAGGTACGGCCTACGTCGGATATATCATCACAGATAGACTCAAGCTCAAGGCGGGCCAGATTATCGAGATTGCGGGCAAAAAGTTGAAAATAGTTAGGTGTCTGTTTGAACAGGGCGGTGTAGATGATATTCGCATCCAATGCCACCTGAAAGACGCCCAGGAGATTCTAAACCTGCCCGGCCAGATCAGTGAAATACAGGCGGTGGACTGCCTTTGCTTTGTCGACACAACCGATCCTGTATCCATATTGAGAAAAGAAGTTGCTTCCATCCTGCCGAACGTGCAGGTAATTCAAGCAAAGCCCATCGCGATGGCTCGCGCAAAACAACGACAAATGATACAAGGTGTATTTGCCGTCATTGTGCCTTTTGTAGTTATTGCCTGTGGGATATGGATTGCCGTACTGGCCGCCATTAACGTCCGGGATAGATACCAGGAAATCGGCATCATGCGGGCTCTGGGATACGGCTCGGGCAAAATCACGGCGCTGTTTCTTGGAAAGGCGGTAATAGTCGGTCTGCTCGGGGCATTTATTGGTTTTCTGGCGGGAACGTATCTGGCATTGCACTTTGGCCCGGACATATTCAAAATGACCGCTAAGACGGTAATAAAACCGCACTTGTCTCTGCTGGCATGGTCGCTTATCTTTGCTCCGCTTTTTGCGGCAGTTTCCAGCTTTATCCCGGCGATGATTGCGGCAGCTTACGACCCCGCAGTAGCCCTGAGGCAAGAATAGAAATCGGACAGGATTTACAGGATAAAGGCAGATTAAAACAAAGGAAATCCTGTTAATCCCGTCTAAAATACCTTGAAAATAGATATGGTTCGCCTTGAAAAGGTTGCAAAGACTTACCAAACTCACCGGGGCGTTTGCAAGGCCCTGGACGAGGTTACTCTTAGCATTGAAAAGGGCTGGTTCGTCGTTATTTGTGGGCCCAGCGGTAGCGGAAAAACAACCTTGCTTATGACCATCGCGGCAATGCTGCGGCCAAGCAGCGGAATTGTTTCCATCGAAGGGCACAATCTCTATGCCCAGACGGCCCAAGCCAGAGCGAGATTCAGAGCGCAGAACATCGGTTTCGTTTTTCAGGAGTTCGCGTTGGTGCCCTATCTGAATGTCCTCGAAAACGTTCTTCTTGCCGGGGCGACCCGCGCCAGAGGTAGCAAGTTCGTCGCCCGTCGCCCGTTACTCGTGACCCGAGAGACGAGCGACGAGCCACGAGCGAGAGAGCTGATAGAAAAACTCGGACTGACCGACCGAGTTTATCACAAACCCTCGCAGCTTAGTGCCGGCGAAAAGCAGCGTACCGCGATAGCCAGGGCGCTACTTAACCGCCCGAAGATCATCCTTGCCGACGAGCCTACCGGCAATCTCGACCCCGACAATGCAGCCGCCGTGCTTGGATACCTGGCTGATTTTCACCAACAAGGCGGTACCGTGATCCTGGCAACCCACGGCCCGGCAGCAAAAGAGTTCGCCGACCGAGTGGTCTATCTGCGAAGTGGAAAAATCGGCAGTTGCCCGTCTATCTTTTTCTGACAGGATTTACAGGATAATCCTGTTATCCCGTCTAAAAAGGTTTGTTTTGTTGGGCGTTCCTGGGATTTCTCTTGAAGTCCAGGCGGCCAATGTGGTATAAAAAAACTGGATAAGTAGAAGGTTTTAGCCTTTTCAGGTTTTTTTTGACGGGATTTACAGGATTATCCTGTCATCCTGTCTAATTTATCGTGTGGAATTTGCGGTGGCTAAGCCATAGGAGGAGTTAAATCGCCTCACAGGCCAGTGACGAGTGTACACTGGCGATTAAGCAATTAACCATTTAACCTATCAACTATTTTGAAGGAGGAACATTATGTGTGGAAGATTCATGTATTCAGGTTCTTTATGTATAGTGCTGGTCCTGATGAGTATTGCTTTGGCTCAACTGCAGGCCGACGTGGATATTCCCACGCCGGACGTGTTGCCAGTTATCGATGGTGTGATCGATGAGGTTTGGTCACTGGCGACAAAGCAGTTCATGACCATTTCGGTGGGGGAAGGCGTTCCGAGCGGCGCCGCGGATTGCTCCGGCAGTTGGCAGGCACTCTATGACTCGCAATATCTATATGCCCTCATCGATGTCAATGATGACCGGTTGTACAACGACACCATCCTATCGAACTCCTGGCAGGACGACAGTGTCGAGTTCTATATCGATGGTGACAACAGTAAGGGTGCTTCCACCGACAATGACGACTTTCAGTACCGTTTTGGATGGAACACCGACGCTCCGAGCTCTGACATGATGGAGTACTTCCATCAGCCTGCCAGTCTGGAAGGGGTAGAATACATGATGGCCGGGACCAATGATGGATACCTTATTGAAGTCAGGATACCATGGGCGGCCATCTTGGGCCAAGCGGGGGCGCCCGTAGGCAATCGGATAGGTGTTGACTGTTTCATTAACGACGACGATGACGGCGGCGATAGTCGTGAGTCGCAGGTAGCCTGGCACGCCACGGCGGGAACCGGCTGGAACACTCCCAGCATGTGGGGTACAGCCCTGCTTTTGCCCGGCTATAAAGCGGCGAACCCCAAACCTCCACATCGGGCCGAGAACGTCAAAGAACAGCTGATGCAATGGGTGGCAGGTCGTACCGCTAAGTTCCATGATGTGTATTTTGGCACCAATCCAACGCCGGGTGCCGCCGAGTTCAAGGGTCGCCAGGCATCCGCTGTGTACTGGTACCAGCCCGGCCTGACGCCAGGTGTAACCTACTATTGGCGGGTCGATGAGGTAGAGGCCGACGGCACGACGATCTATCGGGGTGACGTCTGGAGCTTCAGCGCGCCGCCGTTAGCGGCCTGGAAGCCAAAGCCATCCGATGGTGCCGAAAATGTATTCATCGACGTGACGCTGAGCTGGAACGCCGGTTGGGATGCGCTGATGCACCATGTGTACTTCGGTGACAATTTTGGCGATGTGAATGCCGGTGCTCCGTCTACGTACGTAAGCGTCACAACCGGCACCACCTATGCTGCCAAATCGCTGAAACCTGAAACCACTTACTACTGGCGGGTCGATGAGTTCGATGGTGCGAACCTGGTTAAAGGGGATATCTGGAGCTTCAACACGGTCCCTGCCGGAACGGGCAAAATAATTCGGGAGTGGTGGCTGGATATCCCCGGCACGGCAGTGAGCGACCTGGTGAACAATGCACGCTACCCCAGTGGAGCCGATGGCGTGGAAGTGGTAGATATCTTCGAAGGTCCCGTCAATTGGGCAGACAACTATGGAAGCCGACTGCGGGGCTGGCTCTTTGCGCCCATGACGGGCGATTACACCTTCTGGATCGCCAGTGACGACAACAGCGAACTGTGGCTGAGCACCGATGAAGACCCGATCAACAAGCGCAGAATCGCCTCGGTGCCTGGTTGGACACCGTCACGCGACTTTGACAATACCGGCGGCGGAGCGGGCGGCGCTGAGCAGAAATCACAGCCACAACATCTGGTCAAGGGCCAACGCTATTACATCGAGGCCTTAATGAAAGAAGGCACTGAGGGCGACAACATTGCGGTAGCCTGGCAAGGGCCGATTAGCCCCGCGCGGCAGGTCCTCAGTGGCGATTACATCGGTCCCACACCGCTCGTACCGGTGAAGGCTTATGCGCCGGGCCCGGGTAATGGCGCCACAGATGTGATGCACACTGCCACACTGAGCTGGATGGCGGGAGGCAGGGCCGCGCAGCACGATGTCTACCTCGGCACCAACCGGGATGCGGTGGCCAATGCCGATACCGGCACAGCCGGCATCTATCGAGGCCGGCAGAATCTCGATGCTACGAGCTTCGCGCCCCCGGAAAGCCCGCTGCAGTGGAACACTACCTATTATTGGCGCATCGATCAGATCAACAGCGGCGACCCTGAGAGCCCCTGGAAAGGCGACCTCTGGAGCTTCACGACCGCTAACTATCTGAAGGTCGATGATTTTGAGGACTACGACGACTTCTGCAACCGCATATTCTATACGTGGGTGGACGGATTTGGCCACTCCGGGAATCCGGACTGTGGTGTAGCCCCGTCGACGGGCAACGGCACCCGCTCGACGGTCGGGAACCTGAATCCGCCTTTTGCTGAGCGGATTACCGTCCATATGGGCACTCAGGCGATGCCCTTTGATTACGACAACACGACTAAGCCTTATTATTCCGAGGCGCAGCGCCAGTGGATAACGGCACAGGATTGGACCCGAGATGACGTCAAAGCACTAACGATCTGGTTCCAGGGCAGACGTGCCTCGGTCGGCAGCTTCAGTTATAACCCGGCGACGGATGTCTACACGATCACCGCTGGTGGTGTGGATATCTGGGATCGGTCTGACCAGTTCCACTTTGCGTACAAGCGGCTCTCCGGTGTGGGCAGCATCCAAGCCAAGGTGCTCAGCGTCAGTGATACCGACGCCTGGGCCAAGGCGGGCGTCATGATTCGCGAGTCGTTGGATGCAGACTCGGTACATGCGATGGTGGCGGTTACGCCTTCCAGCGGCGTTTCTTTCCAGCGCCGCATTACCACTGCCAGCAGTAGTGAGGATACTACGCAAAGCGGAGTCGAAGCACCGCAGTGGGTGAAGCTTGAGCGCACACTCGCCGGCACCTTTATAGCCTCTTATTCTACAAACGGTAGCTCTTGGACGCCGCTCGGTGACCCTGTCAGTATCAACATGCCCAGCGATGTCTATATTGGCCTGGCTGTGACCAGCCACGAGCCGACGGCCACCTGCGTAGCGGAGTTCTCGAATGTGACCACTACAGGAACGGTGACCGGCCAGTGGCAGTCGCAGGATGTCGGTATCGAAAGCAATATCGCCGACCAGCTTTACATGGCTGTCGAAGATGCTGCTGGCAACGCTGCGGTGGTCAGTCACGAGAACCCCGATGCGGTCTTACTGGGCACGTGGCAAGAGTGGCCCATTGACCTAAAGACACTTAGCAATGCCGGTGTGAACCTCAAGAGCATCAAGAAGATGTATTTAGCTGTGGGCAACCGGAATAGTCCTCGAGCAGGTGCCATAGGTCGGTTATACTTTGATGACATCAGGCTTCATCGGCGTAGATGTGTTGCGTCTCTTCTCAAGCCTGCTGCGGATCTCAGCAGCAATTGTGTAGTTGATTATGCCGACGTTGCGATAATCGCCGGCGAGTGGCTCAGTAGCGGTGCCGGCCTCGCAGCCGACCTGAATGCGGATAATCATGTTAACTTGAAGGATTACGCCATTTTGGCTGACGCGTGGCTTGAGCAGATACTCTGGCCGTAGGCCGTCGCGCGTCCGATCCGTCGTCCGTCGCCCGTGGCCTGTGACCCGAGCGACTGCCGTAAGGCATCTGCCGTAAGGCATCCCCAAGCGGACCCAAGCGGACATATCTATCGCTGCACCCCAGCGAGGAAAGACCGTAATAAGACACTGATTTACACGGATTCACACTGTTTTGAAATTCGAATTTTTTTCCGGTGTTAATCTGTGTTAATCCGTGTCGAAGAAACGCCGATGGAACAACGGTTACAATTGATCTGGACAAGGACGATTTTGAAATCTCGCCCGCCACCAATAGCGCACATCCGTCGCTCGGGTCACGGGGCACGGGTGACGGGCGACGGCTTATCGCCCTGCCGCTTTCCTGGCCTTGTTCAATATCGCCTTTGCGCGGCGAGCAACATCCTTGTTGTCGGTGGCTTGCATCACCTTCACTAAAGCGTCGGCGACCTCGCTGGGTTTTTGCTGGACGATCTTCTCGGCTATAGCCACCGCTGCGAAGGCTGCCTCATCTTTGGTCGCCGGGTTATCCAGGTGCGCCATTGCCATTGATAGCGCCTCGACCGCCGGCACTTCGCCCAGCACGCCGAGCAAAAGCTTCTTTTCTTCGTCGCGCTGAATTAGTGCAGCCGCCTCCTTGCACATCGCAAGTTTTTCACTCGTCGAGAGGCTTTCATCCCGAACCAGGCCGATGTAGCCGCGCAGAGCCGCAATTCTGTGAGCCGGGTCAGGCGAGGTCTTGGCCAGTACAAGTAAGTCTGGCGCAGCATCTGCACCTTTCCATCCGCTAAGCGCGCGGATGGCAGTGGCACGGACTTCCGCATCCGCATCGTTGACCGCCGCGCGTACAGCCTTTAGAGCATTTGCTCCCCCGATGGTGCTGAGGATGCGCAGCAGGACGCTCTTTTGCGCGGGCTGGGCTTGGGCCAGCAGGCCAATGAGCTTATCGGCATAGGATTGCGGATTGTCGGCTTTGGCAAGGATATCGCTCAAGGCCTGTTCAGCCGCGCTCAAATCCTGCGATTCTTTCAGCCGCATGAGTAGATCAAGTAATGCCGGCAATTGGTCGGGCCCACCCAGTTCGCCCAGTTTCTTCAGCGCGGCGGGACGGACTTTCGGGTCCGCCTCGCCGGCAGCTTTCAATAATGCGGGAACGCTCGCGGTCATTCGCCGGCGCCCGATCAATTCCAGCGCGGTGAGCCGCTGGCTGGTATCGCTACTATTAAACATCGCCATCACGGCGGCATCGGGCTGCTCGCCTGGTATGGCGGCAAGGCATTCTTGCGCGGTTTGGCTAATCTGGCGGTCGGCATCTGCAAACAATCCCACCAGAACAGGCACAGCCGAGGCGTCGCCAATCTGCGGCATGGCTCGAATGGCTGCCAGGCGGATGGATTTTTCCCCACTTTTAGCCAGAGCAAACAACGCCGGTAGCGCCGCTGGATCGGCGCGCTTGCCGAGCGTCTGAATCACCAGGATTTGATTGTCGGCGGGCAGTTTAGTTAGTTCAGCGGTCAACACCTCGGTCACCACTTTATCTCTTGGCAGTTCCAGGGCGGCCTGCACCGCCGCCGAGAACAAAATATAGTCATCGCTTCGCAAATACTCGCGCAGCAGCGTCAGACCGTCCTTGCCGCGAGCGAGGATCGCGCCGCGCACGGCTCCGGTGCGGACCTGGTGCGGTTCCTTCAAACTGCGCAATTGGTCGTAAATCGCGATGGCCTGGTCGCGCTGGCCTTTCGCAGCAAGCGCCTCGGCGCAACGAAATAGCCCTTCGCAAAACGCGAGCTGATTGGCGGCAGGCGCATTTGACAGAGCAACCTGCAGCACCTTGGCTGCGGCGGAATCACCGATACTGCCCAATGCTCTTGCTGCTGCCTGAGCCACATCCGCATCGGAGTCTCGCAGTATTTTCCCTAACGCTGGAACTGCCTTGGCATCGCGCCTCACACCGAGTGAAATGATTACGCCAACAAGCGGCCGACCTTTGAGTTTGCCCAGCGCGCCACGCAGGGCCTCGTCCACAGCCGGGTCCGGGATCGGCTCCAGAGCGTAGCGGGCCATGTGCGAGAGTTTCTCGTCACCGAGCAGCGCCGCCAGCGGCGCGACAGCGTCCTTAGTGCCGATGACGGCTAGTTGTCGACAGGCATCGACCTTTTCTTTCTGCGGCGCATCGGAGGTGAGCACTGCTATTAGTTTAGCCTCTTGCTCCTTTGTGGCGGGCGGGACGGTCTGCCCAAACAACTGTACGGTTCCGGCTAAAAGCAACGCAGCAACCAGAGCAATCGAGCAATTTCGAATTTCTTCTGTTGACATGGTTTAGCTTCCTTCCAGGTTTACCCGCCTGAGGCAGGTTAAGTTAGTTCTTTAGACGGTCCACGGCTCGCGCATTGCGCGGCTGCGCAGGCGATTCGCTTCCGGGTCGTTTATGAATTCCTCTTTAACGGGGTCGTACCGCATACTACGTTTTAGCCACATACAGATGTTGGCCGCGTGCACCGTAGACATTGAGCGGTACATCACTACCGGATTGGCCACGGTCTGGCGGCGTGACTTGATGCAATCGAATAGATCTCGGACGTGGCTCATTGGGCGTCCGGTGCGGGCAATGTAGTCGGAGACTACCTTCTTGAAGTCAGCCATCAGACTGGGCGGGGAAACATCCGGCTTTGAATAGCCGTCGGCCACGGAGACCCAGCCCTCAGGGCCATCGAAGCGCATGCCGCAGGAGCCTCGCCACCATTTATCGCCGCGACTTAAGATCATCTTTACGCCATTGGCAAAGCGCGTGATCATTTCATCGCCGGTCGGGTTGTTCACGTATTCGTATTCGACCGCTGAGGTGTCCAGCGCGTCGATTCCTGCCTGGGCCTGGGCGAACGTGTGAGCGCCCCATTCACCGATGCAACTTGTGTGGAAGTCGTAGTGGCCTCGCCAGCCGCCCCTGACATATTCGGCGTTGTAAGGCCGCCACGGGCAGGGGCCTAACCACTGGTCCCAATCCACTTCATCTTTTGGCGGCTCAGGCTGCGCGGGCAGCCAATCGTGCCTCATCTCCGCTGCGTCCCAGGGAGCAATATGGGCGTAGGCGGTGTGAACTTTGCCGAGCCGGCCTGTGCGGGCTAACTCGATCGCAAAGACGAAATTTCCCTCGCTGAGCCGTTGTGTGCCGGTTTGATAAATACGCCCGTAACGTCTGGCGGTTTCCACGACCGCCCGGCCTTCGGCCATAGTCATGCACGATGGCTTTTCGGAATAGACGTCTTTCCCCGCCCGCATCGCCATGACGGAGGCAAGCGCATGCCAGCGGTCGCCGGTAGCGATAAGCACCGCGTCGATATCCGTGCGCGTGGCCAGGAACTCGCGGATGTCACTATACGTGGCACAATCTTTGTTGCCGTAGCGGGTGTCCACCATTTGCTTGACGGCCTCGCGGCTGGCTTTCTGGGCATCGCAGACCGCAACGAATTGCACATCCGGCTCGGGCAGCATCCATTGCAGGTCGTATGAGCCGCGGTTGCGGATGCCGATGCCGCCCAGCACAATCCGCTCGCTGGCGGGAACCTTTCCATCGCGGCCTAACGCCGAGGCTGAAACAATGTACGGCACCGATGCCAGAGCTGCCGTGCTCTTAAGAAACGCGCGCCGCGTAATCCTTCGACCCGGCTCAGGACGGGGGTTCAAATTCTTCTTCAACATGACAGTCTCCTTGCAATTGTCAATTTCCGATTTTCAATTGTCAATTTAGGGCGGATCAAAGTTGATCTAGCTGAGGATTTTACCCTTTCGAAGGTGCCGCGCCAACTCAATTCTAAAAAAGAACCAGCTTGCCACCCCCGTGTCTTCTGCCGAAGACAGAAACGGGGGCTGGATTTGCCAGGTTTTTCTTGAACCGAGGCGGCGAAATCGCGTCCTTATATATAGAAGGCAAGATCTTGTCCACGTTGAGGGCCTTGGATGGATTCAGAGAACCGATTGGAAGGTTTGGTTTGTCGTTGTCAGCACGGCGAACAAGCGGCATTTGAGCAACTGTTCCGGCGGTTCCAGCCGCGACTTCGCTACTATGTCCGGCGTCTGGACACCATGGGCGACCACGTTGAGGACACGCTCCAGGACATCTGGGTCAAGGTCGTCCGAGAGATCGGCTCGCTGAAGGACCCAAAGGCGTTCGTGGCCTGGCTGTATGCCATCGCTCGCCACGAGGCGTATGGCAGAGCAAGGATCAAGGACCCATTTATCGAACTGACCGACAAGGACCTGGAACGGGTCACTGAACACGATGAGCCGGTATTCACGGATGAGGACGCGACTCGCATCCACCAGGGGCTGGGTAAACTCAAGGCCCATCACCGAGAGATACTGACACTGAGCTTCTTGGAAGATTTTTCGCATCAACAGATTGCCGAGATCCTTGGCATTCGCGCCGGCACCGTCAAGTCTCGGATTTACTATGCAAAACAATCTCTTCGCAAAGAACTGGAGAAAAACCATGAATAGTCAAAGAAACTTAGCCGACAAGCTGCTTCGAACAGATGGCATCGACCCCTCAGCAGTATCTGACGTGGAGCTGGTCCGCTTCAGGCGGCTTCTAAACCGAGTCGAACAAGCTAAACCATCTTGGAGAAACATTATGAGAACCCCAATTGCCAAATTAACGATTGCAGCCGCTGTGATTGTAGCAGCGCTGCTCGGGATACACTTCTCTGGTGGAACGTCCACTACCGCCTGGGCAGCCGTATTGGAGAAAGTGAACGGCTTCGACACCTGTGTTTTTCGCACCCGCCACGTCGAGACCACCGGTCCCCGGCCCGACGGCTTTGAATTCGCCACCGAGAAGGAATCCAAAGAGTATCGCTCCGACACATACGGGTCATTCAGCGAGAATTATGAGAATGGCAAGCTCCACGTGCGGCACTATACGCTGTTACAGGAGAGGCAGCATCTTTCTTTCTATGGTCAGGGGCCGCATAAAATGTGCGTGCGCATGGCTATCGACGACAAGGGCATTCGCGAATTCGAGTACTATGATCCCAAGCGAATCGTCACGAAGATTCTCGAAGGGCACTACACCAAACTCGGAGAGGACGTCATTGGAGGCAAACGAGTGATGGGTGTTGAACTGCGCGATCCCAAGGTGCTTTTCGATGATGATAACCACGAGTTGCCGCCGCTCGATGACTTCGTCGCGCAGTTCTGGATCGACACGGAGACCGAATTGCCGGTATGGGTGGAAATCAGCCTGGTGGTTCCAGGCTCCTCGAAGCGCCAAACGACTATCTGGGACCAGTTCCAGTGGGGTGTACCTCTGGAGGCGAGTCTATTCAAGCCTGAAATCCCGGCGGACTACGAGGTGGTGGATCATACTGACCGTGACCGTTCGTTCATGGATTCGGCCCCGAAGACTCGGACAGCCGAGGCCTTTGCAGAAAACACCCAGGCCGAGCCCTACCTCAGTGACTTCGATCATCTTGAAGTGCCGGACCTGGGCAACCTGACACTCCTCGGTCTGGACACGAGTATGCCCCAACCCGAGCTACGACTGCGCAACCATGAAGACGTCTGGCAGACCCAAGATGCGTTCATGGCCAAATGGCCCCGCTACGAGGATGTGCGAGACCAGCTTGCCCAAGAGCTACAGGCTGAACTCGGAGTTGAACAGATGACCGTTGAAGAACTCGTCGGTTTAGGAATCCCCTTGCGAGAGCGCTTCTGGCAGTTGAGGGGATGCCTCTCTGAGGTTTCCTATCCGTACGCCTATGCAGCCCGCATCGTAACGGAGATGGCGCACGAGCAGGTCCCTGACGATCCCACCGTCGCCGACCAGTTAGTCGAATCGATCATGACCTGCGAGGTGAGTACAACCTATGATCCTGATCCGAACGAAAGGATCAAGAATCCTGTCTATCCCGGCCTGTTGACCGAGCTTCGCTCGCAGCAGTTCGAGCAGGTCAAGGTCAAGGTCGCTCAGGGCTACGTGCCGACATGGAAAGACTACGTCCGCCTGCACGATTTGGTCATGCTGCTAAGTTCAAACTGCAGGGACTTTGAAGGGGCCCTGCAAGTCACGCGCTGGATGATCGATCAAGCACAGACCGCAGGTTGGACATACTACGTGGAAACCGGGCTTCACAAGATGGAGCAGGCCTATGCCGCCGGTGAGGGGTATCGAACCGCGCTGTTCATGTATGATCCGGAGGTCCCCTACCCCGAGCGATATCGGTACTCCCGCCGTTTATTCTCCTTCCAGGGGCCGCGACAGCGAACACAGAAGCTGCTACCCGTGCACCTGAGACACCTAAAAAGATGGTAGCAGCCCACCCGGTGCTCAAGCCGGATGACCACGCCGACAAAGGGCCGGCCCCCGTGTCTTCTGTCGAAGACAGAACCGGGGGCCGGCCCTTTCTCCTTCGTGCCAGGCAATCGAACGCCCCTTCTAATTTTTGCCACAGAGAGCACAGAGAACTCAGAGAAAGTATTCTGTTTTTGTATCTCTGTGAACTCTGTGTCCTCTGTGGCTGATTCTGTACGAGTCAAGACATAGGTAACAGATCACTGCCAAGACGTGGGTAACAGATT
>CAZMLE010000034.1:0-40108 GCA_964567045.1 uncultured Pirellulales bacterium | reverse complement strand
CCCGAGCAAAACAATATGTTGCGGCAAAACGAGTAAGATTGCCGCGGCCTGCCGCCCAGGCCTCGCAATGACGTCAGAGGAGGTTCTCACGATACCAGTCTATCGCTAAACGCAGTCCTTGCTTAAATGAAACTGTTGGTTTGAAGCCGAGGAGTTTCCGGGCGGCGGTAATGTCGGCTAAGGAGTGTTTTATGTCGCCGGGGCGCGGGGCAGCGTAAACCGGCTTAATGTTTTTGCCAAGAAGATCGTTAATCATCTCAATAATCGCATTGACCGTGATAGCTTCGCCGCAGGCAATATTTACGACTTCGCCTTTTGTGTGTTTGGCTCTTGCGGCAAGTAAGTTGGCCTCGACAACATTGTCAACATAAGTAAAGTCCCGGCTTTGCTGGCCGTCGCCATAAATAGTCGGCGGCTTGTCTTTCAATATGGCGGCTACAAAAGCTGGTATGGCGGCGGCATATTGACTGGTCGGGTCCTGATATGGGCCGAAGACGTTAAAATACCGCAGCGAAATAGTTTCCAGACCATAAACCTCGTAAAAAACCTTGGCATAATATTCGCCGGCGAGCTTACCCACCGCATAAGGTGACAGCGGCTGTGGGGGCAGAGTCTCGACTTTCGGCAAGGTCGGTGTATCGCCATAAGCGGCGGAGCTTGACGCATAGACAAAACGCTTTACGCCGGCGTCACGGGCAGCTAAAAGGAGCGTGAAAGTAGCATCGACATTATGCTGGTGAGCAGCGGCAGGATCGTCAACGCTTCGCGGCACCGAGGGCAACGCTCCCTGGTGCAAAACCACATCCATATCCTTCATCGCTGAACGGGCGACTTTTTCATCGCCCATGTCAGCTTGGATGAATTCAATTTTGTCGATAATGTCTGCCAGGTTACTCTTTTTGCCGGTCAGCAGATTGTCGATAACCCTTACAAAGCAGCTCTGGCAGATTAGTTTTCTGCAGATGTTCGAGCCGATGAATCCGGCTCCGCCAGTCACCAAGAACTTCTCCATCGAACCATTCCTCGTAAAAGGCCCTATTATAAAAGAAGCTCCCATTCTACGATTTTGCTCGCAAAATGGGAACTATGTTAGTCATTCTGCTGCCAGCCAAGGCCGGGCAGATGCCAAAATAAGGTGAGCATAACCTTAAGCCGGGCTCGCGCCGGCAAGCTGCGGCTTGAGATAATCTTGATACGACTTGTATCTTTCGTGGAAATAGCCGCCCTTCAAGGCCCTTGCCGCAAACAGCACACAGCCCACCACATTGGCGCCCACATCTTTGAGTTCGCCTATTGTTCTGCGAGCCGCACCTCTTCTGGTGGCAGCAGCATTGAACACCAAAACGGTTGCATCGACAATTTTTGCCAGCACCTTAGCATCGCTTACCAGCAGCACTGGGGCACTATCAATTACGATGTGGTCGTAATTTTTGCGGTGCTCCTTGAGCAGCTCTTCCATCCGCGGGCTGGCCAACAGCTCCGTAGGATTAGAAGGCAGCGGCCCCGAATCGATTATGTCAAAGCCGTCTATGCCTGTGTGCCGTACGACGTCCTGGTAACCACATTGGTTCGTCAGTACGCTGCTCAATCCAAAATCAAAACCCGCAGCTTTGGAGTCATTGGCTGCCGTCCTGGGGAATATTCTTTTCAAAGTCGGCTGTCTGAAATTGGCGTCGACCAACAGCACTTTCTTATTCTGGGCCACAAAAGCGGTCGCAAGGTTAACTGCCACCGAAGTCTTGCCCTCTGCTGCGTCGCCACTGGTGACCAGCAGAGTCTTCGCGGCGTTTGCCAGCCCCGACAGCTCCAGATTCGTTCGCAACCGCCGGTAAGACTCACTTATGAGAGAATAAGGTGCTTGACGGACAGCGTGCCAAAGCTCAATACCGCGAACCTGCTTATCCTCAGACGCGTCGGGAATAATACCCAACAGCGGAATATTCAAGAATCTGCCTACATCCGTAGGTGTCCGCACCAAGTCGTTGAGCATCTCCATCAGGAACGCAAGTCCTATGCTCAGCAGAAGGCCCAAAATAGTCCCTGCGGGAAACCAAACCCACCACTGCCGGGATGCCACCATCTCCAGCGGTTCCGGAGCCGGTCCACGCTGTTGGACCTTGGGGCTCTTAGCGGCAATTATTCCCTGTTTATCAATCTGCTGCTTGATTGCGTCCAGCATCTGTAATCTTTCATCCCTCCTGACTAACACCTGCTCATACCGGAAGCGGGCCGAATCGAGGTCACTTTTCTGGGCTTGGGCTTGCTCGCGCAAGGTATTCAACTCAGTCAGCCTTTGCCGCAAGACAACCAATCTATCCTGCGCATTCTTATAACTGGCCTGCCGGGTCTGCTCTGCCATCTCTTCCCTGCGAAGGCGTCTTCTTTCCTTGATCTCATCTATTAAGTCCTGAGTTTCCCGCACTACTCTGTGATTTTCACCAAACCTGGAGAGTCTGCCCGATAGCTGAGCCTCCTGGAAGGCCAATTGCTGAGCAAGCACAATCATAACCGGGTCTGCCTCTATCGCATGTTCGATCTGCACAGCAGTAACGGGGCCTTCCGCCAATCGCTTGAGATTTTCTACATCGGCTTCGGTTTGCCTTATTCCCAGCAGTAGTTCGTTTTGCTGAAGCTCCAGGTCGTCCAGTTTTAGTTCGTATGTGTGCCTCCAGTAGCGGCCTGCGCGCTGCTCAAGATCGCTACTATTCGCTGTGTCGCGGATCTCTTTCAACGCCCTGTTGACGCCATCCACATCGAGTTGAACCTTATCTCGCCGGTCCTGAAGTTCGGCGAGAGTTTCGCCGACGTCTTGCTGCCTGCCCATTACCTGCGACCTAACAAAAAGCGTTGCCGCCTCATTCAGTATCAGTGCCGCGTCGGAAGCCTTGCCGCAGGTCATCGAGACCCTGACATATTCAGCGTCTCTCTCGGGATAAGCAACAAAATGCCTTTGCAAATACTTAAAGGGCTTTCTGATGTCCTTACCCTTGTACGGTAACCACCAGGCGGTTTCTTTAACTTTATCGCTCTGCAGTAAATTCCACAGCATACTTTGTTGTTTTATAAGGCTTGCCATTGAGACCCGATGTTGATATTGAAGGTCCTTTTGGACCTGAACTGCCACGATGTCCATGGGGTCAGTTTCTACAGGCGGCAGGACTTCAAGTAAGGTCTGTGCGGTATATCTTGGCCAGTATCTCTGCAAGACCTGCCAAGTACCGCCGCCGAGCGCAAAACCCACCGCCGTCAAAACAACTATCAACAATATGTGCCGGCGAAGTATTGCAAAAACCTCCTTGGATGTCATCGCGGCAGCTCCGACAGGTCGGGGTCTGGCCTCCTTATTTTCAACTGTTGGTTTTGCTTCCACCATTTTTATCTCCAATCAGAATTCACCAATAGGGCAAACAGTTTATTGCGATACGATGATCACATTTCACGCCACCATTACCGTGAAAGGCGTTCAACGGCTGAGGTTATGCGCTCCTTCACTGGCTTCGGCAATTTGTCTGCTCCTATTTCTTCTAATGCCTGTTTATAGGCATTGAGGGCCTGTTTTTTCTGCCCAATCTTTTCTTTTATCAGGCCTTTATGCTCATACACCTCCGGCGGTGGCTTAAGTTCGCTCTGCTCGTACTGTTGCAGGGCAGCCGTCATAAATTCGTCAGCCTTGGAATCCATGCCGTTCTTATACAATACGTAAGCATAAGTATCCAAAAAGACCGGATTGTTCGGCCTTTGCTCCAGCGCCTGTTTGGCATATTCAAGAGCCTCCGGAAGCCTTTCGTTGTTCTCGGCGAGCATGTACGCCAGATTATTCAGAACCGTGCTATAATTCGGCATTTTAACCAACAGACTTTCGTAATCTCTGATAGCCTTCTTAAGATAATTGTTATCGGAAGTCTTTTGATAGGCGAGAGTTAGAACCTCGGCTTTTTTCGCCATATAATCGACACCGCGCGGGGTATCGGCCCCAGTTATCTGGATGCATTTGTCGATGTAATCCGCCGCTTCGTTGTATTCGCCCCTGATCTTGGCCAGATTAAACATAGTAAAATTGGCAGCCTGGGAATTAGGGTTGGTCTGCAGCCTCTGCTGGCAATACTCTGAAACCTCTTGCTCGCCCACTAACAAGAACATTCTCAACAGAATCTCACTTGCCAGTCTTTCATTTGTCCCGGTCTGATCAACAGCTTTTCGGCAATATTCTATGGCCGCGTCTTTGCCACCGAGCCTGAACTTGGCCTCAGCCATTCGGTAATAAGCCACGGGGGCAAAAGGCGTATCGACATACTTGCCGCTTTCCTCAAAGACCTTATTCAACTTCTCGGGACGCCAAGGGGTGTCTTTTGCGTTCGGGTCGCCGGCTCCCAGTACTATTGCCTGTAAATATCCATCCAGCGCCATCGCGTATTGCACATCTCGCCAGCCGGCTTCCGGATTTTCCGCGAGATAGGCTTGACGCTTCATAAGATATGCTTTTTGGTACAATTGTTCTGCTCTGCCGAATTCACTTACAACCATCGCAAATCCGGCTGCGCGATTATGCCAGAATGCGCTCTGCGGGAATTTCAGCAGAGTCTCATCATAGAATTTCTTCAGTGCTTCCTTTCTGCCGAGCTTCATGTAAATCTGCATGTAAATCTGCTCAAGCAGAGAGCGAGCTTCTATCGGAGCACCCGGCACGTCAATGGTGCTTCTTATTTCGGTTATAGCATCATCTTCACGTCCTGCCTGCAAATAAGCTCTTGCCAGCGCGATCCTAGCCTCAGGCGTAGCAGACAGCGACGTGCTCCTTTTAAGGTCGATGATTGCCTGATCATAATTTGCCGTCAAACGATTTATCTCGCCTCTCAGCCGCCATGCAGCGGCATTATCCGGGCTGGCTTCAAGGCTTTGATTCGTCAGCTCCAACGCCTCTTTCAGTTGTCCCTGCCTCATCGCCAACCATCCCTTAAGAAGCAGGAATTCGGCTTCCTGCGGGTACTTCTCCTTAAAGCTCTGCAGCTTGTACTCAGCCTCCTTGATAAGACCAACCTTCAGATAGGCCTTGATTTGGTCAAGACGGTTTTGGGTGTTGTCTTCAAGCGACAAAAGTTCTTCAGAATATCTCTTTATGGCCTCCTGGTCGGCAGTTTTATCGGCAACCAGAAAAAGTCCTCTGATCACATCGCTGTCTTTTGGCTGCTGCGCATACAACTGCTGCAAAATCTTGCCGGCATCCTCAAACTGCCCGAGATAAAAATAATGACGCCAGAGTAAAGGCTGGTCTTTCGATTCGAGCAGCAACTGCTCAGCCTTTTCATTTTGTCCCTGTGCCCGGTAGTAGTCCGCGTAGGTTTCGAGCACGACTCTGTTGCGTGGGTCCAAGCGTCTGGCTTGGTCGAGAGATGAAGCTGCAATCGCAAGCAAAGCCTGCTTGCGCCCCTGGTCATTTTCTTTCAGAGCCATTCTCGTGGCCAGTTTCGTCAGCAGTATGGCATTCTGCAGGGACGGTGCATTTTTCTGCAAGGTCTGACGAATTGCCAGTGCCTTCCACGAATCCGCATCGCTTATGTATTCCGCATAGGCGCTAAGTAGCATCAGGTCACCTATATTCAGACGCAACGCGTCTTCTAAGGCACGTCTGGTTTCAATCACCTGCTCCGCAGACGCCTTGCCAGCGAGTTTCGCGTTTCTCTGGTACAAGGCATTGGCCAATCCTTTGGCGATAATTCCATCGGTAGGGTTCCAAGATGCCGCTTGCCTAATGTCATCGAGAGATGCAAGCTCATTGCGGAGGGCCGCGTTGATGTTGGACCTGAGCATATAAGCGCGTGAAAACACCGGTTTTTGTTTGAGACATTCGTTGATTTTCGTCAGCGCATCTTGGAAGTTTCTTTTAGCCACTGCCAAACGTGCAGCAAATAGTTGACCCTCACAGTCATCGAGGTTCCCGCGTCTCACCGTTTCCACAACATATTCTGCCAACTGCCAATTTTTGCTATCAGTTGCTATATCGAAAAGATGGCCGGCAGCCATATGCTGCGGGCTCACCTGGTCGCTCAACTTAAAAGCCGACGTGGCGGTGCTGCGCTCTGGTGGAGCCTGCATTTCGAGTACTTTTCTCAACTGTCCAACTGCTTTGTCCGGCTCGTTATTCTTCCGATAGAATATTCCAAGCTCCAGAGCCTGATGAACCGGGTCAACAATGCCCGATAGAGCATCCTTTTCTATCTCTTTACGCCTTTGGTCCGAAACACCCGCCGGCTCAGGTTCGGAAAGCAACTTTTTGTAGACCAAAACCGCCCCACTATTCGGAGAGCGTGTCAAGAATTTATTGACCAGGTTCGCAGCATCGCCCGTCTGTGCCAGTGAAATAAGGTCGCTGCAGGTTTTAGTGACAGTAGCCTCGTCAACAGAATCTGGCGAAACGGCTAGCAGTTTCGCCACCAAATCGGCCCGATGTTGTTTATGCTTATCTAACTCAGCCTTCATCAACTTCACCGCAGCGTCGGACTCAAGATCCTGTTTTTCTCCCACCTGGCCTGGCTGGAGAATAGAGGCGGAATCCTCACTTATTTGCCTCTGTGCGATAGCGATTCGAAGCTGCCCAATCTTAGCCTCTACCAGTACCAGACGCAGTCCAATTGTATTCGGATCATCCGGGGGGAAACCGGCCAATTCTTCTTCGGCCTCGGCCACTCGGTCTGTGCCGATCAAGGCTTTTATGCGAAGGGCTCGGCTTCTGGCGCTGCGGCCGAAACGCTCCTCGAACGTGCTTACATTATAGTAATAATCCGGGGAGATAACAGGCAACCACGCACCGCGCTTGCCAAGAGTTTCCAGGTAATCCAAAATCGCCTGCGGTTTGGTAAACTCGATTCCTGCCCTCAGGGCACCATCTATGGGGTTCAGGAACTCCATTACGGCACCGACTTCGGAAGTATCCATAAAAATCTTCGCCAGGGCGTAAGAAAGGTGGGCATCCCTATTCTCGGGAGTTTTAGATGTTTTTATCCGCTGGTAAGCTTCGTAGAGCGTCTGGACTGCCGGGTTGATATTAGCCTTGGCAAGCCCAAGCTTGGCAAGGGCAAGCATTCCCTGCCACTTCACAACTTGTGGCTCCTCGCTGCTGCCGGCAATCTGCTCAATTTCGTGCACAGCTTTCTCGGCCTCTACCAGCCAGGCCGCCGCTTGAGACTGCGATAATTCCTGAGTGGGCTCAAGCACCTGCTCGATGTAGCAATTGGCAAGGAAAGAATTTAATATCAATTTGTTCATCCTGTTTGCGTAACTTCGTGGCCCGGCTGTATCCTGTGCGTCCGGCAGTGCAAGTGCATTTTTAGCCACCTCGATGGCTTTGAACACTTCGGATTTCTGCCCATGAACAGAAAACTTGCGGTAGTACAAATTCGCGGCGTTGATTGCGTACGCCACATTTTCCTTGTCCAATTCAATTGCTTTAGTCATTGCCTCGACGGCCTTGTCAAGATTCTTAAGACTCAACTCGTGGCCAGAGTACATCGACTGGACGGAACAGAACCTGGACAGCGCAGCGAATGCCTCTGCACTGGAAGGGAATTTGTTTACAAGAGCCGCAAAGCCCGACTCCATCGCCCCAATCTGCTGCTTTGCCTGTGCAATCTCGCCTGTTCGTGCAAAATCCAGCTTCCTGGATAGAAGATTGATGTGCGCCCGCGGATCACCACCGGCAACTTCGACCGCCTTATCTAAGAGCTCGTCCGCACGCTTAGCAGCTTTTTCTTTTTCCTCGACATTTCCTCTTGAGGCAAGAATTTGGCCTTGCTCAACAGTCGCATCGGCTAAATACAAATAGGCATCAACGTTCTGCGGATCGAGCTGCTGCACCTTCTGCAAATCGTTCATTGCTTTGCCCAGTAGTTGCTCCGGGGATGTCACCGCCCCCATCCTGCCTAACTCAAGCGCTGCTCTGCCTCGGATCAGGTACAAATAAGAGTCTAAGGTCCGGCTCGGGACACGCTCAACGCTTCTCTCTTCTTTCCCAAAGGGCGGCTCCCATTTGGTCCTTTCTTCGCCGAGCAAGCCTGCCTTCTCGACGACCTCGATAGCCTTAGATGCTTGCGACTCGATCTCGCTCCATACTACGCTCTCGCTTCTTCCAGTCTTGGCGTAACTGTCGGCGATAATGTAAAGATATTTCAATCCTGCGAGTCGAGCCTTCACATTCTTAGGGTCTATATTGATTATCTGTTGCCAGCATCCGCGCACTTTGGGCCATTTATCGGTTTCGATATACAAATCCGCAAGCTTAAAAAGCATGTCTATCCTGAGCTGCTCCCGCCTTGCCAGTTGGTATGCTCTACGGTAGCTGCGTTCAGCCTTATCGTAGTCTTTGGCAAGCCACGCGGCGTCGCCGTCGCTGATGAATTTTTCGGGGTCTCTGCTTAGATGCAAAATAGCCGCCACAGCTACTAACACCAGCAACAGCAAAACTGCCGAGCCAATAAGTACGACTTTTTTGTTGAGTCTCTTTGCCATAAGCTTTTCCCTTCCCACGCGGGAGAGACCCCGCAACAAGTTGCGGGGCTAAATAGTTAGCCCGCCAATTTATTGGCGGGTTTGCTCTCTACCTTCCCAGTCAGGCCAATGGTCTTTTTCTAAGATAGGCAAAATGACACCCAGGGCTTTTTCGCTCGCTTCGATCGCATCCTGTTTACTTGGTGCGGCCAACGCCTGGTTGAAAACCAACTCAATCTTAGAAAAGTACGAATATTTGCCGAAAAGGTTCTTGTTCAAAGCTATGCGAGCTTCGTCTCTGCTGCCGGCATATTCCCCATTGACCTTAAAAAGATACAGAACCTGGAATTCTCCGCTGCTCTGCAAGAAATCAGTTTTTGTACCGCCGAAGATAAGATATTTTCCTCGGATTTCGCTGGGCAGATCAGGGTTACTGATTCTAAATGTCACGCTATCGGTCGCCAGTCTTTGGTAGCCGCTGCCGCTGTAGCACTCCTCGGGGACGTGTGGCACCCTGTCCGGAAGCTCGTAGTAAGTAACAAACAGCATGAATTTCCGGACGGGACTTTCAGGTGGTATCTCTGTGTCTTCCAGAATCCATTGAATATAATCCCCCGTGCCTAATTCTTTAAGAACGTCTTCGTTTTCGATTTTGCCTTTTGATAATACTTTGTAAGGACCTAACTGTTTCTCATCCAAAAGGTCCAGCGATTTTAAGAGCGGCAAGGGTTCCTTCTTTAGGTACATCCCAAACGTTTTTATTGCAACGGACATGCCGGCTCCGGCTGTTGCCAGCACAGCGGCGCATATTAAAAAGGCCGGCTGCAAATAAACTCGTATGTCGGATTTCATGCCCTGCATCACGCATCATGCTTGGCTGTCAAACGCATTCTATAGCGTTTGCGGTTTCTTTCTAACCACGACATCGCCAGCGGCCGTCTCGGCTTCTTCTACAAACAAACTTGACATAAACCAGGATAGAAAACCATAGAAGGCAAATGCCAACGGCAACATTCCTATTCCAAGTAGATCGTGGTAAATGCCCTTTGTATATTCAGGGCTAATCAACACATAAATGAATCCCGTGACTGTGACTCGCACGATGTTGCAGAGTATCGCTATGGGTATCGTGGAGCCTAACAGAACAACTCGCTGCCATACGGGTCTATAGTGCAGGTAAGCCATAGCCACGCCCAGCGCTAGAAAGGCCATCAGCAGCCGCATTCCGCTGCAGGCTTCTGCCACATTGAGCGGAGGCTCCAACCGCTGGCCCTTATAAATGACATCGATCAGGACGCCGCTGACGCTGGCTTCTATTCCACCCACCAGATTCAACAAGGCAGTTGCTACCTTGGCAGCCAGAAACCGCATGGGCATCGTCAGACCAACATAATACCTCCGTGGCAGTGGTACGGCAAATATCAAAAATGCGATCGGCAGCCACGTGTGCTTAACCAAACGCCATCCGCCCAGAAGCAACACCACTGCTCCAAGCGCTGCTATCACAGAAAGCGGGCGAAAGTATGCATATCCAGAGGGACTGACTATGTTAAAAAAATAAAACAGAATCCACCAAATTAGAAAAAATAAGCCTAAGTAGTTAGGCTTGGTTTGAAGGTTCAGGATCTCTCTTCTATGCTGATTGATGAAGTACAAACTAAAAAGAGGGATTAGAAAACCGTGCGACCAACTGGCATCGGTCAGCCAGGTGTGGACAACGGCGCCAATCTCATTGCGAAAAAGAAAGCAGAATAGTGCCCCTATTATTGCTATCTTGGTGCAATTGTGCAGGCCAAGGTCACGCCAATGCTCCTTTGGGTTCCAGCCAGGCGGGGTCCCTCGCAGGTGCGCATTTTTCTCCTTGATTTGTGCCGTAAGAGAAGCAATATTGGCCACCATAATAAAGGATTCTACTAAAACCAGTGGGGCATGCGGAAGCCCTTGCCATAATCTGCATCTCCGAAATTACGGTCATAAACAAAACCGAAGCCGTAAGTCGCTCTGAAGGCATTCCGCAAAACCGCACGCCACCTGGCGGTTGCATGTGAGCCGACATTGATCAGGTCGTTCGGCTTAATAAAGAAGTCCGGCTGCTCACCGTTGGAAATCTTATCCAGGTCTACCATTACAATCTCTTCTTTGTTTTCGCCGATTCTTCTTATCACTTCGCAGCGTTTTGGCCAGGCCAAAGGCCCGAGGCCGCCTGCCGCAGCTATAGCCATCTTCAAGGTCATTGGTCGGCCTGTTATATTAATGTAGCCCCGGCTGTTGACATTGCCCATTATACAGAATTCGCCAATGATATCAACCGGCACATGAATAGTATCGCCCGGCTTTATAACAACATTATACCGCGGATCACCGGCGAGCAATTTGGTCGCCGGAATCTTTATAACTCGCGTCTGAACCGCCTTTTCCCACTCAAGCTCCTCGGCCACCAGCTTCTCCTCCAGCGGCACAGCGGGCCCTTCCGGCTCGAATTTTATCGCCGGCTTTGTGGGCTTAGGCGGACCGACCTGGACCGGCACCCATTTGCCGTCTTCAAAAATCCACTCTATCCGGCCGCCAGCCTCAGCCTCTTTAGCTTGGGGCTCCGCCGGTTTCGGCGGAGTGACTTGAACGGGTACCCACTTGCCGTCCTGGAATGTCCACTCGACCTGGTCACCGGGTTGCACCTGTTGTCTTATTTCGGGCGCTGCTAGTTGCGGCGGTGCAACTTGAATGGCAACCCATTTGCCATCCCTGAAGGTCCACTCAATCTGTCCGCCGAATTCGTTATTACTGGTTTGCTGGCCGGTCATCGATGAGCCAAATAGTCTGGCTGATGTGCTTGGAGTATAGCTGGTGCCAATTTGATCGCTTGTAGTGCTGCGATCGGTCAGCCCCCAAGACGCCCTGTTCGGTGCGCCTCTTGTTGACATTGTCTGCTGTGTGCGATTGGCCGGCATGTAAACAACCGGCGGCGAAGTCACTTGGTCAAGCTCCCTGTTCCTTATCATCTCAGTGGAGGCTATAACCACTTTTTTGCTCTCAGGCCAGCTACGCTGCACCTGAGGCGTTATCATTTGCAGCATTTCGCGTTCCGACTGAAACCGCAGCTCACGGTCCTGCCGTCCAGGAACACCGCGCTGAGTAGGCAACTCAGACCTTAGGCCAGTCGGCGCAGATAGCTGACCTCTGGTGCGGCCCGGTTGAAAAGTCTGAAGCTCGCCCTGCTTTGGCTCAACCATATCCAACTTGTTAAGGTCCAGCTTGCCAGATTCAGGTTTAGTCACCTCGGGCGATTCCTGTTTGCTCTTCTGACGGCGTGACACGTAGATGTAGCTGACGTTGAATTGTGCCGGCCCGCCTGCAGTGGCAAGCGCATCGGTCAACCTGAAATCATACCGAGGAATAAGGTATCTACCCGGCCCCGGCACACCGCTACCTAAAATAGAAAAAGTCCGCTGTTGCGAATTAAGCAGAGTCACGGTAACCGAAGGCGCCTTCAATATGCCCGGCGAAAGTGTCTGTTTTATATGGTCTTCGAGTTGTCTTTCGCTCAGTCCTGCCGCCTGAACAACGCCGACATCCGGTATCGAAATTTTGCCGGTCTCAGTCACAACATAATCACTTACGACTGTCATCCCCTCTTGAAAGAGCTCAAAAATAGCTATTCTGACAATGTCGCCGGATGTGAATACATAGTCACCCTCTACAGCGACAATGTCACTCGGTCGCGGCTCTTCAGCGTCCTTGAAGGGTACCGGCGTCTCCTCTGCCACGCCCAACGAATCCAGTATCACACTGACCGCAGGCGTGGAACGGAATCTCCCTATCTGGGTCGGATCAAAGAACTTATTTCCGCAGCCGCCCAAGTAAACGCTCACAATAGATGAAAGCAGTGCAATCGTTATTGTCTGCGCCCTGTTCATGTTATCAAAACTCCCAAAAAATTACCGAGTTGCCAAGTCGTTCTAAAGGCTCAAAAACCGCCAATACACCTTGCTCCTCAGATGAAATTTATCGGTTCGATACCCTGCCCGCTTAACTTTTTTGATAGTCGCAAAGGCAAATATAACAAAGAAATCACGGCCGCAGTCAGTCGGCTACCCCTGCTGCTATTCTCACAAGCCGCAACTATAAGCGTACAAGGCAATTATGAACCTGGGAGTTTTGTTCAAACAGTCATCCGGCCGCTCGCCCTTAAACAGCAAGAGACAGAATTATACTACCGGCTGGGAACTGGATTTGTTCGGGGTGCGGAATGTTTAAGCCCGATAATCGCCTGGATGCCAATATAGATGAAATGTCTGTCCACTGCTAACGGCAGGTCCTATGTTATCTCAGTACCAGTGCATTCACCCCGTTTTTCTTGCGCGCCAGAACGCAAATGCCAGAATGGCCAAAAGCACGACCGTCGAAATATACTTGATCGCTGGCGGGAGCATCAAATCCGCCTGCCATGCCACGGCGATATTGACATCGCCAGTGATAAAATCCAGCAGAATCCCTCCCAAAAGCGCACATCCAGCTACGGCCAAAAGGTACGCGATTGCCGTTCGGGCCCCCAATGCCTTCCAGATAGTCGCCAGACCTGCGGCGTTGGTAGCTGGGCCGGTCATGAGGAAAACTAGCGCCGCCCCAGGCGTCAAACCCTTCAAGATCAGCGCCGCAGCTATCGGCACCGAGGCTGTTGCACAGACGTACATAGGGATTCCCACAACCATCATCACTACCATCGCCAAAAACCCGGTGCCCAATTTCTCTGCGAAAAATCCATCCGGCACCACGGCTGAAATGATAGATGCGATAACCAGCCCGACAAGTAACGGCTTGCCAATGTCACGCGGTAGTGTCACAAACCCATACTTTAACACTCGGAGCAGTTTCCCATTTTTCTCCAGGCCGGAACAACATTCATCTGCGCATTTTGTTGTCAGCGAAGCTTTGTTTCCGGCGTGCCGGTCGATTACATCTACCAAAATACCCCCAACGATACCCGTCACCAGTGCAGCTAACGGCCTGAAAATAGCAAAGATCGGCCCTAAAAGGCTCAATGTCACAAAAATACTGTCTACGCCCGTTTGGGGAGTCGATAGCAGAAACGCTATCGTAGAACCTTTGCTTGCTCCGTGCTTATATAGTGACATTGATACCGGGATGACGCTGCATGAGCACAAAGGCAGCGGAATCCCGAAAAGCGATGCCTTTACCAACGGCCAAATCCCCCTGCCGCCCAGATGTTTTTCCACAAGACGCGGCGATAAAAGTACCGAAAGAAGCCCTGCCATGAAAAAGCCAAACAACAGGTAAGGAGACATCTCGGTCATGGTAGCCCAGAAATCTGTCACTATCCATTTTGCGTAATCAACCAAATTGAACTACTCCCGGCAAAGAGGTTGCCGATTTCGTGTCACTGTACTTACTCAAAAGCTCATATCCTCAGGCTGTCTAATGCCCCCCTTAACATTTTAGCCGACGCTTCGAGATTGGCCTGCTCAGCTTCGGAAAGTGGCGCCGTTATGATACGTTCGACGCCACCTTCCCCAACAACACATGGCACACTAAGACACACGTTATCAATACCATATTCACCCTGCAGCACCAATGAAACAGTCAGTATGCTATGCTCATTTCTCAAAATTGCGGATGAGATGCGGGTCATAGCCAGCCCAATAGCATAGTAAGTCGAGCCCTTGTAATCGATAATATGATAGGCTGAGTCACGTACACGGCGGGTGATGTCCTGACGTGTCTTCTTCGAATCGCAGCCCTGACATATAGAACAGTAGTCCCTTATCGAAACACCAGCAATATGAGTCATACTCCAGGCAGCGACTTCGCTATCACCGTGTTCGCCAAGAACGTAAGCATGAACGTTGCGAGCATCAATGCCGCAATGCTGGCTCAGCATAAACCGGACACGAGCGCTGTCCAGAACAGTTCCCGAGCCTATGATGCGCTGGCGAGGCCAACCAAGCTGTCTTTGGGCCACATAAGTCAACACATCCACCGGATTGGTTACCATCAGCAGAACGGCGTTTGAACTGGATTTCTCGATCTGGCCACAAATTGATTTTATTATCTCGGCGTTGCGCCTGGCCAACTCAAGGCGCGATTGACCTGAGACTTGCTTGGCACCGGCCGTAATAACCACAAGATTGGCATCGGCACAATCGGAATAGCTGCCCGCGCGAATGTTAACAGGCTGAACAAATGCTAACCCATGTTCTAGATCCATGACCTCGCCTTCGACGCGCTTCTGGTCGATATCAACCAGGACAATCTCGCCGGCAAGCCCGGTCTGCATCAGGGCATAAACATAGGTCGCGCCTACCGAGCCGGCGCCTATTACAACGAGTTTTCTTTGTTGTTTCTGCATTTTTCCAGCCTCAGCTTATGCCAAACATGTTCTGACCCACACAAAGCTTCAAACATTCATGATCTCAACTTTACTTACGCTGCCCTGCAAACCAATCGTGACATCTTCAAAAGACATCTTAAGACCACTTTGGGCGATCGCTTCCCGAGCAATCCGGGTCAGTCCGAAGCAGCACGGCACCTCCATGTGAACCACCGTCAGACTCTTGGGCTTGTTCGCTTTCAGTATCGCGGATAGCTTTTCAATGTAGAACTCTGCATCGTCAAGCTTCGGGCAGCCCACAGCGATACTGCGATCTTTTAGAATCCTGCTGTGAAAATCGCCCATCGCAAACGGCACACAATCCGCAACCAGCAGCAAATCAGCATTGGCAAAATACGGCGCGTTAGGTGAGACCAGCCTCAATTGTACTGGCCAATGACTAAGCCGAGACGGCGTTTCCGCGACAACCAGTTCCGGCCCCGTGCTCTTTTGCCGTAACTGCTGCGCCGCTAAGCCCGGGCACACAAAATTGGCTTTGCTGTTGTCCGTTCGCTCCTGGGCCAGATGCTCTTTTGTTGCCTCATCATCGAACGGAGCAGTCTCACGCCTTTCAATAGTTATCGCGTCCTGAGGACAATGCCCAATACAAGCGCCGAGACCGTCACAGTAGGACTCACGTACCAACTTTGCCTTGCCATTAATTAGCTGTATGGCGCCTTCTGCGCATGCGCTGATACACAAGCCGCAGCCATTGCATTTTTCTTCATCTATCTTTACAATGTTTCGCAAAACCATCTTGCTTCCGTAACAAATCACTCCTTCAGCATATCGGCCAGGTCTTGGTCAACATCCCCGATCGGCCTAACACTATACTTCTCGGCGAGCACCTTCAGCACATTAGGAGTTAGAAAGGCCGGCAAGGTTGGCCCCAATCGCATGTTTCTGAGCCCCAGGTGCAGCAATGTCAGCAAAATGGCTACTGCTTTCTGCTCAAACCAAGATAGTACAAGTGACAGGGGCAACTCGTTCACATCGCAGTTAAATGCCCGCGCCAGAGCAATCGCTATCTGAATCGCCGAATACGCGTCATTGCACTGCCCACAGTCAAGCAGGCGCGGTATGCCTTCGATCTGGCCGAATTCGAGTTTATTGAAGCGGAACTTGCCGCAAGCTAATGTCAAGATTACACAATCCTGCGGCACTTTTTGTGCCAGCTCGGTATAGTAGTTCCGTCCAGGCTTGGCGCCGTCACAGCCGCCTATCAGGAAAAAATGCCGGATTTTGCCAGCCTTGACCAACTCGACGATGCCTGCTGCATTGCTGAGCACCGCATTGCGGGCAAAGCCAATGGTTATATATTCTGGATGAGCGTCCTCGGCAAATCCGCTCCTCCCCAAGGCCGCTTCAATAACCGGTGCAAAATCACGGCCACGAATATGTGTCACTCCATCCCATCCAACAACGCCGGAAGTAAAAATCCTGTGTTTGTAACCATCTTTGGGTCTCTGCAGACAGTTTGTGGTCATAAGAATTGCGCCCGGAAACTCGTCGAATTCGTTTCGCTGGTTTTGCCAGGCGCCGCCGAAATTACCCACAAGGTGCTTATACTTTTTCAGCCGAGGGTAAGCGTTGCAGGGCAGCATTTCTCCGTGAGTGTAGACGTTGATTGCCTTGCCGGCGGTCTGTTTCAATAGGTCCTCAAGGTCCTTCAAATCGTGGCCCGACACGACGATGCACTTGCCCTTAACGGGCGTAATTCTCACCTGTGTCGGCTCAGGGTGCCCGTAGGCAGTGGTATTGGCAGCATCGAGCAATTCCATCGCTTCCAGATTAGCCCGGCCGCAGTCCAGCGCCGTTTTCAGCAGCTCGTCGGCGTCTGTCGGCCTTTGCGTAAGATAGTCCAGCGTGCGGTGAAAGAAGCCGTACAAATCTGCATCTTCCTTGCCGAGGATTTGAGCGTGGTCAACGTATGCGGCTGCGCCTTTGAGACCATACATAATCAATTCCTGAAGCGCTGCGATGTCTTCACCGAGTTCATCAATGCGCTTTTGAACGCCTACGGATTGTCCCTTGCGGATAAGGCCATCCGAATCGTCCGTTTCTTCCCACCAGAGAACAGGGCAATGCAACTGCTCAACCTTCTTGCCAGCTTTTTTCGCCGCATCCTCATAGAGCTTCTGTGCCATTTTCTTTATTTCAACCGCCCGCTGCAAAAATTGCCTGAATCGCTCGGGGTCAAAGTTCACGTTGGTGAGTGTGCTAAAAAGAGCCTTGACAATAAAGACATCTACCTCACGGTCTCGTTCGCCGAGTTGATAAGCTCTGTGCGCATAGCGTGAAATATCCTTGACCGCATAGACCAGCAAATCCTGTAGTGCTGCCGTTTCAGCGTCTTTTCCACACACTCCCTGCGCCGTGCAGCCCCTTCCTTTTGCCGTTTGCTCACATTGATAGCAGAACATACTCATAGTTCTTGGTCTCCTTCTCACTTATCTTTCATATCAACCTCAAGTATCTTCAGATTTAAGAAACAGTCTCGACGCAATCTCTCGGCCTTTCCCCGTCCTGAAAGTACGCTCGATGACTTGCAGCAACTCAGATTTTTGCTTGCCTTCAAATACCTCCGGAATGTTCACCAGCCAATCCGCGTCCCAGACGCATTTGAATTCTATAGTGTCGATGCCTCTGCCGCTATGATGGCTGCCGACTATCCGGCATATATGTTCAATCGTCTCAGCAGGAAGACGGTACTTTTTCAAAATTGCTTCTGCAATCGGAGGCCCCAGCATCTCCTGGTACTTGGCTGAGGCTGAACCGTACTGACGCTCGGCCTCGGCGATGCCGATGTCGTGTAAAATCGCCCCAGCCTTAACAACCAACGGGTCGGCACCTTCGGCCTGCTGTATCTGCTCAGCGTAATCTAATACGGCAAGCGCGTGGTCAATCCGTTTCTGGTCGCCGGCAAAGATATTCCTCATCTCATCTATTAGCCTATCCCGCATGAAACTCGCGTCACTTGCAGGCGAAACTCCCAAACACTGGTCGGCGTACTGGCACCACTGCGCACAGCCGAGGTTTATTTTCGGATTGACCACAATACTGCCGCAATTTCGGCACTTGAGCTTCGGCTCGTCCTTAAAGAACTCCACAGATGTGCCGCACTGAGCACACTGCACCTCAAAAACATCTGCCGGCTTCCAAAATCGCTGATCTTGCCCGGGGCATCTAACCATCTTACGCTCTCCGATTTTTCTGAATCGACCTTGCCTAAGCACGAATCATCGTCAACAACATCTTGAATTTCTCATCGGCATAAACAGCGTGCGGCACGTTGGCCGGCATTACGACAATCTGCCCGGCAACAACTTCCACATCTTTACCGCCGATGGTTAGCCGAGCTTTTCCATCGAGAATCTGAACAACGGCATCATAAGGCGATGTATGCTCACTCAGCTTCTGGCCTTTATCAAAGGCGAACAAGGTAATAGTGCTGGCCGGTTTATCCACTATTGTCTTGCTGACGATGGAATCCTCTGAGTATTCGACTAGTGCCGCCAGATTTTGCCCCTTGCCCACGCAAGCCCGCAAGACGCCTGCCTTCGGTTTTTCAGCGACCATTGTTTACCTCTCATAGTGTGTTTACGGAAATTTTTGCTTCCTGACACTGCCACTCTTTGCCAGCTCATCCAGCGTGACATTATTGAGAAAACTCTCCATCTGCTGCTGTAGCTCAGCTAACTTTTTACTTATACGACATTGGCGATGATAAGAGCAAGCGTCGGCGTTCAGCAGACATCTATTTAAGCTCAAACGGCCTTGAATCGCCTTTACCAGCTTTAGAACACTTATTGCCGACGGCTGCCGGCTCAGCTCGAACCCGCCTTTCGGCCCCATCGAGCTTTTCACCAGTTTCGCGATGTGGAGCTTCTGCAGCAGCTTGCACGCAAGCTGATAGGGAATGTCAGCGCGCTGGGCCACTTCTCTGGCTGAAACCGGCCAATTGCCACAATGCCCGGCCAGATAAACCATTGCCCGCAGGGCATAATCGGTATCTCGCCTCAATATGTCCACTTTTTGTTGAATCCTTGAATACAAAAAGGCTAAATGGGACGCCCAACCCAATATCGGCATCCACTACAGTATATATAGGACTAATATGGTCCTATTTGTTCGCACTTTCAAGCAAAAAATGTGTTTTTTTCAAAATTCCCCCAGGACTCCCCCTTTTGTTTACCTAAAGCCTACCTTTAGTAGCCTGCACTTATAAGACCGTCCGCAAAGGTGCGAACCCTGTTTACATGGCGTCAGCAATCTTGCGGCCCAGGCTTTTACAATTTGCAAGGTCATCAGCCGATGGCTGCCACTTGGCCAGCACACCCTCGGCCACAACGGGTATACCACACTTGCCGAAATGCTCCTCGATGATTTTTACAGACTCGCCGCTCCAGCCGTAGCTGCCGAAGGCGGCGCCGATTTTATTCTGAAATCTCAGGCCTTTCAAATCTTCAAGTATCGGCGTGATCGTGGGTAAAAGTCCCCTATTCAATGTCGGCGAGCCAACGACAATAGCCTTTGCCTGAAAAATCTCGGTTATAACATCATTGCGATCCGCCAGAGCCGTATGGAAGAGTTTGTGTTCTACTGCCTCGGCGGCCAGGCCATCTGCGATTGCCTCAGCCATTCGCCGGGTCGCCTGCCACATCGTATCATAGAGAACCACCGCTTTCTTCTCCGGCTTTTGTGCCGCCCACTGCTGGTATTTCTTCACTATTTGTAACGGGTCCTTCCGCCATATGACGCCGTGACTCGGGGCAATAATATCGACGGGCAACTTCAAGGATAAAACCTCGTCGATCTTTTTGATCACCAGGTTACTGAACGGCGTGAGGATATTGGCGTAATATTTGACCGCCTCTTCATACAGCTCTTGCTCATTGACCTGGTCGTTAAAGCGAAATGCCGTTGCGTAGTGCTGGCCAAATGCGTCATTTGGCATCAGAATATTCTGCCCGGTCAGGTAGGTAAACATGCTATCCGGCCAATGGAGCATCGGCGCCTCGACAAAAACAAGCTCATTTCCGCCCAAACTGACCTTGTCGCCGGTTTGTACCGCCTTGAAGTCCCAGGCTTGATGGTAATGGCCTTCAATACTTTCACGCCCGCGCTTGGATACGATAAGCGTGGCATTCTTAGCCAGCCGCATAATCTCCGGCAGACTTCCCGAATGATCCGGCTCAGCATGATTGGCGATAACAAAGTCAATCTTGCTCGGCTCTATAATCTGCCGAATATTCTCGACAAACTCTTTCTGGAATGGCCCCCAGACAGTATCTACAAGGGCGGATTTCTGGTCGATGATCAAATATGCGTTGTAAGTGGTTCCCCGATGTGTTGATAACTCATATCCGTGGAAGTGACGGATACCCCAATCCACTACACCAACCCAATAAACACCCTTTTTAAGTTCCACTACCATAGTGTATTTGCTCTCATATTGTGTTGTTAAAGTACATTTATCTGACCGGTTTGGCAGATTGTAATCTGCTTTTCAAACTCTTTGCCGGACAAAAAGTGATACTCGTTTTGTCCTTTCAGCCCGATGTTATTGCCTTCTACTATTATTTCAATATCTTGTTCGGGACTTCTCTGACGGATTATGTTTGCCAGCGACAAGGCCTTCTCAACTCCGTCGCCCCGCCCATAGTTTACCACCTCATCGGGTTGGGCAAGGCGCTTATCAGGATAGATGGACTCGTTAGCCAGGCCACTGAGCCAGTCGTATGCCTGCTCGACGGACATATTGCTTGCCATCTCTATCGAGACCGGGTTTCTTTCCACCGCTGCCTTGACAAACGGGGTCCAATCGCAGGTTTGCATGTCACGATATGCATAGAACGCAAAGTCGGCGGTGGAATTGCTTGCGCGCAATTGCTGCAGATAGTCGATTATCTGTTCTCTACTTTGCTCTGTAGAGATTTGAGCAGGAACGCCTGGCACAAAATCTTTGTCCATTGGCGGCAGCTTAGCTTCGATGTGCACAAAATCGGCCAACTCTCGGACAAACCGCTGCGCGTCGGGAACAACAGGCTCGATAAACGTCCCTAAAGCGGCCCTACCTTGCGGATTCCGGATGTCCATTTTCTGCTGCCTTAGAAACTCATCAAGCTTATCGCAGCGAATTCTGCCGGGAATTTCGTACGGGACAAAATCTTCGTCCGAGACCTCAGCCAGTAGCTTTTCGTGCGTTGAGTCGGCGATTCTATAATTGCTGCTGTGCTCGTAGTGAAACAGGACCTCCGCCTCTAAGAACTGTGCCTGTCCATGGCAGTCTCGGCAGAGCTGAAAGTATTTCTGATAGTGATGACGACTGCGCAGGAAACTTGTAAAGACCCCGGGCGATAAATCTGCGGTCAGATACGAAGCCAGCCTGCCAGCGAACCTCTGATAAAGCTCCTTATTCATTGTCGCTTCGTTGTAAAAGCAGTGCACATAACCGGTCGAATGGGCCACTATGGTGACGTTCTCATTGCGCAGCGCACGCTGTGCTTTGTCGGAAATTTCGGTGCCGTTGAACCACATAGCTTTGGTGACCAGCCTTCGGTTGTTTGTCAACACTCCATCATTTACATCGATGAAATTTTGCGAATGCAGCGGCGTAAGTATCATGTAAATATCTTCTAACGGCACCCCGCCTACGATAAAGGCTGCCGCGGCATATAGAGCCGACAGCGAAACACACTCCCCTGCCCGTTTTGAGTAGCCCTTTTTGAACCGAAACGCATCCATCGCTTCGACTGTCTCGGTCTTCCAGTACGGGATAATGTCACTATCATATTTATCCAGGCCGAAGTGCCTGCGAATATCCACATCAAAATAATACTTGTCCCCCTCGTAACCAAAAAGTGCGTTGGTTGCGGCGATATCCTGCGGCGAGATGAACTTCTCAAACCGCTTCAGCTCTCTGGCTTTGCTGGTAAGGCCCCACGTTTCCAGGTCGAGGTTGAAGTCGTATTCATCCATTATGAACTGCCTGAGCCGCATTAGTTTTCGGTAGCTGCTCTTGCCCTGCAAGCTCTTGAAACAGTCTATCTGGCGCCATTGCCAGATGAGGGGACTCATAATATTGGCCAAAACCAGGCTGTACGCCAGTTCCGGAAATACAAAGACCTCCATATCCGAAAGCGTTACCGCTGAGCTATATTTTTCTAACTGCTCTGAATCCATCTTTTATCCCTGCTATTTCAGACTTTCTGGCAGAGTTTCTATAAATGCTTTTATGTCATCCCGTGTCCGTCGAAAGGCGTGCATGATTTGCTCTTCGCTACCGGCCACGGCAACAGGATCTTCAAAGGCCTTGTGAATTAGCTTGGCCTTGCCGGGAAATACCGGACACTGCTGTTTAGCATTGTCGCACAGTGTTACCACAAAATCAAAATCAGTCCCGAGGAACTCATCAACATGCTTGGAGGTCTGGCCGGAAATATCTACACCTGCCTCTGCCATTACCTCTATCGATCTGGGATGGACGCCGACCGGCCAGACGCCGGCTGAGTACGCCTCAATAATATCACCCTTTAAGTGTCTGGCCCAGCCTTCTGCCATTTGGCTGCGGCAGGAGTTGCCCGTACAAAGAAACAGAATTTTTACCTTGTCTTTTGTCACGACTAACCAGCAAAACAATATCCGAATAGTTCACAGTTTCTACACTGCCGCCGATAGTTGCCGTTACAATCATTCATAATGCCTATCCGGCTCAGTGCAAAGTCATATTTTACAGGGTCGCTTGGCTCAATCTCTGCGAGCCTTTCCGTTATTTTTACCGCTGTCGCTAAAGAAACTGTTTTTTGGTCGTAAAACCGCAACATCCTGCACAACCTGGCTATATGGACGTCCACGGGCACAACTAATTTAGCCCTGTCGACCGACTTCCATAAGCCAGGATCGACTTCATCATTACGTACCATCCAACGCAAAAAAAGGTTCAGTCTTTTACACACACTTTTGCCCGATGGACTTGCCAGCAAAAACTTTAATCCCGGACTGACCCGGTCACCATGCTTTCTCGCATAAATTCCAAGAAGGGATTCAGAGAATTCGGATAAAGCTGGAATAATATTTCTGTCTGTCTCTCTGTATCCCCGCAAAAAGTAGGCCTCGATGCTGCCCTGGTCATTAAGCACCTGCTTCAAAATTTCCAGCAAATCCGAGATGTCTTGTCCGGTCGTGAAACGATGCTTGAAACTTTTCAGGCTTTCTCGTCCAGCTTTGCCGAAGTTTTGCACAAACACAGACGGGCTTTTGCCCATGCGGGCGAAAAGATCGTTCAGGCTCTTTTCGATTTGTTCTACCCTCCCGTAGGCAAGCGCAGCCGATAAAAACCCAACCACCTCTCTGTCGGCAAAGTCTGAGTATCTGTACAGGAATTGGAGAGGGTCCGGCGGTATGAACCGCCGGTGATTGTATTTGTCATACAGCTTCTCTAAGACCTGCCTTAGCTGCTCTACCGCTCTTTTCAACGTGCGCAACCGTTCAAAATCTGCCTTATCCTTATCGATTTTCTGCCAAATGCTCTAAGAGGGCTGGGCATCCGAATTGAATGCGTATTACAGCGACGTTCTGAATTTTTCGATCAGACTCCCCAATCTCCCTATATCAACCTTCCGCGCGTACAAGGGCCGCTCATTTTCTTTGTAGATGCCGGTATTCTCTTCAAAAGTTGCTTTTTCAGAGCTGATATAGAAAACGCCAAGCGGTAGTTTCTCCGTTTCGGTCGCTTTTTTGAAAGCCTCGTTTCTATCCCGCGGATCGTGCGAATCGTCCAGGTAGTACGTATGTTCCTTGAACCACTGATAGGTACTGAGCTTATTATACGAAACACATGGGTGGAGTACATCAACGAGTGCATATCCTTTGTGCGTAATCGCTTTCTTGAGGATTTCTTTTGTCTGCTGCACGTCTCCAGAGTAAGCTCTGGCTACGAAGCTGGCGTCCAGCGCAATTGCTACCGCAAGCGGATTAAACGGCTCCAAGAATACGCCGGCAACCTGTACGGGCGTGCGAAACCCCCGCAGACTCGTCGGTGAGGCTTGTCCCTTGGTCAGCCCGTAAACCATATTATTGTGCACAACATTGGTAATATCCGGATTCCTACGTATCGTGTGCAAAAAATGGTTGCCCCCCTCGCCGTACATATCGCCGTCACCGCTTTCGGCAATAACCGTCAGTGAAGGATTGGCCGCTTTTATGGCTGTCGCCGGCGGCAAAGCTCTGCCGTGCAATCCATTGAATACATTCGTCCTGAAATAATGCGGCGCCTTCGCCGCCTGCCCAATGCCGCAGACATGCACCAAATTTGTCGGCTCAATTTCCAGCTCGGCAAGGGCTTTTTTCAAGGCGTTCAGAATCCCGAAATTGCCACAGCCTGGGCACCAGGCTATATCAATATCACCCATGTCAAAAACTCGAGTATCCATCAGCGATAATCCTAATCCAGCAAACCTGCCAACCTATCGGCAACCTCTTCGACGGCGAAACTCAGGCCGCTATACTTCAAAATCCTGTCATCGATGTCAATTCCCGTATAGAGTTTAATCTGCTTGGCTAACTGGCCGGTCGCATTGCCTTCGACAATTACAGTTCTCCGGGCCTTTTGCAGATAAGCAGCCGTCTTTTCGGGCAGTGGATGCACCTGCTTGAAATGCAATATCGCGACATCATCGCGGGCTAAGTTGCGCACCGCCTCAACAACGGCATGATAGCTTGAGCCCCAACATATTACCAGCGTTTTGTAATCGTCCGGCCCTATCAACTCAGGCTCAATGGTCTCTTTCTGGAAAGATTCCCTTTTCTTCAGCCGCTTATCAACCATCCTGACTCTCAAGTCCAGGTCCTCCGTGATGTGACCCTGCGTGTCGTGCTCGTCGCTGTCTACCACAACCAGTCCTTTGCCATGGCCAGGGATGCCTCGGGGCGAAATGCCGTCAGTCGTCAGCTCGTATCTCTGGTAGTCTTGCTCGGTCTTAACTATGTGCTTGTCAACCTTCACGCCCGACAAGTCAAAAGGGGCCACACTGTAATAGGAGTCTATGAGATATTGGTCGGTCAGCACGAAAACCGGCACCTGATATTTGTCCGCCAGATTGAACGCCCTGCTGGTTAAATAAAAGGCTTCTTCAATCGTCCCTGGAGCAAGGATTATCCTGGGGAACTCGCCGTGTCCGGCATAAAGGGCAAGCTCAAGGTCGGCCTGTTCGGTCCGGGTAGGCAGACCTGTCGCCGGACCCGGCCTCTGGGCAAGATGTACAACGATGGGAATCTCCAGCATTGCCGAGAGGCTCAGCCCCTCTATCATAAGAGCAAAGCCACCACCGGATGTGCTTGCCATAGCTCTTGCGCCGGCATACCAGGCGCCAATAGCCATATTCATTGCGGCTATTTCGTCCTCTGCCTGCTCCGCAATTATGCCGAATTCTTTTGCGTGCTGGGCCAGAAAGACAAGCACCGGCGTGGAAGGCGACATCGGATAGGCAGATATAAAGTTGCAGCCGCCGGCTATCGCTCCCAGACCGACAGCTTCGGCGCCGCTTAAAAGAATCTCGTCCTTGACTCGACTATCCCGGCTGATCAAGAAGGCAACCTTGCCGGAGCCGACAAGATTGCTGCCCAGCTCGTGTCCGGCTTTTGCCGCCTGAACATTCTTCTGTACAATATCCGGCGATTTGGCGGAGAAATATTGTTTAATGTACTCGTTGATTGACTGCAATTCGATTCCAAACAATCCGGCAATCGCTCCAACCGCGACTATGTTTGAGTAGATCTTGTCTCCAATATCAACAGCTATCCTGGTGAAAGGGACATCAATGCAATTGTATTGACTCCGGTCGAAATCATCGCCCAGAGCAGCAGTCTCCGCCAGGATAACGGTCTTGGATGAAATTCTTCTGCGAACGTGTGGGATGGCACCCTTGTCAAGTGGTATCAAAATGTCGATTCGGTCGACCAAGGCCCGCACCGCCTTTGATGATACGCGTATCGAAGTTGAATTTGCACCGCCCCGGATGCGTGACATATACTCCTTTGTGGCGAAAACGTGGTAGCCGCAAAGTTTGAATATCTGCGTCAAGAAACGCTCCACAGTCTGGATGCCCATGCCGGCCTGGCCGCAAAGAACGATCGAGACGTCGTCACCTTTTTGAGAGGACAGATTTTCACTCATAGGACATATCGCCCACCTAAAGAATGCCAATGCCTGCCTGTACGCCGGACTCGTCTCGGCGGAGCGCCGAGCCGTAGCAGGACAACTCACTCAGTGTTTTTGCCCGCTATCGCCGAGATAATCGCTCCGAAATTCCGCTAACAGTGCTCTTAGCTTCTCAACGTTCGCAAGGTCGGTGGTCTGCTTAGCCTTCATACTGTAGACAAGCATCTGGTGCAGCAAGGTCAATTGCTTCACGTACTGCCGGTAAGCCTCACTGTCGGCCTTATCCACCGGCTTGATTCGCTGGGCCATAAAGTAATATGTCACTATTTCGCTCAACTCGTCTGCGTGGCTATCCTTGTTCTGAACCCACCGGACTATCTGGTTGAAATTCGGCTTGCTTTCTTGCGAAAGCTCATTTATCTGGTTCATAGACTTCTCAATAGTAGCGATATGCTCAGCAAGTGTAACAAAACGAGCCGGGTCGTCATAAATCCCGCACGGTATTTGACAATGTGAATACACTATCGACGCAAAAATCGCCAGCAACACCAGAATCGCCGCCACCCTCAATTTGTAGCTAACTACGCTTCTCATACTTAGCCCCTTTTTAAATAGATGAGTCTTCAGTATTCTTCCAAATGATGAAACTCCGCATTTTCAAGCCAGGTTTCAGGGCGAGAAACGAACTGAATGATATTCTCCAGCAAGAAATAGTGTTTCTTTTCCTCTTCGGCCAATTGAAGGAAGATTTCCCGCTGGTATTGTTGTTCCACCTCGTTGGCTTTTTGGCGGTAAAACTCCTCGCTCTTTTTCTCAATATCCTGCGCCTTTTCATAGAGCTTGCGTTGCTTGGCGCCAAAGTTAAGTTTCTGACCTGATTTCTTCATCTGAGTAAAGATGTTCTTGGCATCGGCTAAGACGGTGGTTTCAGCCATTTGCGGCCTTTGCTTTCTCATTTCCGCCACGGTCTTGTAGTGATTCACTTCCTCATCAGCCAACATAGTCAGTATGGTTTTAAGCCCTTTGTTATCTGTCTTTTCAACCAACTGACGGTAGTAATTCTCGCCATCTTTTTCCATTCGCATGGCGTAGTCAAATATGTCCATTGCACACTCCTTTCACAGGTCAAGCTCTTGCCACTGCTGTAGCGACTGATTGAGAATGCGAATGTGGCGCATCTCTTCTGCAATGATATCATCGATCTTATCTTTGCCGGCCCGGACTGGGACAAAGTCCTTCAAGCCCGTATAATAGACAATCGAATCCTTCTCCTTCTCAATAGCTTTCGCAATGATTTCTGCTTTACTTTCCTTGCCGGTCAGCTCTTCAGCAGGGTCTGGTTTAATGCCAAACACAGCCAGGCCGGCCATTGCCTGGGCTTCCGGCACGAGCCTGTCATCGGGCTTAAAAGTCCTCAGTTCCCTGCTCTGCTCGAAAAGCTGCTTTCTCATGTCAGCAAAAAGCTGTTGGTGTCCCTTTTCCCAATCAGCCAACTGCCGAAACATCTTAGAAATATGAGGGTCATCAAATAATTCTGCCGCCCTGCGGTAAAATCTGGCACCATTGCGCTCGATTTTCTCGGCTATTTCAAAGGCTTCGAACGCGTTGAACTCGATACTGGGTACTATCCTTTCCATAATCTATTCCCTTATATTCATCCATCCACTGAATAAATGAGCACTATTCTATTGCCTCGCTGACGGCCTGTACCGTTTTAACATCAAGGAAAGAGTCACCACCGTAACGGAACTCATAGCCATTGCCAGGCCTGCAAGTTCGGGCTTTAGAGTGATCCCAAAAAACGGATACAGTGCACCAGCGGCAACCGGAATTAGAGCAGAATTATATGCGAAAGCCCAGAAAAGATTTTGCCTTATCCTCGACATTACTTTCCTGCTCAACTGCACCGCCGAGGCCACGTCCATCAGCTCATCCCTCATAAGTACTACTTGGCCGCTTTCTATTGCAACATCCGTGCCGCTGCCGATCGCGATACCAACATCCGCTTGAGCAAGGGCCGGGGCATCGTTAATGCCATCGCCTACAAAGGCTACCACATCTGCTTCTTCCTGCAATTGTTTTACTTGGTTAGCCTTATCCTGCGGCAGGACTTCAGCTAAAACACGTTCGATTCCGATTTCCCTTGCGATGGCCTTTGCGCTTCTTGAATTGTCGCCGGTGATCATGACCGCCTTAAGACCCATATTCTTCAATTCGTCCACGACATTCTTAGCCGATTCCTTTAGTACATCTGCAATGGCAACCATGCCACAGAAGGTATTATCCACCGCAACGAGAGACACTGTCTTTCCCTGGTTCTCAAGCTGGAGGATTTTATCCTCAACTTCGTTGGGGTATGAAATCTTTCTTTCGTCAAGAAGGACTCGGTTTCCTATAAGAACCTGCTTTCCCTCGACTTCCGCGATGACGCCCTTCCCTTCGAATGTATCAAAGCCCTTGCTTGGCTCTATTTCGATGCCGTCTTTTTCTGCCTTTCTGGTGATAGCCTCTGCCAGCGGATGTTTGGAATTTCTCTCAACACTGGCTGCTAACTTGAGCAGTTCTTTGTCCGGCATCGGCATCCCAATTATGTCGGTGACTTCAGGCCTGCCTTTGGTAAGAGTTCCGGTCTTATCGAAGACTACGGTAGTGAGCTTATCGGATATTTCAAAAACCTCGCCGCTTTTGATGAGAATTCCCAGCTCAGCGCCCCGGCCAACTCCAACCGTCACCGCGGTGGGCGTGGCAAGTCCCAGGGCACAGGGACACGCAATAACAAGGACCGAAATAAGGGTAGTCAAGGCAAAAAGCAGCCCTGTGCCCAGAATCAAATACCACGCGATGAAAGAGCCAACTGCGATTGCCAGCACTACCGGAATAAAATAGCTCACCGCTTTATCGGCAATCCTCTGAATCGGTGCTCGTGAACTCTGAGCGTCCTTTACGAGCTTTATGATCTGAGATAGCACGGTGTCTCTGCCTATTCTTGTAGCTCTAAATCTGATTATGCTATTTTTGTTAAGCGTTCCTCCTACAACACCGCTGCCTTTCTTTTTCAACGCTGGCATTGGCTCGCCGGTAATCATTGACTCGTCCACGTAGCTCCGGCCGTCAACAACCTGCCCATCCACCGGAATTTTTTCTCCCGGTTTCACGACCACTATATCGCCTATCTGCACGTCCTCTACACGGATTTCAATTTCCTTGTTATCAGCAACAATAGTAGCGGTCTTTGGTTGTAGGCCCATAAGTTTCTTTATGGCTTCCGAGGTTTTGCCTTTAGCCCTTGCTTCTAAATACCGCCCCAGACTAAGAAACGCAGCGAGAAACACCGCCGTTTCATAAAACAGAAATTCGCGTGACAGTATAAGGCCAAACGTGCCCAAAACACTCGCCCCAAATGCGACGCCGATGCCCATCGAGTACATCACGTCCATGTTGAGATTTCTATTCTTCAAGGCACGATAAGCGGCGCTAAATATGGGCCGGCTTATGTAAATAAAGGTGGGAGCCGAAACAAGCAGCATTAGATATGCCGTAGGGAACGGCAAGTGCACCGGCAAATACATAAGAACCATCAGGAAAACGCCCACCGCTAATCCGACAACGACTCTATTGCGCTTCGCTGTCAGGTCCTTCTCTCTGGCTATTTTCTCGGAATCTTCTGTCACCACCCGGTAACCTGCATCGGCGACTGCTTTTTCCAGATCAGCAGGCTTCAGCTTCGCGGGATCGTACTCAACGGTGGCAGCCTCATGGGCATAGCTCACCCGCGCACTGGTGACACCGGCGAGATACGACAGCGATTTCTCTATCGTTGTGGCACAGGCTGCACAGTGCATTCCCATTATTTTTAGTTCAGTCCTTTGTATGTCCGATTTTGTCACAACAATCCTTTTGTCGCTTTTAGTGCCGCCTCATAATTCGGCTCATTTCTGAGCTCTTTGACTATCTCTGTGTAGCGGATAATGCCCTGCTTATCCACCACAAATACGGCCCGCGCAAGTAAGCGCATCTCCTTTATCAAAACGCCATAAGCCTTGCCGAACGAAGCTTCGCGATGGTCTGAAAGTGTCTGCAGATTCTTGACACCTGTTGCCCCACACCAATGTTTTTGAGCAAATGGCAGGTCCATGCTGATAGCCAGAACTGCAACGTCCGGGCCCAAGCTGGCAGCCTCCTGGTTGAACCGGCGGGTCATTGTGTCACACACGCTGGTATCCAGGGATGGCACTGACGAGATGATACAGACCTTACCGCGGAAGGATGGGAACTGCACCTGCGACAAGTCGTTCGCAACCACTCTAAAGTTTGGGGCCCGCTCGCCCACCTTGAGCTCGCCGCCCAAAAGAGTCAACGGCTGGCCCTTCATAGTCACCAGATCTGTTCGTTCCTTCATAACGGGAGCCTCCTATTGTCCATTGAATCATAAATGTAATCAACGTTTTGATCCCTCATTGGCTTCCTTCTGACTCTAAGCACCTTGGAAAGATAGCTATTTTTCTATCGTATCCATTTTATATTGGAATACTCGCCTGCCAGCAGTTTGTTTGGAAAAATTATGAAAATCAGCCACGCCGATCACTCAGGCTTGTCCCGAGCCTGGCGAGGGAACTGCCGGCAAAGGTGCGAGGACTGATAAGGTTGGAGGCAGATTCCTCGACTCCGCTCGGAACAGGCATGGATGACATACAGAGAAAAGTCGAATCAAAATCTGGGAGCTTGATACAAAACATATTAGCTTGGTCATCGTGGCTCGTACCCAAGCTTACCCCAGTAGGCCTTCTGGATGTCTCTCAAATCCTGATTGTCAGGCTGCTCGACCTGTGAAGATGCGCGGAGTGCCTCAGCCTCCTGCCAGGACAGTTTTGAGAGTTCTACGGTCCGCGGGTCCTTCCAGTTCCACCAATTAGAGTGTGCATCGGCGTAAGAGACTACAGTACCAGGTCCGTGACGCATGGGAATCGGATTCCACCATCGTGGCTGGCTGTAGCACACAGTCCAGGCCGCGTCCCAGTCCTCCCCATAGTCGTCCACAAAAACAATACGCATGCCCGGGAACTTAATGGTGTTGATGTTCTTGACAACAGGGCCCCCTTCCACCGGGAGCCCATTCATGGCATGTATGCAACTATATGTTCGCATCTCGTATTTCTTGGCCACGGGGCAACGATAGGCTTTGACGTTCGGGACATAAGGGAATAACTGGCCGTTCCTGATCGCATTGAGCTGGACTACAACCGGCGCCTCCAAAGGAGTCGTCTGATATGGAGCCTCAGCCCGCAATATCCAGCCCAATCGTTCGTTGCCAACCTCGTGTGCTTGACCATTTGGCAATCGACCATCATTATCACCGCAATACATGGTCCACCCGAAGGCGAGGCCCTTTGTGTTGTTCAGGCAAACCGATCGCTTCCCTGCCTCTCTGGCCCGATTCAGCGTGGGCATTAATATCGCCATCAATACCGCAATGACGGCAATAACAACCAAAAGCTCTATCAATGTAAACGCTGTTAGAAAGATTACCGGCTTATCGGGCATCTCGCCTTCGGTTCCGACTGCCAATAAATTAAACTGTCTTTGTCTGTTCATTTTGCGTGGCCCTCCACCTTGCCAATATTTAGCTGTCTCTGTTAAAAGAGCACAATATTAATTTTACATTTTCCCCACGGCATTGTAAATCTTTTATTACACGTTTCATCAATAATTCTAAGGCGGCAGTCCATGAAACCATAAACACCTGATTCCAGGCCGTCACAAAAGAATATTGTCAGAGAATCCGTGCGTTATCCATAGCAAACAAACACTGACTGCGATAGAATCACGGCCTAAATGGACCAGATTCAGCGAAGATTAGCTGAGATTGAAAAAAAACTTGCCGGCAGAACCAATCTTCACAAACGGATCATAGAAACGTCCCCACTCTTATTTGCCGCGACCGGTCTGATAATCGGCATCTTATTACAGAGTCCGTTAGCCTTACCGATTGCATTTTGGCTGGCGATACTGGCCTTTTGCGCAGTCGGTACATTCCTATTTTTCGTTATCCGAAAAGAAACTGCTTCTGTGTATATCACAGCATATACGGCTTGTGCCTGTTTTGTGTGTCTTGGTGCGATTCGGCTGACCGTCTTTCAACAATTCAAGCCAGATGACATCCGGAATTTTGTTGCAAGCGAGCGAAGATTGGCGACAATTTGCGGCTTTATAATTACCCAGCCATACATCAACAGAAATGAGCAATGGCAATTTGCGCAGTTTACTTATGCGGACCCTGTCAGCAGCTTTTATGTTAGAGTCCACGAAGTCAAAACGGTTAATGGCTGGGCAAAAATATCCGGGACCGTGCGTGTGCAGGTCGATGAGCCTGTGCTTGACCTAAAAGCTGGCGACTACATCCGGCTATACTGCTGGCTGGACAGGTTCAAACAGCCGACAAATCCGGGACAATTCAATACGGCAGAATACCTGGCAAATAAAGGCGTCTTTGTCGCCGCTTCTGTGCCATCACGGGATGCTATTGAGTTGTTAAAGGAAAACAGTTCCACAGGGACTTTTATAAAAATAAAAAGGCGTCTGCAGGAAATAGCTAACCGGGCGCTGCTGGGTGAGCTGGATGTAGAGAGTCAAAATTATGCTCTGCTGCGGGCGTTGGTGCTGGGCTACAGAGCAGAAATCGACAGCGCCACCTACAGGGCGTTTCAAAAGACAGGGCTTTTGCATTTTTTATGCCTGTCGGGAATGAACTTCATGATTTTGTTCTGGATTATCTGGTGGCTGTGTAAAACAGCGGGCCTGATGAAACGCGCTTGTGCGGCGATATGTCTTGCTGCCGCAGGTCTCTTTTTGCTTGTTATCCCGCCGCAACCGCCGGCTTTCAGAGCGGCGATTATGTGTTTTGTTTTCTGTGCATCATTTTTCTTCCGCCGAAAGTACAATCCTTTTAATGCGCTGTCACTGGCGGCTGTAATTCTGCTGCTGATAAAGCCGACAGACCTATTCGATGCAGGCTGGCAGTTATCGTTTGCAGTAGTGCTTGGACTCTTGCTTTTTTGCGAGCGGATACACTTCTTTCTATATGAAAAAATAACGGGTCTGCCCTGGGGTAAGAAAGCTCCAAAAACAAACTTACTTTTCCGCATAACTCCGATAGCAGGGCCATATTTATTACGATTATTTTCCACATGCTTTACAGCGTGGATGAGTGGTGTCGGCATTTCACTGTACCATTTTTACAGGATTAACTATCTGACAAGCATCTGGACGGTGATTGTTTCACCGCTGATAGGTGTTATCTCGCTTATCGGGTACTCAAAAACAGTTCTGGCGCTGTTCCTGCCAAGTGCAGCAGCACTGCTGGATATAATAATAGGACCGTTAGTCAGTTTGTTAATCTGGCTTGTCAAATTTATGGCCAGCTTAAACATATCGGAGGTCCTTATAGGCAAAGTGTCACCTGCGGTAATTATCCTCTATTATGCTTTTTTACTTTTTGCTTTTTTTGTTCACTTCCACAGACCCCTTGTGAAAAAACTAATATGCACGGTGCTCGCTCTTGCGATAATTGTCTCTTTGGGCGCCGCGAAATGGCACAGGACCTATCGGGATAACTTGATTTTGAACTGTTTAGAGGTCGGTCATGGCCAGGCGATATTGGCAAGGCTGCCCGGCCAGGCAAATGTCCTCTTCGACGCCGGCTCAATGTACAAAAGCGATATTGGGAGGCGCATCGTAACACCATCTCTGGATTTTGCAGGAGTAGGCAAAATCGACGCGATTATGATTAGCCATAGTGATGTGGACCACATCAACGGCATACCGGAGATTGCTGAACACTGCAAGGTCAAGAGCATCTACGGCGGCGACTCGTTTTTCATAGATGCCAAAACTGACCTCCATGGGACGGCAGGATTTCTTGACAAATTGTATGAAAAACGGTTAGAGATAAAAAATATAAACAATATAGATGCAAAAATCGCCGCCAACATAAAGGCACTTTGGCCGCCCACACAAGCCTGGTACGATAAAACGTTGAGCGAGAACGATAGATCAGTAGTTTCACTGATTGAGTTTGCCGGCAGAAGAATACTATTGTGCTCTGACATCGAAAGATTTGCGCAAAGAGAACTTCTTCGGCTTAATCCAAATCTAAAAGCCGATGTAGTCGTAGCTCCTCATCACGGCTTAATCAAAACGCTGGACCTGGATTTTATCGAAAAGCTCGGTGCGGATATTGTGATATGCAGTTGCGACCAGAGCCAATATGAGAGGACGCTCCACAGTGCAGCGAGCCAACCAACAAGGCAGCGGAGAAAAAACCTGGAGACATTTTATACTGCCGCACGTGGGGCCATCACTATTACAATCAAAAAGGATGGCACGATAAGGGCCACAACTTTTGCAGGCACCGCAGCGGCGCAAAAGCAACCGAAATGAAGCTCAGAACTAAATCGTGCTCGAAAGTGCCGTGCCGACAAAGTGTAGATGCGGCAGCAATTATCGGATATGCACCACGATTTCGACCCTGCGGTTTTTCCCCTTGCCGGCGGCAGTAGCGTTTGAGACTATTGGCCTGGCTTCCCCACAACCGACGGCACGAACCCTGTCCGCGGCAATCCCACGCTCAGTAAGATACCTGGTCACGGAAAGAGCACGCTCGGCTGAAAGCTCCCAATTGTCCTTCCATGGTGATTTCTTGATGGGCTCCGAATCGGTATGGCCAACCACATCTATGTGTTTACCAGCGTACTTTTGCCGCAGCACCGACAGGATATGATCGAGCGGAGCACTGGTCGCGCTTTTGAGTGACGCTTGTCCGGAAGCGAACAATATCGCATCGGGAAGCGTTACCGTAATTGTGCCCGCAGAAGGGTCAAACTTAACATCATAGTCTTTTCCAAAACCTGTGGCTTCGGCTGGAGTTTTGTTCATCTGATCAATCTGCTTTCGCAGCTCTTCAATCGTCTGCTGATCTTGCGAAATCTTGCCGGCAAACTGGTCCTTTTCCGCCTGAAGGCGTTCGTACCTACCCTTGAGATTCTGGTGCTCTACATCCAAGTACTCGTACCTCTTTTGCCAATCAGTGCAGCCTGACAAAAGAGTAATTGACACCAGACAGATCGCTCCGGCAACTGTTTTTCGGTTAACGGCCTGCATTCTATGTCTCCCTTCACATCGAAGTCCCATTTTCTTTTTCTAACCGGTACGGATGAGATTCCAGTAACTGAAAACCCAATCGTGCAAGATCATAACAGTAAATACGCCCAAAGACAAGAATGGACCATAAGGAATTTGCCGAGTTTTTTTAAAAAACATCTGGACGCCCGCCCAAGCTAAGCCAAAGAAAGGTGCAATGAAAAATGCCACGACAACCAGAACCGGACCAACCACTGCCCCCGCAGCACCCATCAGGTGCACATCTCCAAGCCCCATCGCTTCTTTTCCAAAGGCTAAAGTGCCGAAAATCCGTGTGGCCCAGACCACCCCACAGCCCACGAAATAGCCCAACAGGCTGCCCAGAAACCCTGCAACGACACGATGTTGCGAAAATGCAAACCACCAGGTGCGTATGGATTCACTCTCTCTGGTGAGCCAGAAGGCACCGGCTGCGCAGATAAGAATGGGCAGTAGAAAAATTATCTCGCGGCAGACCTCTAAACGATGATTGAGTTGTCGCTCCGGGCATTTGTCTGGCTCTTGGGGTGCGTGCTCGGAATCCTCGGACTCATAACTTCTTTTGATTAAACCACTTACCAGGAGTATCCAGGATATCGCCAGTCCTATTGCCGCCCCGGCTGCCAGAGCGCCCGTGCCGGGCGATGCGATTGGCAAAAGCGAAAACTCACGGGTCGCCGAGGGATCAATCACGTACCGGCCCACAGCCGAGCCAACAAGCCCTACCGCTGTGACCAGCCAGCAGATAGATATTGGAATGACCCACAGCTCCAGGTCAATTGCCGATGCGACGATGAAAGCCGCCAACAAAGTAAGGTGAAGAAGATAGATAATCCAGCCGCCAGTCAGAAATGCACCCATGCCGGCACGCAGGCCGGTCCGAAAATACAGCCAAAAAAGACCGACAAAAACCATGCCTGTCAGCAGCTCAATCACAAAATATCGCGGCGAAATGGGCGCCCTGCAGTCCCTGCACCTTCCGCCCAAAACCAGCCAGGATACTAGCGGTATATTATCGTAAAAACGAATCCGCTCACCGCACGCAGGGCAGGATGAGCCCGGCATTATTAAGGACTTGTCGCGGGGCAGGCGATAAATAACAACGTTCAGGAAACTGCCCACGCAGCAGCCAAACGCAAAGATAAAAACCAGCCATATCCAATCCGGCACTGCCACAACGCCATCTCTGGTTAAAGTGCCTAAAGTGTTGAGTGACTAAAGTGCCTAAAATTATAACTTTCAACTTTATCCGCCAGACGTATGGCGGATTAAGCTCACTTTAGGCACTTTAGCTCACTTTATAATTCTCTTCTTATTAACGACTGCGGCAACCCTCATCGGCAATCCGAATAAACGAATAAAGCCAGTCGCGTCAGTCGGGTTGTACTCGGCACCCATCTTAAAGCTTGCCAGGTCGGTCCGATACAAACTGTTCGGACTTTTGATACCAGCCGGGGTGCAGTGACCCTTAAATAATTTCATTCGCACTGAGCCAGTGACATTGCGCTGCGTGACATTGATAAACGCATCGAGAGCCTCGCGCAATTGGCAAAACCACAGGCCGTAATAAACCAGCTCAGCATATTTTAGTGCGACCTGTTGTTTATAGTGCATGGTTTCTCGATCAAGTGTCAGACTTTCCAGAACATTGTGCGCCGCAACAAGAATCGTGCCCCCTGGCGTCTCATATACGCCTCGCGATTTTATTCCGACAAGCCGATTTTCCACTAAGTCCACCTGGCCGATGCCATGCCTGCCGCCAAGTTCGTTCAGTGTCTCAACCAGCTTTACGCCGCTTCTTAGCTTGCCGTTCAGCTTTATGGGCACACCCTCCTGAAAGTCTATCGTCACGTAATCCGGCTTATCAGGCGTCTTTGAGACCGGCGTGGAGATCACAAACAAATCATCCTTCGGCTCATTTGCAGGGTCTTCCAGGTCAGCCCCTTCGTGGCTGATATGCCAGAGGTTGCGGTCGCGGGAATAGATTTTCTTCTTTGTCTGCCCAATAGGAATCTTGTGCCTTTTGGCATAATCAACAGCGGCCTCACGCGATGTCAGGGTAAAATTCGTGTCTTTCCAGGGCGAGATGATTTTCAGCGATGGATCGAGCGCCATATAGCTTACTTCAAAGCGCACCTGGTCGTTGCCCTTGCCCGTTGCTCCGTGAGCAACGGCTGTGCCACCTTCAGCGTGGGCGACATCCACCTGATGTTTGGCTATTAAAGGCCGGGCAATGCTTGTGCCGAGTAAATAGCTCTTTTCGTACACTGCGCCGGATTTAAGAAGCCGCCAGAGATAATCCTCGACAAACTCTTTTCGGACGTCCTTGACCACGCACTTGACCGCCCCACTGGCCAGCGCCTTGCGTTTGATGCCGGCCAATTCTTCGCCCTGTCCCAAATCCGCCGCAAACGCAATCACCTTATAGCCGTATGTCTCTTTAAGCCACGGCAGAATTACGCTGGTATCCAGCCCACCGCTATACGCCAATACGACTTTTTCAGCTTTCTTTTTACTTTCAGCCATAGGTATCACCTTAACCATGTTATTTCTTCAATCCGAGAGCCTTCCGCGCAGCGATGCGAAATTTGCGACAGCGACTTTGGGCATCCAACGCGGCTTCCCTATCGGCGGATTCTCCAGGATAACGGAAAGCTACTGCGAAATCCGAAAGGTAAGCAAGATCCTCCCGAAATTCATCCCAGGCTGGCTCTACATTGAGGATCTGCTCAAGCAAAACCATCAAGTCATGGATTTTGCCAAACGTAATATCTGCTTCGCAAAGCCGAGCTTTGAGATACTTCTCAGCGCATTGCTGCGCGTGGAAGCAAATGCCGTCGTAGTTAGGATTTTCCCTCGCTCGGCATTCGCGCTCCACAGTCGCAAAGTCAGCCTCAGCCTTAGCAACCCACTCAGCGGTCGTCAGCTTCATACAGCACCCTGCCCTGTTCAAGAATCTCTCGCATGAAGGTGTCGCCCATCTCGATGCGCTCGCGCACCTTCTCGGGGGTCCGTACAAGCAGATCGACTGGAAACCCAGGCCGAACCTTCATGCGGATTTCCACCGACCTGTCAACGCTCCGGCCTTGGAAAGGTCCGATTACAAGCACGTCCACGTCTGAATCCTTTGTAATTGTGCCTCGCGCGTATGACCCAAAGAGTAGCACCTTCTGTGCGCCGAATTCCTGGCCTATTCTTCGGCCAAACTCCTCTATTTGATTCATTGCCACCATTGCGAAACACTTCCTGCTTTTTATGCAGCAATTATTATGCCTTCCTGCCGGGCGATTTCAACAATAGGCCGCCCCTGTGCAAATGAGCCAAACAGAACCGCCCGGCGAGCATCAATACCCTCAGCCAGCAGCGATTCAAGATAACGCTTTACCACTCTTGTAACTGTTTCCTCAACCATACCTGGAAACAATATCTCCCTTTGCTGCCTTTAATATACCAATAATCTTTACCGCAGAGCAACGAATAAATTGCGAAATGCAGGATAGATGATATACCACAAACTCACTTGGCTATTTTTGATTATTCCAGTTTCACAAGCAAAATATCGCCGAAACGTTTTGCCAAGTCGACTAACCTTTTCATTTCCGACTTTTTGATTTGCCTCCAGTCACCTGGGTATCTCGTTTCAACCCCATGAATAGTCAATTCGTCCGATACATCAGCCAGCAAAGAAAGTTCCGGCGCAAAAGGCTTGGCTAACTGGATCAATCTTCGCAAATCGTGCGTTTTGGGAGCCTCAATGCCGTGGCGAGTTAGAAGCGCTTTTAGCAGCTTCTCAACAAACTGCTGACAGTGAAAACAAACCGTATCGGTTGGGCATCTCTTACTGGCCTTAAGAATCTCGACAGTCTCCCAATCACTCTGGGCTTTTGCCCGCCATTGTCGAACAGCCTCACGAGTCTGCTCGTTCATAGAGAACTTTTCCGTATTTATCTGCAAAATAGACGATGTTATTTACCACGGACCGCCAGCGAACATATTCCTCCGGCGTCTTGACAATAATATCAAAGCTGGCGGGGACATCAGCTAACAGACGCCGAACCGCACCATAACGCTTAAGTGGGGATAAAGAAGTCTCAGCAACCACAAGTAGGTCAATATCCGAGTCTTCCGTAACCATGCCTCGCGCATAAGAGCCAAATAGTATAACCCGCTCAGCGCCAAATTCACGCCCAATCCGCTGGCCAAACTCTTCTATTTGTTTCGTCGCCACCATCTAGAGCCTACCTCTCTCTGTCATTCCGCGTAAGCAGGAATCCACCCCTTTTACCTTTTTAGTATACCAATAACCATTACCGCAGAGCAACAATTAAATCGTGCAGGAATCCTTGCAGAATCAGCTACCGGCTATTCGATTCTATAGCTCCGCGGAACATCCTCGATACAGGCGAAAATATCTTTTTCTGGAAATGCCGCTTTAGCCAATGCTTTTACAAATTCATCCCTAGTTATCAAAACGTCGGCACGGCTGAGAAGCAATACATACTCCATGTCCTGATAATCGTGTTCAGCAGTCTTTTCTCTTGGCACTCCACCCATTTGTCGGAGGCAATGGTATTCTTGTACAATTACGCCGGTAAGGCGGACATATTGCCAACTCATCCATTCGGGCGATAAACAAAATTTAATCCTATTTTTAATCCAAACAGAAGGAAATGAATTCACACAAGTCTGTTGTAAATCGCGGGCATTAATACCATCAAAATAAAATCTAAATCGGTCTAATTTATCCAAAGGTATATCTTTTATTCTCTTGCCTATATCAGGTCTTTCCTTATCGATCGTATTTTCAATTTTAGCGCTCAATTCTATGAACATATCTTTCGCAACCTTCAAACTAGTCCCTACACAAGCGTGACTTCTTGAATTCAATTTTTCAGGCCTACAAAAAA
>CAZMLE010000033.1:0-40780 GCA_964567045.1 uncultured Pirellulales bacterium | reverse complement strand
TTTCCAGGTTGTCAGATCGAAGGCATTGCCGCCGAATGTCTCCGACCAGTTGGCACGTGCAGTGATACTTATCGCGAGAATCAGACCTGTCATTACATGAATTTTTGAGTTTCTATTTAGCATAAAATCTCCTTTAGAAAACTAAAATGCAGAAATCCTGGCTTCGGGGCGTATAACAGCGGCAATTTGCCTGCTGTATGTTGTCCCGCATCCCAAATTAACAAACGCTTGGTTGAGCGGAAAACTGAAAAAGCTCCGCACCTTAAAAACCCAAATAGACACGAATTTACCTAATTTGATTTATAACATATTAAAGACACAACTTCAAGAAAAAACTTTGAGGCAAAATCACGTAGCTGTCTTGGCAAGCATAGTCTCTTGCCGGCCTGAAAAACTCTACGGTTTCTCTGGATTTTCGCAATTGTGGTCACATAGTCTCACCTACCATAAGTACTTGTGGTTACAGCTATTATCGTCCGCGCACGCCGCTTTTGTCTGGCGCCTTTGATAAGCAGAAATTCAGAAATCGGTCAGCGTGAAGCGCACCGTGAGGAAAACTTGCCTTTTTGTGTGAGATTCCGCTTGACATGGCAGGTGCCTGCCCTTATACTGGGCAAAATAGGCAAGGAGAGTAAGCCGCAATATCAAGACTCAAGAAGGGTGGAGGAGTCTATCTCAACAGAAGGGCGATGTAAGAAGTTGGAGGAAGGGCAAGATGAAACAAGAAAAACTTTTGGCTTTGCTGGTATTGTTGGGGCTGATGACTGCTCCGGTCTGGGCTGCTAGTATTCCCATTCTTAAACCGGGCGATTTTATCATCGCCATCGACACCGATGGAATGGTTTCGAGCAGTAGTTATCCCGCCGCTGAAAACCCACCAAAACTGCTGGACAGCAACCCTGCCACCAAGTACCTGAACCGTGGCGGGGCCGGTAGCGGGTTCATCGTTACACCGAGCCTCGGGATGACTCTAGTGCAGAGCTTTACACTGACGACGGCCAACGACTCTGCGGGTCGCGACCCAACCTCATGGGAGCTGTACGGCACGACCGACGCTATTAAAAGTGTCGACAACAGCACCGGGCTCGCCGAGAGCTGGACGTTGATGGACTCTGGCGCGCTCGCGTTACCCAGCACTCGGCTGACACTCGGCCCGGTTGTTACGGTAAACAACATGGCGCCCTACACGTCGTATAAAATGATGTGGCCGACTAACGCTGGTGACAGCCTCCTACAGGTCGCGGACGCAGCGTTTTACCCGATGCCGGATGGCACCGGCATCAACTTGCTGTCGCCGGCAGATCCCATCCTGGCCATCGAGGTGGGTTGGCAGAGCAGGTCTCCGGCCGCGGGCCCCACAGGCTTATCCGAAGGCCCGGCCAGCGCCATTGACGGCACGACCGATTGGAAGTACTTGAACTTCGGCGAAGAGAATTCGGGCTTCATTGTGACGCCGTCGGTTGGCCCATCCACTTTGGACACCTTCCAGATCACAACGGCAAATGATTCCCCGGAACGTGACCCAACGATTTGGATGCTCTATGGCACGAACGACCCGATCACCAGTGCCAATAACAGCGACGGGAAAGCCGAAAACTGGACGCTGATCTGCGGCGGCTCAGTGAACTTGCCGGCGGAGCGTAACACGCTCGGGCCGATGGTTGGGATCTGCAACCAGGCTGAGGCCTATACATCCTACAGGATGCTGTTCACGGGCGTGAAGAATGCGACTGCAGCCAACTCGATGCAGATCGGCGAGATTCAGTTCTACGGCGTTCCCGAACCGGCAACAGTTTGTCTGCTTGGCTTGGGTGCTCTGGCTCTGCTGAGAAGGCGTGGGCAATAGCAGCCGGAATAGTACATAGGTATCGCCCAGCCCCGGACAACAGAATATGCAGTAAAAGCGATCCCTGCGTGCGGGTGACCAGTTGTGTGCCCGCGCAGCAGGATAGTGTGCTGTCCCCACCTTGCCGCTAAGCGGCAAAGAGAGGGCAGCACACTTCTTTTATCTTCGTGGCTAAATGGCTTGGCCATCCCTGATCGGGACTGCACATGAAGATTGGCCGGTCGTCGGGCAATACATGCTTGATCGCAGAAAAGCGAGAATTCGCAATTGAAAATTGACAGCTAAAAACCTACAATTGCGAATCTATGAACGCGATATCGCTTCAAGATGTGTGCAAGTCTTTCGGCGATGTGCACGCAGTGAACAATTTGAGCGTGAACGTGCCGGCAGGCAGCATATACGGTTTCCTCGGACCCAACGGCGCCGGCAAAACAACCACGATTCGCATGATTATGAACATCATCCGCCCGGACGGCGGACGCATCGATATATTTGGCGATCAATCAATCGAACGAGCCAAGACTCGGATCGGCTATATGCCGGAGGAGCGGGGGCTCTATCGCAAAATGAAGGTCGCCAAAGTGCTGGGCTTTTTCGGCGCAATCAAGGGCCTTAAGGCTAAAGAGCTTGCCCATCGCGTGCCGCAGTGGCTGCAGCGCATGGAACTGGCTGACTGGGCGGACAAAAAGGTGGAGGAACTTTCCAGAGGAATGCATCAGAAACTCCAGTTTGCTGTTACTGTGATCAATGAGCCGGACCTGGTGATCCTTGACGAGCCTTTCTCCGGACTGGACCCTGTAAACCAGGATTTACTCAAAGATATTATCTTGGAGATGCGCAAGGCAGGTAAGACCATCGTCTTCTCCACGCACGTGATGCACGAGGCGGAGAAGCTTTGCGATTTTATCCTCCTAATAAACAGAGGAAAGGCGGTCCTGAACGGCAGATTAGATGAGATTCGCTCCAGTTACAAGTCTGGTGCCGTCGCTGTCGAACTTGAGGGTGACACAAGCTTCATCAAAACGCTGCCTATGGTAAAGGCAGTAGAGTCTCAGGGCGGGGCGTTTGACCCCCGCAGGCGTATGGAAATCACCCTCGAAGCTGCTGCCGACCCCCAGGATCTGCTCAAAGAGTTGGTGGGGCGAGTGAAGGTGAATGCCTTCGAGGTGAAAACGCCCTCATTGCACGAAATCTTTGTTCGCCTGGTTGGAAAAGGCAATGCAGAAGATTCTTAAGATTGCCCAGCGTGAATATATTGATGTCGTCCGCACCAAGACGTTCATTCTGAGCGTGTTGATGACGCCGGCTATCATAGCAATAATCATATTCGTCAATAGTCTAACCCAGCGCAGTATAACCGGCCCCCGTCCGCCCAGACAAGTTGTTGTGGCCGACCTGTCGAAGGACCTAACAGATGAGATCAAAGCCTCATTTGACCAGTACAACGTATCAAATCCCCAGCGACAGATTCTGCTGCAAGAACTTTACACAGACGAAAGCTGCGATGAGCCGGCCAAAGAGAAAGTCCGCAAAGGTCAGTTGGATGCGTATATTGTCCTGGACGAAGATACCGTCGAGGGAACCGGCAAAATCCACTCTTTTACTCGCAGCACAAATATAGCCGAGCTTGACCTGCTTTCAACCGTGGAGAATCTGCTCAATAGCGCTGTTGTCAATCGACTCTGTAAGCTGCGCGATGTCTCGCCGGAGCTGCTGGCCGAACTTCGCCGTCGGGTGCCCGTCGAGCGGGTGGACATCGGATCGGCTTCGCAGCAAAAACGCCTCAAAGAAGGTGAGCAAATCGCTAAGACCATGGTTTCTTTCTTCTTTATGTTCCTGATGTTCATGGGCATCTTTGGCATGGGCCAGCATATGCTTACCAGCGTTATTGAGGAGAAAAATTCTCGGGTAATGGAAGTTTTGCTGTCGGCGGTGAGTCCGTTTGAGCTGATGGCCGGCAAGATTATAGGCCTGGCCGGCATTAGCCTGACCGTGATGACTTTGTGGGCCGCCGCTGCTTGGGGAACCGCTTATTATGGAGCCGCTCGCTGGTGGGATGTGAATATAGACCTGCCGGCAGAAATAATTCCGTATTTCGTAATTTATTTCGTTCTGGGTTTTCTGATGTTTAGCTCAATCCTGGCGGGGATTGGCTCGGTCTGCAATACTCTCAAGGAGGCCCAAAGCCTTATGATGCCCATCACCTTCGTGTTTATCTTGCCGATGGTAGCCTGGTTCAACCTTGCTCAGCGTCCGGATGGGCCGTTAGCCAGGGTTTTGTCGTTTCTGCCGCCGCTGACGCCAATGGTGATGACGCTACGGCTGGCTTCAACTCCCCCGCCGTCATTTCTTGAGGTCTTTGCCTCAATCATTCTGCTGGCCGCCTTTGTGCCGGCTGTGATGTGGGTGGCTGCTAAGGTTTTTAGAACCGGCATTCTTATGTATGGAAAACGCCCCGGCTTGTGGGAAGTCATCCACTGGCTCCGGCAAAGTTGAGCTGGCAATTTTCAATTGTCAATTGCCAATTTCGTGTGACCTCCTTGCCTGGAGCTGCCTTATTATCAGGAGGGAACTAAGAATGAGGCCGAGTAGACTTTCCTGCTTGATTTTGGCGTTAATGCTTGTTGGCAACGGATGCAAGAAGGAGCGAACTGGAACCCCAACCGCCCTGCACCAGGCTGCCAAAGCAGGTGAGATCAAGCAAGTGGTCACGCTGATCTCAGGAGGCGCTGATATCAATGCAAAAAATAATTACGGGAATACCCCCTTGCATTACGCGGCCCGGTATGGGCACATCAATGTCACTGAGGTGCTGATTTCCAGGGGCGCTGATGTGAACGCAGAGAACCAAGTGGACATGACACCCCTCCACAAGGCAGCGGAGGCAGGCCACAAAGCTGTGATTGAAATGCTCCTGGCCCACGGCGCGGAGGTCAATGCAAGTACCCCGGAGGGACTGACCCCGTTGGACTGTGCAGTCAGTGAAGACCACAAGGATGTTGTGGAACTGCTTCTAGCCAAAGGTGCCGACATCAATGCGGGCGTTTCGCACACTTGGACGCCGCTTCACTGGGCAGTCTTGCGTGGGCACCAAGACATAGCGAAGTTGTTGATTACCAAAGGTGCTGACGTGAACGCAGAGAACCAAGTGGACATGACACCCCTCCACAAGGCAGCGGAGGCAGGCCACAAAGCTGTGATTGAAATGCTCCTGGCCCACGGCGCGGAGGTCAATGCAAGTACCCCGGAGGGACTGACCCCGTTGGACTGTGCAGTCAGTGAAGACCACAAGGATGTTGTGGAACTGCTTCTAGCCAAAGGTGCCGACATCAATGCGGGCGTTTCGCACACTTGGACGCCGCTTCACTGGGCAGTCTTGCGTGGGCACCAAGACATAGCGAAGTTGTTGATTACCAAAGGTGCTGACGTGAACGCAAACAAGGGTCTGTTCGGGACGACGCCGTTGCATTTTGCATGTGGAGATGACCTTAGAGATATCATTGAATTGCTTTTGGCCCGCGGTGCGGGCGTCAACGTAAAAGACCTGAGAGATTCTACACCGTTGCACGAAGCGGCCGACTGTGGAAACAAGGACGTTGTGCAATTGCTTATTGACAATGGCGCCGACGTGAACGCGAAAGACATCGCTGGTAATACGCCATTACGATTGGCGGTTCGTTGGGGGCACAGGACCGTTGCGGAACTTCTGATTGCCAAAGGTGCCGCCATCCATGATGATCCGATGCTGTTGCACGTTGTGGGGTCTAAAGATATGGCTGAACTGCTCATTCTCAACGGCGCCGATGTCAACGGAAGGGACGAGGAGGACCGCACTCCCCTGCACGCTGCTGCTGAGGCAGGTCACAGCGAACTGATGGAAATGCTGGTTGCCAAGGGTGCAGATGTGAATGCGAAGGACACCCAAGGCCATACACCTTTACACTCCGCTTGCTTATCCCTGCACACATGTGCCCGTAAAGACCTAGTTAAACTGCTTCTGTCTAATGACGCAAACGTCAATGCAAAGACAACGGCGGGCTGGACGCCGTTGCACTACACGGCCCGCGAGGGCGATGTAAGTTTGGCACAGTTGCTTCTGACCGCCGGTGCCGATGTCAACGCACAGACAGCCTCCGGTCAGACGCCACTACATTACGCGGTCCGCCGGGGGCACAAGGAAGTCATTGAACTACTCCGCAAACACGGGGCAAAAGAATAATTGCCAATCCAGCTATGGCTCGGCGCACCGCCGAGACCAGTCACTATTTACCAGGCTGCGAGGGCGGCGTATGCTGGGGCACAGCAAGGGGTTCCGATAGCTCATCGGGCTTGCCCTGAGCCTCGCCGAAGGGTGCGTTGCCGCCGCGGCGTCGGTAGGGGCCTGGGCCCCGCGGCGCGCCGGGAAACCCTTGGCGCTGTGGTCCCCCCGGACCGCCAGGACCGGGCCGCAGTTGTCCCTCCAGTCGCTGCAGATGCTCACGCCAGAACTGCTTTTGATGCTCATCAAGGATCGAGGATATCTCCGCATCCATCTGCCGTAACTGCTCGGTGATCTCTGTTCGGATATCTTCACGCATCTGCTGCAGCGTTTGCATGTGCTTACGCAACAGAGGCTGCATCTTCTTGGTTTGTTCGGGCGACAGGTGCAGATACGGCTGTAGCCTGTGCAGCATTGTTTCGGCGGCAAATTCAGGCCCGGGCGTACGCGGTCTGTGCGGATAGCACAACCAGGACAGCGTTAGAGCGATGCCGATTATGACACCTGCCAACAGGATAACCAGGCCGAAAAAAGCCATGCGCCAGCGATGCACCGCCGGCGAAATATGCCCGATGCTCAATGCTGGATGCTCGATATTCATTGCATTACCCATGAAATAGCCTCGACAAGTTCAGCCAGTGGGTCGGCCCATGTCTGGTAAAGAAGAAAGGCTAATAGACCGGCTGGGATTGCCGCCGCCGAGGAGATCGCCGCCAGGTACATCCAAGGCCTTTCCGTGGCGGATGCCAACCAGGCTCGGTCTCGGCGGGCCTGCTTTGCCGTGAGAATCGCCACCACGCGGTCGGCGACATCCACCCGCGGCGGCGCTTCGCCCCGAGCCCGAGCAATGAGGGCTTCAAATAGTTCGGCCACATTTTTCATACAGTCTCGTCTCCGATTCGCCGGAAGATTTTCTCCAGCTTTTTGCGGGCGCGCAGAGTCTGGACCTTAACCATAGATTTGGTCCAGCCCATCCGCTGAGCGGTTTCAGCCACGCTGCATCCCTCAAGATAGCGCAAGGTCAGGACTAGACGGTCACGAGGCGGCAGCAGAGCCATAAGCTTATGTACCAGTTCAGCGGCCTGGCTCGCCTCTGTTGCCGGGGCGGAGTGCACCGCTTGACTGGCAGCCTGATCCCACTGCTGCAGGTTGAGGCTCTCGGCCTTTTGCCGGCGGTTGCGCTTCCAGTAGTGATACCCAACTCGCGTGGCGATGCGGGCCAGCCAGTGAGCAAAAGGTGCTTCTGCCCGATAATCGCCAAGGCTCAGAAACGCTTGTACAAACACCTCCTGCACCAGATCTTCGTGTACCTGGCGGTCCCGACTGAATCGCCACAGAATGCGCCCGACCTGTTCCTGGTGCCGCTCAATCAAGCGGCGGTACGCCTCGGAATCGCCCTGACAGCTTTGCCGAGCATCCTCAAGGTCTTCAGCGCAAACAGCGGACCCATCGTTGCGGCTTTCTGATGGCCAAATAGGAACTGAGTTCTTTACTACATGCACCAGCTTACCAAATAGCCGGTCGGATAGCAGCGCCGTATTTGATACGGGATCCGCGGAATTCGAAACAATCATGTATGGAGCATATTCAGGCACGGGCGATTTATCAACACAATTTCATCTGCGATCTGAACTGGCAATTGGACCTTTCACCAGAAAAAAGGGCTTCGCCGGCGAAGGATTCGCCGGCGGCTGTCTGTCTCAGTCGATTTGGGTTCCCGCCAGGCGGGGTCTCTTACCACGGTCGCCCGGGCCTATTGCCTATCTGCTCTTTGAATTTCTCAAGTTCTTTGACACTCAGGGCGCCATCTCCGTCAGTATCGATCTTATTGAATATTTCCTGGGCAGCCAAATTGCAGCTAAGGCCTCCAGCCTGCAGCTCTTCCAGGGTAAGTTTGCCGTCCTTGTTGGTGTCTTTGAGCTCAAACAATCTGTCGATGTCCAGCCCCCATCCGGGCCCTGGGCCATGCGGCCACAAACCTCCGGGGCGGGGACCCTGCCAGGCTCCCGGGCCAGCACCTCTGCGATGCCCGAATCCCAGAAGAAATCCGGGCAAGTCGGGGTCCTGCATTTGTTGGCCAGGTCCCAGAACATGCTGTTTCATCCGGCTCTGCAACTGTTCCAGCTTGGCTTGCTGCTCAGCGGTCAGTACCGCTTTGATGGAGGCCATTGTAGCCGCTCTAAGCAGCGCGCACTGGCCAATTGCGTTGCCCAGGTTCGTCGCTGCCGCCCGGATGTCAGCCTCGTTGCCTTGGAGGACCGCTTCATGCAGAGCCTTAGCTCCTTCGCCCACAGCCTTTTGGGCGGCTTGCATGGCTTCCTTGTTGGTTTCGTGGACCTGCTTGATGGCTTCGATTTGCTCATCGGTCAGATCCAGCCCTTGCAGTATCCATCTCAGCATCATGGGATGCCTCGCTTCGGCGGAGGCCTTTGCCGAGACGAGACCGGCTCCGACCTGCGGTCCGGGCATGCCGGGCCCAAACACCGGACCACCTCTTGGTCCCCGACCCCTGCCGCCCGGACCTGCGAACGCCTGCCCGGCCAGAACCGCCATGGCCAATATCAGCACGGTTACTTTTTTGCCTCCTGTCTTAGCCATTTTTCGCTCCTTTCTTACAAATTCGGTTTTCTTACATTTTCATGCCCCAGCGCCGGGGGCTTTCTAACAGGATAGTGGATATCCAGCCTGGCGAGGTTACATTCCGACGAAAAAATTTTTTTACAGAGGCGCCCACCGCTTCGTGAAATCACGTATCGCTTATCACTAATCGCCCGATTTACGATTGGCTATTTGCGATTTGTGGGCCGCAGAGCCTTGTGTTTTTCGCCATCCTCCGCTACACTTAATCCCAGTTGCAAGTAACCCCGACTTGTCAGGACAGAATCGGACAGGGCAATGAGCACAAGAGCAATAATACTGGCAGCAGTCTTACAACTATCATTGGGGGTTCAGGTCTTGGCTGATGACTGGCCCCAATGGCGAGGCCCGAATCGCGATGGCGTCTGGCGCGAAACAGGCATTGTGCAAAAATTCAAGGCGCCGGAAATTCCAGCCCTCTGGCGGGCTAAAATCGGGCCCGGCTACAGCGGACCGACCGTAGCCAACCGCCGGGTTTATGTCACTGACCGGGTGACAACACCGAATCAGCTCGAACGTGTCCATTGTTTTGATGCTATGACCGGCCAGCAGCTCTGGTCTCACACGTATAACTGTACGTACGAGAGAGTCGAACAGCGTGACGGCCCGAGGGCTTCGGTGACAGTCGATGGAGATCGAGCCTATTCGCTGGGTACTATGGGGCATCTGTTCTGCTTCGATGCAGCAAAAGGTAACGTCCTCTGGAGCAAGGACCTCGACGCCGAGTATCAGATTCGGATGCCCTTATGGGGTATCGCCGCCGCACCACTGGTTGAGAAGGACCTGATCATAGTCCAGATTGGCGGCAAAGATAACGCTTGTCTGGTGGCGTTTGATAAGACAAACGGGCAAGAAAAATGGCGAGCTCTGGACGACCAAGCCTCTTATTCCGCGCCCATAATTATTGAACAGGCGGGTAAGCGAGTGCTGGTCTGCTGGACCGCCCAGAGAATCGTCGGGCTCGACCCATCAACCGGCAAGCTCTACTGGGAACAGGCATTTATTCCAGGCCGGATCAGCCAGAACATCGCAACGCCTGTCTTTGGGAGTGACCACCTTTTTGTCAGCAGCTTCTTTGACGGCTCGCTATTGCTTAAAGTTCATCCCGACAAGCTTGCAGTTGAGAAAGTTTGGCAGCGGAAGGGCCCCAGCGAAAGAGACACCGACAGCCTGCACTGCTGCATATCCACGGCGATTATTCAGGGAGATTTCATTTACGGCGTTGATAGTTACGGCGAACTTCGATGTTTAGACCTGCATACCGGCAACCGGATCTGGGAAAATCTTAACGCGGTCCCGAAAGCTCGCTGGGCAAACATTCACCTCGTCCAAAATGCAGACAAAGTATGGATGTTTAACGAGCGAGGTGAGCTTATCATCGGCCGGCTGTCCCCGGAAGGATTTCACGAAATCAGCCGGGCCGGACTTATTAGCCCAACTGCCGGACAACTTGACCAGCGCGGCGTCTGCTGGTCCCATCCTGCTTTTGCTTATAAGCACGTTTACATCAGAAACGACCAAGAGCTGCTCTGTGCGAACCTGGCCGCTGAGAAATAAGTACGTTAGTTGCATGTGCGCGCACAGCCGGCAAAAGACCCTGACAGACCATGAAGATTATGACAAATACGATTCTCGCAGGCGTTATCGCAGCGGTGTTTCTGACTCTTGCCCTGATTATCACCAGCCGTACTAAACCAACTGGGACAGAGGGCAGAGGACAGAAGACTGAGGACAGAAATCGGTCATCCGTCCTCCGTCATCAGTCGTCCGTCTACCGTCCTCTGTCATCCGGCAACCGTCATCTGTCCTGGCCTATGTTCAGAGGGGGCCAAGAACTTTCTGGCAAAGCGTCAGGGACTTTGGCGGATTCAATGAAACTTCTGTGGAAATTCAAGACCGGCGGGCCAATCAAATCATCGCCGGTAATTGACAATGGCCTGGTTGTCGTTGGCTCAGCCGATGCAAATATCTATGCGATTGATCTGGAAAAGGGCAGCCGGGTCTGGGCTTACAAAACAACAGACGCCATTGAGGCCACACCTTGCGTAATTGCCGGCTCAGTGTTCGTGGGCTCGGCGGATGGTTTTTTGTACGCCCTTGACGCCAGGACCGGCTCACTTAAATGGAAATACAAGACAGACGGACAGATTCTGGGGGCTGCCAACTGGACACGCTCGCCGGATGGCCAGGGCGTTTGGATACTCGTAGGCAGCTACGACAACAAATTGCATTGCGTAGATTCCGCGAAAGGCCGTGTGGTCTGGACCTACGAAACCGAGAGCTTTGTAAATGGTGCACCGGCAGTTAGTCAAGGTGCAGCCGTGTTCGGTGGCTGTGACGCGAGGATCCATGTTGTATCGCTGGTGGACGGAAATGCGGTGGCGCAAATTGACACCGGCGCATACATTGCGGGTTCTGCCGCATTTGTTGACGGGCAGGTGTACGTCGGCAATTACGATAACGTATTTATGAAAGCCGATATTGCTGCCGGGGCAATCCTGTGGAAATATAGCGGTGCTGATGCGCCGTTTTTTTCTTCGCCGGCGGTCGGCCAAGATGCGGTGGTGGTCGGCGGAAGGGACAACCACGTCCATTGCGCTGGCCGCAGCGACGGCAAACAGGTCTGGACATTTGCGACACTCGGCCAGGTCGATAGCTCGCCTGTTATCTGCGGCGATAAAGTGGTCGTCGGCTGCGAAGATGGACGAGTTTATGTGCTAAAACTGTCCGATGGCAGCAAAGTTTGGTCCTATGAAATCGGCCAGGCTGTCACTTCGTCGCCGGCTGTAGTCGGCGGAATTATCATCGTCGGCAGTGACGATGGGTTTTTGTATGCCTTTGGTCCTAGCAGATAGGTTTGGAATAAAGCTCTATGAGAATTGTCCAGATCACGCCGAGCTCAGGCGATAGCTTTTATTGTGAGAACTGCCTGCGCGATGCTGCTCTGGTCAAAGCGATGCGGGACTTAGGCCATGACGTCTTGATGGTTCCCATGTATCTGCCGTTGCCGGACGCTGCCAATGAGCTGGCGAACGACAGTCCAATTTTTTTCGGTGGAATCAACGTATACCTGCAGCAGAAATCAGCCTTCTTTCGGAAAACACCGCGCTGGTTGGACCGTTTGTTTGATAGGCCTTCTATCTTGAAATGGATGAGCCGCAACGTAATGATGACCAGCGCAAAAGACTTGTCAGAGACCACCATATCCATGTTGCAGGCTGAGCAGGGCAGGCAGAAAAAGGAGCTGCACAGACTCATCGATTGGCTACGCGCACAGGATAAGGCGCCCGATATTGTGTGCCTGTCCAATGTCCTTCTGGCGGGACTGGCTGTCAGCATCAAGGCCAAGCTCGGCGTCCCCGTAGTGTGCCTGCTTCAGGATGAAGATGGATTTGTGGATGCTCTGGGACCACAATACATGGAGCGGGCATGGGAGAAGCTTGCCCAGTGCTGCAGCGACATAGATAGATTTATCGCTGTCAGCCACTACTACCAGAACGTCATGCGGCAAAGGCTGGGCCTTCCGGCAGATAAGATCCACGTGGTCCACACCGGCATTTTGCTGGATGGGTATGAACCGTCTCAGAGCGGCCCGGAAACACCAACCATTGGTTATCTTTCGCGAATGTGCTTCGACAAAGGCTTGGACCTTCTGGTTGATGCCTTCAGACTGCTCAAGAAAAACCAGAATCTCGGAAGCCTGAAGCTGCGGATAGCAGGAGGCAAAACCGGCAATGACAAATCATTTATCAAGCGGATTCGGCAGCAATTGGCATCTTCCGGCCTAATGGATGAGGTGGAGTTTCTGACGGATTTTGACCATAATGCCAGAGTTGCCTTTTTGCAAAGTCTTTCCGTCTTATCAGTGCCTGAGAAGCGACCTGTTGCTTACGGTTTGTACGTTCTGGAAGCTCTGGCATCGGGTGTGCCGGTCGTACAGCCGGCCAGCGGCGTGTTTCCTGAATTGCTGGAAATTACCGGCGGAGGCGTCTTGTACGAGCCAAATAATGCCCAAGCCCTGGCGGCTGCTATGCAGACACTTCTACTCGATCCAGGTCGCGCCAGGGAGCTCGGCGAGCAGGGACGAAAAAAAGTCCTGGAAAGATTCAATGTCACGCAATCCGCCGAGCAAATCGTGCGTATATACCAGCAGGCCAGCCGGCAATTTTCGCAAGGATAGCTATGCTTGAGCTTATCAATGTGAGTAAGACTTATCCATCGCCGGGGAATCAGGCCAGCGATTGCGTGTTGAAAGACATAACACTAAAGATAGCGCCAGGTGAGTCTCTGGTTATAGTTGGCCCCTCAGGTAGCGGCAAAAGCACATTGTTGAATATCATCGGCGCTCTGGATAGGCCGACTTCAGGCAAAGTTCTGTTCGACGGCAGTGACCTGGCAAAGCTTTCTGAGGAGCAGCTCGCCAGAATCCGCAATCGGCACATCGGTTTTGTTTTTCAACTGCATCATCTTCTGCCTCAGTGTACCGTGCTGGAAAATGTCCTTGTACCTACGCTGGTGGACAAGTTTAGCCCCCGCGTCTTCTGGCGAAGACAGAAGCGGGGGCGCGGGATGACAGATGAGGGACGAGCAGTCGAATTGCTTGAGCGTGTTGGTCTAAAAAACTACCTGCTCCACCGTCCTGGCGAGCTTTCAGTGGGAGAGCGCCAGCGCACAGCAGTTGTCAGAGCACTGATCAATAGGCCCAAGTTACTGCTTGCGGATGAACCGACAGGGTCGCTGGACGAAACTACCGCCGAAAGCATAGCGGATTTACTGGTCGAATTGAACCGCACTGAAAAAGTTGCCTTGATTGTCGTGACACATTCGATCCGACTGGCTGAACGTATAGGACCGGTGATGGAATTGACCGGCGGCGTGCTGAAACAGAGGGACCCGGCGTGAGTTTGCACAGAATTATTTTAAGAAGCCTCAGCTTTTATTGGAGGACAAACCTGGCAGTTTGCCTGGCGGCGATGGTATGCACCGGCATTCTGACGGGCGCACTTGCCGTCGGCGACTCCGTCCGGCACAGCCTTGCAACACAGGCGCAGGAGCGATTAGGGACAACCGAATTAGCTCTGGCTACAGCGAACAGGTTTTTCAGAGAAGAATTAGCTGACGAGCTGGCGACGCAGCTAAATACCAAGGTCGCACCGCTGTTACACGTGCGAGGCCTTATGGCCGATAGCAACGACGCCAAAAGAGCAAACAACGTGCAAGTGCTTGGGGTCGACCAGCGTTTTTTTGAAGTCGGACCGGGCAAAAATCCGTTAGCTGACCCCCGCTCCCTGCCTTCGCAGGGACAAGTTTACCCCCGCGCAAGCGGGGGCGGCGGTTGGAATGACGGCGTCATTGTAAATGAACGGCTGGCAGCAAGACTTGGCGCTCGCGCCGGCGACGAAGTACTGCTGCGGATCGAAAAGCCCGGCATAATGTCACGGGATGTGCCAATCGCACCCGATTCAGCTTTGACCGTCGCTTCTCGTCTGGTGATAAAGGCAGTTGCCGGCAGATCGGAATTCGGCAGCTTCAGTTTGCAGGCAAATCAGATCGCTCCCCTGAATGCGTTTGTGCCGATTCAATGTCTCCAGGACAAGCTCGACCGGGCCACCCAGGCTAATGTCCTTTTAGTCGCGGCGAATCCCAGTGACAGCATAACGCTTGAAAAAGCCAACGCCGCTATCAGTAGATGCTGGAAACTTGTCGATGCTGGTCTTGAACTTCGCCGGCTCGATGTACAGCAGTGTCTTGAGTTACGCAGCAGGCGGATATTTATCGACGAAGTCCTAACTGATGCGGCCATGAATACTACCGATGCCGCGGTGGGAGTTCTGACCTACTTTGTGAACCAGTTGCGTTGCGGCAGCAGAACTACGCCGTACTCGATGGTGACCGCTATGAGTTCCGGCTCGGGCAGTCGTATTCCCACGAACATGCGCGACGACGAAATACTTATCAATCAGTGGCTGGCTGAAGATCTTGAGGCTAAAGTCGGAGATTCCATTGAGCTTGTCTACTTCGTCATATGCTCTGCAAGAAAGCTTCAAGAGCAGAAATCTACTTTCCGCGTGCGCGGCGTTCTGCCGATGCAACCTGACCCGGAGCTGATGCCGGAATTCCCCGGCTTAGCTAAAGTCGAGAATTGCAGAGACTGGGACCGGGGCATTCCCATCGACCTCGATAAGATACGCAAGCGAGACGAGGATTATTGGGACCGTTATCGTGGTACACCCAAGGCGTTTATTACTCTCGCAGCCGGGCAGAAACTCTGGGCAAATAGATTCGGCATCCTGACTGCGGTCCGCTACCCGCTGCCCCGACTTGCGTCGGGAGACGCAGGGGCCAGCCCGCTGGCCGATAATTCCGCCCAGGCAATCACAGAGAGGTTGACCGGCAGCGTTGATCCCGCTTCGGTGGGACTTTTCTTTCAACCTGTGCGTCGACTCGCCATGGAAGCGGCAAATAAGGCGACAGATTTCAGCCAGCTTTTTCTTGGTCTGAGCATTTTTCTGATTGTTGCAGCTTTAATTTTGATGGGCCTTATTTTTGTATTCGGCGTGGAGAGCCGTAGCGAGCAAATTGGAATGTTGCGAGCGGTGGGGTTTCCGCCGAGACTGGTAAGACGGTTGCTGCTGATTGAAGGTGGAACTTTAGCAGTCCTGGGGGCAATTGCGGGCAGTGCGGCGGGACTGCTTTATACCAGAGCGATGATTTACGCTCTTGCAACCGGCTGGCAGCAGGCGATAGGGCGATCAGCCATTGAGTTCTATGCCAAACCTCTCACCTTGTTCGAGGGGACGGCCGTCGGTGTAGCTGTTTCGATGATCGCGATGAGCCTCGCCGCCCGTAAGCAGACGTCTCTGCAAGCCCGCGAACTTCTTGCCGGGAACCTGCGATGGCAATTCTTCACCGCTGGCCAGGTTCGCAGAAGCAGGCTCTCCTTATCACTGGCTGCGGTAACGGCAATCGCAGCGGTGGTGATTGTGTTTTCTGTAGGCGGCCGTGATAGTACCAGTGTTTCAGCAGCTTTCTTTGCAGGGGGCGCGCTGCTGTTGATAGCCGGACTTGCTCTGACTGCTGCGTTATTACAGATGATAGCGGGCAGTTGGAAGAAGCCTGTGGCATCACTTTCCGGCTTAGGATTGCGCGATTCCACCAGGCGGAGCGGGCGAAGTCTGGCCGTCGTGGGACTGCTTGCATCCGGCACGTTTTTGGTCATCGCGGTCGGCGCAAATAGACAAAACCCGTTGGCCCGAGCCGACAAGCGCGATTCGGGTACGGGAGGATTTGCATTATATGGCGAATCGGCTGTTCCAGTTGTTTCAATTGTCGATTTTCAATTGTCAATTTTCAATTTCCCAAGTCCAGGCCCGAACGAACTGGAAGGTGTCGGCATAGTCCCGCTGCGACTTCACGAGGGTGATGATGCCAGTTGCCTAAATCTGAATAGGGCCCAAAAGCCACGATTGCTCGCTGTGCAGCCGGAGCAATTGCAGAAACGCGGCGCTTTTGTGTTCCGCGCTGGTTTCGATAATGCCGCCGTGCGAAGTCCGTGGTATTTGCTTAACCGCTCTGAGGACGAAAGTGTGGTGCCGGCTATCGGTGATTATCCGACTATTGTGTGGTCGCTCGGAAAATCCGTTGGAGATGAGCTGGAGTACGTTGACGAAATGGGGCGGAATTTTCGCCTGCGGCTGGTGGCAATGATGAAGAACTCGATTTTGCAGGGCAGCCTGATTATCTGCGAAGATGCGTTCATCAAGCGGTTCACCTCCGAGGAGGGATACAGGGTCTTTCTTATTGATGCGCCGCCTGATAAGGCCGAGCAGGTTGGCCAGACACTCGTCGCCAGGTTGAAAGACTTTGGTCTGGCGCTTACACCAACAAGAGACCGTCTAACAGAGTTTAGCGCCGTCGAGAATACTTACTTGTCAATATTTCAGCTCCTGGGAGGATTAGGGCTTATCCTTGGCACGGTGGGCCTTGCGCTGGTAGTGCTTCGAAATATGCTGGACCGGCGCGGTGAGCTGGCGATGCTGCGGGCCGTCGGATTCAACAAGGCCGCGCTACGTCGGATGGTCTTTTACGAACACTGGCTGCTCTGCCTGTGGGGCTTGACATGCGGGGTGATAGCGGCTTTAGTGGCGGTCAAGCCGGCCATGAGTTCGCCGGGAGCACAAACTCCCTACTTGTCGCTGGTCCTGACAGTGGCGGGTATAGCACTGAGTGCGGTAGTCTGGATACGCCTGGCAACAGCTTTTGCGCTTAGTGGAAAGATGTTGGACGCCTTGAGGAACGAGTGAATTGAAAATTAACCACAGATTTCGCAGATTAACACGGAAAACGAGCAAGAACTTGGGAAATCCAAATCAGTGGAATCTGTGGAATCCGTGGTTGAAATTGACAGTTTTCAATGCCATACCGATCAGCCTGGTAGGACTCGGGACGGTAATTCTATATCTGTGGCTCAGTGCCGATGCGGCCATCGGCCTTAAAGAGCGTCTGCCCATTGAAGAAAACGCCCCCAGAGTAGCCCTTGAACCAGAGGCCGCTGTAAAAATCGAGGGAAAGCTAATTCAGTTCGATGGCGTTCCCGCGGATTTGCCCGGCGCCTGGCCAAGATTTAGAGGGGCGAACTTTGACGCCATAAGCAGTGAGGATGTTCGCCTTGCCCGAAGCTGGCCGGGGCAAGGCCCAAAAGTCCTATGGTCTGTCGAGCTGGGAGAAGGCTACGCCGGCGCCGCAGTCCTGGCCGGGCGAGTCTACATCCTGGACTATGACCAAAAGAACGAGGCCGACGTAGTTCGATGTCTGTCACTTGCCGACGGCAAAGACATTTGGCGATACTCTTATCCTGTCAAAGTCAAGCGTCAGCATGGAATGAGCCGAACTACCCCGGCAGTGACGGATAAATATGTCGTGACACTGGGGCCGAAATGCCATGTTACCTGCTTGGATTCTGTGACGGGCGCATTTGGCTGGATGCTGAATCTGGTGAAGGAGTTTGACGCCACCGTGCCGGACTGGTACGCGGGACAGTGCCCTCTAATCGACGACAATAAGGTGATAATAGCTCCGGGCGGCAGCGCGCTGATGATCGCAGTGGATTGCCAGACGGGCCAGATTCTGTGGCAGACGCCCAACCCTAACGGCTGGCGGATGACTCATTCATCCATAGTACCTGCAGAGTTTTTGGGTACCCGCACGTACGTTTACTGTGCCAGTGGAGGTGTGGTGGGTGTCTCGGCAGAGAACGGCAGCATCTTATGGGAACACGCCGGGTGGCAGGTTCGTACTGCAAATATACCGTCGCCGGTAATTGTCGGTGATGGTCTTATATTCCTTTCCGGCGGGTACAATGCAGGAAGCATGATATTACGCTTGGCCCAGGACGGGGACAAGATAGTGCCACATGAGGTTTTTCGGCTAAAACCGGAGATTTTTGGATCTGGGCAGCAGACGCCCATTTTTTATGATGGCTATATCTATGGAATTCGCCCTGACAAGCAATTGGTCTGCCTTGACTTGAGCGGGCAGGTTGTCTGGACCAGTACGAGCGCCCATCGCTTCGGAAATCTTGGACTCGGTCCTTATACCATCGCTGACGGGCTGATATATATTATGGACGACACCGGATTGCTCACACTTACAGAGGCGACGCCGACCGGATATATGCAACTGGGTCAGGCAAAAGTGCTGGATGGTCCGGATGCGTGGGGGCCTATGGCGGTAGCGTCCGGAAGGTTGATCGCCAGAGACCTCAACCGGATGATATGTCTTGATATTACCGGGCAGTAGGATGTTATATGAGCAGGCGATTTGGAGCGACAACTGCTGGCAAGCTGATAGGCATAGTCATTGTGCTTGCCATCGTCACCGCAATCTTTGCTCTGGCACGGCTTGATGTAACCGGCAGGAAAGGCAGCGGCCTGAGCGACCAGTTTGTCTACGATGTTAAAGACCTGGCAAAGATTGATCCGAGCCTGATTCTCTACGAAGAAACAGTATTGCCAATAAGGACCGGCTTTACTAATGCGCGCGGCCTCGTGGTGGGTCCGCAAGGGTCTATGTATGTAGCAGGCGATAAAGCTATCCGCAGGCTCTCTGAAAATGGACAAATGCTGGCTGAGATTGAGCTTACCGACACGCCAGGATGTCTCGCCGTGGCCGACGACAGCAAGATTTATCCGCCAGACGAATGGCGGATTTATATCGGCATGAAGGATCACGTAGAAGTTTATGAGCTTTCCCGCGGAGCGGGGGCCCGTGGCGGGGGAAAGCGACTGTCAAGCTGGCCCACCGTTGACGGGGCCGGCGATGCTGTCCTGACCAGCATTGCTATCCGGCAAGATGATGTGTTCGTCGCGGATGCGGGCAATAGAATCGTCCTGCGTTACGATACAACCGGCAAATTAATCAACCGCATCGGTCAGAAAGACTCACAGCGAAATATTCCGGGCTTTGTGATACCGAGTCCTTATTTTGACTTGGCAGTGGGCCGTGATGGACTGTTGCGAGTGGCCAACCCTGGCCGACACCGGGTTGAAGCCTACACATTTGATGGTGACCTTGAATTCTGGTGGGGCCAGTTTTCTTCGGCTTTGGAAGGATTCTGCGGCTGCTGCAATCCGGTAAATTTCGCCATACTTGACGACGGCAGCTTTGTCACCTGTGAAAAGGGGCTGGTACGGGTAAAGATATACGACCCGCAAGGCGTTTTTGTCGGGGTAGTCGCCGGGCCGGAACAATTGGTTGAAGGTGGTGCCTCGCGTGTTTCTGAATTCGGCGCCGGGTCTCAGGCCGCAGGCTTTGATGTGGCGGTCGACTCCCAGGGGCGGATTTTCGTGCTGGATACGATTAAGAATGTCGTAAGAATATTTGCCAGAAAGAGGGCGCTACAATGACCAAAGGACAAATGATGGCCGAAAATAAACAGCCTGTCACCAGACGCCATTTTCTGAGAGACAGTCTTTGGGGGACGTGTTTGGCCGGTCTTGGGGTGTTGACAGGTTTTGAACTGAGAAAATTCAGAAAGACCGGCACGGTCTGGCAAATCGATCCCTATACATGCGTGGCGTGCGGCAACTGTGCGACCTATTGCGTGCTGGACGAGTCAGCGGTCAAGTGTATGCACGCCTTCCCCGTGTGTGGATACTGCAGAATTTGCTTTGGTTTTTTTGGGCCGGAGCCTCTTGATATCACCGAGGGGGCGGAAAATCAAGTCTGTCCGATAGGGGCGATAAAACGCCGCTTCGTGGAAGACCCCTATTACGAATATACCATCGATGAGTCACTGTGTAACGGCTGCGGCAAATGCGTCAAGGGCTGTAACACCTTTGGCAACGGGGCGCTGTTTCTCCAGGTCCGTCACGACCGGTGTCTGAACTGCAATGAGTGCTCGATCGCCGCGGCTTGTCCTTCCGGTGCGTGGAAGCGGGTCCCTGCCGAGCAGCCCTACCTGCTTAAGCCTGCCCTGAGCCCTTCGGCTGCGCTCAGGGTAAACTCCGCCGAAGGGACGGTGGCCCATCCGCCTCAGGCGGAGCGCGGAGCGGGGAACCACGCCTGATGAGACGTCGCCCTTACATCGTTGTCGGCGTAACCTTGCTGCTGGGTTTGGTTAGCCCTGCCACCGTGGCACGGGCTTCAAGCCCGTGGTTCACGGCCAGGATGGCCGTGCCACCGCCCGGGGCTAACCAGCGTTTTCCGCCGCCTGAGTTTGAAAGCGGCTACGAACTGCCAAGCCCCACTACACCAGCACCGCGTCAGGACATATACCAATACATAGATGCGTTTGTGCTCTTGGCAGCACTTGGTGCTGGTGCATATTTGGTTTTGAAAAAGCGCAGCCGGTCTGCGATATTTGCTCTTGCGGTATTTTCACTGCTTTATTTCGGTTTCGCCCGTATGGGCTGCGTCTGTTCCGTAGGTGCGATTCAGAACATTGTTCTGTCACTTTTTGATCCGAGCTATGCCGCACCACTCGTGGTGCTGGCGTTTTTCCTGCTGCCGCTTATATTTACCTTATTTTTCGGGCGTATTTTTTGTGCCGGCGTATGTCCTCTGGGGGCGATCCAGGATTTAGTGCTGTTGCAGCCGGTCCGGGTGCCGAACTGGCTGGAGAGTGCACTACGCCTGTTTGCCTATGTTTACCTGGGTGCCGCCATTCTTTTTGCCGCCACTGGCAGTGCTTTTATTATATGCCGATACGACCCTTTCGTTTCGTTCTTCCGCCTGAGCGGAAATTGGAACATTTTGACTCTTGGAGGCAGTGTGCTGTTAGTGAGTGTCTTTGTAGGTCGGCCTTACTGCCGCTTTGTGTGTCCATACGGAGTGATTCTGAGGCAGCTTTCGCGCATTTCAAGATGGAATGTGACAATCACACCTGAAGAGTGTGTTCGGTGCCGGCTGTGTGAAGATTCGTGTCCCTTTGGCGCTATCAGAGAGCCAACAGCCGATTGGACGGCGCGGGATTACATTATAGGCAAAAAGAGACTGGCGCTTCTGATGATTCTTCTGCCGGTGCTGGCACTTTCGGTCGGCTGGGCAGGGTCTAAGCTAAAAAATGTCACGGCCCGGATGCATGCCACAGTCAGGCTGGCTGAGCGGGTCTATTTGGAAGACGAGGGCCTAGTGGAAGGCACTACAAATGCCAGTTTAGCCTTTAGAGCTGCGGGGAAACCGACCGAGCAGCTTTACGCTGAGGCCTCCGACATTCGGGCAAAATTTACGCTTGGGGGCTGGTTTCTCGGAGGCTTTGTCGGGCTGATAGCTGGGCTGAAGCTCATCGGACTATCCCGGCGTGTTACCCGAACCGATTACGAGGCCGACAGAGCAAGCTGCCTGGCCTGCGGCCGATGTTTTGAGTATTGTCCCAAAGAACACGCCCGGCGCAAGGGAATTGAAAATTGACAATTGACAATTGTAAATTGAGAAACAATTCCTCGGCTCTGGCCGAGGTTGCGGTAGCGACGGCGATGGTCGGCGGGGCGTTTTCCGTCATTATCCTGGCACTTATTGCTGTGAATCACTTCCAGAGAGCCGTAGTGCTTCCGAGGCGAGAGCAAAAGCTGGAGTCCCTGAAGTTAGAGCTCCGCAGCCAGCCCACTGATGAACAGCTCATATCGCAAATTCGCCAACTTGATTTGCGTATCCGGCAGTTGCGGATCCGCAGACAGGATTTCGCCAGTTCGGGCGCGTATCTACTGCTGGCAAGTGCGGTGACTTTCCTAATTGCTGCTAAGTGCGCCGCCGCTTTCAGAAGGAAGCTGCCCGCCCCCCAGCCCCAGCCGGATAGGCATGATAGGCAGCTCCGCGGCGCTAAATGGGCCCGCCAGGCAGTTACTGTCGGCTTGATTATGCTGGGCGGTGCGGCACTATTTCTTGCCCTGATCCCTGAAATTGACCTTAGCGCAAACAGCGGAGTGCCCGCCGGTTTTGCCTCTAAAGAAGAGATTGCTAAAAACTGGCCTCGCTTTCGCGGCCCTGGTGGACTTGGTGTAAGCGCTTATACAAATATACCCACTAACTGGACCGGCAAAACCGGTGAGGGGATCTTATGGAAAACTAAAGTGCCGCTTCCCGGGCACAATTCGCCCGTTGTCTGGGATGACCGTGTCTTTCTCTCGGGAGCTGACCCGAACAAGCGCGAAGTATACTGTTTTGATGCGCTTTCGGGGAGGATTCTCTGGACCGGCCCTGTCCAAAGCCCCACGGTGCCCGGCGCCAAGCCCCTTGAATTGGGGGAGGCTACCGGTTACGCCGCACCCACTGTGGCGACGGATGGACGGCGTGTCTGCGCCATTTTCCCCACGGGCGATGTTGCCTGTTTTGATTTTTCCGGTAAGAGACTTTGGACCACAAATTTAGGCGCACCGGACAGCGCCTACGGGTACACATCTTCACTCGAAATGTATCGGAATGTTCTTTTGATTCAGTACGACCAGGAGAATGTTGAAGAAGAAAAATCCAAATTGATTGCTTTGGATGTTCTTTCAGGTCGCATCGTCTGGCAGACCAAGCGTCCTGTCCCCGGCAGCTGGTCATCACCTATAGTGGTCGAGGTGGACGGTCGCCCACAGGTGATTACATGCGGCAACCCGTGGGTTATCGCTTACGACCCGAGTGACGGGACAGAACTGTGGCGGGCAAAATGTATCGCTGGTGACATCGTGCCATCGCCGATTTACGCCGGCGGGCTGGTCTTTGCCATCGAAGCGTACACTAAACTGGTGGCCATCCGCCCCGTTCGACAAGCTCAGGGCAGGGGCGACATCACCGAAACCGGCATTGCCTGGAGCATTGAAGATAACACGCCCGACATTTGTTCGCCGGTTAGCAATGGCCAATTGTTATATCTACTAACTACGGACGGACTTTTGCTGTGCTATGAAGTCTCAGACGGCAAGAAGCTGTGGGAGAAAGACCTGCAAAAGAATTTCTTCGCATCGCCGAGCATCGTTGGGGACAAGTTGTACCTGCTTAGCGCCGAGGGAGCTATGTTCATCAGCCAGATCGGACCCTTCGACAAGGCTCAGTCCGCTTGGGGACGCCCAACGGCGGGCAGGCCCGAATATAAGGAGCTTGCCAGATGTGAGCTTGGAGAGCCTTGCCATGCGTCGCCCGCTTTTATGGATGGCCGCATTTATATACGGTCGAGCACACATTTGTACTGTATATCGAACCGCAGAGATCGCTGAGACCGCTGAGATTTAGAAGAAAGAGGATTATCTCTGCGACCTCTGCGGACTCGGCGGTAAAAAAGGAAATAGAATCGGTGAATGAGCTGGATTTGACATTTGTAGAAGGGATTATTGAGAAGATTGGCACGGGCCCGGAAAAAGTGCTGCCGATTCTCCAGGCCATCCAGACTCGCTTTAGCTATCTGCCAAAAGAGGCTCTGCAGCGGGTCTGTGAATTGACGCGGATTACGCCGGCTTCGATTGCCGGTGTCTCAACCTTCTATAACCAGTTCAGGCACCGCCCGGCCGGCAGGCATACAATTCGCGTCTGTGTCGGAACCGCCTGCCACGTAAAAGGAGCGGATAGGATTTATGAGGCTTTTCACCGACATCTTGACATTCCCGATGGCCAGGATACAGACGCGCAAAGGATATTTACCCTTGAGAAAATAGCATGCCTGGGGTGTTGCACCTTGGCGCCGGCTGCCCAGATCGGTCAAGCGACATACGGCCATCTCACTCCTGAGAAGGTTCCAGGCGTGATCAGTGATTTTCTAAGCGAAGAAGAAACCAAACCCCGCGTAAAACGCGGGGCTGAACATTTAGTCCGGCAGGCGGCGGATTTAGGTGAAATCCGGCTTGGTTTGGGTTCATGCTGTGTGGCTCGCGGCAGCGGCAAACTGCACAGTGCGCTGCGGCAGGCTTTGGATGAAACCGGCGTGCAGGCCGCCGTCAAGCGTGTCGGGTGCGTCGGCATGTGTCACCAAACGCCGCTGCTGGAGGTAGCGATGCCTGGCAATAAGTCATTCTTTTATGCCAGGGTACAGCCAAAGGATGCAAAGTCTATTCTGCTTCGGCACTTCAAGACGCGGGGAATAACCAGGAAAATATCCAACGCCGTTTCTGCCGCGATTGACGGCATTCTAACCGATGAAAGGCAGCAACCGGTGGACCGGTATTCGATAAATATGCGGGATAAACCGGTTGCCGATTTTCTGGGCAGACAGAAATATATTGCCACCGAACACCGCGGACACCTTGACCCTATCGATATCGACCAGTATCTGGCCAATGACGGATTCAAGGCCCTGCAAAGGTGCCTCAAAGAGATGGGCCCCGAAGACGTCATCGCCCAGATTGAGCGCAGCGGACTTCGCGGCAGAGGCGGCGCTGGCTTTCTAACACATCTTAAATGGCGTGCAGTGGCACGGGCTTCCAGCCCGTGGGCCACGGCCAGGATGGTGGGCAGTGGCACGGGCTTCCAGCCCGTGGGCCACGGCCAGGATGGCCGTGCCACGAAATACTTAATCTGCAACGGCGACGAGGGCGACCCCGGCGCCTTTATGGATCGAATGCTGATGGAGTCGTACCCTTACCGTATTATTGAGGGGATGATGATAGCTGCGTATTCTGTCGGGGCAAATAAAGGCTACTTCTACATTCGCGCGGAGTATCCCCTTGCGCTGGAGCGGATAAGCCAAGCGATAAATATTTGCCAGGAGCGTGGATTCCTTGGCGAAAATATTATGGGAAGCGGCTTCTGTCTCCGCTTGGAAATTGTTGCTGGGGCAGGTGCATTTGTATGCGGCGAGGAGACCGCACTTATGGCCAGCATAGAAGGGCGCCGAGGTATGCCCAGGCTTCGCCCTCCTTATCCGGCGCAAAGCGGGCTTTGGGGCAAGCCAACCCTTATTAACAACGTGGAGACCTACGCAGTGGTGCCGTGGATCATACGCAACGGTCCTGAGGCATTCGCCTGCATCGGCACAAAAAGCAGTAAGGGCACAAAAGTCTTCGCTCTGGCTGGAAAGATAGCTCGCGGCGGCCTCATCGAAGTGCCTATGGGTATTTCCATTGGCCGGATTATCGAGGATATCGGCGGTGGAATTGCAGGAGGACTGCGTCTAAAAGCGGTACAGATTGGTGGGCCTTCCGGCGGATGCGTGCCCACCGAGCTGGCCCACATTCCTGTGGACTACGAAACGCTCAAGGATGTCGGCGCGATGATGGGCTCCGGCGGCATGGTGGCACTGGATGAATCCGACTGCATGGTCGATATTGCCAGATATTTCCTGGCCTTTACTCAGGACCAATCCTGCGGCAAGTGCACCTTCTGCAGAATCGGAACCCGGCGGATGCTGGATATCCTTGAACGCCTGTGTGCTGGACAAGGCAAAAAGACCGACCTGGAAGAGCTGGAGAACCTCGCTCAAATGGTGAAAAAGGCAAGCCTCTGTGGTCTGGGCAAGACCGCGCCGAATCCAGTTCTTTCCACTCTTAAGTACTTCCGCGATGAGTATGAGGCCCACCTTGCGAAACGCTGTCCTGCCGGAAAGTGCAAGGCACTAATTACATATTCGGTGACGGACGACTGCATAGGCTGCACTCTCTGTGCTCAACATTGTCCAGCCGAGGCTATCCAAGCCAGGCCTTACGAGAAACATGAAATTGATACCGAGAAATGTATCCGCTGCGGCACGTGCAAAAGCGTATGTCCCTCAGACGCCATAATGATAACAGATAAAGAATAGAAGATAATAATATTTAGCCCCCGCTCTTATCTTCGACAAGAAGACGCGGGGGTTCTATCAAACGTTCAATAAGCGATGCCAAAGCTAATCATAGATAATCGTGAGGTTGAGGTGCCCAGCGGCGCCACCATTCTTGATGCCGCTGAAACGCTGGGTATCGCCATTCCTGCAATGTGCTTTTTGAGGGACCCCGCCTTGCGGGAATCAAAAGGCTATGAACCGTCGACCAGTTGCATGGTGTGCGTAGTCAAGATTGAGGGGAGAGAGGCTTTTGTGCCGGCCTGTGGAAGCATCGCTCAGGATGGGATGCGGGTCTGCACCAGTTCGCAGGAGGTCCGGCAAGCCAGAAAAACGGCTTTGGAATTGCTGTTGAGCGACCACCTGGGTGATTGCATGGGTCCCTGCCAGGTCACCTGTCCTGCTGGGATGAATATTCCGCTGATGATACGCCACATTGCTGCCGGTGATCTTCATGACGCTATTGCCACGGTAAAGAAAGATATTGCCCTGCCTGCTGTGTTGGGACGGATTTGTCCGGCGCCGTGTGAGAAGGCCTGTCGGCGGGCACAATTCGACGGGGCCGTCTCGATCTGTCTTTTGAAACGGTACGTAGCGGACGTGGACCTACAGTCGGCAAGTCCGTATCTGCCGCCCTGCACGCCGGGCAAAAATAAATGCGTGGCCATTGTCGGAGCGGGACCGGCCGGATTAGCCGCTGCTTACTACCTCCGGCAGCAGGGATATGACTGCACCGTTTTTGACCAGCGCGAAAAACCGGGCGGCGCGCTGCGATATTCCGTTCCGCAGGAAAAGCTTCCGACAAATATATTGGATAAGGAAATCAGTCTAATTGAGAGATTGGGCGTGAAATTCCAAGGCCAAACGCGCATAGATCAGATATTTTCATTGAGCCAGTTACGCCGAGACTTCGATGCGGTGTTCATAGCAGTTGGGCAATTGCATCCTGGCGATGCTGAACGCCTGGGCCTGGAGACAGGCCCACACGGTATCGTGATAGATGCCGGAACTTACCAGACAAGTCTGCCGGGCGTATTTGCCGGCGGAGATACGGTGCGGGCACGCAGGCTCACGGTTCGGGCGGTGGCGGACGGCAAGGAAGCAGCCGTGTCTATCGGTGAATATCTATCCGGCCAAGAGGTGACACGGCCAGCCAAGGCATTTAACACTCATATTGGCAAACTCAGCGATGAAGAAATACAGCAGTTTGTGGCTGGGGCCAGCACCGCTCCACGCGTGACACTGTCACAAGGGGGTGACGGACTCACCCACGAGCAGGCTGAAAGTGAGTCGGCGCGCTGTCTGCATTGTGACTGCCGAAAGGCTGAGGGCTGCAAACTAAGACAATATGCCCAGGAGTATGAAGCCAGGCCGAGCCGGTATAAGAATCAGAAGACAGAAGACGGAAGACAGAGGACAGACGACAGAGGGCAGAGGACTGAAAACCGTCCTGCCTTATCTGTCCTCCGTTCTCCGTCCTCCGTCCTTCGTTACGAGCCCGGCAAATGTATAAAGTGCGGTCTGTGCATAAAGATTGCTGCTCAGGCCGGCGAAAGGCCCGGGCTGACATTCGTCGGTCGTGGTTTTGATGTTCGCGTTGCAGTGCCCTTTGGCGAGCAGCTCTCCGAGACTCTCAAAACTGCCGCCCGGCAATGTGCGGCGGCCTGCCCCACCGGAGCATTGTCATTCAAGACCCCGCGTGGAACGCGGGAACCCCGCAATAAATTGCGGGGCTAAACCCGTCTCGAGCGCAGTCGAGAGATATTTAGCCCCCAAATTTATCCGCCAGACACATGGCGGATTTATTTGGGGGTTTTCCCACTGCGGTTTCACCGCAGGTTCTTGCGCCCGTGATTACATCCCTACACGCCTTTTAGACGCAGGGCGACTTCGGCGACGCGGCGGCCAAGGTCTCTGGCCTTGGTCATTCCAAACTCGTCCTTGGTTACATCATCCCCGTCACCGCTCCATACAGTTGCTCCTATGCGGGGCGCCGGCCCGCTGGTGCCGACCACGATCATCTCCTGGCAAAGGAGTACCGCCTGGACCGATTGAATGGTCACTTCCTGACCGCCGTTGCGGCTGCCGCCAACTGCCAGCACACCTGCAACCTTGTTACTGAGCTTCAAATTGTCCTGCCATAAGGTAATACAGCGATCGAGAAATGCCTTGCAAAGTGACGTCATGCCGGAAAAATAGACCGGCGTACCGATGACGATTCCGCCGACTTCAGGGTCAGCGAGCTTAGGGACAAGTTTGGCAAAATCATCTTTTTGACCAGGTTCAAGCGGCAGCCCGGCAGCCAATGAGCCGTCGATCTTCATGCCGGCCAGCTCGACCAGCTCGACCTCGATACGAGGACTAACCTTCTTGGCTGCCTCCAGGCAAACCTGCAAAGAAGCAGCTGTGGTCTTTCCTTTTCGAGGGCTGCAGCAAATGCCTATGATCTTGACGTTTTTAGCTTTGCGGATCTCGCCCGGAGCACCCTGCGCTGCGATGCCGGCCGCCGTAACAGCAACCGCAGTCGCACCGGCAGCTACAGAAGTCCTGACGAAATTCCGACGTGTGACCAGTTCCATAAGCGTCCCTTTCTACTGAAACAGCATCTGTTTTTTGGCAGAACACGCAGACTTACAAATCGTAGGTATTACGCCAACGATTATAAGGCCGACATTCACGGAAATATATGATGAATACACAACTGTGAAAAGGGTTGACTTTCAAGCTGGAAAAGTGTATAAGCCGACCCATCGAATTCTGCTTTTTTGGAGGTATGCTATGGCAGTGCTAAAGACAATGAGAGCCTTTGCAGTGACTCTTGGATTGGGAATGTGCTTATTCGGCCTGGGCCGTGGTGGCAAAGCTGTCGCGGCGGACTGGCCCAACTGGCGAGGACCCAATCACAACGGTGTCTCAAACGAGACGGGCTGGAGCACAGCCTGGCCGGCTGAAGGCCCGAGAGTTCTCTGGAGGGCTTCGCTCGGAACCGGGTTTTCTACCATGGCCGTAAGCGGCGGCCGGGTATTCGCGATGGGCAACATCAGCGACAAGGATATACTCTACTGCTTCGATGCCGAAACCGGCAAAGAAATATGGAAGAAATCCTATCCGTGTCCTTTATTTGATACAGACCACGAAGGTGGTCCTTCCGCCACACCGACTGTAGAGGCGGGCGTTGTTTACACCTTCAGCAAAAACGGCGACGTTGTCTGCTTCCGGGCGGACACGGGCGATGTCCTCTGGCACCGAAATATCGTTAAAGAACAGGGCATTAAACATCCAACTTGGTACTTTGCCAGCTCTCCGCGAGTAATTGACAATTTGATTATTCTTAACGCCGGCACTAACGGCATAGCACTGAACAAGGCAGACGGCAAAGTGGCGTGGGAAAACGGCAAGGCCCCGGCTTCGTATGCTACCGCCGTCGCTTTCAATGTCGGGGCCCAGAAATGTGCAGCCATAATGACAGCCAATGAGATGGTCGTTGTGGCGGCCTCCACCGGGAAAATAATCTTGCGACATCCGTGGAAAAGCAGCTATGACATCAACGCTTCCGACCCGATCGTTTCCGGTGACACTATGTTTGTTTGCTCCGGTTACAATAAGGGCTGTGCACTTCTGAAAATCCAGCAGGATGGTGTTACCGAGATTTGGCGCAATAAGAACATGAGCAATCACGCTAATAGCTGCGTGCTGTGGGAAGGATATATCTACGGCTTCAATGGACAAGTCGGCGGAGGAGGGAAACTTACGTGTCTTGACCACAAGACCGGGCAGGTTAAATGGTCGCAGGCAGGATTGGGTACAGGTTCACTTATGGTCGCCGACGGCAAGCTGATTGCCCTTGGTGAAAGCGGTAAGTTGGTTATTGCAAAGGCTTCGCCCGAAAAGTTTGAGCAGCTCGCATCGGCGCAAATCTTAACAGGCAAGTGCTGGACGGTGCCCGTCTTAGCGAACGGCCGAATCTACGCCCGAAACGCCAAAGGCGACCTGGTGTGTCTTGATGTCCGCAGCTAAATCCGCCGTCCGTTTGGCGGATAAATATTTAGCCCCCGCTCCTGTCTTCCGACAGGAAGACGCGGGGGTCTGCACTATTTTTTGGGAAAGGCCACCGCAATGTCAGAGGCAGTTGGAAACTATCTACGCTTGGCAGCTTTTGGTCTTGGACTATGCTTAATTGAACCGGCTTATCACTGTGCCGTCCGGGCGGCAGATTGGCCCCAATGGCGTGGGCCTAACCGTGACGGGATATGCTCAGAAACCGGCATCTTAAGCAAATGGCCGGAGGGCGGGCCAAAACTTCTCTGGGAAATCACCGGGCTGGGGATCGGCTATTCCAGCGTAGCAATCGTGGACGGCAAGCTCTATACCATGGGTGACATTCCTGGCCAAGGCTCCGGCATAAAGATCCAGTGCGTTATCGCCTATGATCTTGTCACACGTCGCCGGTTGTGGCGGGCTGAGGTGGGACCGCCGCACGATGATGGTCCGCGCTGCACGCCAACGGTCGATGGGGACCTGATCTATGCCATCGGCACCAGTGGCGATGTGGTTTGTGTCAACGCAGATACCGGCGAAGTGCTTTGGCAAAAGAATCTGGTAAGAGACTTCGCCGGCAAAAATCCCGGCTGGAAATACAGTGAATCGCCACTGGTCGATGGGGATAAACTCTTGTGCACGCCCGGCGGCCGCGATGCCGTGATGGTCGCACTCAATAAAAAGACCGGAGAGCTTGTCTGGAAATGTTCTATGCCTGACATCGGCCGAAAGGGAATGGATGAGGCAGGCTATTCGTCTGTCGTCCCGGCTGAGGCGGCGGGCGTCCGGCAGTATATACAGTTGACCAACAAAGGACTGATAGGTGTCTCGGCAAAAGACGGCAGATTCCTCTGGGGATACAACAAAATAGCCAACTCGACCGCCAACATCCCAACTCCCGTTGTGCGCGGTGAATACGTATTTTGTTCCACCGCTTATGGTGCCGGCGCTGCGCTTTTGAAGCTCGCGAGCAACGACAGCGGTGTCAAGACTGAAGAGGTTTATTTTCTTAATGCCAACATTTTTCAGAACCATCATGGCGGCTTCGTCCGGGTCGGCGATTATATTTATGGCGGGCATGGCCACGGCGAGGGCAAGCCAACCTGCATCGAAATGAGGACCGGTAAAGTAATGTGGCAGCAAGAGCAGCCTGGCGGCGGATCAGCGGGTGTGCTCTACGCTGACGGCCACCTGTACTTCCGCTACGAAAACAACGTCGTGGCCCTTATCGAGGCCAATCCCCAGAGCTATAATCTCAAGAGCACGTTTAGTCTGCCCAAGCGGCAAGGGATGAGCGGCAATGGCTGGCCACACCCGGTTATTTCTGACGGCAGGCTATATATCCGCCATGCCGATGTTCTATTATGCTATGATGTTCGAAGCGACTGAGTAAAGCAAGATTGAAGAGGCACAAAGTGGCAAAGGCACAAAGGCACAAAGTATCTCTGTTCCTATGTGCCTGTGTGCCTGTGTGCCTGTGTGCCTCTGCGCCTCTGTCTATCCCCAATGCGTCATTCGAGTTGCCGGAAACCGCTTTCGTGAGTGTTGACATTGACTCCTGGCAGAAGTCGCCAACGCCGTGGTGGTATGACGAGAGCGGCGGGTTCTTCTGGAGCCAGCTAACGGGCGTATTTCTGAATGTCGCTCCTACAGACCCTGACCACATCGACAACTGCGATGGGAACCAGGCAGTGTGGTTGTTCGCGGTCCCGGAGGTCGAGTTGTTCCAGGATCTGACGGCCACCTTCGAGGTTGGACAATCCTACCGCCTCACGGTGGGAATCATCGGCGGCGGCGGCAATATGAAAGATGATGTCCCCATTGAAATCCGTTTGTATTACTGCGACGCCGAGAACAAGAAGGTCACGGTAGGGGCGACGACTTTTATGTACGACTCAGACACCGGCTACGTCAAGCACTTTAATGACGTCCAGTTGGATCTTCCGCAAGTGAGGCCCACCAATCCATGGGCCGGCAAGAATATCGGCGTGCAGTTGGTTTCCATACTCACCCTGGCAGACCTCGATCCAGATACCGGAAAGGCCGGTGGATACTGGGACCTGGACAACGTTCGCCTGACGAAGTCGCCGCCTGGGCTGGACTTCACGGGGGACTCGTCCGTGAATCTGGAAGACTTCGCAGTGATGGCTCAGGAGTGGCTGTCATGTACGGAGACGACGACCGACCTAACGGGTGATGGGTGTGTGAATATGGAGGACTTGACGATATTGGTGGAATCCTGGCTTGGACTTGGGAAATTGACAATTGACAATTGAAAATCGACAATTGAAAATCCGTCGCTCGTCGCCCGTCGCTCGTCGCTCGTCGCTCGTCGCTCGCCCCCCCGTGCCGAGCCGGGACGGGCTTGGGGCTCGTTGGTCGGGTCACGGGCGACGGGTCACGGGCGACGGTGCTTTTACGCTAGTCGAGTTGCTGGTGGTCATCGGGATTGTAGCCGTTCTCATGGGGGTGCTGGTCCCGGCGCTGGCGTCAGGACGGGCGTCGGCTCGGAAAATCGCCTGCTTGTCGAACCTGCGTCAGATCGGGGTGGCCATCCATTCCTACGCCGTTGAGTACAACGACAGCATCCCCTTCGGCCCCAAAGCGCCGCCCTTTCTGTCGCCGGCCGACTTCTACCCTTCCACGGGCGCGCCGACCAGCCTGATCTCACTAATGAGTGGCAAACCGGTCGGTTTGGGCTTACTGCTACGAGAGCACCTGTCCGAGCAGCCTAAGGTCCTATTCTGCCCTGATCCCGACCAGAAAGTTTTTGCCGATGGTGAGCTGGCCAAGGTGGGCACAGCCCAAGCCCAGTGCAGCTACTACTACCGTCACGCCTCGGTAACGCGCCTATTTGACGAGCGCAACGCGCCAGACCCGCCCTTGGGCCACATCGCGCTCGGCAACCTGGGCAAGAACCGCAACGGGTGGCCGGTTCGCGCCTTGGCCATCGATACCATGTTCCTGTGTCCTCCAGATTTGGCGCAGTGGAATGTGAAGCCGCGCACCCACCACCGGCAGAGATTCGCGAACATTCTTTTTTCCGATGGTCACGTCGTTTCATCCCCCAATGCGGACGGCCGGTTCACGGTCGACGTACGCGACTACACCCAGGTACGCAACGCGTTCAGCAAGATACTTGAGGTTCTGGAACGGGCCGACGAAGAACAATGAGTTCTCAACCGCGCCAATATTCGCACATTCAAGAGCTTATCAATAACCTGCCCTATATAGCTATGATAGCGCTGGGAACGGCGGTCTTGTTCTTAAGCATCTCGGTTCAGTTATGGAGATGGGTCGCTGCGGCAGCATATCTAATATACGGCGTAACAGGGGTTTTCTGGATAATCGTATTTTTGTGCCCTTTCTGCCGGTACTACGATACCAGATCCTGCCCATGCGGCTACGGTCAAATAGCAGGCAGACTGCGCAGACCCGTCACCCGTGACCCGTCGCCCGTGACCCGAGCGACGAGCGACGAGGGACGAGCGACGAGCGACGTTCCCGAGGACTGTTTCGACAAGAAGTTCAAGAAACACATACCTGTGATTGTGCCGTTGTGGTTCATACCCATATTGGTCGGCGTGATCGCCTTGATAGGCGCCTTTTCTATAGGGCTTTTGGCGCTGCTGATTGTTTTTGCCGTCGATGCGTTTGTGCTGTTGCCTTTACTTTCGACCAAACATGGCTGCAAGGAGTGCCCACAGCGAGATACATGTCCCTGGATGAGAAAAAAGCAAAAGCCGTTGCCCGCGCCCTGTGCTCCGATCGACCGGCGACATGCTACGCACGACAAGTAAGGAGAACGGTATGCTAATAGTGCACGTTCATGTCCAGGTTAAGCCCGACCAAGTGGAGGCTTTCCGCTCAGCCACGCTTGAAAATGCTCGCCACAGCATCAAAGAGCCGGGCATCGCTCGCTTTGACATAATTCGGCAGCAGGACGATCCTACCCGATTTGTACTGGTTGAGGTGTATCGCACCGCTGAAGACCCGGCCAGGCACAAGGAAACGCCGCATTATCAGAGATGGCGTGATACCGTGGCCGACATGATGGCTCAGCCGCGTACAAGTGTTAAGTACACAAATATGTTTCCTGACGAGCGCGGCTGGGATTAGTCACAGGGTCTGGCATAAAGTACGGGCAGTTATGAGATTCGAGTTTGTCACCGCCACGCGCATTGTCTTCGGCCAGGGAACGAGCAGCGAAGTTGCGCCAATTTCAGCCCGGCTGGGAAAGCGTGCTTTTGTCGTTACAGGGCGCACCGGCGACCGTGTTAAGCCGCTGCTGGAGGGCTTAAGCAAACTTGCTATTGACTACGTCACGTTCGGCGTGCCCGGCGAACCAACCACTAGTATACTAAAAGCGGCCATAGAAAAGGCCCGTCAATCGCGGAGCGATTTGGTTATCAGTGTTGGCGGCGGAAGTGCCATTGACAGCGGCAAAGCCATCGCAGCGATGCTAACCAACGACGGCGAACTGGAGGATTATCTGGAAGTCGTCGGTCGCGGTAAGCCGCTTGTCAATAAATCCGCCTCCCACATCGCGGTCCCGACAACTGCAGGAACCGGCGCCGAGGTCACGCGCAACGCAGTGCTGGGTGTGCCGGAGCATCGCGTTAAAGTGAGCATGCGCAGCGAATGGATGCTGCCGAGTCTGGCTGTTGTTGACCCTGAATTGACTTACTCGATGCCGCCGGCTTTAACCGCCAGCACCGGGCTGGATGCACTGACCCAGCTTATGGAAGCCTACGTTAGCAACAAAGCAAACCCTCCCACCGATGCTATTTGTCGGGAGGGTCTGGAGCGAGCCGGGCGTTCTTTACGAGATGCTTACGAGGATGGCAGCAACGCCGCTGCCCGTGAAGATATGTCCCTGGCAAGTCTGTTTAGCGGATTAGCCCTGGCTAATGCAGGGCTTGGTGCTGTACATGGCTTGGCGGGTCCATTAGGTGGCATGACTTCCGCTGCCCATGGGGTTATATGTGCTCGGCTTCTGCCGTTCGTTGCGCAAGCCAATGTAAGAGCTATACAGAGCCGGGCAGCCGATTCGCCGGCCCTGGGCCGGTACGATGACATCGCCCAGCTATTGACTGGCAAAGCAGCAGCGCAAGCCGCCGATGGCGTCACCTGGGTACAACAGCTTTGCGCAGAGTTGAATGTACCGTCACTGGGGCGGTTCGGGTTGAAAGAACAAGATTTCCCCGCAGTCGTAGAAAAAGCCAAAAAATCCAGCAGCATGAAGGGCAACCCAATCGCATTGAACGATGACGAGCTAATGGGAATCCTGGAAAACGCCAAATAGGCAAGGGTTAGACACAGATTAACACAGATTAACACGGTTAGAAAATTAACAGTTACAAAACAGTGTGAATCCGTGTAAATCCGTGTCAAAAAAAAGACAAGGCCGCCGCGATGAAAATAGATCTTCACTACGGCGAGGGTCTGCTCTGTTTGCAGATCCCCGAAGCGAACATAGAAGAAATTATTCGCCCGTGGCAGGATGACGAGCAGAGCGACAGCCAAACCATCCTTCAGCAGACGCTATCCGGCGAGCAGATAGAGAATTTCCGACAGGAAAGCACCGGTAAGCGACTCTGCGTATTGCTCGACGATGGCACCCGCGATGAGCCGTTTGATGACATATTCGCCCAGCTCTTTGGTATCTTGTCCCCGCTTTCGCGGGGATCACAGGTACGATTCTTAATCTGTACTGGCACCCACAATCCTGACAGCGAGGCAAATGTCAAGATACGCGAGCAAATGCAAAAAGCCGCCCGCCAGGCAGGCATTAAGCATTTTGAGATTCACGCCCACGACTGTCACTGCGACAGACTCATAAATGCCGGCACGACATCACGCGGCACCGAGATTGTTTTTAGTGCTCTGGCTGATCAGGCGGACGTTTTTCTTGTGCTCTCGGATATTAAGGTGCACTATTTTGCGGGCTATTCCAATCCGATAAAGAACTTTGTCCCCGGGATATGCGCTTACCGGACGACCGAGCAAAACCACAGTCTGGCACTCGATGATAGATCTACGTTTGGCGTCCACCCATGGCACAAAGATAAGAGCAGAAGAAATAATCCGCTTGCCCAGGATCAACTTGAAGGGATGCGACTGATTGTGAAGGACCGACCGGTCTACGCGCTGGCCACTATCAGCAACGCCAAGAGAATAAGCTGGGCACGGTTTGGGCCGGTCGAAACGGTCAGTAGCGAAGCTTTCAACGTAGTCGATTGCAGAAATACTTATACCGTTAAGCCGGTTGCCAGGCTCATCGTTTCACCCGGCGGACTTCCCAACGACATCGACCTTTACATCGCTCAGAGGGCTCTTGAGCTTACAAAAAGTGCGGTCGTTGATGGCGGCGAAATACTGTTTTTGGCCGCATGTCCGGATGGGATCGGCGAAAAGCAGACAATGGAGAACTTCTACAATCGGCTGACTGCTCCAATTGACCAGGTTCTAAAATCCATCGAGGGCGAATACAAGCTGTACAGCCACAAGCCGTACAAATTCGCCCAAATGATAAAACGGCTGCGGCGAATCTGGATGTATTCACAGATACCTGACAACCTTGTTGAAGCATCGCATTTATATCCGACACATCAGCCGCAGGATATCGTGAACAATTGGCTCTACCTTCAGCCCGACGCCAGGATTACTATCGTGGACGGAGCTAACAAGATTGCTCTATACGCGAGGGTTCCCGCCCAGCAGGGTCCCAAAGACCAGCGTTACTGACTGCACGGCAAAGTTGGCCATACAAAAATTTTTTGCCACAGCCCGATAAAAAAAGCCGTCGCTATAACCAAAGCTATCCCATTTACCTTGTAGCGTCCGCCAGACCACTTTCACGCTGCATTGAACCGGCAGTCATGGTATAATAACTGACCGTCTGAGTGAGGGTATGATATGAAAGTGATACGATTTATGTGGAGGTGGTGGTGCGGATTCTGGCAGCCAAGTGGGGGGTCATCTTCCGGCATAGATTCCCACAAGTGGGAAAGCAAAATCGAGATTCTCAGGCGTTTGTCAGGTAATTGACGGGCAAGTAAATTGTTACTGTTGTGCCTTTGCCAGGCTCACTTTCAATCGAAAGTGAGCCTTTATTCAATTGCACGGTGCGGGCAGTATAAGCAAGACCCATCCCGCGTTTGCGCCCCGCGGGCTTAGCTGAAAAGAATGGGTGAGTTGCTTTTCGAAGGGTTTCTGCATCCATTCCACAACCGAGGTCGCTAACTTGAATCCTCACGCGGAGGCCTTCGGCATCGGCAGTGATTTTAATTGGCCCCACCCCTGCCTGCGCCCCGACCAGGTCGGGGTCCCCGCGAAAGCTGGGATCGCGGTAGGATTCCAGACAGTTGCTAACAACATTTGCCAGAGCCGATACGACCTGCGCAGAATCTACAAACACGCTTTTAACATCTTCGGCAACTTGAATCTGGACGTTGATGTGCTCTGCGCCGGTCTTTTGCTTGGTCAATTGTATAGCCTCGTCTAACATTTGTTTAACGTCGGTCCGGCTTGGCTTAGGCGGCGGGGGCTCGGCAAAACTCATCAGGTCCTCGATGATCGCAGAAGCTTCGCGGACATTTTCTTGAATCTGCTGTAAGGTTCGTTTTTTCTTTTGATTCGTCTCCGCGTCAGCCAGTAATTGTGCCCGGCCGGATATGACCGAAAGAGGATTATTTAGCTCATGGCCTACTCCGGCAGTCATCTCAGCCAGAGCCTCCAGAGAGGCATCGGCAGCAATCTCCGCCGGCGAAACTTCACCTTTTAGCGGGGCGGCAGCTTGCTCGACAGCACCACGAATAAGCTGAGCAAAAAGCTCGGCAAAACGCTCATATTTATGCCGGCTCAGCACCATATCTAAAACGGCACCGGCGATTCCGGCGACCTTGCTGAAATTTTCCTCGAACAGCTCTGCATCCGCCGGATAGTGCATCTCAAAAACCAGTGCGCCCACTGCCTTCCCATCTGAAAGCAACGGCACCAACTTGGCTTGCCGCAGGTCGGACTCAAGTTCCAACTGATCAAGTAACCAATCGACATGGTCCTGAGCATCCAAAATTGCAAAACGATTGGCTACGGTTTCTGGTATTGGCTTGGCATCTGAAGGGACATTCAATATGATGGTTCTGCTTTGCCCCAGGCTTTCTACAACGGCAGCTTCCAAAGATTCTGGACTGCTTGTTGGCGCCAGATACAGACAGACCAAACCTGTTTGATAAAACTTTTGCCAGCGAACAGCGAAGTTCTCTGCGACATCGATAGCGGTGGCATCGGAACTTATGCTGAGCAAAAAGTCTGTTATAAAATCAAAATGGCTGCAGGCGGTTCCCAGGCGGCGATTTTCCACAGATAACTCTGCCTGCTGCTGGGCAAAACGGCCTGCAGCGGTATGAGCAAACTGACAGTAACGTCCCGTAGCATTTGGCAAGTCCAGACCCAAAACCCTAGATTTTTCCTTGACTGGTTCGGGCAGCTTGACTCGGATTTGATCCAGTTGCTCGACGGTAACCCCGAGCGATTGAGCTATTTTCTCCGTTGGTTCCGGCAAATCGAAACTACCGGAGTGCCCAATGCCGGCCCGCCTGGCTATAGAATCAGCCGACCGGACGAGTTGGGCTATTTTTGCCTCAGGGACATCACGCGAGATTGTCACCGCGTCACTGTGATGCAACCAGATAGCAAGACTTATCGGTTCTGGCAGGTGCCACTTTTGAGCTAAACTTTTGCCCAGCAGTGTATGGCTGGTACCCAGGTGCCTTTGCTCAACCGTGTAAGAGCTTGCTCCGGTCAACTTAGCTTCTTCGACAATCTGGGCGAGGCTCTTCGGCATCGTCTCCTGCAACGCAAACTTTCCAATATCATGTAGTAGACCTGCGTAGTAGGCCAGCTCTGGTCCAATCTTATCCGTTATGATGGCAGCGATATCTTTAGCGCAGCAGGCAACGGCAAGGCTATGAAGTACAAGCTCCTTCGCAGGCGGCATTGTGACGTTGTCAGGGTCGTGCTCAAGCTCAGAGGCAGCAAGTACCCTAACTGACAGGATGGCCTGGCGAACCAAATCCGCCGGCAGCCTGTCAAGTGCCAGGCGAAGCGAGAACTTCAGGCTGGGCAGGTTCACGCCATGCTGGTGCGAAAGCGAGAAAATCTTAGCGGCAAGCGCAGGGTCTGATTCAACAATATCAGCTAAGTCAGAGGGAGAAAATCGGCTTTGCAAAAACTTGGAGAAATATTGTATCGCAACGCAAGGCAGGGTCAATAGTGAATCCAGTCGGGCGACGGCAAGCTCTGTCTGGCGGGCAGCTACTGTATCAGCATCTTCGGCGCCCATGTCATCGTTCTCGCGTTTCAACGTGAGGACCGTTGATTATCCATTTAAAGTGAAATATTTCCTGGCCTGTTCTTGTGGACCACCAGGATTTACTTTGCCCGAAGCGGCGGTGTTCTTATCTCATCTTTAGAGCGGTGGTGACTTTATCGGTAAGCTCGATGATGGTGAACGGCTTTTTTATGAAGCCTTCGGCACCAGACTTTAAGAGCTGATCGATCTCATCCTGCTTGACAACGCCGCTTACGATAATAATCTTGGTGTTTTCAAATTCCGGATTTCTTTTGATCGTCTGGCAGACTATATTACCGTTGATGTCGGGCAACATGTAGTCCAACAGTATCAAGTCGGGCTGGAACCGTTGTGTCCACATCCCTGCCTCGTAGCCGCTGGATGCTGTCTTGATCTCGAATCTGCCATCCCGCCCTAAGACGTCGGCCATGAGCTCGACGATTTCAGCATCATCGTCGACAATGAGGATTCTCTTTTTGCCGGATTCAAGGTTGTCCAGAGGGATACTGTTATCCTTCATGAACTTGATCAGGCTCTGACGCGGAATCCTGCGGAATCTTGAGCCGGGAACACGAAAGCCTTCCAGTCTACCGGAATCAAAGCAACGAATGATTGTCTGTTGGCTTACTCTGCAGATTTCGGCGGCCTCACCGGTGGTAAATAGATCCTTCATTCTCTTCCCTTCCTTTTCAGCCAAATCCTTTTGACATAAGGCCTCTCCAGATTGCCTTTCTGTCCTAAATTAACGAGCCACTTTGGAATTGTCAAGCATAAAAAAATCTTAGAGGCAGATTTTAATAATAAAAAAACAGATATTATTGGCACTAACGCAGATTGACCCAGTTGGATGGTAATTCTGGCTGATTCGGCACTTTGGAGAACGAGCCGAGCGAAAAGAAATATCACAGGGATTCATAGCACTTCCAATGAATTCGCGACGCTAACCTGTTGGAAGTTAAACTCGCTCGGCAGAGCGGATCCCATTCGACGCTCGGTGTTTAAGACTTTTCATAGAAATCTTTACAAGTTTACAAGTAGTATGTGCTTGAGCATAAAATGGCGGATTTGGGAAAGTGGCGGAAGCCTGCATAAATGCGCAAGAGATATCAAGGTTCTGAGCAAAAAGTGCGTAAGGAATAAGTGATCTTTGAGCGGGAAATTGTGGATATTTCGGGTTGTAAAGGCTGAGAATATTTTGGGCGCTTCTGCTCTTGGCAGCCAGCCGCTTTGTGCATCGGCCAACGTGGCAATTCTGAGTTTGTCCTGCTCGATACCCGAAAACATGCTTGCAGCAGCAAAGCCGGTCAGAGCGTTTCACAACCAGACCAGGAAAGAATTTGCGTAAGCGATATGGTAACAGTCAGGAATGGCGTTCCGTTAAGCGACTCAAGTAAAAAGGCCTCCCGTGGCCGATAAGGA
>CAZMLE010000032.1:1880-42488 GCA_964567045.1 uncultured Pirellulales bacterium | reverse complement strand
GAAGGCGGAAATTACTTCGTCATTCTTATTTACTATGCCCTTCAACAATGGCGATTCTTGCCCGCCGTAGTTCATTTAGACGAAGGCGGGTCGCCGTCCGTCAGGCCGTAAAGGGCGTAAATCATCTGGTCAAAATCTATTTTATTGGCCAGCCGCCGGGGGCAGTCGTTGGTTCAGAAAAGCCTATGCCCAGCATGTGCGATTACCCTGTTTCGAAGAGCTTGGCAGAGCGGAAGGAGCGCATTAAAACCAAGACCTTCATTTTTTCTAAAGAGTGCCTCCGACAGCAACAGGTATTCCCAACCTTGCGTCTGGTTATACTTATCTGGCGGTAAGACCGTTGATGCTTGGTCGCACCAGGCAATAGCAGCACGTGCTTTTACAGCTACATTAGGATTGTCAATGTCTTTGGCAGCTTTAGTTTCCACGAGACACATTTTTTCAGATGTTTTAACAATGAAGTCTATCTCGTATGTTCTAAGGATTCCTGTTTCGTCACGATATTGGATTTTGAGTTTGTGGCGTCTATCGAGTTTGGCGTAGGAAATGACCTCGCAGGAAAGATTAAGCACGTTTTGCATAAAATCGCGCTCGAAACCGCCGCCTTTGGGCTGGTAAGGTAGTCGCGGATAAATGCTTTTATCCGTTATCACAGATTTACTTTCTCGCAGCATTATTCTTGGAACTTCTGACAATGTAGCCCATACGCCTTTGGGTTCATATTTGTAACCTTCAATCAGCCGGATTATTTCCTGACGAAGGCCATTGACAATGTGGTCAAAGACATCGGGGTAATTTAAGACACAGTAGTTTTCCGGCTTAGTAAAATCAATCTGTTGTTTGAAACAATGCGCAGAAACATAATCATCAATCAATCCAGCGATTTCGGCACGTTTGGCGGTCAGGATGAAACTTTTGCCTTTTGTTGCGACTGCTTTTGAGGCCTGCATCAAGAAAAAGTTATAATCGAAGTATTCGTTATCGAGTTTCCAGAGTTTTGTTTTCTTGCCGGTCTCCACGTGGGTTTCCTGAATAACAAGTTTAGAGAGAAATTGTTTTAGTTGGTCAAAATCGGAAGGATATTTGGGGAGGATACTGAGGTCGATCTGGGAAAGTTCGGGGAGACGGCCCTCGTCGAAAATCTGTATAGGCCAGGCAATGTCAAATTGAGGCATTCTTTCGGGAATAGCATCGACCGGGATTATATCGCCGGTAGAAGTAGTTTGGCTTGTGTCGCCGGTCCCAATAATGTAACCCTCTTGCTTTAAGCTTTCGTAAAACGCGCGGAACCTCGGATGCTCTACAACAAACAGGAAATCCAAGGAATTGGAGGGGGTTTTATTTAGGCGTATTTCCTCGTAGGCCTGCTTTTTTGAGTCCTGTAGTTCAGGGTGAGAATTTGCAGGGAACATTAATCTTAGTCCACGCCCTACGATTTGCTCAAGCAGCAGGTCTGCTTCTGTGGCTCGTAAGACGACAATCACACAGATATTATTTTTGTCGAAGCCCTCACGCAACATGAGAACGGATATGATTACTCTTAGAGGGTCGTCATCAATATCTATTTTATCGAGGTTTCTACGGGCCTGCTCAAGTGCTGAATCTCTGAGGGCGGAATGAATCAGCACTACCTTTGAGTCGTCGTAGAATGAAGCGTTTTCGTCGGTGAGTGTGGCGAAATGGTCTTTGACCAGATTGGCGACAGCGGTATCTTCGCAGAGGACAAGCATAACGGGTTTTTTATCGAGTGTTTTTACCTTAAATTCAGCGGCCAGTTGTTCGAGTTTTGATTTACCTATTGCCAAGAGAAGTTTTTGGCCTGCGGAAAGGGCTGCTATGGCACCTCTTTTGTGCGTTCCATCGGGTTCGAGGCGTTCTGCTCTGAAATCAAGTTCTTCCAAAGATTCGCCGGCAATGGACTGGCGCTCTTCGAGGAAGAGTTGTTTGACAAGCATATTGTGCGTGGCGTTTATCAGGGGGTAATCGTAAACGATGTGAGGAAAGTAATCTCTTTTTTCGCCACTGCCATAAAATGGCGTTGCGGAGAAATCGATCTGGATAAATGGGCCGAACTGGTCTTTATGTTGTTGGCTGAGGCGGTCGTAAAGACGAGTCATAAACTGTCGCCAAACCAATTCGTCACCAGTTGCAGCTTGCTTGCCGTGGACGTGGTGGGCTTCGTCGTTCATAACAATCAGGTCAGGGAATTCAGAGAGAAAGTCGAGGATGATTTCGCCGCGCGGGGTTTCTTCGACGTCTTCGCCGGTAAATTGAGCCCAGAGGTCCTGGGCGGCTTTTTTGAAACGGAACTGCTGCCAGTTTGTAATATAGACAAAGGGGCCATCGGGGGCAGATGTATTGGGCTGGATGTCGTAGGGTTCTTTGATTTCGAGATGGAACCGGTCTCGCCACAGTGAGCCATCGGGCATAAAAAGAGATAGGTTATAATCAGATTTTTGAGGGTCGCGGTTTCCGGTTTTGGGGTCGCGCTTGCCTTTGAAGGAGTCAAGCATACGGTTGAGGACTTCGTGACCCGGAGTAACGACAAGAAAACGGAAAGAATAATTGCCTTCCTCGTTATTTAGGTTGTTGAAATACTGCCAGACAAGCAGTGCTGCGAGGACCCACGTTTTGCCTGAGCCGGTCGCCATTTTCAGGGCGTATTTGGGAAAGCGAATGCTTTCTACTTCGTTTTTTAATGGCAGATGTTGATATAGGGCTTCGGGAGCGGCTTTTTCAAAGAGTTCTTTGAGGGTTTTGGGTTTGAGGATTTCGTAGCAATAAATAATGGTTTCAATGGCACGTCTCTGGCAGGGATAAAAACATTCGCTCGATTCCTGGTCGCGATTAAACCAGTAATTGAGAAGTTCGAGGGTGGTATTAGTTACGCCGTTATAGCCCTGGTCAACCCAGGCTTGGACTTCGCCTTGGAGGGCGTCAGCCAAGTACAACTGTGAGAAGGCTTGGTTGTCTTTTGATTTAGCCATAAGGTGTCCTAAAGTTTAATCGTTGCGCCAGCGTCGTTGCCGAAGATATCGACAACACGGACCGCGATAGTTCGGGCAGGTTTCTTTTCAAGGACTTCGGCGGCCTTTGTAATGACCGTTTTTGCCTTTCGGCCGTTGCCTCGGAATGCCTGCCATTGACTTTTGAAGGTGCAGCCATCGTAATCCCAGTCGATTGCCCAATAGTCGATAAGGGCGGCGAAGTTATCCTTTATGAGTTTCATAAGGGCGGCATGGTCGGCCCGGCCCTTTTCGGTATCCTGACTTACGGGGATATCCATAAGGACATATTTCTCGATGGAGATGGTAATTTCGATTTTGCCATTTCCTTTATCTTTTATCTGCGGGGGAGAGAGTTTCAGATACGGTCTTTCGTAGAAGACGATTTTTCCGACGAGAGGTTCGATATCTTCTTCGGATTTGGCCTTCTTGAGGTAATCGTAAATATCGGGCGGGATGTCGCGTGATTCGATCTTGGTTTTGATTTCGTCTTTGAGGGCGTGCAGGCGTGATTCGAGGGCTTCGGAGTAATTATACTCGTAGTCCCACCCGAGGATAACGAGGCGATTATAGCCGACGCCGTCGAGGTTTTGAGCCATAAGGGCAAGTTCTTCGGCCTTTTTAGCGGTGATGGGTCTGTCGGGGTAGCCGACATAGACGAGTTCATCAACATTACCGACCTTGCGAATACCGAGGCCGGAGGTTTTGTCGCGTGGTGTAGCGCCATAAAGTTTGAGGATTAGAGTTTGCATTTCCCATATACGCCCGCCGGTGAGATAAATCATTTCACGCTGGTAGTTGCCGATATTTTCAATTAAAAAAGGTTTTGCGTTTTGTTCAACGAGGCGGGCGCGGGTAACCTGGATACCGACCTTGCCGAGTTCACACATAATCCAGCGACGACCGAGTTTTTCGGCAACCACGCCGGTTGTGCCGGAACCGGCAAAGAAATCAGCGACAAGAGTGGCTTCGTTGGAAGATGCTTTGATTATACGTTCAAGAAGTGATCTGGGTTTCTGAGTATCGTAGCCGATTTTCTCCGAAGATTGAGATTGTGGATCAAATACATCCGTCCAGATGGATTGACATACTTTTCCTGGCATCTCGTCCAAATAGTACTTCACTCGGGGAACGTCATTTTCAGAGATTACAATACGGCCTTGTTGTTCCAATTCCTCAATGGATTTGGCCAGTGCACCGGCCCAGTGCCTTCCCGGAGGCGGGGTTCGCATCTTACCGCAGAAGAATTTGGGCGGTCCAGAGCCAGGCGCATTGAGCGAAACAAGTTGATAGCGGCGATCAGTCTTAGGTTCGATGTTTTTGAATGCCGACTCCATGTAGGAATCATCATATTCTTGGTACTGAGTATTCCAAGTCCAATCGGCGGTTTTGGTGTAAAATAGAAGGGTATCGTGGTTACGCCCAAATTGGTTCGGGTCGCTATGACTGAACACTGATCGTCTTGCTATCTCATTTCGAAAATTGAGCTTACCGAATACCTCGTCGAGCAAAATCCTTACGTAGGAATTGATGTGCCAGTCGAGGTGGACGTAGATACTTCCGTTTTCAGCGAGTAGTCGTTTCATAAGTTGTAGTCGGGGGTAGAGCATATCGAGGTAAGAGTCGGTGCCGCCGGTCCAGGTGTCTTTGTAGGCGAGGCGTTCGATAACTGATGGTTCTTTTGTAAATTCGTTTCCTTCAAGGGTCATTCTGTGGGAGTAGTCGGCTTTAGAGTCAAAGGGCGGGTCGATATAGATTAGGTCGATTTTGCCTTCGTAGCCCTGATTGAGCAGCGCCTGCATACCAAGGAGGTTATCTCCCCAGATAAGGCGGTTCATTTTTTGTTTGTCGAGTTCGGTTTCGCCGAGCAAGCCATTGCGGAAGGATAACGGTAGGTCGCCAGCGACTTTCGGGTTTGGAAGGACAACTTCAGCGGTCTGGAATTCTATATCTTTAGGGTTTGGTGCCCTTCGGGGCTTGGTATCCCAGACCAGCCGTGCGGAATCCTTTTTTCTTAGTTTTGCATTAGCGTTCGCCATTTTGTTGTCTCCCGAACGCTGTATCAGAATACGTTCAATATTTATCCTATGCGCAGAATCAGAAAAGTTCAAGCGTATTTTGGATGACCAAACATGCAAAGCAAAGGCAAAAAATGAACATCAGGGCCGCAGATTGGGCTATCGCGAGGCCGTAAGCACGGGCCTATCCAGGATACTTACCGGCAGCGGCAGCAATTACAATATCGGCGACAGCAGCCTTCACGATGACATCATTGGGCACCTGCTCTATGCAAACTGGTACGCCATGGATAGATATTTCCCCGCTATGAACATGGTCCTCTTCGGAAATATCTCCCCGAAGAAAGCGATTGGAAAAGTCAAAGAACGACGTCGACCGCCACCAGACAGTTCGGATGATACCGATCCCGGTGAATTCTTTGACGGCCGATTAGGGGACATCTTGGGTGGGTCCATGAACTAAAAGGCTACAGAGTTCCGAAGTGACGAAAGTGAAGCCACGAATATCAAACAATTTGGACTTTGACAAAGCTGGCAGCGAAGGCTGCTCGGTCTGCAAGGACCTGCTCGCCCATCTGGGCCGGTTCTTTGATATGCTCAATTCCACCAGGCGGTATCAAGAATCAGATTGGCTGACTGTAGATGACGTTGCCAAGGAACTGAATATGTCAAAAAGCAAAGTGTATACACTTATCCGTAAAGGTAAAATCGAAGCCGTCGATATAGTTGACAGCGCCGGCGAAATTCCTAAGAAAGGCCACTACCGTATAAATCGATGTAGTCTAAAGAAATATCTTGAGGCTAAAAGAGTAAGACCGTTTCCAAATGAAGTCGCTCATAAATCTCGTTCAAGGCGATTCCCAAAGGTTAAGAACCATCTTGGATTATAAATTTCCTGCTATTATTAATTACTCGATCAGTCTGCTCTGAGATATTCCGGACGTATGTGCTTGCCATCTTCACATCAGCATGGCCAAGCAATTTTTGGACCGCGAACGGGTCGCCTGAATGCGCCGCTATCGTCGCTGCGGTTCTTCTTAGAGTGTAGAAACCCACGCCCTTGGGCACCTTAATTCCTGCCTTCTTCATTAGCTTTGAGAAGGCCTTGGTGACTGCGTCATCTTTTGTGTATTTTTCAGTTCCGTCCTTTTCCTTACTTCGAACGGTCCTTACCCAGGGATTCCCTATCCGCGTATAGAAAACCAACTCGCCCCTTCCCGGCACTTTCCTTATCGCGTCCACAGTCTCGGGCCACAATGGGAGATTTCTGTCTATGCCAGTCTTGCCTCTGGGGAATCGAACTCGGCTATTTTCGAGATCAAGGTTCTCCCATTTAAGTTCGGCACAATCAGTACAGCCAAATCCACAGTTCAGGCCAAGCCATATCATTGCTCTCATCCGAACACAGGCATTCTCCAGCAGAGCTTGTATCTGACGCGTAGTGAAGACAGGCTTTTCCTGTTTCCGCAATGTTATCTTCTTTACAGCTTTCAATCTTGGCGAATGATCAATCAGTTCATTGTCTAAGGCCCAGTTGTACATAGCCTTAACTGCAGCAAGGCGATTGTTGATGGTGTTGGGTGACTTGCCGGCCTTTATTAGCTTCCTGCGGTAATTCTGTAAGTCCACCGTTGAGATATCTTCGACCGATCGTTGCGGGCCAACGAATCTTACGAAGCTTTTCAAAAGAGAAATTTGGTCATGAACATGACGTAGCTTTATTTCTCCAACCACCGCCCTGGACTCCTGATGGTCTAAGTACAAATTACAGAACGTTTTGATGGACAATCCAGCCGCGGCAGATTTAGGCTTGGGTAGCTTGCCAGCGTGCAAACAGGCAGCTTGCTCCAGATACCGGTCCAAAGCCAACTTCTTGTCAGTCCCAAAGTAGTAGAGCTTGCCCCTAATCTTCTTGCAATACTGGCGTGTTGGATGTAAAGTAAGTGGGAATTTGTCCGAACGTGTTTTTCTTTTGCTTTTAGGTTTAGATTTTGCCATGATTAATATCCTTAGCAACAACCAACGAATGGACCAAGATAGAGATAATATAAACTGCGCTTTGGTTGTAGTTAAGGTTATATTTTCCGAAAGATGCAAAATTCACAATTTCTAAAATGGCTATTGCAAAGTAGTTACGAACTGACGGGAGTGTAGCTCAGGTGGTAGAGCAACGGCCTTTTAAGCCGTAGGTCGTGGGTCCGATTCCCACCACTCTCATTACTACATAGGATTGCCAGATGAACAAATGCGTTGTTGCATGCTTTTTTTGTCTTGGGACTCTTATCATTTGCGGCTCGGCTAAAGCGGAGGATTGGCCCACCTTCGGCCACGACAATCGCAGAAGTGGTGTGACCCGCGAGGGGCTGGAACTGCCGCTTACGGAATGCTGGATATTCAAGTCACCGCATAAACCAAAGCCCGCATGGCCTGAGCCGGCAAAACAGGATTTCTGGCACCATCACTACAACCTCAGGGCAACAGTAACCTACGACCGCGCATTCCACATCGTTGGGGTGGGCGACGCCATATACTTCGGCTCATCCGTAGACGACAAAGTTTACGCACTGGATGCGATGACCGGGCAGCAGCGCTGGACATTCTTCACTGAAGGACCTGTAAGGCTGGCCCCTACTATCTCTGGCAGCCGCCTGTACGTCGGCTCTGATGACGGGTGTGTGTACTGTCTGTCTGCGGATAGAGGCTCGCTGATATGGAAATATAAAGCCGCTGTCCAGGACCACATGGTTCCAGGAAATGGGCGAATTATATCGCTGTGCCCGGTGCGAACCGGCCTGGTTGTGGACGGCGCGCAGCTATATTTCGCGGCGGGATTGTTCCCGGAAGAGGGCACGTTCTTGTTGGCATTGGACGCCGACGATGGATCCGTAATATGGAAGCAGAAAGTAAATGTTTCGCCGCAGGGTTACATACTGGCCTCGGATGAACGTTTGTACGTCCCCACAGGACAAGCAAGCCCGGCAATGTTTGCGCGCGAAGACGGCGCATTTCTGGGAGATCTGCCCAGCGCCGGCGGGGCATACGCGCTATTGACAGAAGATGTGCTGGTGAGCGGGCCCGGCCGAGGCCCAAAAGAAATTAGTGCCAGCGATGTAAAGACCAAAGACAGAATTGCGACCTTTGGCGGGTTGAGGATGATAGTGCATGGGCCGATAGCGTATATGCAATCGGAAAGCGAACTCTCGGCATTCGATCGCAACCGGTATCTCGAGCTTTCACGGCAAAAGAATAGTCTGAGCACCCAGTACAAGAAGATCGAGGAGGAGCTTAAGAAGCTGACTGAGGATGCGCCACAAGCAGAGCAATTACGCAAAGAGTTGCGAGATATTGCGGTAAAACTTGAGGAGCTGTCAAAACAGTTGAAGGACTGTTACTTGTGGACGACTGTGTGTGAATGTCCCTATTCGATGATTATGTCAGGTGATACTCTGTTTGCAGGAGGGGACAACAAGGTGGCTGCATACAGCGTCACGAGCGGCAAAGAAGTCTGGAGCGCACCGGTTACAGGCAAGGCGTTTGGCTTGAGCATAGTAAACGGCGGTCTGTGCGTCAGCACGGACCAAGGCCAGATACACTGCTTCAGAAACAAGGTAGAAAACAGCCAGAAAGTGATAGTGGGCAAGCCGATTTCCAGTCCTTATCCACCTGACGATTTGACGCAGCTTTACGCCGAAGCGGCTAAGAATATAGTGGAAAAAACCCAAATCAGAAAAGGATATTGCCTCGTCTTGAATTGCGGCGAGGGGCAATTGGCATACGAGCTTGCCAGGCTGACCGATCTGAAAATCATCGGTGTTGAGGACGATGCCGCCAAGGTTGCTTCAGCCCGAAGGGCCATCGACAAAGCGGGACTCTACGGCAGAGTCGTTGTTCATCACGGATGCAGCGCAAAATTGCCCTATACAAAATACTTTGCCAATCTGATAGTCTGTGAGAAAACACTGCGCACCGGCGAGCTTCCATCTTCGGCAGAGCAAATCTTTGAGTTGGTAAGGCCCTACGGCGGGGTTATTGCCCTGGCCATACCGGCGGGCAAGTACGACCAGGGCAGCTTAGAGAATTGGGGAGGCGATTCTTTTACAGGCTGGAAAGTGCACAAGGGCGAGAAAATCGTCCTGGCATGGGCAACGCGTGAAAAGCTCAAAGGCGCCGGCGAGTGGACCCACACTTATGCCGAGCCAGGCAATACTGCTTGCAGTGGGGACGAATTAGTCAAAGGCCAGATGTCCGTCCAGTGGTTTGGTCGACCAGGGCCGCGGCAGATGATCGACCGCCATCACCGCAATGTTCCACCGCTATTCAAAGACGGCCGGCTTTTTGTTCCAGGCGACTGCATCGTCTTTGCCGTAGATGCCTATAATGGAACGATCCTGTGGGATGCCCGAATTCCCAACTCCAGAAGGCTGGGCGTGTTTCTGGACTGCGGCAGCATGGTTGTGGATGAGCGATTCCTGTACGTTGCGGCAGAGGACAAATGCCACCGCTTCGATGTTCAGACCGGTCAGCGGCATCTTGCTTTCACCATGCCTCAGCTCGTAGAGGACGAGCCGCGCGATTGGGGCTACATCGCCTATAGCGGCAACCTGCTCCTGGGCAGCGGACGCAAAAAGGAAGCATCTTACACCGAAACCAGTTATCAGGCCGACAATGCGTTGTGGCACAGAAACATGAAGCTTGTACTAAGTGGCTACCTGTTCGCGATGCAAAAAGACAGCGGCAGGCCGCTCTGGAAATATAGAGATGGTCTTATTGTAAATACGACCATAGCCGTTGGCGGCGGACGAATGTACTTTCTCCAGACCCATAGCCCGAAGGCCCTTGCTGACAAGCTCGGCCGTATGCCGGCAAAGGAACTTTTCGATGGCGGCGAGCAGTATCTGGTCGCTCTGGATGCTCAAACCGGACAGGTCTTATACAAGAAGAAAATCAACGTCAGTAATCTTGAGGAGCCGGTCTATCTGAACTATGCTGTGGACACAATTCTTTTGAGCGGGTCAAAGCTCGATGGACAGGTCGTTCGCTACTACTACTATGCTTTTGACGCACAAACAGGCGAGATTCGCTGGAGCACCGACCACGATAGTGGCCTGCCGACCGATGGCGCCCACGGTGAATACAACCGTCTCCCGACGATCATTGGTGATACTGCATTTGCTTGGCCTTACGCCTATAACCTTAGAACCGGCGCGAGGAGTCCGGACTGGAAGTTTGACCGCCGAGGACACGGCTGCGGCGGCATATCTGCCTCGGCCCAGTGCTTGTTCTGGCGGGGCGGCAACCCCTGGATGTACGACCTGGGGCCAAATGGCGGCCCGACCCGCCTTAACAGCATTACCCGGCCAGGCTGCTGGATCAACATTATTCCTGCCGGCGGCCTCGTCCTTATTCCGGAAGCCAGCTCGGGCTGCACTTGTGGCTTTGCTCTGCAGACTTCTATAGCCTATGTCTCTGAATAGCCGAAAAAAGCTGCGAAAAAGCCGGCGCAGATTGTACTTACGGGCTGAACGAGTTGATAGGCCACTTGCAGATCGGTTACCTGCCCACAATTGGGGGTGCATGTCATCTTTGTAGGTAAAGAACCGGCTTATTTGGGTCTATTCGTGTGTTGATGGTTGCGTGAAGATGTGGATTCCCGCTTTCGCGGGAATGACAGAGGGGTAGTAGCTATTATTAACGGAAAAATGGGGCTAAAGGCCCAAAAAATCTACCTACAATCGTGACATGCACCCCACAATTGGGGAGATGTCAAAAATTATGAACTTTTACTGAAAAATACCGTAGACACGGTCGAAATAGTCTATTCAAATATTCGTAATGCCGGAACAGCAGATGCAGTCATTAGAGTCCGGATAAGCACAAACAGTAAGCGCCGCTTGCCCGCGCAAAAGAAAGGTAATAGGTATGTTGGAAACAGAACGCGATTTTGAGCTCTTGCAAGAATTGGAACCGTACGATTTAGAAGAAGGAAATGTTGACGATTCCTTCGGTCCTGAATCTGAACCCTCCGACGACGAAGACTTGGAGGAGTACGAATCCGACGACGATTCGGACGAGGAAGAGGAAGAAGAGGAAGACGAAGAAGAATATTAGCTGCCTTATAATAGACACCAGCAAGTTGGCAGACGTTGGCGAATGACCATTGCTCGTCTCCTTCTACGCAGGCTCTCTGTCGGACACATTTATAGTCCTATATTGCCCACCCTATCAGTAAAGAAAATAACAGAGCCGAAAAAACTCAAGATTAATCCGGTTTTTGTTCGGGTTTTGTTCGGGTTATTCTGCTTGCTCTGCCGATAGTAACAACCGGCGCAAAATGCCTTTTATGCATTTGCCAAAACCAAGAGGCAGAGAAAAATGAGACGTCAAGCAGATGGACAAGCTGAACCGCTGTGCAAGTTTGGACCGGGCGGTGACTTCATCGCCGTCTGGCAGCCGGAATTGGCGGCTGGCAGCAGTAAAACCGACAATACAGTTGACTCCGCGCCAGCTACAACTATTGAAGATAGTGGCGTCCTTCCGAGAGAACCAATGCTATTCCCCGACAATAGCCGAATTGGCAGCCGAATCAAACATAAGCCGAAGTACCGTGTTCGGACATATCGTCGAGCTGCGAAGAAAAGGCCTGCTTTCAGGCTCTCCGAACAGGGCTCGCTCTTTGAGCTTGACTTGGCCAGCGCAGGAACTGCTTAGCCACCTTGGCGACCCAACCGGGCCTGGCAACCATAACGAATCAACAGGGATACCGCTGTGCGGCAAGATCGCGGCAGGTATTCCGTTGGAAGCTGTCGAAAACATTGAGCGTCTGTCGCTGACTGGCTGCTTCGGCACAGGCGAGCTATTTGGCCTTGAGGTCAAAGGCGATAGCATGGTCAATGAGGATATTCGTCAGGGCGATTATGTGATCTGTCGCCGCACCGATGTTGCTGAAAACGGCCAATTGGTCATCGCCATCGTCGATGGAGAAAATGCCACCTTGAAACGGTTCTACAGAGAGGACGGCCAGGCTCGACTGCAGCCGGCTAATGATAACTACGAGCCCATATATTCAACTAATTGCCGGATTGCGGCTGTCGTGGTGGGCCTGATAAGAAAGGTTTGACCGCGCTGAAAGTCTCATTCGAGAGTGGAAGAACCCGCGATTTTCCAGGTCAAACATGTCGGAAAACAAAAAGACCGAAAAGCTACAAAAAAGGCAGGGCCTATCCCACACCCTGGAACAGGCCCCGAATTGGCGCTAGGGTTTAGCCCCGCAGTTTACTGCGGGGTCAGACGCCGTGCCGGCGTCGGCTAAACATTCACAGTCACCGCACGTTTACGGCCACAAGAGCTGCTCAAGCCAAGAATCAGCCAATACGGCAAAGTCCTTGAAGTTAATCACATTGTCCTGACGCAAATCAGCCGGTATCGACAATACTGAAGTGTAGCCGGCAAGCCATGCAATCTCAGGCCCGGTCAATGCGCGGTTCCAGATCTTCACATCATCAACCTTGCCTGGGAAGAAGTTGCCGGCCTCGCCGGTGTCGCCACGTCTACCCATGTGCACCGTGTCCTCAGTGTTGAGCGCGTTAGCGCCGCTACGCTCATAACTGTTGATGTACCGGCCATCACCGTACCATCTGATCGTAGTGCCATCGTACGTAGCCGCGAGGTGATGCCAATCCAGATCGAGCGGGAGAATGTTATCCTCCCAGCCGTACACATGGATGCAGAACTGCAACTGTCCACCTCGAAGCTCGATATCGAAGCTTCTACCGCTCAGATTGGCGTCGTCAGTACCGGTAAAGCCAAAGATGTTTGTCCAGTCAGGCATCGCGGTAGAGTTTGACTTGGCCCAGCCGGAGACTGTCCTCGCGGCTGCTCCACTGATCCCAACAGAATCAACACTGACATAGTCGTCAACACCGTCCAGCAGAATCGCCTGGCCTACCTTACCTGTCGTATAGGCCGGCGTGCCAGTGGCAGTGCCATTGTGGCCACCAACAACATCATTGGTGTTGCCGTCGAACGGATAGTGCGCTATCAAACCGGTAGTACCAGGATCAACCGGCGTAACCTGGAAACCAGTATCCAGCCACAGATTAGCCAGAATATCCACATCAGCCGCGTCAACAACACAGTTGCCGCTCAGGTCAGCAGCCGGCTTATCAATCGAAGGAACGCATCTGCTCGGATACACTCGGATATCATCAATGTATATCGTGCCCGCACCGCCAGCCTTGGGACTGGTCCGGTTGCCCAGGCCAATATACATCTTCTTGATAGCCTTCAGGTTCACGCCGGCACCGCTGAATTGCGTCAGCTCAATGTTCCACTCCTGCCAGGCGCCTCCCTGGACTGCTTCTATATCTGGATGGTTCACAACTTTAACGTGCCCGGCATTATCTTCCAGCGCTACATACAGTTGTTCAGCGGCGTTGGCGAGAGCACCATAGAAGTACAGCGTCAATGCCTTAATGTTGTATCTGGTCCAATCCTGTGGCGAGGCCCACTCTCGGAAAGTCTCTGAGTAACGGGCTTTGCCGCCAGTACCGCTGTTGTCGTAACCTAACGGCATCGACTGGCTGCCGCCATGAACTATAGTCTGCTCAGCAAACGGTGGCTGCGCGTAGCCCACAGCCGAGCCGGTGCCGTTGCCGGGATAGCCGGGTGCGGGTTCGCTGAATCCGTATCCATCCCGCCAGGTCTGGAATACTCTGCTGCCAACATCGTCGGTATAGTCCTCAAAATCGTCCACAATGAGATAGTCGGCTACCGTAAAGCTCCAGACCCTGCCCGCGCTGATAGTCCCGTCGGTGTTGTACTCGTCGATCCGCCAGTAGTAAGGCCCACCGCCCCACTGGATGCCCTCCGGCGGAGCATAGTTGGCAGCGGCCTGCCTGCCTCGATATATGCCGGTTGAAGCCGTGGTAGCATCTGCCACCGCGGTCTGGTCGGTGCCAAGGTAGACATCGTGCTGGGCCGCCTTTTCGCCCGGCGACCAGGTAAGCGGCAACGCCCGTTCTACATCCGTTAGCGCCTTGTTAGCCGGCTTGGGGTTCCAGGCAAGTGTCGGGTCGCCTCTCATAGCCTGCTTAATCTCGTCGGCGGTCAGGACCTTCTTGTAGATGCGGACATCGTCAATCAGGCCGTCCCATCCGCCGCCTGCATCTTTGCTGCCTTGGCCAACGATTAACTTTGTCACGCCTGCCGTGGTCTCTGTTATAGCCGGGTCGTTAACCAGAGGGGTTTGCAATAACCCGTTGAGGTAAAACTGTAGTTGCTGACCAACACTCCAGGTCATCGTAACGTGTTGCCACTCAGTGGTCTGAAGATTGCTGGAAGTCTCTAACTGCTGCTCATCGTTGGGCGCTCTGACCGCCATCTTCAGGACGTTGGTCCCACCGCCCCTCGAACCAGCCGCGTCATAACGCATAGTTAGTACATTGTCGCCGCCGTCTGGTTCCTCGCCGTCGATGAAACCTTTATCTGTTCCGATCACATCAGACTTAATCCACATACAGACGGTCACGGCGTCCAAACCATTCAGGTAGGCCGCGGCAGTATTATCGACCACGCGGTCGCCGTCGCCGCCGAAGCTCACCGCACCGCCTGCAAAGCCATCTACCCACTGCGGGTTGCCCTCGAGGGTTCCGTGGTGGTCATGGCCGGACCAATCCAGCGCGGTAGTGCCAGCGTTCTCATCAAACTTCCACCAGAGCAGAAGATCAGGATCAGTAATGGGTATATCAGGTGCGGTTCTGAAGCTCCAGACGGCACCTTTGTATTTGGTAGTCTTGTCAAACTCAACTTCGTCGATACGCCAGTAGTAAACGGTGTCCTTTGTGAGGGTTCCCGGCTCGTAGGTCTTAGCCAGCTGGTTGCCTTTGAACGTGCCGCCCGTCCCATTGGCTACGTCGGCTTGATTTGTGCCGAAGTACACATCGTGCGTAATCGCGGTGATACCTGGGGTCCAGCTAAGGTCCGCATCGATGCTTATATATTTGGCACCATCAGGCGGACTTGGGCTGTAGGCGACCAACGTGGCAGCCTTAAAACTCCAGACATCGCCGGTGTGAATGGTAGTACCGTCGGCCTCAACCTCATCTATTCGCCAATAGTAAGTGGTTCCTGGAATAAGACCGGGAGCATGCCAGTACGTAGTGAGGGTCTGCCTGACTCTGAAATCAGCAGGGCCCAACGTTGGATTAGTGCCGACATACACATCATGCCACGTGGCGGTCTCTCCGGCTTTCCACTGAAACAAAGGCACGGTCACACTGCCGGCGCCAGCGGCCGGATTAGGATCTTTGGCCTTTAACTGCGGGCCTTTTGCTGCGACGCCGTACATGTTCCCACCATAGCCCTGGGGCTGGCCCTTGAGAGTAATTGTCCCAGCGGGGAACTTCTTAGAAAACACTGACGACCACTGGTCGATGTCACCGTCACCCGCTTCGTCGATGCCAATGTCATCGCCAGTATCGGTAAAGCCCATGGCAGCTACCCAGGGCATCCCCGATAAATCCGGATTTACTCCCTGACCACCGGTACCCTGGCCGCTGCCTTGCAAGCGGTTGTCAAGGAAAAGGTAGACCGTCACGGCCTCCGATAACGTTACATCCAATTCATGGGCTGAATTGTTCTTATCGTCATTGGCAGTCATGACATATTCGGCGCCGATTAAATACGCCGGTATAGAATTGTACTGATGGGTTCTGTCCACATAGCATGGTTGGTCCTCATTCAGTGGATTCGGGGCAATTTGTGGTTCTGTGTCGCCACTATCGGCATCCGGATTTCGCCGGGCGACAGCGGTGATCAGAGCTGCTTGCGTAACGGGCGCAATGCCGCCAACTACAGCCAACAGCACGGTTAATATGAGGAATTTTCTACACATAGTGTTCCTCCTGAAAAAACTTAGAATAACTATATCTGGGCGCCCGAGCTGGATGCCCAATTAACCTATTTATACCAAATTCATCACCCAAATTTCAAGAGAAATCTGCTTACGGCGCTTTTTACCGCCGAGCGCGCAGAGAACGCAGAGACTTCTAATTCTGATTTTTCCCCTGCGGTCTCGGCGTTCTCTGCGGTGGGTTCTACAGTTGCAGAAAGATGTGCACGCCCTTTTTGTTCGATGCGGCGATATCAGGTTTGCCATCCCTGTTTATATCGGCCACCTCAAATTGCGTTCCCGCGCCGGAATCATCGTCGATTTTGTGCGGAATGAACTCGACTTTACCCCCCTGCCCCCGGCGGAGCTCGAACCAATAGAGCACCGCCGGCTCATACCCGCCGGGGTCTTTACCCATGTGCGCAAAATATCGCTTGCCGGTGACCAAATCCTTGATACCGTCTGCATTCACATCGGTTAGGATTATCGCGTGGGGCTGAGAGAACTCCTTGAAGATCACGTGCTGCGTGAATTCAGAAGACAGAAGACAGAAGTCAGAAATCTGCCCTCTGTCGTCTGTCCTCTGTCCTCTGTCGTCTGTCGTCTGTCGTCTGTTTTCGAACCACCAGATGCCGTAATTGTGGGCGGAACTGGTAATTACGTCGCTGTCGCCATCACCATCCACATCGTAGACAAGCATATTCGCGCAGGCTGGACCCAGCTTGGCCGGGTGGAATTTCCAGTTGGTTTGGGCACGGTCTTGCGGCGCCTCCCACCAACCGTCGGTGAACAGCACATCGTTGCGGCCGTCGCCATTGACATCGCCGACCCCCAAGCCGTGGCTGTATCTATCGGTTCCAGGCGCATTTGGTCCAGCGATTACGTGCATATCCCAAAGACCATCAAGGTCTTTCGGGACGCTGAACCAGGCCATAAATCCCTCAGGGCGAACGGCGAAAAGCAGCACGTTGCGGCCCGTGCCCAGAAGATCGGCAAACAACGGAGTCTCATTGCAAGCACTGTTGACGACTATTCGCTCTTTCCAGTGGCCAGGCTGGTTCTTTGGGTTTTCATACCATCGGCATGGTTCTCCAGGCATACCGATAATAATTGAATCGACCCAGCCGTCGCCATTGACATCCTGCGCAAAGTTCACAAAGGTCTGGCTATACCCTTTTGAGCCATCGTACTGGCCGACAGGACGAATCTCGTGCATCTTCCAGTCAGGTGCGGCGTACCATACGTCGCCGGCGAGAATGTCTGGTTTGCCATCGCGATTGACATCCGCCACCGCGACGCCTTCCGAACGAAAGGTTTTATCCAGAGTGATTTTCCGGAATCGTACCCCTGCTTCCGCAGGGGCAAGCTTGTCCCCGCGAAGGCGGGGATTTGCCTGTCCGCCAGGGACGGATGTCCCGCCCAGCAGTACTATGGCCAGAAGTGCAAACATACATTTTGTCTTCATACTGACCTCCTTTTCGGCAACTTTGAGCTTAAAATTTGAACCTTGAACCTAATGAAGCATTGGCTGATGCGGACAATCGGTGGTTAAAATCCGGCATCCGGTCTGGGTAACAAGAATGTCATCTTCTATCCGGACGCCGAGCTTGCCGGGCATGTAAATACCCGGCTCAATTGTAAGGACCTGACCGGCTTTTAGCCTACCCTTGCTTTCGGGCTTGACGAAAGGCAATTCATGGATTTCCAGGCCAAAGCCGTGACCCGTGCCGTGGCCATAAACGGGCAAATCACTGCTGCAAATCACATCTCTTGCAGCGGCATCGACCTTGACCATTTGGGCCCCGGCCTTAACCATTCTTATCGCCGCCGCCTGAGCCAGCTCAACCACGTCGTACGCTCTTTTATAGAGGGCGGTCGGCCTGCCAACGGCAAAACATCTGGTAATATCGCAGCAATAGCCTTTGTACTTAGCCCCGAAATCTATCAGTATCGTGTCTGCGGGTCGCAGCTCCCTTGTTGTCGGCTGATGATGCGGCCGCGAGGCGTTTGGACCGAAGGCAACAATCGTATCGAAGCCAATTCTTGCCCCCAGCCTGCGAATCTCAAGGTCAAGCACGCCAGCCAATTCGCTTTCGCTTATACCAGGCTTTATCTGGGGCATTGTCTGCTTCAGGGCTTTTGCCGCTATTGAAGCGGCCTCAGTAATAGCTGCGATTTCGCCGGCATCCTTAACGCTGCGTAAAGATTCGATAACATCTGAGACCGTTCTAAGCCGGGCCTTGACATTTTTCCTTAGGGCGCCGAAATCGGCAACTGAAGTGGACCTTTCAACGCCCACAGTTTGTACCGATTTAAGTTTTCTTATCAGTTTAGCTGCGGCCTCACTTAGCGGTTGTTTGCGCTGGATTATCCTGCAATCCGGACATTCGGCTTCGGCTTGTTCGGTGTACCTGCTATCGGTGACAAGGTATGCCCGCCCCTGTCGGGTGATTATTGCCCAACTGTCGTCGCCCATAAACCCGGTCGCGTATGTCACGTTGGCGGGTTTGGTCACTATCAGACAGTCTATCTTGCTTTTATCGAGCAGGCGGCAGATTGCGTTAGTTCGTTCTTTTATGAAGTTTCCGGTCATTGTTCCTTGACCCATTTTCCCCGCCAGCGCGGGTAATCCTTACGCAAGATGTCCGCAGGCCAATCCCCATACCAGGAATAACCGGTACGGCGTTCCGCCGATATCTCGGCCATGGAGTAGTAGACCTTGCCATCTCGGTCGCCGAAAATGGGACGGTTGGTGCCAATCTCGTAGAAGCGTGCCCATATTGGTGGAGCGGTTGCATCGGCAACAACCACCTTGTCAAGACCCCTTTCTTGAGACTCGCCGGGCTTGCTGACTTGACGAATTCCCGTGAGCTTGACCTGGTCGAACCAGGCGACGGCGTTTTGAACTGCCTCAATAATTTCCTGCCGGGGGTTGTCGATGCTCATCAAGAACTCTACGATGCCGACGCTCTCGCAGCCGGTAATAGCCGCCGGCTCAAAAGCCCGCGCGGGCCTGGGCTCGAAGGACATCTGGTCGTGCTGTTGACACCACGCTGTGGGTTTGCCGGCAATGACTATCTGGCACTTCAGAATGCACTGGATGCCTTCTTGCACCGCCCTGCCGGCCTTTTCGCGGCGATTTTCGTCTACAAAGACATAGGGCGGTTTATTCTCGGCGATGTCACGCAGCACCGTCATTGCACCAATCATAGCACCATCGTTGAACGTGATGAACTTGGAATAGCCGCGTAGCGAAGGGTAAGTCTGCGGCCAGCCGCCGTTGGCGTACTGAGCTTTCAGCAGAAAGTCCAGACCTTTCAGAAAGGCTTCTTTGAAGCGTTCCTGCTTGGTCGCGTTGTACACTCTGGCCAGGTAACGCAGGTGCGTATGAGTGGCGCCGTTGTCAAGCGTAGAGTCGGCTCTGTCCTTGGCCGTGCGAACTTTGTCCTTTTGCTCTTCGGTCAACTGACGGGGCATATCGACGTTAGCTGGCCAACCGCCGGTGCTGCGCTGGTAGAGCAGGACATTGTCCGCGATTCGGACCGCCTCATCACTGCCATACCACTTAGGTTCGCGCTCGAGAATATTACCAGCCGACCCTGCGGCAAATGCCGCAGCAACGGCAAACAAACAAAGTAGGGCTTTGCTTAACTCTTCTCGATTCACTTTCATCCGCGTAACTGCCTTAAATTCTCAATTTTCAATTGTCAATTGTCAATTTACAATTGTTTTGTTACCACTACTTTACCAAAAAATAAAGTTTTTCTTTTGAAGGATTTTGCCCGCCTCATTTGATTTCTTATATTTTTAACGGATTGAAAACCGGCTGGAGGGGAACTGGTTGCCACCCCGCACCAATTTGCCGGCTCTCTCGGCAAGGGTTCCTCCTTGCTGTCGGGCAATTGGTGCGGGGGTGCGGCGCCGCCTATTTTTATATCTTGTCACCAAGCCTGCTTAGCATTATAATATCCTCTGAATCGGCCAATCGCGTTATTCGCTCATTAAGCAGATTGCCTTATGCTATTACTGCCCATTCGGACAAGTATTCGGCCCTGGCGGACACCATACGCAAATTACGCCCTCATAATCATCAACGTTTTGATCTTCGTGCTGGAGTACCACATAGATCCCTTTACGGGTGGATTAGCCTTTCGTCCGTGGGTTGGGCAATTGGCGCTCGTCCCCAACAAGCCACAATGGTGGCAGTTCGTCAGTTACGCTTTTCTGCACTACGACCCTCTGCACATTATTTTCAACATGTTCTTTTTGTATCTATTCGGAAACAATGTGAACGATAAGCTCGGTCACGCCTGGTACCTTTGTTTTTACATGGCGGCGGCAGTATTCAGCGGCGCAGGCCACACGGTGCTACATTCCTATTCAACTGCGCCAACATTGGGGGCCAGCGGCGCCGTGGCAGCGATAACCGGTGCTTATCTGGTACTGTTCCCCCAGACCCTGATAACAGTTCTATACTGGTTCTTTGTTCTCATCGGAACAATAGAAGTACCTGCACTGTACTTCATCGCCTTCAAATTGATTTTGATTGATAACATACTCGCTCGAGGCACCGGCAACATCGCCTATGATGCACATTTGGCAGGTTACGCGTTCGGCATCGCCGCTGCGCTACTTGTGCTTGCAACCGGCTTAGTTACCGGCAGCAGCTACGACTTGTGGGCAGTGATACAACGATGGAATAGACGCCGGCGTTATCGCGATGTGGTTTCCACAGGCTACGACCCGTTTACCGGCCAGACAGCGAGGAAGCAGATATGGGCAAAGGAGGTGAGAAAGACGCCGGCTCAGCGACAGCTCGAGCAGAAAATCGGTGAGCTGCGGAATGAAATTGCCAGCCGGATCGCTCAGCGCAACCTGCCAGCCGCAGCCGAGCTGTATCTGGAGCTTACCAAGATTGATAGTTCGCAGGTCTTGGCGCGTCAGCATCTATTGGATATTGCCAATCAGCTTGCCAGCGATAAAAGAGCAACCGAGTCGGCGCAGGCCTACGAACAATTTTTGAACCACTACGGTACGTACGAGTACGCTGAGCAAGTGGAGCTAATGCTTGGCATACTGTATTCACGCTACCTCGATAAGCCGCAGCAGGCGATAAGACATCTGCAGGCCGCAGCCGAAAAACTCACCGACCCCGGACAATTAAAGTTGTGCAAGGATGAACTGGCCAGGCTGCCACGCGGCTGAGCGCAGCAAGCTGCAAAGCTAAGACGACCTTGAATTGAAAAATTTACAGTTGCAAATTGCCAATTGACAATTTACAATTACTAAAGTCGGTAGTGATTTGAAAACATAAAGGCTGTTTGGTTTTTTGGGAGGCAAAAAAATGGACTGCCACAATCGAAAACAGAAAACGGAAGACAGAAGTCAGAAATCTGCCCTCTGTCGTCTGTCCTCTGTCCTCTGTCCTCCGTTCATTGCCATCGTAACAAGTTTGGCATCCGTCTGCTTCAGCCAGTCCGCCCCTGGCGGATTGCCTGCGCCTACGGTGGGTTCGGTCGGCGATGCAAATGCGCCCGGCGCGGCGGCCTTTCCTTATCTTGCTGAGATAATCGGCGACGACGTCAATATGCGCTCGGGCCCCGGCACAAATTACTACGCCTGCGGCAAACTCTACAGAGGCAATAAGGTAAAAGTGGCCGGCAGCCAGTCTGGCTGGTCCCGAATCGTTGCGCCGGCAGGGAGCTTCTCGTGGATTTCAATGCGCTGCATCGGCGTCAGTTTGAACAATCCTACGGAAGGGCTAATTACCGGCGACGGTGTTTGTGTTTATGCCGGTTCTGACGATGTATTGCCGATGCACTCCACATCCGAGCAGGTGACCCTCAAGCGTGGCGACAAAGTCAAGCTGATGCGAGAGGAGAAGGACGATTACTATAAGATCGTGCCGCCTGAGGGTGCCTGCCTTTGGGTAAGCACTCAGTATATAAAACCTCTGGCTCCTGATGAGAAAACCCCGTTAACCACTGTCGCTGATAGCAACGCTGTCGGCCCTGCAAAGACCTCCGTCGAGACCGAGAAGCTCAATGAATACCATGCCATACTAAAGCAGGTCGAGGCCGAGCGGACCAAGCCAATTGCTCAGCAGAACTATACAACTATGAAAGAAGCGCTTAAGGCGATTGCAGCCAACAAAGAGGCAGGCAAAGCCGCACGGTACGCCGAGTTTGCGATTAAGCAAGTAGAACGGTACGAACTGGCTTTGACCGTGGCTAAAGAGGTGCAACTGCAGACTGAAAAGTTGCAGCAGACCAGCGACCAGATAGATAAAACGCGCGCTGCGAAATTGGCAGAAGTAAAAGACCTGGGCCGATTCGCAGTGATAGGACAGTTCCAAAGCTCGCTTATTTACGGCTCACAAGACAGCACGATAGGAAAACACTACCGGATAGTTGACAAGTCCGGCAAAACCATGTGCTACGCAGTGCCTGCTGGTCAAGCCGCGAAAACAGAGCTGAGCAAGTTCATAGGCCAGAAAGTTGGCCTGGTCGGGACAATCGAGCCGCATTCACCAACAGCAGGATCCCTGGTGCGATTTACGGAAATAGTCCAGCTTACACAATAACACGCGATATAGCCCGACAATGCAGAAAAAAAGTCGCGCTCTGGAAGGGCGCGACTTTTGTATTCACGGCTGATAATCTATAGGCTAAAGTTTTTGCCGGCCGCGGATTACTATCCGCCATATCGGCAAGACCGGCTCTTTAGCCACGTCTTTCTCCGGTTCCAGGAACTGGCACCACATCGTCCGGCGGGGCCACTACTTCGCCTTTCTCAAAGTCTGCCGCCGTTGGCTTGAGAGCAAGATTGTACCACGGCGACTCCTTGTTCTCGGTCAGGTCCGACCATCTAATCAGTTTGCCGGTATACGCAGAGATTCGGCCCATTATCGCAACCATAGTAGACTCAGCGACATTGCGAGCTTCGTTAAGCGGCTTTTCCGCCAGAATACTGTTGAGCAGGTCTACATGTTCCTGCACGTATGGTCCACCGTACTCGGGGAAATCAGGAATCTTGATGTCTTTTTCTTTGGTCGGCTTGAGGCCGCCGTCTCCCCAGGTCGTCCCTTCCGTACCTGCGAAGAATTCCCTGACTCCACCATCGGTGCCGTTGACCTGGCGGCACATGCTGTGGATGCGGCAACCGTCGCCATAATCCAGGTCGATGCTGAAGAAATCGAACTGGTCGCCGGTCTTGCGCCGTGCTCGCCCGCCGAAGCCAAGGGCCGTAGTCGGCGGATGACCGATGAACCAGTTAGCGATGTCGATGTTGTGGACGTGCTGCTCAACGATGTGGTCGCCGGACATCTCTGCGAAGCTGACCCAGTTGCGAACCATATAGTCGGCGTCGCTCTCGCCCTGCTCTTTGGTTCTATACCAGAGTGCGCCGCCGCACCACCAGATACAGCCGCCCACAATCTTGCCAATCGCCCCAGCTTTGACAGCATACGCATTGCGGAGGTAGTTTGCCTGGTGGCGGCGCTGTGTGCCGGCGACAACAGCCAGACCTTTTTGCTTTGCTAATTCGCCTGCCTGAATTATCCTGCGGGCGCCCGGCGGGTCAACCGCAACAGGCTTTTCCATAAATACGTGCTTGCCCGCGTTGATGGCCGCCTCGAGATGAACCGGACGGAAGCTCGGCGGCGTGGCCGTGACCACAACGTCTGCATTGGTCTCGAATAGCTTCTTATAGCAGTCTCCTCCACTAAAGCATCGCGACTCCGGAACGTTATGATCTTTGCCGGCTTGCATCGCCCTTTCCTTGAACCAGTCGGCGGTTCCAACAACTTCCATTTCCAATCCGATGTGTTTAGCTGCCTCCAGGCAGTTTTTCAAGGCGTCCCTGCCTCGGCCGCCGCAGCCCAATAGGCAAACCCGCATCTTCTTGGCAGGCTGGGCGAAAGCCGTCCGCGTGCCTGACAATACCGTCGCCACACCGACTGCGGCTGATGTCTTGATGAAATCTCTGCGAGAGACTTCAGCAGTCTTTGCAATTAGCCTCTTATTCATGAATAGCTCCTTTCCACAGTTAAATAGTTGCCTGCTCCCACTGCTTTTCCAAGAAGCGGAAGGACTTGGGTATCTCAATTTCCGGATCGCCCTTGCAGCCGCACTCCAGACTGCAATAATCATGATAGCCGATCATCTTTAGACCACGAAAACCGTCCACAAAGCTGCGCTCATCCTGACCTGGGAGATTTCGTTTTGCGCTGGCAAGATGCACATGATGCAGATATTTACCGGCCGACAAAAACGCTCCACAATCACTCGTTTCTTCGATATTCATGTGATAGAAGTCGCCCATCACACAAACGCCGGGATGATTCACGTCACGACATATAGCTGCCGCATCCGCCAACAGGCGCAAGAAGAAGGCTTCGCCCCGATTGAGCGGCTCCAAAAGAATCCGTGTGCCGCATTTTACCGCGTGCTCACCGAGGTCCGGCAGCATATCCACTAAAATCTTGCGTCCTTCCCTGTTGCCGAGCGTTGTCTGATTATTAAATGCCGGCACAATTATTAACCCTGTTGACTCCAACTCCCCCGCTGCTGTAAGAATCTCCTTAATGGTTCTGACCGCTTTTTCACGTTCGTTGGGGTCGTGGGAGATTGGGGCCCCCGCGTAGCCGGCACATATAGCACTGACCTTAACGTTTGTACCCTTGATTGCGTTCTTAATACTTTTTACGCGATCCGGCAACCCTCCGCCTCCCACTTCAAGACCTACACCGCCCCATTTGTCCAGCATGGCGACTTTTTCCTCCAGGCTCTTACCTGGTATGCGACCCTCCTGGCTGCCAAGTCTCAGGGCTGCCTGCCTACGCTCGGGCGTGGGTTCCTTGGCCAGGGCAGAGGTCCCAACCCTATATGTGCCCGCAACAACTCCCATACCTACTACGGATTTAATCAAGCTGCGCCTATTCATAAGGCCTGAGCCAGCCCCCCTTTCTGTCTTCGCCAGAAGACAGGGGGGCCTGTCTCTATGATGAACATTCTCCGGATAGTCTTTCATCTTGGTACTCCTAATTTCAGTTTTTCAACCCTTCTTGAAGGGCGTCCATTTCTGCTTGCTTTTTGCGCTGGCAAGAACCGTCTCGATAAACAGCATGCCGCGTAAACCATCCTCAACCTTCGGGAAGTCCAGCGCCAGCTCATCCGGCATCTCGCCCGCCAACGCGGCACGGACGGTGTCGGCGAAGTTACAGTAAATATTGGCAAAGGCTTCAAAGAAAGCTTCAGGATGGCCAGACGGCAGACGGGTTGCACGCCCAGCCGCTGGGCTTTTAGCCGCCACGTAACCATTTCCGCGCCGCCAAACCTGAACGGGTCCATCCGGCTCTTTTACGTACAAGTAGTTGGGATGCTCCTGATGCCACTCCAGGCTCTTTTTTTCGCCATAAACCCAGATGGCCAGGTTATTTTCTTCGCCGATGGAAATCTGACTTGCGTGGAGTATCCCTCTGGCCCCATTATTGAAACGCAGCAGGCAGTTGCCGTCGTCATCCAGACGCCGACCCTTGACAAAAATCGTTAGATCCGCGCAAAGCTGAGTGATCTTAAGGCCGGTAATGTATTCCGAGAGGTTTTCAGCATGTGTGCCGATGTCGCCCATGCAGCCGGCGCCGCCGCTTTGTTTGGGATCGGTCCGCCACGAAGCCTGCATGTGGCCAGTTTTTTCCAGCGCCGTTGCCAGCCAGCCTTGCGGATACTGCACCACGATTTTGCGGATGTCGCCAAGCTCGCCTCCTCTGGCTAAATCGCGCGCCAGCTTGACCATCGGGTAGCCCGTGTAATTATGCATTAGCCCAAAAACCTTGCCGGTCTTTTTGACCAGCCTTTGCAGGTCGTTGGCCTCTTTTACGTTGAAGGTCATCGGCTTTTCGCACATTATGTGGAAGCCGGCCTTAAGAAAATCGCGGGCGATGGGAAAATGCCAGTTGTTCGGCGTGGTAATCGAAACGAAATCGATTTTCTCGCCCGCGGGTAGGCTCAGCTCTGCGTCTATCATCTCTTGGTAAGTACCGTAAGTTCGTTTGGGGTCAAGATAAAGCTGCTTGCCCATCTGCTTAGATTTTTCAGGATCGATATCAAACGCACCAGCTACCAGCTCAATCTGCCCGTCCATACGAGATGCCTTGCGATGCACTTCGCCGATGAACGCCCCGGGCCCTCCACCAACCATTCCCATCTTCAGTTTTCGATTAAGTTTCATACCTGCTCCTTTCAGTTTTCAGTTTTGAGTTTTCAGTTAAAGAAAAACATCTTAAAATTATAGAGACATAGGCTAACAACGCAACCAAATTTTGAGTTTACAGTTTTTGCAATATGAAGACCGATATCAGCCCTGTATCCGTTGATTTGTACTTCATTCCGGTAGAGACCAGGATCCCGCTGAAGTTTGGGCCTGAGACGTTGACCTCTGTCACGTGTGCGCGCGTTTGTATGACGGTGGCCGATAAACAGGGGCGAAAAGCACAAGGCTGGGGCGAAACACCGCTAAGCGTCCAGTGGGCCTGGCCGAGTAAACTGACATATCAAGAAAGACACGAGGCGATGCAGCTTTTCTGCAAGAGGCTTGCCGAGGCCTGGGCCGGATTCAATCAGCAAGGTCATCCCATTGAATTGGGAAATGCTTTTACTGAGTCAATTCTGCTTGGTCTTTTGGAGCGATTCAACGACAGACGAGGGACGAGCGACAAGAGACGAGAGCCGATGCCCTGGCTGGCGGCGTTGGTCTGCTGCTCGGCTTTCGACATTGCCCTGCACGATGCGTACGGTAACCTTCTGGGCCTGGATGTGTACTCTACCTACAACGCCAAATTTATGAATATTGATTTGTCTGGTTTCCTCGAACCAGACAAATACGACCCCGCAATAAATTGCGGGGCTAAATATTTAGCCCCCTGTTTCACACGGCGTTCAAGTCTCACCTCGTTTGCGGGCAAATACCCTGCTGATTTCCTGAAGTTTCCGCCGGCCAAAAAGATGCCGGCATGGCATCTGGTCGGCGGCAAGGATTTGCTCGACGAGTCCGAGTTGACGGGCACAGAACCGGATGATGGTTATCCGGTGCTTCTGCCGGACTGGATTAAGCAAGACGGGCTTAAATGCCTGAAAGTAAAACTTCGCGGCGATGATTCTTCCTGGGACACAGATAGATTGGTGCGGGTCGGCAAAATCGCACTGGAAAACGCCGTCCTTTGGCTGACCAGCGATTTTAACTGCACAGTTACCAATCCCGACTACGTAAATGATATTCTGGATAGGTTGATGCTGGAACATCCTCGCATTTATCAGATGATTCTTTACGTGGAGCAGCCATTTCCGTACGAGCTTCAGGAAAATCAGATTGACGTTCACAGCGTATCGGCCCGCAAGCCCCTATTTATGGATGAAAGCGCACACGACTGGAAGCTAATCAGGCTTGGCCGACGCTTGGGCTGGACCGGCGTGGCCCTTAAAACCTGCAAGACCCAAACTGGCGCACTTCTGAGCCTATGTTGGGCTAAGGCACACGGAATGACCCTTATGGTGCAGGATTTGACTAATCCGATGCTGGCTCAAATCCCGCACGTCCTCTTGGCGGCGCACGCCGGAACCATAATGGGCGTTGAGACCAACGCAATGCAGTTTTATCCCGCCGCATCAGCGCCGGAAGAGGCTGTGCACCCCGGCCTGTACAGAAGACGAAATGGCCAAGTTGACCTATCCACATTGAAAGGGCCAGGCTTCGGTTACAGAGTCAATGAAATTAAAAGGGATTTGCCCGAAATAGCGGCAAGTTTTGAAAAATAGAGTGATTTTGTCTTGTAAAAGGAGCAACTGAAAATGGCAAAATTAAGTGCATTTGCGGATGAAGCGACAGACGACTTTCTGGGGCAGGTTAAATATCTTGCCAGTCAGAAGGTGGCCTACATTGAGCCGCGATTTATTAACAAAAAGAATATTATGGACCTCAAAAAGCGAGAGCTTAGCGACGCAAAGAAAATGATACAAGACCACAATCTAAAGGTAAGTGCCATCGGCTCGCCGATAGGTAAGGTAAAGCTGGATGAGCCTTTTGGGCCTCACTTAGACAAATTCAAGCACGCAGTTGAGCTGGCCGAGTTCTTTGAAACGCCATACATCAGAATGTTCAGCTATTATGCCCCGCCAAGCAAAGACATCCACGACTGCCGCGAGCAGGTGATCGAGCGAATGTTGGCGAAGGTCGAGATTGTAAAAGGCGTCGATGTCACAATGGTCCACGAGAACGAAACCCATATTTACGGGGACACCGCAGAGAACTGTGTGGATCTGGTCAAGACCGTCAATTCGCCTAAGCTTCGGCTGGTGTATGACCCCGGCAACTTTGTATGGGGACAGAAAATCACCGATAATGTCAAACGCTGCTGGCCCTCGATGAAGCCTTATGTGGTCCACATCCACATAAAAGACTGGAAGCTCGGCGAAGACATAGGCAGTATGCCGGGCCAGGGCGATGGCCAAATAAAAGAGTTGCTCGCCGAGCTGGCAGCGATCAATTACGATGGTTGCCTTACTATGGAGCCGCATCTGGAGGCGGGCGGCCAATTCGGCGGCTCGACAGGTCCGGAACTTTTCAGCCGGGCAATCGATGCGGTAAGAGAGCTTGCAGCCGAAGTCGGATTGGAATGCGATTGACCGGGTTGGGAGATAAACCAGATATGAAAACGTGGAATTTCGGAATAGTTGGCGCCGGGCTAATAGCGGACTTTCACGCGAGAGCAATTGCAGATATTCCCAACGCAAAATTGGCCGCATGTTGCGACACAATTGCAGCTCGCGCCCAAAAATTGGCGGATAAATACCGCTGTAAGCCTTTCGTAAGCTGCCAGGAGATGCTAAAAAGCAAGGAAATCGACATCGTCACCATCGCTACGCCAAGCGGAGCACATCTTGAGCCTGCTATCGCCGCCGCAAAGGCGGGAAAACATGTACTTTGTGAAAAACCGCTGGAGATTACGCTCCAGCGGATCGATGCGATGATTGATGCCCACAAAAAGGCAGGAACGCTTTTGGGCGGAGTGTTCCAGAACCGGTTTGCCGATGCGCAGACGGTCCTTAGAGAAGCCATAAAGTCGGGACGCTTTGGCGTGATAACTTACGCCGGAGCGTATGTTCCGTGGTGGCGCAGCGACGAGTACTACAAAGACTCCTGGCACGGCACGTGGAAATTAGACGGCGGTGGGGCGTTGATGAATCAAGCCATCCACATGGTCGATATGTTGTGCGACCTGATGCCGCCCGTTGAATCGGTGCAGGCTTATAGCGCTAAACTTGGGCATCCACAAATCGAAGCAGAAGATACCGCAGTAGCAGCCTTGCGCTTCACTAGCGGTGCTCTGGGCATTATCTATGGCACCACCGCCTCTTATCCCGGCCAGTTCAAGCGATTTGAAATTACCGGCACAAAGGGCACGGTCGTTTATCTGGAAGACAGTTTGACGGTCTGGCAGTTTGCTGATGAAAAACCGCAGGACGAAGAAACTCGCAGAAAGTTCGGCAAAGTAAAAGGCTTAGGTGGCGTAGCCGACCCGGCAGCTATTTTGCACGAAAATCATACTCGCAACTTCAAGGCCTTTATCGAGGCCCTGGAAAGCGGCGGCGATTTCTGCCTGAGCGGAGCCGAGGCCCGCAAGGCGGTCCAGCTTATACTGGCGATATACAAAGCCGCGAAACAGCAAAAACTCGTCAAGCTAACTTGACATATCTTCTACCGCCGAGTTCGTGCCTCGACTGAACTTGTCGAAGTCAGAGAGTGCTGCGTCTACAATTCTAAACTTTTGCTCGGCGATGTCAGCGTTCTCGGCGGTTAAAGCCGTCTGTCCCGCAGGACTTGAATCAATCGTTGCTCCCGCCTTTGGTGGGTTAACAGTGGGACGGTGTTTATTCAACTGAAGAACCGACGGTTTCTCTCGGACAAACCTCGGGCCTCGGCCTGTAATTATCTCCTTCTGCTCTCTCACAAAGTCTATGTATTGCAATAGGGCCCAGGCGCTATTGTCCCATCTCATCTGGTAGCCTCTCTGATGGGCCTGCTTTTCCATCCGCAGACGTTTATCCGGGTTGAAGATAAGATAGTCCAACGCCCCGGCAATTTGTTCAACTGATGCCTCGCCGAGATCCACCAGAATACCGCGGGCATGTCGGCCAATGACGACTCCGCTTGGACAGGGTCTGTTTGAGTGTATAAGCTCCACTGCGTACCTAAACTTCGTCGCTATTGCCGCTCGGCCTGATCCAAGCGTGTCTGCAAGAATCCCGCTCGATATTTGCTGCATATCCAGATATGGCAGCACCATCACATTAGTTGCGCCGTAAAGATTCAACAAGGCGGTCTCTTCCAGAAAAGCATCAAGAAAGACCACATCATATTGCTCGAAATCTGTAGTGCCAAACTCCTTGACTTTGCACCATCTAAGCCTGGAGTCTTCCAGAGTCTTGTGCAATACATCCTGGAATTCTCGGTACGAGCGTCCGCCGTCCGCCTTTATGAACTCAGGGTGGTACTGGCCCGCAATTAGATAGACTATCTGCTTTCTCTGGGCCACTGTGCAGGATTCGTCCAGGAACCTGCCGTAGGCCCGGATGCCGTACTGGATTCCCTTATCGGGAGAAAGAAGCCCGAGCGTTGCTACCAGGAAATGGTTTTCCAGCCCGTACCGGCGTTTTATCGCCAGCCGGTCATACTGGGAGGGGTGGTGCATCCTGATGCCGTGGTCGATGTGTTTGAGCTTGGCCGGATCGATGCGATAAGAGCTCGATTCGAGCATCGCAACTGCGCTTTCGGTGGTCACGATAAGCCCATCGCTGAACTGAGCAAGGTCCTGCAGCACTTTTCTTTGATGCGGATCAGGCTCGTCCAGAACGGTGTGCAGATATACCAGTGTGGTCAGGCCTCTCTCGGTAAACGCCTTTGCCAGCTCGACGAAGTTCGTGCCCTGCCCGTCATTTCCGTCTTTGTCGGGGTCCAGTCCGTATTCGTGCTGGAGTACGACAACGGTCGGATTAACCGCCTCTGCCGCGCGGGTGGAAATATGCATAATAACATCGCGCCACGACTGCGGATTGTATTGGTCAATGGTCAGGTCCACAGGAATATCGTAAGGGCCACTGCCATTGTCGATTGCAGCGACTCTTATATGCCCGACTTCGCCGGTGAAATGTGCCAGCGCCGTGGCGAGGTCTCGTGAAAACGTGCCTACTCCGCACTTTCGCGGCGGGTACGTGCTTACAATTCGGATGTTATACGGCACAACAACCTCCAATTTAGAATTGAGAATTCAGAATATAGAATTTATGACCTCGAAACACCAATTCTCAATTCTAAATTCTAAATTCGCAATTTATATTGCTGCCATCACGCCTCTGACGTAGCCGACCGACTCGGCCAGTCCCGGCAGCGGGTCGTCGGCATCTTTCTCGTATTCGAAAGCCACGACACCATTGTAGTTAATTTTAGATAGCGTTCGCAGAAACTTCGGAATATCAATCACACCTCGGCCAACTTCTACCGCCTGGCCTTTGGCCGTCGCTGCCGACTCGTCTTTGATGTGCACATCCAGCAGCCGGTCCGCGAATCTCTCAGCCGAGACAGACGGATCCTCCCCCGCTCGTATCGTGTGCCCGATGTCGTTACAAAGCCCGATTCGCTTATCCAGGTCTTTGATTCTTTCGTAGACGCTGGCCGGCGTCGGATAATTCTTATCGCCCGGGCCGTGATTGTGAATCGCTACTTTAACGTCGTACTGCTGAACCTTCTGGTTAACCAAAGCTAAGAGCTCAGGAACAGGGGCCCCGATAATAACTTTCATCCCGGCAGCTTTGGCATAATCAAAAGCGCGATTGACCTCCGCCTCATCTTTCATGTATATTACTCCCCCACCATAAAGTTCCAGCCCGGCTTTTTTGACTTTTTCTGCTGCCTCAGCTATTTGCGCGGGACTACTCTCCAGCGGCAGATGCACGCTTTTTAGCGCAATATATTTTAGGCCGAGCCGTCGTGTCATCGCCAGGGTCTTATCCAGGTCAAAATTCCTCAGGGTGTACGAGGCCAAACCGAGCTTCAACCGCGTGTCTTTGGCCGCCGGTACGCCTCCGCCGCGGTTCTGAGCCGAACCGCCGGTAGCTGCCACTATTGAAGCGGCGGTCCCCGCACCTAATATTTGCAGAAATTCCCGCCTGTTGTGTTTCTTATCCATCTCTGCCGTCTCCCATTTCAATTCTCAATTGTCAATTGGGCTTCTGCCCATACTTGCGAGTCTCCATTCAGCATTAACAGTAAAGGTAACGCCGCAAAAACGCAAGCAAATTCGCGTTGCGGATAAGCAGCGCAGTTGCTATCATTACAGGTTGTAGGTAGAGAACCTGAGAGCAAAAGCCAGACAGAAAAGGTAGGAAAAAATGCCAACAATCACAAAAGCTAAAAAGGCAACCTGTCAAAATCGCCGACAGTTCCTGAAAAGTTCGGCGATCACGGTAGCAAGCACTGTTTTTGCCGTACCAATGATTGTTCCCAAGTCAGTCTTCGGCGCCAACGCTCCAGGCGAGCGAATCCTGGTGGGCTGCATCGGCGTTGGAAGGATGGGCCTGGCCGATATGAAGGAAGTGCTGGGATTTAAGCAGGTCCAGGTCGTCGCCGTCTGCGACGTGGATTCCAAAAGGGCAAATTACGCCAGGCAATTGGCCGAAACACACTATAGCAGACAAAGCTCCGCCGGGACTTACAAAGGCTGTGCTGCCTACAGAGACTTCAGAGAGCTCATCGAGCAAAAGGACATTGATGCGGTGATGATTTGCACGCCCGATCATTGGCACGCCTTGCCGGCGATTGCGGCAGCAAAGGCCGGCAAAGATATCTTCGTGCAGAAGCCCTTGACTTTAACGATACAAGAAGGGCGGGTGCTCAGTGATAGCGTTCGCCGCTATGGCAGAGTCTTTCAGGTTGGAAGCCAGCAGCGCTCCGAATCGAATTTTCGGCTCGCCTGCGAGTTAGTTCGCAATGGGCGGATCGGCAAGCTGCAGCAGGTATTGGTTGGCCTACCAACTGACCCGGCTGGCGGGCTGGAAGCGCCTATGCCGATACCTGAGAATCTGGACTATGATGTGTGGCTGGGCCCGGCACCCTGGGCTGCATACACCGAAAAGCGGGTTCATCCACAAAAGGGCTACGACCGGCCAGGCTGGCTGCGTATCTCAGATTACGGCGCCGGCATGATAACCGGCTGGGGCGCCCACCACAACGACATCGCTCAGTGGGGCATGGGCACCGAATACACCGGCCCTGTTGAAATCCAAGGCCAGGCGGAATTCCCGAAGGACGGGCTATGGGATGTGCACGGTGCATTCCGCATCGAATATGCTTATGCCGACGGGGTCAAGCTCGTCTGCGCAGACGACAAAAAGAATAAGCCGGGGGTACTGTTTGAGGGCACAGAAGGTTGGGTGTACGTTGATCGCGGAAAGATTGACGCCCAGCCGAAGTCGCTGGTCACTTCTACGATAGGTCCTGACGAAGTGCATCTATACCAGAGCAACAATCACAAGGGCAATTTTCTTGAGTGCATCAAGTCGCGGGCTGAAACCGTTACGCCGGTTGAAGTCGGCCACCGCTCCTGCACCGTGTGTTTACTGGGTGACATTGCGATGCGGCTTGGCCGAAAGTTGAAATGGGACCCCGGACAGGAACGGTTCACTAACGATGACCAGGCCAATCGCATGCTCTCCAGGCCGATGCGAAGCCCATGGCACCTGTAACAAAATCTAAAAAAATGCTAATACTTGCTTTCGTTCTTGCATACACTTTGGGCGTTTCGGCGCAGTCAGCTCCGCCGCCGGTAGCCGCGCAATCGGACACGGACCAGGTGCAAGTCTTTGTTGCCGGAAGGCTCTTTACCTGCTATAAGTTCAATAAAGCCCAAAAGTATCCGTATTTTTGGCCGGTAAATGGGCCGGCATCCGGCAAATCCATCACGACAGAAACATCGGAGCCTTACCCGCACCATCACTCTTTATTCTTCGGCTGCGACCGGGTCAACGGCGGCAACTACTGGCAGGAAGGCAACGAACGCGGACAAATCGTATCTCTGGGGCCGAAGATAATCCAAGATTTATCCGCCATACGTTGGGCGGATGAAGGCCGGCAAGTCGTCTTTACCGATAAATGCCTCTGGCAGCAGCCTGAAACAAAGCCTGCTATCTTGGACCTGCGCCGCATCGTTATAAGCGCACCGACTGAAGGCCTTCGATTTATCGACGTTGAAATCACTCTGGACCCGCTAACAGACATCCACATCTTAAAGACCAATCATTCATTGTTCGCCGCCCGCGTGGTGCCTGAGCTGAGTGTCAGCTCCGGCGGCACGTTGGTCAATGCAGAAGGGAAGACGGGCGAAAAAGGCACATTGGGCGTCGCCTCGCCGTGGTGTGATTACTCGGGCACGCGGAACGGCATCACCGAAGGCATCGCCATTTTGCAGCATCCGGCCAATCGTTGGTTTCCGTGCAAGTGGTTCACTCGCGACTACGGATTCTTCTCGCCGACACCGATGTTCTGGCTCGAAGAGGGACACCTGGAGCTGCCGAAGGGCGAAACGCTCACTTTGCGCTATCGGGTGGTCATTCACGCCGGCGATGCGAAAGCAGCAGATATAGATGGGCTGTTCAAGCAATATATGCAGGATGCCAGCATCACGTCGGGCAAAAACCCGCGGTAAACCGGCGCACTTTATGGAATAGCTTGTACGAGATATTCACCTAATTCGTCAAACTGCTCTCTGTGTTTGTTATAAAAAGGCAGCAACCTCTGGTATTTTCTCACCTTTTCTGTGTCCTTTAGTTCGGCAACTCGAATACCTTTGGGCAGCTTTTCTTTGATCTTGTGAACAGCTCCAATGAAAATAATTCCCGTCTCTCCGGTTCCAAGCGTCTGGTTTATTCTTTCGGCAATAAAAATGTCTCGTTCGCGCAAAAGCCTGCTTTTTGCCAACTTATATTTTATTAGTGCTACTATCTTCCGCACGATTGACTCCGCCCGTGTTATAGCAAGCAACTTATTATACTCTTCTTTAACCAGTTCAAAGTCTTCTGTCTTAACCAAGACGGCTCCCCTTTCGAGAAGCCTCGATATGAGCTGGTAATTCTTACTGCCGGCTTTGGACATTTCTGTAACTATCTTCTTTCCTATTTCACCCTCGGCAACCATTCCGTCTTGGTATATTTTGGTGTTTCCTGCGTCAATAGAATCAAAATAGTGCGATATGGCATCCCAGAACCCATCAACTGTACTACGGTGCTTTGCCCAGATCTCCTCTCCTAAAGCTGCAATGCCTCTCTTAGTTACATCCTTTGCTATTGAACCAAGATCGGCACCGGTATGTATGATGGGAACGTAAATCAAAGTTCTCATTGGCCATACTCTTTAAGTAGCCTTCGCCTCGGCACGCTCCAATCGTCTTTTGAGTTCTTGGTTGCGCTCTAATTTCTTTTTCAGTTGATCGTTTTCTACTTCGAGGTCTGCTTTTCTTGCGTGCGAAGACAAATAAGAATCGTGTTGCCACCAATTTATGCCCATCTCCATAGCCTTGTCCACGGAGGCAACCAAAAGCCGTATTTTGATGGTAAGCAGATCAATGTCGGCAATTTGGATCTTAATGTCTCCTGCAATCACGATCCCTTTATCTAGAACTCTTTCCAGGATATCGGCAAGATTGGTGGCCTCAGTTGCATGCATTAATTTTTGTTCCGCCATGGATTATCCCGGTTCCTATTAGACCAATTTTTTTGCTTTCATGATCAGACCGGCGGTTCTATCACGCAAAATAGCAATGAAGCGACAGTTCCTGCAATCCAAGCTGCTCTGATCGTAGTCCGGACACGAAAGAAGCACATCTACTTCTTTCCGCAGTTCCGCAGCAAATACCGCTTTTTCTTCCACGCATTCGGCTCTGTTAATCCTGGCGGTAATATCCTCAACAGCAGGCTCGCGCTTTCGAAATACCGCACAATCTATCTTTGCCTGGTTTTCTTTCATTACATCAAGTTCCCCAGAGGGCCTAAGTCTAAATTCAACTCCTGATCTTCGATACCAAATATCGTTTGAATCTCTTGTATTTTTCTTTTCACCGCCTTAAGACTCAATCCCAATTTTTCGATTTCCGCTGGTGAAAGGGTTCCTTTCTTTACCCTTCTATAGACTTGCTTCTCGAGAAGTTTTCTTATAAGTTCAACCAAGGTCAGGACTAATTTAGCCAGACCCTGCTCGGCCTTCTTGGGGCTGCCCAGGTCAATAAGTTTAGGTATGTTTTCTTCGGACCTTCTGATTTCTCTTTGTAGTTGCTCTATATATTCTATATCTTCGCGGGTGAACTGTTTGTCACGGCTGCTAAAGGTTTTGCCTGATAGTTGCTCTGCTTTAGAGGTCGATGTAAGAATAAGTCTCAAGCCCAGGAAAAGGAGGTCGACATCCGCCACCGCTACAACTAAGTCCCCGTTGACGACCGCTCCCTTTTCCAAGAGTGCATCCAGACCATCTACTAACGCGATGTTGTCTGTCCTGCTCACTGTCGTACTTAGCACATCAGCCATGAGGTCAATACGAAGTAAAACTGAAAGCGGGCCACGGCCCGCTCATCTCAACGCAAAGTCCCTTCGGACACATTTGTTGCTTCAAGTATTCAACTTCTTTCTTAAAGTTCCGGATTTTTTCTTCACAAACCAGATGAGCTGAATTCAGAACCATTGTTTCGCTTCTGCCGGTTAGCTCCCTTGCCAGAATCCTATTTTTGACTGAAGCTGCCGAGCGCTGTGCCAGCATTTCAAATAAGCTGGCTAAAGTATCACTCAGCCGCTTATCTACTTCAGTCGCGATGATTTCTTTAAGTTCTTCCTCCATGAAAAAGGCCATACCTTCTGGTAAGGAGGCTATTTCCTTTTCCTTCTGTCTAATGGCGTCACTTTCTTGCCTTGCTGTCTGTTCAGACTTCCTTCTGTCTTGCAAGTATATTTTTACACTCCACTCCTGTTTGCCTCGGATTTTTTCGAGTACCTCTGTGATCCTCAGATAATTTTCGTCTAAGCTGTTCTCTAAGGCAGTTCTATCCTTAAAAATTATGCCAAACCTCATGGGTAAAACGGCTATGACTTTACCGTTTCCTATCAGCGCTTTTTCTATAACGCTCTCGTGGGTAACGCTCTTTTCTTTAATCCAGTTAAGGTCCTCGCGGGCTTTTCTCTGAATCTCCTCAGAGCCAAATTCATCTAAACAAACATTGCTTACCACTGCTTCAAGCCCGCGATGGCGAATAACAAAAACCTGCGACTTTTCGTCAACACCTCTTGCAGAGATGACAGCAGAACCTTCGCTTTTTTCTCTGACAGCATAAAGGTATAATCCGTCCATTCCTGTCCATTAGCCTTCAAGTTTTGGCGCCCTGCTTGCGCCAAAGAATGAGTTAAAAAATCGCTTTTCGCCGGTCTTCGTCCATATCTGCTGTGCTGATTACTGGGACACTACGGAGTGCTCTTGTTGGCGTTCATAGGACTTGACCTGCAAGTCATCGTCCAGCCTGACAGTATAAACGTTCCTGTCCTGTACCCTGGTTGGAAGTCCGAGCGATTTTAAGAAAGAGTTTTCCTCGTAGACCTCAGCTTCCGTATCCCAGCCGCTGTCGACCTTTCTTACCCCAATTACTCGAACCTCATCTATGTTCAGAGTTTTTCTTAGAAATTCCACAACCGTATCTCGAGCTTGTTGTATATTAGCCATCTTTACGGCTCCTTCTCTCTGGCTTTTATGAGAGTGTCTAACCTTGCCAGGAGTTCTTGCTCTTTCTGGTTATATTCCGGTTCACTTATCTGGTCCAACTCAAATCGCAGTTGTAGAGCCATAAGTTCTTCTTTTACACGCCCTTCATCGGACAATTCCTTTTCGGCCACCTCGTTAAGCTTCCCACACAGCCACACAAGGCCTTTTACTGGAGCAAACAATATATCATCGAGGATGAACATCTCTAATAGTTTTCAGTCTCGATCACCAGATTAACAAAGTTAAACGGGGGCACTGTACCAACATAGTTAAATCTTACTTTCTCGCCGTATCGGTCGCAGAGCTTTTGCACGTGCAGGTCAAACTCAGTCTCTTTGTCCTGCTCAACCAAAAAGGCAGCATTGATAATCATAAGCTCACCGTAAGTGTCGTTAGTCCTGACCTCTACTGCCAAAGGCGAAAGGCAATTCAGAATGTCTTGCCTAACGGCTTCCTTCTCCTTTTCCAAGGCCTGCTCAACCATCCTGCCTATTTCGACACGCTGATAGTGCGCCTTTTGAGGACCGAGCACGGCAACCTTTTCTTTCAACACCCTTATATGATCGTATTTCTGCAGAATTTCCTTATAGATAATATTTTCTTTGAATATGGCTTTAAGACCCAGCTCTTTTCTTGCCCTGATCTGATTTAGAAGATCTCTGAAACGGTCATGCTCTTTCTCCAATATTCTCTTGACCTTATCTTCATCCTGGGCAACTGTAGCAAATCTCACAGGCAGAACAGGGTGCTCGGCCATCACCTTTTCAATTGCCTTTTCATGGGCAAGTGTATTTTCCCGCGAAAGAGTATATCTTTTTATCGGAGCATCGCTAACTACGGCAGCTATATCACCAACGCACACGGTATACAATTGGCTGCCTGGTGAGCCAATCCCCGATGGACCGAATGATTGTGGTTGATCCAACTCCGTTATACAATATATATACTTACCTTGCTTTAGATCGGCCCCCATTTATTCTTCCCACTCGGCAGGGTAAATGACGATGTTCACGAAATTAAACACAGGCAATGGTCCTGCATACATAAACTCGACCGCATCTTGATATTCACTACCCAAATCATCCACGATATTGTCAAATTCTTTTTCTCTTCCCCTGTCCACCAGGAAGGCAGCGTTCATGAACATCTCGTCTCCGATGGCTTTGTTGAGCTTATATCCAAAAGATGTCCTTCTGAGCCTGTCTGCAATTTCCTCTGCTTGCCTTTCCTTTTTCTTATCCAGCTCTTTTTTAACCAGTTGTCCAAGCTGAGTTCTTGCCTGGATATTGTGAGCACCGTTTTCTATCAAGTATTGCCTGAGATTTCTTATCGCTTTGTTTTCGTCGACGATACCGTCAAAAATCGTGTCCATATCTTTCCACATTGCCTTAACACCTAATTCCACTTTGTGGTCCATGTCCCTTAAGGCGTTTTTGAACTCTCCCCGCCTTCTGTCCAGCAGACTCCTAATTTCATCAGCATTGGACGCAATAGTGCCAAATCGAACAGGAAGGACACTATCGAACTCCCTCATTACATCCTCGATCACCTTCTCATGGCCCACCATATTTTCTCGCGTTCCAGCAACTTCAGTCACAGGATAGCTACTTACCACCATACTTAGATCGTCATAGCCGATAGTCAAGACTTCGTCGCCCCTGCCACCAATGCCCAGAGGACCAAAGTTCCGGTCTTGCCTGGTGCCAATAATGCAATAAATATATTTCCCTTCTTTTTCCATATCAGTCCATCGTCGTAACCAACATCGCGTCTTTTTCGAACGATTCCTCACCGAAGTGGCAACCGTTTGTCTGTCCTGTTGGGTTAGAAGCCCGGTAATAATCAAGAAGAATCTTGTAAGCCTTAGTCATATCATCAAACTTCTTTTCTATGCCTGCTGCCTGAGGATTTTTATCCGGGTGACAGGCCAAGGCTACTCTGCGATGGGCTTTTTTAATGTCATTCGCGGTAATGAAATCATGCGTAAGACCTAATTTTTTCCGTGCCCAGTCAACTTCTTCGAACCGCGTTTTTTTTACCTCCAGAGTAAAGAAACTATAGGGCGGAAGTGGACCGACACATCTAAAATTTAGCTTGTTTTTGAATTTTCTATTGAGTTCATCGACCTTGTGCTCGAAATCCCTTTGCTTGCTCTGCTCAATAAGAAACGCTGTGTTTAGGACCATCTTGTCATCCATAAGGTCGTGAGCCTTAAAACTCTGAGCAAGCTCGCCTAAGGTCGATTGTATCTGATCAGCATACTTTGCTCTCTTTTTGTCTAAATGTTCCTTAACTAAAACACCAACCTTCATCTGATCGTCTACTGTAACACCCTCTTGTTTCTTTAAGAGCGATTGTTTAAGCTGCTTTATGTCCATTTCCTCGGAAATCTCCCCGAGCAAGGAATCAAGATCGTTCCAGGTTGCTGCAACATCAATCTCTATGGCATTCTTTGCCCTCTCAAAGACGTCTTTAATGGTTCTGTAGCCTTTGGCCAAAATCTCTATGATTTCTTGATTGCTGCTTGCAAACGTTCCAAACCTCATAGGGATAATGCTATGCTCGGCCATAATCTTTTCGACTACCTGCTGATGCCTGAGCAGATGCCTCACCAAAATATCTTTGGGCATACGACTATAGTCGATCGTCTCTGCATCGCTGACCACTGCGGATATATTCTGGAAGGAAATGGTGTAAGCCTTAGACCCGGCGTCAAAACGCAAGGCTAAGCATTTAGCCGCGCAATTTATTACGCCATAAATATATTTGCCCATCTCACTCATAAGAAATCCTTTTACTTGATACTTTGGGCTTGCATAAGCGCAATAGCCTGTTCAAAGTGTTGCCGCGAGAC
>CAZMLE010000032.1:0-1780 GCA_964567045.1 uncultured Pirellulales bacterium | reverse complement strand
TGATACTTTGGGCTTGCATAAGCGCAATAGCCTGTTCAAAGTGTTGCCGCGAGACTCTGAGCTCTTTCGCAGTACTTTTGGTTTTGTCCAAACGCTTGTATTCAATATATTCTCTTATCGCAAACATAGAGGCCTTTCGAGATATGAATTCGATATCCGAGCCTGCCATGCCATTGGTCTTGTTGGCCAAATCCTTCAAATCAACATCCTGGGCAAGAGGTTTGTCCTTAGTGTGTATCCTGAATATCTCTTCTCTGGTACTTTCATCCGGCAGCAGCAGCTCAAACAGCAGATCAAACCTGCCGCTTCGCAGTATTGCAGGGTCCACCAAATCTAATCTATTTGTAGCAGCTAACACTACAACTCCTTTAAGCTCCTCAATTCCGTCCATCTCGGTTAGGAATTGACTTATCACCCGCTCTGTTACGTGAGCGTCTGTAGAGCTTGAGCCCCTTCGGGGTATAAGACTGTCCACTTCATCAAGAAACAGTATTGTTGGCGCAGCCTGCTTTGCCTTTCTAAATATCTCTCTAACCCCACGTTCGGATTCTCCCACGTAACGGTTGATAAGCTGAGGCCCTTTGATCGAGATAAAGTTGACGCCGCTTTCGTTAGCCACTGCCTTAGCCAGAAGGGTTTTTCCAGTCCCAGGCTTGCCGTAAAGTAAGATCCCCTTAGCGGGATGGGTATTGCACACTCTAAAAACATCGGGATATTTGAGCGGCCATTCTATCGCTTCTTTGAGTTCCTGCTTGATATGGTCCAGGCCCCCCACATCGCTCCACCTTACATCGGGCACTTCGACAAATACCTCTCGAATTGCAGAAGGCTCGACCTCCTTCATAGCCTCTAAGAAATTATCCATTGTTACTTCTAATCTGAGCAAAGTTTCGTAAGGAACATCCGACATCTCAAAATCAATCTTGGGCAAAATTTTTCTCAGAGCCGACATGGCTGCCTCTCTGGCCAATGCTTCTAAATCAGCTCCCACGAATCCATGTGTAATTTCCGCGAGTTTTTCCAAACTGACATCCTGTGCCAAAGGCATGCCCCTTGTATGAATCTCCAGTATCTCCAACCGCCCGTTTTTATCCGGTATAGGAATAGAGATTTCTCTGTCAAATCGGCCTGGCCTTCTTAGCGCGGACTCTATAGTGTTGGGAATGTTTGTCGCACCTATTACGATAACCTGTCCACGGGACTCTAATCCATCCATCAATGCTAAAAGTTGAGCGACAACACGTCTCTCGACCTGTTTCTCACTGCCCATATCTTCGCGTTTGGGAGCAATTGCATCTATCTCATCAATAAAGATTATGGCAGGCGCGTGACTCTGGGCGTTTTCAAATACACTTCTTAGCCGGGCCTCAGACTCACCGTAAAATTTACCCATAATCTCGGGACCGCTTATGCTGGTAAAATAAGCATCAGTTTCATTAGCTACCGCTCGGGCGATCAGAGTTTTTCCTGTTCCAGGAGGCCCGTACAAGAATACACCTTTAGGCGGCTCGACGCCCAGCCTCTGGAAAACCTCAGGGTATTTCAGAGGCAATTCGATCATCTCTCTGATTCTTTGTATTTGGGTGCCGAGTCCTCCGATGTCCTCGTAAGATACTTTAGCTTTTTCTACCCCGCCTCCTTTGGCTTTTACTTTGATTGCGGTAGCTGGGCTAACTAATACTACTCCTTCAGGCACCGCATCCTCGACCATGAAGTCGCAGGTCCTGGTGCCGAATAATCTCGCCCTGACTTTATCACCAGCCGTCACGGGCAATCCTTC
>CAZMLE010000031.1:0-43420 GCA_964567045.1 uncultured Pirellulales bacterium | reverse complement strand
AGGCGCGTGCGCAGGAATACCTTACGCGCAGCTTCCAGGCCAATCCCAATCAGCCTGATGTGGCTCTGGAGCTGGGCCGGCTCGGTGTGGTGGTAGAGACACCGCGACTGCCGGAAAAGGTCAGGCCTAAGTCAGTTGAGTCTTCAGGCCAGCCTGCTGCCGGCGGCTCCGGCGAGGGAACGCCCGGCAAACCGCAGGAAGGAAAACCCCCAAATAAATTTGGGGGCTAAATATTTATCCGCCATACGCACGGCGGATTTAGCCCCGCAGCTTGTTGCGGGGTCATGGTTGTCTTTGACTTTTTCATTGCCCCGTGGTGAACGGATGCGCCGCGGGGTTTTTTATTTACTATCTGCTATTGACTATTTACTATTGCTTGTCCGCTGGGCCGTCGAGGGCTTGTTCGAATAGTCAATAGAAAATAATCAATAGTCAATGTTTATGTTGGGACTGCATCCGGCAGATATCGCGGTTTTAGCTGTGTATTTTGTAGGGATTACCCTGCTCGGGTTCAAGGCAGCCAAAGGCATCCGGAGCACGGCGGACTTTTTTATGCCGCGCAAGTTCAGCAAAGTGCTGATGATGATGCACGCCTTTGGCAGCGGCACACACGCGGATCAGGCAGTTGGTGTTGCTTCAAAAACTTATACCAACGGGCTATCGGGCATCTGGTACCAGTGGTGCTGGCTGTTTTCGACGCCTTTTTACTGGCTGATTGCATCAGTGATGCGGCGCTTTCGAGCGATAACGATGGGGGATGTATTTGAGGCAAGGTTTGGCCCGAGTGTCGGGATCCTGTTTGCGGTGGTCGGGATGATGAACCTCGCGGTCAATATCGGGGTGATGCTGAAGGGTTCAGCCGCAGTTGTGCAGGCAAGCACAGGGGGACTCGTCTCGTCCAATCTTGTCATCGTAATAATGACGGTAGTCATTGTGATATACGGCACGGCGGGCGGACTATCAGCGGTGATAATGGCGGACTTTATTCAGGGAATCCTGACTATCGTGTTCTCCTTTATGCTTCTTCCATACATCTTGAGTGCGGTGGGCTGGATGGATGGAGTGCGCTCGGCCATAAAAGACCCCAGCATGTTGTCGTTGGTAGCTCCGAAAGAGATAGGACTTTTTTACATAATCTTGATCGCGTTCAACGGCCTGATCGGGATAGTGACACAGCCGCATATTATGGGCAACTGCGCGGCGGGTAAAACTGAAATGGAAGGCCGCGTGGGGCTAATGTGCGGCAACTTTGTAAAGCGTATCTGTACAATAGCCTGGTGTCTGACCGGGCTTGCGGCAGTAGTGTATTTTGCCGGGCGTGACATCCAGCCGGACCACATCTTCGGATTGGTTGCTGCGGAATTTCTGCCGAAGGTCTCCTACGGAGTGTTAGGGCTGTTTTTAGCATCGCTTTTAACCTCAGCATTAGGCTCGTGCGATTCGTTCATGGTGGCTTCGGCGGGCCTGTTTACGCAGAACATTTACAAGCGATTCATACCAAACAGGGGCGAGAAACACTATATTTTGGTTGCCAGGCTCATGTCTTTTTCGGTAGTCGCTGCAGGGGCGGGTTTTGCATTCTGGCTGCCGAACGTCGTGCGCGGGCTTGAGGTCTTCTGGAAGATTTCGCCGATGATGGCAATCGGCTTTTGGCTGGCGTTTTTCTGGAGGCGGATAACAGCGGCCGGCGCATGGGCGTCGACGCTCGCAGCGTTCGCGACATGGTGGCTAACGGCACAAGAGTTTTTCGTAACGTGGCTTGGCAAGTTTTCGCTGAGCCAGTCGTTGCGTTTTATATTTATCAGGGATGGGCTGGCCGAGGTGTATCTGCCGTGGCAGATGGTTTTCTACCTGACCGCCGGCACGATCGCCGCGGTGGCGGCAAGTTTGCTGACTAAGCCGGCAGCCAAAGAGAAACTCGATAATTTCTACGCGCTCGTGCGGACGCCCGTGACTGTAGGTGAGCAGATAACTGCCCCCTGCACCTTGCCTGCCGGTGCGGTTGTTCCTGCCAGGCGGAGTATTCTGCCGGGCACCAGTTTTGAAATACTGGTTCCGTCCCTGACTTCCGTAGTGGGGTTTCTTGCCGGCTGGGCGGCAGTTGGGGCGATTATTGCGTTTGTGTATTGGATCGCCAGGGCGTAAGTTTGCAGGCAGGCCCTAAACAAACTATATTTAGCCCCGCAATTTATTGCGGGGTTTTCATGCGGGTTTTGCAACAGACTCTGTTGTAAAAGGGAAAGAGGATTTCCATGACGGGTCCAGCGTTTGACCAGGCAAGCGCTGATGTGCAGGCAACTGCTGTTGAGCCAATGTCGCCCCGAGACTTTGACTCCGACGCGTATGCAGATTGCGAGTCATTGCTATCAGATCGCTGCTGGGCATTCTGGCAGGCTGATTCGGGCGTTTTGGCCTATCGGCGGATGCGCGCAGCGGAGGTTTTTTCCTTCGGCTGCAGAGATATGAAAATGTCTCTGGCTTGGCAGCTTGGCGCACTACACAAAAGCATGTCGTTCAAAGGCGACGTCCCTAACTTCTTGGAGCCGTGGTACGGTATCGGCACGGTAGCAAGTGCCTTCGGACTGGACTACGTCTGGAAAGAGGGCCAGGCGCCTGCGGTGCGGCCAAGACTCAGCTCGGCCTCTGATGCGCTTGACTCTCCGGTAGTCCCGGTAGCCCAGACCCGGATAGGCAGACACACGCTGGGGATGATTGATTATTTTATTGATAAGACGGGCGGGCGTCTGCCGATGTCGCTGACCGACACGCAGTCGCCTTTGGATGTCGCCTGCAATCTCGTTAATATGGATGGCTTATTCACAGATTTGTACGATAACCCGGAGGCCGTAAAAAAGCTGCTGGATCGGATTGTTGAGCTGCTCGTAGAGTTCACGCACGCGCAACTTGTGCATCTGGGTGGGATGGTGGTTTGGCCAGGGCATGGTTTTGCCTCGTGTCGGTGCTTCCAGGGCCTGGGCATGAGCGATGACAATGGGCTCATGCTTTCTGATGAACATTATCTACAGTTTGCTGCGCCGGCGCACGAGCGTGCGGCTGAGCCGTTCGGCGGCTCGGGTTTTCATTGCTGCGGTAATTGGTCGGGCAAAATTCAGGCGGTAAAGCGGATTGCCGGGTTGCGAATGGTGGATGGTGCATTCTCCGCAGCCCTGTCAAGTGTCTAAAGTGAGCTAAAGTGCCTAAAGTGACCTAAAGTTCGGAGTTATAATTTTAGGCACTTTAGTCACTCAACACTTTAGGCACTGAGATATGTGGATGAAAGGGAGCTGAATTATGATTCTGGGTAAATACTCGCTGGGAATCGGTGACAGGTTTGGCCGGCAGGGAAAGGCTCAATTAGCTGCCTTAATAAAGGCAAAAGAAACCGGCCTGGACATTACGCCGGTCTGGAATAAATCCCACCGTGAGCACACTATTATCGGTACAAAACCCGCCGACACACGGAAGGAGGCCGAGGAAGCGGTGGCGGCTTGCGGGTGGAAGGCCCCATATTTTGTGGACGCCGACCATATCGGGCTGAAAAATGTTGACCGGTTCATTGAATCCAGCGATTTTTTCACTCTCGATGTCGCTGATTTTATTAGCCGACCTGCCGACGAAAAAGACATCGCACGGTTTGTGAGAAAACGCAGTAAGTACGTGGGAACCCTCGAAATCCCTGGCATCGAGATGGGCCTGCATGTCACGCAAGAGCAGATAAGGGCAATCGCGGCAAAGTATTTGTTTGCGGTTAAACAAGCGGGCGAAATCTATCGGCACATTGCCTCTACTAAAGGCGCCGGCAAATTCATCACCGAGGTTTCAATGGATGAGACTGACCAGCCGCAGACGCCGGTCGAAATGTTTTTCATCCTTGCGGCAATCGCTGATGAAGAAATTCCCGCTGCGACAATTGCGCCGAAATTTACGGGCCGATTCAATAAAGGTGTAGATTACGTCGGCGATGTCACTGCATTCGCCGGAGAGTTTGAGCAGGACCTGGCGGTTGTTGTCTTTGCTGCTGCGGAATTCGGCTTGCCGGAGAATTTGAAACTTAGCGTTCATTCCGGCAGCGATAAGTTTTCGATTTATGGCCCGATTAACAAAGCGCTAAAGAAATTTGATGCCGGCCTGCACTTAAAAACCGCCGGCACTACCTGGCTGGAAGAGCTTGCCGGATTGGCGCTGGCGGGCGGCGAGGCGCTTTGGTTCGCAAAGGACGTGTACCTGCAAGCCTTTAGGCGGATTGATGAGCTGTGCCGGCCGTATGCCAGCGTGGTCGATATCGATCGGTCGAGGTTGCCTGAGCCGGTCGAAGTCCACTTTTGGAATAGGCGGCGATTTGTCGCGACGTTGAGGCACGACCAGTCTTGCAAGGACTACAATCCGAGCTTCCGCCAGCTTTTGCACATCGCCTACAAGCTTGCCGCCGAAGTGCGCCAGTGGTACTTGGCCGCGCTAGATAAGTATGAGGACATAATCGCACCGCACGTCACGGCCAATCTTTACGAAAGGCACATAAAACCTCTGTTTGTGGGGCTCGATTTGCTTGACGCGACACGGCTATTCACATAGATTGTGTATCTGTCCATAGGTTTACTGCTTTGTCGTGTTGGGTTACGGACCGGAAGAAGACCGAAAACCACTGGCAGCATGTGGGCTAAGGTTATGACAAAGAAACCTAATGCAGAAAGGAAATCCCGCTAAACACATGCCTACTGGGAAGAAGGATACCAAAGCTCGCATAAGCCAAACAGAGCTTGTATTTGGTCGATCCAATCTCGTTATTGGGTTGACAGGGCCCTTCGGAAGCGGCTGTAGTGAAATGTGAGAGGTTCTGACGCAAGAAGAGTTTGGTTTCCGTCCGTTTAAGATTTCGGACGACATTCGAGAGGAACTGCGAAACAAAGGTAAACTGATACAAAAAGGACAACCACGTTGGCGAAAACTGCTCCAGGACCACGGCAATGAGCGTCGTAAAAAGGACCGGGCATACTGGGTCAAGAAAGTTCTTAATAGGATCGATGATGCCGGTGTTGGAGCTGAAAATATTGTGATCGATGGTTTTCGCAACTTTCAGGAGGTCCAAGAGATTAGAAAAGTCTACCCTCGATTTTTCCTTGTTGCCATCTGTGCTGAGAAGGATGAACGTTGGCGGCGCGTGCGCAAGGATTACAATGGAGATTATAACGAATTTGAGGTTGATGACCGTCGGGATCAAAATGAAGAGTTTGATTGGGGCCAGAGTGTTCAGAGATGTGTAGATGACGCAGATTATGTATATTATAATAATGAACATCTTGTAGTAAGCTTAGAAAGCAGTGAAGACCCTGATTTGAACAAGATTGAGAGGCTCTTAAAGCAGCAGGCAAGAGATTTTGTGCCTTTGATGGAGGGCCAGAAAGGGCGCAGAGGTCCCAAGCCACAAGAAATTCATATGGCAGCCGCTTATGCACAGTCTAACTCTTCCTCCTGCTTAAAGCGCCACGTTGGAGCGGTAATTACAATCGAGAGAAATGGTCAACAATTCGCTGTATCTATGGGTTATAACGAAAACCCGCCTAATATAAGGACTTGTAAGGGTGTAGCAGTCTGCTACAAAGATGAGGATATGCTATCGAAATTAAGAGCCCGAGGGAGCAGTATCTATTGTCCATCGTGCGGTGAACATCATAAAGGGCTCACGGAGCCTTGGACCTGCAAAAAGTGTGGGGTGAGCATAAGAGCGTGGTTACATCCCAATCGAAATATGGAGCTTTGCACGGCAATTCATGCTGAAGAACGAGCAATTCTTTCTTTAGGTGGGCGTTCTGCTAATGGAGGCACGCTTTACGTCACGACGTTTCCATGTTTTCAGTGCGCAAGATTGATTCTTGATGCCGAAATCAAGAACATTGTATATGTAGAGGCGTATCCAGTAAAAGCCACGGCTGAGTTTCTCAAAGCAAATGGAGTAGATATCGAACCCTTCAGTGGGTTTACTGCCAGAGCATTTTTTAGGATTTTCCCTAAAGTAAATTAAGGATTTAATCCATTCGGTGGAAGAAGGGAGGATATTATGGCAAAGGGGCGAGAGGGGCAAGGGAGTGTCAAGTTGAGAATGTCTAAGCCAGCCAAAGAAAACGCTCCTGTGAAAAAGAAGAAGGGTTCAGCCGGGGAGGGACGGAGAGGTTGGAGTGATGTCTTTGACAAGCTTACCTACTCAAGTGGACCCGGGGATAACATATATGTGTTTGGGTAAGTCTGAACCATTTCAGCCCTATCGCAGGGTCTAAGCCGTTATCTTTAACTACCTTTTGCGTATGCTCAGCCTTCGGTGTTGGCACCGGAGGCTAATTTTATTCTGCGCACTTGCGCTGTTGGCGGAAAACACAGCCGAGCAGTAAATGAGCAATTGTACAGAGAAGGGGCAAACTGTGCCGATATAGATCTGGTGTCTTAATGGAAGGGGCGCATAGTTTATTTCAAGAGGAGCTGTTATAGGACTTAAAGGAGCGCGGCACGGTGAAGGACAGCCGGTCAAAAACAAAAGCTATCGAATTTCTCGCTATCGGAATGCTCCTGGTGCTTTTGTGCAGTTGCATTAGCTTCGACATCGGCGATTGGCCGAGCAAGTTTGTGTATCCGCACAATAATCCGGCAGTCAATTGGTGTGGGAAAGGAGGGGCTTTTTGTGCGTACTATTTGCTCTACTACGTTGGGCCGGGCGCGTTTGTCGTGTTAGCCTGCGCGACTTGTTTTCTGATTGCCCGACTGGTGAATGTGTCCATAAGTCAGCCCATCTTGCGGGTCATCGGGCTGGGACTATTGACTACCGCTGCTTCGGCAAGTTTCTACTGGCTGTGGCCTTATCAGGTCTATCGTTTTCCGATGGGTTCCGGCGGCGTGCTTGGCGTGGCGGCAGCTACGGCCTTGCACCAGCATTTTGCCTGGCTGGGTGGTCTCATACTACTGGCAGCTACATGGATTGTCGGGTGCATACTGTTAGCAGATAGCTTGTTCCTGGCAGTCCTTCGCTGTTTTGGTGCTGTGGGGCTAAAAGTAGGTGGCATTTTTTCGCCGGCCTGGGCAGCGGCGAAACAACAATCCCCAACGCTCAGCCAGATATGGCAGAAACTAAGCGCGAAGCAGAAGGCACTAACAGTTCCTGTTGCAGTCCCGACCCGTCGGGATGCCGAGCCGCAGAAGTCGGCAGACAGCATAGCCATAAGAGGGCCGGCTGAACAAGTCGCGTTTCGAGCAGAGCGGCCTTTGGCCACTGAACCTGTGAAGCGCCCGGCGGTCCAGCCAACAAAGAGCGCCAGTGTGCAGCCAGCATACGATGATTATGCCTTACCGCCGCTGGAGCTGCTGGCGGCACCGGGGTACAGTTTCGCAGCGGTACAGGAAAAGGTGGTTAAGGCCAAAGCAACCGCTTTAGAGAGTCTGCTGGGCGAGTTCAGCATACATGCGCGGGTTGTTGCCGCCGACACCGGGCCCGTCATAACGATGTTTGAGCTGGAGCTTGCAGCCGGCGTCAAGGTCAGCCAGATAAGCACGCTTTCCAATGATATGGCTCGTGCGCTAGGGGTTGGTGCCGTGCGCGTGGTGGCGCCGCTGCCCGGCAAACATACCATAGGCATTGAGGTGCCCAACAGCGAGAAAGAAAAAGTCCGCATGAGGAGCATGATGGAACTGGCGGGCAGCCGGCCCCAGAGCATGGAAATACCGCTGTTTCTGGGCAAGGATTCTGCAGGCGAGGCATTGGTTTGCGACCTGACAAAGATGCCGCATCTGCTTATCGCCGGCACGACCGGCTCAGGCAAAAGCGTCTGTATCAACAGCGTAATTGCAGGCGTACTTCTTACAAAACGCCCGGACGAAGTGAAGATGATTTTGATCGATCCCAAGATGGTCGAGATGACGGCGTTCAATACCATCCCGCACCTGATGTGTCCGATCGTTACTGAGACCCAGATGGTGGTGCAGATACTCGAGTGGGCGACGGTGAAGATGGATGAGCGGTACGCCCTGCTGGCAGAAGCGAGGGTCAAGAATGTCACCGAGTATAACAGCCTTGGCGCCAAGGAGATAATCGAGCGGTTCGATCCGAGCAGCCCTGAAGAGGAGGCGCAGATACCCAAAAGGCTGCCGTATATTGTGATCGTAATTGATGAGCTTGCAGATTTGATGATGACCGCGCCGAAGGAAATAGAGGCTTACATTGTACGCCTGGCACAGAAAAGCCGGGCGGTCGGCATTCACCTTGTGATTGCAACCCAGCGTCCGCAGGCGACAGTTGTCACCGGCCTTATCAAATCCAATATGCCCACCAGGATAGGTTTTCGGGTGGCAGCCCGACTGGATAGCCGAATTGTGCTCGACCAGAACGGCGCCGAGACCCTGCTCGGCGAGGGCGATATGCTGTTTCTAAAGCCTGGCACCAGTGACCTGATTCGCGCCCAGGGCACTTTTGTAGATGAGGCCGAGCTTAAGCGAATCGTCAAGCACCTCAAGCAGTTTGGCGAGCCGCAGTTCCATCCCGAGCTTACCGGGCTTAAAAAGATCGATACTTCGGAGATGACTAAAGATGAACTTTTTGACGATGGGGTTCGGATCGTGCTGGAGACCCAGCGCGGCAGCGTCTCCCTGCTTCAGCGCCGGCTTAATATCGGCTACGCCCGTGCCTCTCGGATAATTGAGATGATGGCGGCCGCCGGCATACTCGGCGAGTACAAAGGCAGCCAGGCACGAGAGGTGATGATGACGCTGGAGGAATACGAGCGGCTGCGCGAGCGGATGGAGGCAGAGGCGAAGCAGGAAGCCGCCGAGGCTGATTCGTCTGAGCCGGCTTACGTGAGTGAAGGCCAGCGCGAGTACGTTTCCACCGATAGCGAGGATGAGTGAGACATGGCAGCGTGAAACCCCGCAATAAATTGCGGGGCTAAATCCGCCGTGCGTATGGCGGATAAATATTTAGCCCCACATTTGGGTTCCCGCGAAGCGGGGTCCCTTCACGTGGGGTTCTTCTTCCTGGTAAACTCTCCCTGTTATGAGTAAGGACCTTAAAGAAAAAACGCTCGCTGAGCTCGAGCAGATAGTTGTCGGCCTGGGCCAGAAAAAATACCTGGCAGAATACATCTTTCATTTCATCCACAATGAGGCTGCTACAGAGATTGCTCAAATTACTCCGCTGAGCAAGGCCTTTCGAGAGCAACTAACCAACCAAGGCTACTATATCTGTCGGCTTGCTCTCGCAAACAAACTCACCGACAAAGATGGTACAGCTAAGTACGTATTTACACTGGGTGACGGCAGCCGGATTGAGACGGTGCTGCTAGACCCCCGCAAAGCGGGGACCCTGCTCGATGACGAGCGCAGGACGCTTTGCGTTTCAACTCAGGTCGGCTGCGCATTGGGCTGCCTGTTCTGCGCCACGGGAAAGCTCGGCTTTCGCCGGAATCTGACCGCCGCGGAAATCGTTGATCAGGTCAACACCATCCAGGCCGAGGCCGGCAGAATTACAAACGTTGTTTATATGGGCATGGGCGAGCCGCTTCTAAATTACCGTGCCGTGGTCAAATCGGTCGCTATCCTGAATCATCCGAAGGGTAAGAATATCGGCATCCGACACATAACTATCAGTACCTGCAGCATAGCGCCGGCGATTAGAAAACTGGCTTCTGAAGATGTGCATCCGAAGCTGGCAGTGTCGCTGAACGCGCCGAACGACGCCCTGCGGACGCAGTTAATGCCCATAAATGCCAAGTATCCGATAGCTGAGATGCTAAAGGCGGTGCGATTCTATCAGGATAGGACCCGCCAGCGGGTCTCTTTTGAGTACGTTATGATAAAAGGGCTGAACGATTCGCCTGCGCACGCCCGAATGCTGGTCAACCTGCTGCGAGGGCTTATGTGCCACGTGAATCTTATTGAGCACAATCCGTATCCTGGTTGCGAGTTTGCCGGCAGCGGCAGCGAGCGAATCAGACAGTTTGCGTCGATTTTGGAGCGTGCCGGCATTGAGACTACCGTGCGCTTCAGGATGGGCCGGAGCATACGTGCGGCCTGCGGCCAACTGGGAGCCGACTGGCTGGATGGTTAAATGAGAATGAGCAGAAAATCGACCAGACCTGAGCTTTCGATAATTACTGTAGGTCTGTCACCGGCCTGGGATATTACCTGCTGCGGGCGTAACTTGGACTGGGGCCTGCATAAGTACATCGACGAGCAAACGATTCGGCCTGCCGGAAAGGCGCTAAATGTCTCCAGGGCCCTCGCCTGGATGGGGCAGAGAAATATCGCTGCCGGTCTGTGGGGACGAAACGATTATCAGCAGATGCTGACAGCCGTGCGCTCTTTGTGGCCTTTGATTAGGGTCAAAATGGCAACTGTTGCCGGGGACACGAGACAGAATGTTACTGTGGTTGATACGGCAAAGGAGAGGGACATGCACCTGCGAAATAGAAGCCAATTGGTTTCACGGGCGGCACTGCGGAGACTAAAGGCGGATTTGGAGGCGTTGGTTGGCAGAAGCAGCGTGTGTGTCTTTTCCGGGGCGATGCCGGAAGATGAGCTTTTGCCCGATATTGTGCGGCTGGTAGAAAGTTGCCACGGACGCGGAGCGAAAATCGTGCTGGATACTTCCGGCCCGGCTCTAAAAGAGATTGTCGATACGGGCTGCATCTGGCTGATAAAACCGAATGTCCGCGAGCTTGGCGAACTGCTGGGCGAACAGGTGGAGGATAGGCCCGCCTCGCTGGCGCGGGCAGCGCGAAGGCTACTGGAAAAGGTGGAGGTCGTTCTGGCAAGTCGCGGCAGAAAAGGAGCGGTAGTCGTCAGCAGGGATAGGGCCTGGCAAGGAAGATGTATTGGGCGAAGAAAAACGTTCTCGACAGTAGGATGTGGGGACTATCTGTTAGCTGGATTCTTGAAAGGTCTTAAAGAGGGGGCTGGTCCAGGCTCTGCGTTGAAAACTGCGATAAGAGTTGCCACCGCTCGGGCGTGGGGCTGGGACGAAGGAAAAACCTGGCCACAGGTGCAGAAACAGGTGGCGGTGGGCGTTTATCGCATCTGAATCCAGCACAATGAGGGCAAAAGTTGGTTTTTTAAATTGTGTTCTCAGGAAGTTTCATGTAATTTATCAAGAGCGAGGGCGATTTTTTGGAAGGAAGCTAAAAGTGGAAAATAGGAAACCTAAGATCAGCGTTGTGGCAGCGGCGGTGATAGTCGCCTGGCTAATTGTGCCGACCGAGGCCGGGCAAAAGATACAGTACAAGCTGAACCTGCGGAAGGGCCAGTCCTATTACGTGCGGGTGATTTCCGACAGTAATGTTGCTCAAGAGATGATGGGCCAGAAGACTGCCACCGACGTGACAGCAGGCTTTGGCTATCGGTTTGATGTCAAAGAGGTCGATGAGAAAGGAAACGGCTGGGTCGATTGCACCTTCGATTGGGTCAAGTTCAGACAAAAAGCCCCAATGATGGAGGTGGCGTACGATTCGGCTAACAAGGTTTCTCCGGTGCCGCCTGGGGCCCAGGGAGCCGCCGTATTCTTGGGAGCAGGGTTTTCGGCAAAAATTACACCGCAAGGCCAGGCGGAAGAAGTCAAGGCAATGGAGCAACTGCGCAAGAATATTGAAACCCAGATTCCCGAAGGACCTGAGAGAAAACAAATGCTCGATGCCTTTGAAAAGCAGCAGTTGGCGGAGTCCATAAAAGAGCTTTGCCTCAGTCCGATGGCGGTCTATCCGGACAAACCTGTGGGGATTGGCGACACCTGGAGTCGCACGGTTTCGTTCAAAACACAGCCTTTGATTTTCGATAATAAATGGACGTTGAAGGACCGCAAGGCTGGCTCGGCAATTATTGAAGCCTCTACGACCGTAAAATCAAATCCTGAGGCGCTACAGGACGCTGCCGTGAAGATGAAGTTTGACATGTCAGGAAAACGCTTCGGCCAGATAGAGATAAAAGAATCAACGGGGCAAATAATACGCAGTAAGATGACTCAGGATCTATCCGGGCAGATGCAGGCTGGAGCGGCGGCAATGTCTCTGAAGACGCACGGGGTTACCACCTTTGAAATGACCGAGCGCAAGAAGTAGCTGATTCACCGGCTGCTATCGTCTGATTTTTCAAATGCTTTGCACTGTTCCAGGGTCTTTCTAACCTGCCAGCGGACAAAGTGCGGAGCCCCGGCGAGCAGATAGACCCCCACCGCCAGCATGAGCAGACAGCTTATGACTTGTTCTATGCTCGGGAACCTTGCAGTGCGTACGATGGTTCCGGGCGTATCGCCATACATCGACAGGTCAGTGAGGTACCTGACGAGGATGTAGGTTGTGTTCCAGATGACAAGGTTGAGGCAGTACAGTCCTGCGGCTATACAAACGAGGCGAAAAGCGGCGGGCAGCCATTGGATTTTTGAGTCTGGCTCGGCAAGCTCCCGTGCCGCAACGATTCTTTTGGCCAGCCCTTCACCTCTATAGAGAAATACGTAGAGCAGCGCCACCAAGCATAGGCCGAGAAAAGCCATCCAGAATAAGGCCACCGGTAGAGATAAATCCGAGGGCTCTGTAACCGCCACCCACATAAGCGTAGGCATACTGGCGAGTAAGCGTATTGCGAAGAATATACCTATGGCCGACAAGATCACTTTAGTGAAAGAGTGTATATTATTCATTTTGGCTCCTTTTTCAGTTTTTAATGGAAGGGTTTTGGATTTCAGTTTTGTTTGCTTGTTGGCCCAACGTGTGTTTTATTTGCCAGCGGGTAAAATGCGGCGCGCCGCAGATAAGGTATATGGTTAAGACGGCCTTGAGCAGATGGTATATGCTCGTGTACCACTGGGAGTACGACAGCCTGAGCATGTTTGGAGTGCTTTTGGATATTATGATCTCATTCACGGCAGGCCGAATGAGAAAGAATGCCTTTGCTATCTTTACTAAAGTGGGCGCAGAGCCTGACAATAGCATCAGTCCCGTAAAAACCAATCCTACGCGAAGCGATTTTACCAGCCAGGCTGACTCTGTGGCAGTGTCCAATGGCTCGCCTGGCCCAGCCAGCTTGCCGGACAGCCGATCATTGTGGAAAACCATAAAGTAGGCGACGAAACCCAGGAGAATAGTGAAAGTGCAAAGCAAGGCAAATTCCTGCAGCATGAGCATCTTGTCGGGCCGGTACACATATCGGCCAGGATAGAAACCATATAAAGTCACAACGGCATAGATACCCAAAACAGTCAGGATAGTTTTGGCGATTATTTGGATTTTTGTCATTTTGTCCGGTCCCCGCTCGGGCGATTGCGCATATTCTACTCTCCGGCTGGTGATTTCATCAAGGCCGGCCTTTTCAAAAAGAAAATTGAGCAAAAAAAGCTTGCTGAGCGAGCCGGGAACGTCTATATTTAGTCAGGATGATGCTCTGTCGCACGGGGCCGATTCGGAAATTGACTATTTAGAAGCAGGCCGCCAACGGCGGGTCAATTGAAAATAGTAAATAGTCAATTTCTTCGGGGTCAGCAGTATCACGGCGTGGTTGACTCAAGCCTCCGACAGAGCCCAGCCGGGCCAATACGCAACAGGGCCTCCGTGACAAGTTCGTCGCTCGTTACTCGTCGCGCGTTACTGGTCAAGAACGAGTCACGAAGACCGGGTCACGGTTTTGCCTTACCCGGTGGTGTAATGGTAACACAGGAGGTTTTGGTCCTCCCATTCCAGGTTCGAGTCCTGGCCGGGTAGCTGCGATAGCCCTGCTTAAAGCCGGGGCAAAAGTCAAAACTCAAAATTGGTGGAATTGCGATGGCTGAGAAAGTTGCGATAATATTAGCGGCGGGTGTCGCCAAGCGGATGAATACGCAACTGCCGAAGGTGCTGCATGAAGTGTGCGGGCGGCCTATGCTGGCCTACGTGCTGGATGCCTGCCGGCAGGTCGGCGTAGCCAAATTGTACATCGTGGTCGGCTTCGGTGCCGACCAGGTCGAAGAGGCGTTCCAGGGCACGGACGACATTGTTTGGGTCAAGCAGACCGAGCAACGAGGAACCGCCCACGCGGTGCTGTCGTGCAAGCAGTATCTGAGGGACTTCCAGGGCCAGACGCTGGTTCTTTGCGGCGATGGGCCGCTGGTTAGAGCCGAGATGCTCAGCACCCTCATAGGAAAGCACGAGATGGAGCGGGCGGCGGCGACATTGGCCACCGCTGTTCTGGATGACCCCACCGGCTACGGACGTATAGTCCGCGATAGATACGGCAATATCCAGGGCATCGTAGAAGATACCGAGTGTACCAGAGAACAACTGGCTATTCGCGAAGTCAATCCCAGCTATTACTTGTTCAACAACCAAATCCTCTTTGAAGCCGCCGAGCAGGTCGAACCGGATAACGTCAAGCACGAGTATTATCTGACCGATGCCGTCTCGCGTATTATTGCCACCGGGCATAAGGTGGTGGCGGTTACCGCGGTCAGGCCCGAGGAGGCGGTAGGCGTCAACAGCAGGGCACAACTGAGCGTGGCAAGCAAGATTATGCAGCGACGGATTCAGCAAGAGCTTATGGACCACGGCGTTACTATCGTTGACCCCGACACTACCTGGATCGATGCCAGAGCTAAGATTGGTCTGGATACTGTGATTGAGCCGTTCACGTACATCCACGGCGAAGTAAGAATCGGCGGCGGCTGTCGAGTCGGGCCGTTCGCCTATCTAAGGAGCGGCACGGTCCTGGAAGATGACGTTGTGCTGGGCGTCTTCACTGAAATCAAGAACTCGACTCTGGCCGAGGGCGTCCGGGCAAGACACCACAGCTATATCGGCGATGCGAATGTGGGGCGGAATGTAAACGTCGGCGCCGGCTCGATAACCGCGAATTTCGACGGCCGCAGGGTCAATAAGACTTGTATAGGCGATAACTGCTACATCGGCTCGGGCGCGATACTTATAGCGCCGCTTGTATTAAAGGAGGGCTCCCACATAGCCGCAGGCACCGTAGTCTCACAGGAGAGCATAGATGAATTGGGGCGTCAAAGAATATCGAATGATGAACAAGGAATGTCCAATGACGAATGAGGAATTTCCAACTTCGAAATTGCCTGTTCGACAGTCAAAATTCTTAAAAGTATTCTCGGGCAGCAGTAATCCGGCACTGACTGCTGAGGTCTGTAAGTATCTTCGCATTCCGCTGGGCGGGGCCCAGATCAGCAAATTTCCGGATGGAGAGAAGCTGGTCAGGGTAGAGGATAACGTTCGCGGCAGAGATTGCTTTGTGGTGCAGTCAATCTGTCAGGTGCAACCCCGGCATAGTGATGCCGGGGCAAACCGCTTAGCCCTGCCACCAGTGGCAGGGTCAACCGTCGATGAGAACCTGGTGGAGCTTTTGATCTATCTGGACTGTTTGCGAAGGGCAAGTGCTCGGCGTATCACCGCAGTAGTGCCTTATTTTGGCTATGCTCGCCAGGATAGAAAAGACGAAGGCCGCGTGCCCATAACTGCAAAGTTAGTGGCAAACCTCATCACTACCGCCGGGGCCGACAGGGTGCTGACTATAGACCTGCACGCGCATCAACTCCAGGGATTTTTCGATATACCGGTCGACCATCTCAGCGGTCAACTGGTATTGAGCAAGTATTTCAAAGACAAATTCCGATCCTTCGCTACCGCTCAGGACGCTCCGCGTTTGACGGTCGTTGCCCCGGATGTCGGCAACATTAAGCTGGCGGCCAGGTACGCCGGGCACCTAAACGGCGATTTGGCTATCGTGCACAAAAGGCGGGTGAGCGGCAAAGAAGTGGTCGTCGAGGAGATGATCGGTACGGTCAAAGGAAGAAATATTTTGATGTGCGATGATATTATCGCTACCGGAGGAACTATTTGCAGTGCGGCCAATCTGCTCCAAAAGCTGGGAGCCGCGAGAATATACGTCGGCGCCACACATGGCGTCCTTGCCGGTGAGGCGTTGGATAGACTCGCCCAGGCCCCAATAAAGGAAATTGTGGTCACCGACACCATACCGTTGAATGATAGGGCCGCAAAGCTCAGCAGTATCACGGTATTAACCGTCTCGGCTATGTTGGGCGAGGCGATAAAGAGAATTCATAGAGATGAATCTGTTAGCAGTTTGTTCAATCAATCAAATTGCAAAGGAGAACCCCCCCGTGAAACGGGGGGGCTAAACGGTTAGCCCCGCAATCATATTGCGGGGTTCATAGTGAGGACGTTATGGAAAAAACGCTGATACTCTCGGCAGAATCGCGCCCGCGAACCGGCTCAAGGGCAGCAGAAAAGGTCCGCAAGCAGGGCCGAATACCAGCTATAGTCTACGGGCACAAGAAAGAGCCGGTCGCTATTTCTTTAGATGCCCACGACTTCGTGGAAGAGCTGCACCACGGGCGTCGGCTTATGGATGTGCAGCTCGATAAAAAGCCACAAAAAGTAATTGTCAAGGAAGTGCAGTACGACCATCTGGGTAAAAACGTGATTCACGCAGACCTGATGCGAGTGGATGTGACTGAGACCGTCACCGTAGCAGTGCCTATCGAGCTTAAAGGCACCGCTAAAGGCACAGAACACAGCGGCGTCGTTGAGCAGCATAGCAACCGTTTGGAAGTGCAGTGCAAGGTAACCGACATTCCGGATTCTATCGTCATCTCGATCAAAGACCTGGATGTGGGCGGTACACTGCACGCCCGCGATATTACGCTTCCACCAGAGGTCAGGCTGGTAAGTGATCCCGAAATGCTTATTGTTGGCTGCAGCTTGGTGGCTGCCGCCAAGACAACCGAGGAAGTGGAAGCCGAAGCCCCGGTTGCCCCTGAGGTTATAGGCGAAGCGGAACGGGCTAAAGAGAAAGAGGGAGAGGAGGAAGAATCTGCCTAACCGGCCTCCAGAAATTAGACGGGATAACAGGATTATCCTGTAAATCCTGTCAAAAAAAATATATTGATGCAATGGCTCAAATTAGAATGGTCGTTGGCCTGGGTAATCCAGGCAGCGAGTACACCGGCACCAGGCATAATCTCGGCTTTATGGTGATAGACTCGCTCGCTGAGACGCTGGGCGTAAAAGTCGGACGCAGAAAGTTCAGTGCCCGGTTCGGCGAGACTGAATTTGCAGATAAAAAGTTAATATTGCTGAAGCCCTGGCAGTTTATGAATCGTAGCGGCCAAGCGGTGGCGACCGCCGTCGGCTTTTATAAGCTGTCCCTGCGTGACCTGCTGGTGGTAACGGATGATATGGCTATTGAGCCCGGCAGGATTCGGCTGCGAGCAAAAGGCTCAGCGGGCGGCCATAACGGCCTGACGGATGTTATCGAAAAGCTGGGCGCCAACCAGTTCGCCCGCTGTCGGCTGGGCATCGGCCAGAGCGGCAGTCAGGATGCTTACGATTATGTTCTTGATAAGCCCAGCCAGGACCAGAAGCCGCTGCTGAAAGAGGCGATCGACAAGGCCAAAGATGCCGTGCTTTGCTGGATTGAGTTCGGCATAGAACGGGCAATGAATCAGTTCAATAGAGCGTAAAGCGATAAGCTGGGAGGTACTAGACTTTGACAACAGCGACAACTAAATTATACGAGGGGATGTTTCTGGTTGACTCGGCTTTGGCCGGCTCTGATTGGGATGGGGTTATGGCAACCATCAAAAACGTCCTGCAAAAGGCCGAGGTGGAAATCCTCTGGCTGCAAAAATGGGGCGAGAAAAAGCTGGCCTACGAGATCAAGCACAAAGCCAGAGGCACGTACATCCTTTGTTACTTCCGGGCGGACGGCGGCAGAATCCGTGACATCGAAAGAGATGTTCGGCTGTCGGAGCGGATTATGCGGGTCCTGATTTTAAGAGCCGACAAACACATGGCTGAGCAGATTGAACGCCAGCTTAGTCAGTCCGCCACACGTCCGGCGGACCAGTCCGCCGCTGCTGGCCCCGGGCAAGGCCCAACGCCGGAAGCTGCTGCCCAGCCCGTCCCGTGGCATGGGCTTCCAGCCCATGAATCCAGAGTTCACGCCCAGGATGGGCGTGCCACGGCTGCGCAGCCCCAGACTGAAGCTCAACCGCCAAACGAATCCGCCGTACCTCTGCCGGATGAATTTGGCCGCTAAATCCGCCACACGTATGGCGGATAAATGTTTAGCCCCGCAATTTATTGCGGGGTTCTGTCACTGCACAGGAGCATGATTATGGCTGGGTTCAACAGAATAGTGCTGATGGGCAATCTGACTCGCGACCCGCAGCTTTCGTATACGCCGAACCAGACCGCTGTGGTTGATTTCGGGCTGGCGACGAACCGCCGATGGACAGCCGCCGACGGCGCGCAACGTCAGGAGACCTGTTTTGTAGATTGCAGGGCGTTCGGTCGGCAGGCAGAAAATATCAACAAATATCTTACTAAAGGCAGGCTGATCCTAATCGAGGGCAGGCTTACCTTCGATAGCTGGACCGCTCAGGACGGCACCAAGCGCAGTAAGCATAGAGTTACAGTAGAGAACTTTCAGTTCCTGCCGGGCGCCGCGGATGCCGGGCCCAGCCAGGCGGAGCGGCCGGCTGAGGGGGCTTCTGAGCCGGGCGAAGAATCTCTCCCCCGTTCTGAGCCAGATCCTTCGCTCCGCTCAGGAGGAGATTCTTCGCTGCGCTCAGAACGAAGCCAGCCGGAACAGCCGGCTTCGGATGACATACCGTTTTAAGGCTAAAAGAATGTCGAATATTGAATGAGCTTGGCCATCCCTTTCGGGACAAGGAATATCCAAGTTCGAAGTTCAAAATTGCCTGTTCGACATTCGACATTCTTCAGAGTTCGTTATTCGCAGGAGATTATTATGATACCAAGGGACAAAAGAACCAGCAGAAAGCCGAGTTTTCCCGGCGCTCGCGAGCAGACGCAGTGTCGTTTTTGCAGAAACGCCGTTGTGTATATCGACTACAAAGATGTCGAGACCCTGGCTAAGCTTCTGACCAGTCGTGGCAAGATATACTCACGCAAGCGCAGCGGCAACTGTGCCGGCTGTCAGAGAAAGGCCAAGACAGCCATTAAGCGTGCCAGGTACATGGCGCTGTTGCCATTTACTGCATAAGAGTGAGCTAAAGTGTCAAGTGACAAAAGTGTCTAAAGTGAACTAAAGTGCCTAAATGGCTTGGCCATCCCTTACGGGAGTGAGCTAAATCCGCCATACGTCTGGCGGATAAAGTGCCAAGTGAGAAAAGTGTCTAAAGTGAACTAAAGTGCCTAAAGTGAAAAAATAATCCACAATTTTAGGCACTTTAGTCACTTTTAACTTTAGGCACTAATTTAGGCACTTTAGTCACTCCGAATTTTAGGCACTTTAGACACTTTTAGAAAGGTTATGAAATGAAGGTTTTGCTTTGCGAAGATATCAGGAGCCTGGGCTGGCTCGGCGATGTAGTAGAAGTCAATGAGGGTTATGCCAGGAACTATCTACTGCCGCAGGGCCTGGCAAAGGTGGCGAGCGAGGTTAATCCGCCAGACGTAAGGCGGATTAATATCAAAGCAAAAGAGCGAGCGGAGCAGCGGCTGCGCGAGCGGGCGCGCCTCTCGTCCCTTAGGGACGCGGTCGAGGGCGCAGAGGCCGTTATCGCCGCCAAGGCCAACGAGCAGGGAGGTCTATTTGGTTCGGTCTCCGACAGTCAGATAGCCGCCAACCTGCGATCCGTAGGCTTCGAAGTGCCGGACGAGGTCGTGAAACTATCTGAACATATAAAGCACATCGGAACCCACACGGTAACGCTCAAGTTTGCAGACGATTTAACCGCCCAGGTAAAGGTAACCGTGGTGCCCGAGGGGGACGAGTTAACCCCGCCATAACTATGGCGGGGCTAACCGGTTAGCCGTGCCAGCCTCTGGCACGGTCCTTTTTCGAATTTGACAGGCCTATCCGCCAGACGTACGGCGGACAAGTCCTTCGCTACGTCCCGATTAGGGATCCCTGCTCGGGACTCAAGGACAGGTCCGCCATACAGACGGCGGATAAAATTGTGGGTTCCTTCGTTACACTCGAGGACAGGTGTGGAAAGATGAGGGAGCAAACGCGCTATGGCAGGTGAGCAAAAGGCTCGGCCGGTTGAACTGAAGGGGGCGGTTCATGCTAAGTCCGATGTTAACGGTAAACTCATGGTGGGCCGCAGTATGCCTGAATCACTGGCGGCAGAGGCGGCGGTCCTCGGCTCAATGATAATCGGCCCCAAGTGCATCGGGGAGGTCGTGCCGTACCTCTCTCGCGAGGGTTTTTATCGACCCGAGCACCAGATGATATTCGATGCGGTGATTGCTCTATACGAAAAGAATCCCAGTGAGGGTATCGACGGGGTGCTGCTGCGCGATGAGCTCCAGAAGCGAAAGCAGCTCGATGCCGTAGGCGGAGTGGACTATTTAGTCAGAGTAATGGAATCTGTGCCCTCTGCGGCCAACGTTATGTATTATGCCGGCATAGTCAAAGAGAAAATGCTGCTGCGCGAGATGATTGCTGCTGCAACAGGAATCCTCAATGAGGCCTACGATGAAAGCGGCGATACAAAAGAAAAATTGGACGAGGCCGAACGCAGAATCTTTGCTGTAACGGATCAATCGATAAGCGGACAGGCTTACCGGCTAAAAGACCTGGTCACTCAGGCTTATGAACTCATAGAGAAGCGCGGGGGCACTCTAATTACAGGGCTATCGACCGGCTACCAGGCCCTTGACAACCTGACCTGTGGGCTGCAGTCAGGCGAGATGATAGTTATTGCAGGGCGCCCCAGTATGGGAAAGACCAGCCTGGCACTGAATATCGCCGAGCATGTCGGCGTGGTGGAAAGGATGCCGTTAGTGATATTCTCGCTGGAAACCAGCCGACAGCAGCTCGCCGAGAGATTTATGGCGAGCGCCAGCGAAATTGATGCCCAGGCCGTCAGAAAGGGCATGCTCACAACCCTCGACCACCAGAAGCTGGTGGCAATCTGCGGGCAACTTTCCGAAGCGCCGATTTATATAGACGACAGCTCCTCGTTGACTCCGCTGGAGCTTCGCGCCAAGGCCCGCAGGCTCAAGAGCCTGTATGACATACGGGCCGTCTTCATAGATTATTTGCAGTTGATGTACGGCGGCGGCAAAGTGGAGTCGCGTCAGCAGGAAATCGCTACCATTTCAAGGTACATCAAGGGCTTGGCGCGAGAGCTCTCTGTTCCGGTGGTGGTTCTGAGTCAGTTGAATCGGGCCCCGGAAGGCCGAGAAGGTCACCGCCCCAGAATGAGCGACCTGCGCGAAAGCGGCAGCATCGAGCAGGACGCCGACATGGTAATACTGCTTCACCGCGAAGACTACTACCATCAGGGCGAAGAGGATTACCAGCCGAACAATACAGCAGAGCTGATCATAGCCAAGCAGCGTAACGGCCCAACCGGACTTGTGCCGCTAAGATTCTGGGAGAGATTTACGCGGTTTAAGGCCGCTGCGCCAGTCGACGAGGAATCGGTGCCCTTCTAAGGATGGGCAAAAGGAATAAAAGTTAAAAGTGCCTAAAGTTGAAAGTGTCTAAAATTCGGAGTGCCTAAAGTGCCTAAAATTCTGGAATATCTCTTTAGCTCACTCCCGAGCAGGGATGGCCAAGCCATTTTGTCACTTTTAACTTTAGGCACTTTTAACTTTGCTTTGTGGGGGAACCCCGCCATAGTCCCGAGCAGGGATGGCTGTTCGCTCATGATGGCGGGGTTAACCGTTAGCCCTGCCACCATGCTGGCAGGGTCTGCCGAGCAGGCATGGCCTAGCCATTTCGGGGCGGCAAACAACACCGTTAAGTCGATTGATTTTGCCGGCAACCAGCATTATAAGGCCAAGGTTCTAGGGCAAAGACTTGACTTTAAGGAAGGTTCCCGCCTTGATCCTGTGCTAACTGAAGCAGGCAGAAGAATTATAGAGGAAATCTACCGCAAAGTCGGCTTTGCCTTTGTTAAAGTGACGCTGGACTGGGCAAAATTGCCGACAGGCCAGGTGCTCTATACTATTGATGAGGGGCCGAGGGTGCGGATCGCATCAGTGAAATTCAGCGGCAACAAGGCTATCAAAACCGACACGCTCAGAAAGATTACCAAGATAAAACAAAAGAGTTGGTTCTACTGGCCTTTTTACTACACCAAAGAGGCGGTGGCAGAAGACGTCGTCAGGCTGGAGAATTTCTATTATGAAAAGGGCTTCCTCGATTACAAGATAACACCAGAGACGCAATTCTCCGACGATAAAAGCGGAGTTTATCTGACTTTCGTGATCGAAGAGGGGCCGGCTTATCGCATCGAGAAAACCCTCTTTGCCGGTAACAAGTACTTTGATGACGATACCCTGCGTGCGCGGCTGGAGCTGACGCCCGGAGAGGTCTACATTAAGCGTAAGGCGGCTGCCGATGCGCAGCGCCTGCTCAAGCTCTACGGCGAGCATGGCTTTGTAGATGCTGACATTCAGCACAAGCCCAGGTTTTGCCCGGAAGTGGGCGCAGATGTGGTTAATGTTGAATTTAATATTATCGAGGGCAATCAATTTCGGATCGGGCAGGTCGAGATAACCGGCAATGAGCTGACGCAAGACAAGGTCGTCCGCCATGTGCTGGACGAATACGGCTTTACGCCCGGCCAATTGTATAATGGTGATATTGCGCCCAAGCAGGGAGGTGGAATACTGGAAAAATATGTGCAAAGGATGGCACTTGCTGAGGAGGTGATGATCAGGCCCGTTACGCCGGCCAGCGGTGTACCCGACCAAAAGGATGCAAAGGTGGACATTAAAGAGGGCACGACCGGCTGGATTAATCCGGGTGTCGGCGTGAGCAGCGACTACGGTATGATCGGTCAACTGATTTATGAACAGCGCAATTTCGACATTGCCGATTGGCCTGAAAGCTTCGGAGAGCTTATCACTATGAAGGCCTTCAGAGGCGCCGGGCAGAGAATGAGAATTGCGTTTCAGCCCGGAACAGAACTCAGTGTTTATTCGATCAATCTCAGTGACCCGTACTGGCGGGGCCGGCCTGTCACCCTCGATGTGGCAGGCTCGAGCTTCGAGCGGTACAGAGAGAGCTACAGAGAGGGCCGGTTGCGCAGCTATCTTGGATTTGAACAGCGGTTCCAAGACCGCTGGCGCAGAAGTATAGGGCTGCGGGCCGAAAATGTGGATGTCAGAAGTCTTGAGTTTGACGCCCCGCGGGAAATCATAGACGTTAAAGGCGATAACCTGCTGGTGGGCGTTAAGTTTGGCATTGGAAGAAGTGTCATTGATGACATCTACGATCCGACCACCGGGCATGTTTTTGACGCCGATTACGAGCAGGTTACAGGCGACCACACTTTCGGGCTGTTGAGCGGTTCGTATGTGTGGTATAAGACGCTGTACGAGGACGTGCTGGAGCGAAAAACGGTGCTGGCTGTGAAGGTGCGGGCGGGCACAACCGTTATAGATGATGCGCCGCCTTTCGAAAAGTTCTACGCCGGCGGTACAGGCACTTACGGCATGAGGGGTTTTCAATATCGGGGCATAAGTCCCAGAGGTCTGCAGACAAATGTCCCAGCGGGTGTGGCGCAGCGTAAAGACCCAATAGGCAGCGACTGGTTATTTTTAGCTGGTACGGAGGTAACCGTGCCTTTGATAGGCGAAAATTTCGATGCCCTATTTTTCTTTGACAGCGGAACCGTTGAGACCGGTCCCTATCGTATGTCGCTGGGCACGGGCATACAGATACGGATACCTCACTGGTTTGGGCCGGTGCCGATGAGGTTTGAAGTTGCTGCGCCGCTGAAGAGAGATGACGATGACGAAACACAGGTGTTCAGTTTCTCGATAGGAAGGCTATTTTAGTCAGGTTGGCAGTCACCGTGCCGGCGACTGCTAAACTCCCGAATTCAAACGGGCAAAAATCTGGAAGGGACAGGTTATGAGGATTAGAACAGCTATCGTTTTGAGTTGTTTGGTGTGTGCGATTATCTTGTCGGTGGGCTACCAAGGTTTGGCTCAGCCGAAAGCCGAGCAGCACTCTCTAACAATTGCCCTGGTCAATGTGCGCGAGGTCTTCCGCAAGTGCAACCGCAACGCCAAGTACAGACAGGAAGCTATGGCCGAGTATAATACAGCCATGCTGGAACTGGAAAAGCTCTCCAAGCAAATACAGGCTGATGAAGCGGGATTGAAGACCTTAAAGCCGGGAAGCCCCGACCATCTGAAGCAATACCAGGACGTTCTGGAGAAAAAGGCCAAGCTGGATGCTCGCCAGCAGTACCTCAAGCAGGAAAGGTCGCTAAAAGACCAGCGGTGGACCGAGCAGGTCTATCAAGAGGTTCTGCAGATAGTCAAGGAGCTGGCCGAGAAAAAGGGCCTGGATATGGTCTTTGACAAGCAGGAGCCGGAGTTTCCCTCCGCCAGCGGGGATGAGCTTATGCTGACTCTCAGTACGCACAAGTTGCTTTATAGTGGCGGCTGTCCGGATATTACCGATGAGGTGACAGCCCGGCTGGACGCCAAGAATTGACTATTTACTATTGAGCATTTATGGGATTGACAATTGCACAGTTGGCAAAGCGGATTGGCGCTGAGGTAGCAGCCGGGCCCGATCAAATGGGTAGAGAAATCACCGCTGTTGGGCCGATAGAGGCCGCCTTAGACAGTGATGTTACCTTTATCACCAATGACAGGCACGTAGCGGCCCTTAAGAACTCACGGGCGGCGGCGGTCATCACCGGCAAACGTCTGGATGGGCTGAGCGTACCACAGCTGGTTGTCCAAGATGTCAACGCGGCACTGATAAAGACCTTAGAAGTCTTTGCCCCCAAGTTGAAGCCGCCGGTCGAGGGAATTGATCCGACCGCCAAGGTCGGGCAGAATGTCCAGATCGCTGAGGGTGTTTCCATCGGCGCGGGAGTGGTAATTGAGGATGACGTGGAAATCGGGCTAAATAGCGTCGTCAGCAGCGGCTGTAAAATAGGGCAACTCTCAAAAATCGGCAAGAATTGCCGGCTGGATAGCAACGTTGTAGTTTATCACAACTGTTGTATCGGTAACAATGTAATTATACAGGCGAACACCACAATTGGCTCGACAGGTTTTGGGTACACACTCGTCAATGGTGCTCATCAGCTTATTCCACACAACGGCGGTGTGGTAATTGAGGACTTTGTCGAGATTGGGGCAAATTGTTGCATTGACAGGGCCAAATTCAGAAATACCATAATTGGAGCGGGAACAAAGATAGATAATCTGGTCCAAATCGCTCATAATGTGGTTATTGGCAAGTGCTGTCTGATAGTTGGACAGGTCGGTATTGCCGGCAGTTGCAGGCTGGGCGACGGCGTCGTGTTAGGCGGACAGGTCGGCCTGGCGGACAACATAGAAATCGGTGATGGCACACAAGTTGCGGCTCGCTCCGGGGTCGTCGGGAGCGTCCCAGCAGGACAACAAGTAGGGGGTGTGCCTGCTATGGATATAAGAGACGCCCTGCGGATAGCCGGCTTGACCAGGCGCCTGCCAAAGTTTGCTGAGCAGTTAAAGCAACTGGCCAAGAGGATAGAAGAGCTTGAAGCTGCAAAAGACAATAAACGGTGAGGCGAGAGTCGCCGGCAGGGGTTTATTTGGGGGAAAGGAGGCAAAGGTCGTTTTTCGCCCCGCCCCCGCAGACACGGGCGTGGTCTTCGTGCGCACGGATGTGCTGGAGGCGGTGCGGATTCCCGCCGTGGCCCCAAATCTTGCCGAGCGCAGCCGTCGCACCTCCATAAAGAAGGGCCCTGTCAGTGTAGAAACTGTCGAGCATTGTCTGGCGGCAATAAATGCCCTGGAGATTGACAATGTTATCGTGGAAGTGAACGGCTCGGAACTGCCGGCTCCGGATTGCAGCAGTATTGAGTATGTCAAAGCACTGAAGCGGGCCGGCGTGGTGGAACAGCAAGTCAGCCGCAAGGAGTTTGTCATCACTGAGCCGATTTGTATTACCGCCGGCGATGCCTCGATTTACGCCCTGCCGTACGCTGATGACGGGCTGAACATCACTTACGACCTGGATTATGGCGGTCACACCGGTATCGATCGGCAGATTCTCAGCTATCGTCTTACGCCCGAGAGCTTTGAGAAGAATCTGGCGCCTGCCCGAACCTTTCTGCTGGAAGTCGAGGCAAAACAATTTCAAGCTCGCGGAATGGGGACGCACGTTGGTCCCCGCGACCTTCTGGTCATCAATTCGGATGGCCCTATTAAGAACAGTTACCGATTTCCTAATGAGTGTGTCAGGCACAAGATCGTGGACCTCATCGGCGATCTGGCGCTGGTGGGCCGGGCAGTCAAGGGCAGGATTGTCGCCTACAAGAGTGGACATACCTTGAACCAGAGATTGGTACGGAAGTTGTACGAAGCTGCCCAGCAGCGAGAACGTATTGCCAGGTTCGGGACCGATGCGGTTTTGGATATCCGCAGGATTCAAAAGATTCTGCCACATCGGTATCCGTTTTTACTGGTGGATAAGATAATCGAGGTCGAAGGCGATACCCGCATAAAGGGCGTCAAGAATGTCACCTTCAACGAGCAGTTCTTCCAGGGGCATTTTCCGGGCACCCCTATTATGCCCGGCGTTCTTGTTGTGGAGGCGATGGCGCAGGTGTCGGGTCTATTATTTGCGCAAAGGCTCGAACATACGGGTAAATTGGCGGTGCTTTTGAGCATGGACGGCGTAAAGTTGCGCAAGGCTGTTGTCCCTGGCGACCAGCTCATCCTTACGGCGGAGACCGTCAGACTGAAAAAAAGAACCGCCCAGTGCCAGTGTAAGGCGGCGGTAGGTGAAACAGTAGTCGCGGAAGCACAAATCAGATTCATGCTTGTCGATGATGAGAAAGTATGATCCGCTACGCGGTTCAATGTTGGAGGTTTGATTTTTGTCCGCAATAAAGGGCACGAAAAAAATGGCTCGGGTGCATCGCAGTGCGGTTATCGACAGCAGTGCTCAACTATCTGACGATGTCGCGGTCGGCCCCAATTGCGTTATCGATGCCGGAGTAACTATCGGCGCCGGCACGGTTCTGGATGCCAACGTGGTGATTGAAGAAAATGTCCACATCGGCAAAGGCAATCACTTTTTCGCCAACTGTACGATTGGTTGTCGGCCGCAAATATTGGGTTTGCCGCCGGACGCCGAGCTTGGGGGCCTGGTGATAGGCGATAATAATATTATTCGCGAGCAGGTAACCATCCATCCAAGTATTTATCCGGACAAAGCAACCCGGATCGGAAATGAGAATCTGCTTATGATTGGTGCGCACATTGGACACGATTGTCTGCTCGAAGATAAGATCGTTATGAGCAACTATTGCCAGCTAAGCGGGCACTGCAAGATAGAGACCGGCGTCTGGCTCAGCGGGATGGTTTTGCTGCATCAATTTGTCACTGTCGGCAAATGGTGCTATGCTGCGGGCCTGGCCGGCATCAATAAGGATGTTCCGCCATTTCTAACTGTCAGTGGCCATTATCCGTCAAAGGTGCGGGGTATTAACAAGCGCGGCCTGGTGCGGGCAGGTCTGTCGCAGCAGCAACAGCGGCAGATCTACGAGGCCTATAAAAAACTCTATCGCCGGGGCGGCGCACTGCTGGAAAATGCCAAGGCGCTGGCGCAGGAGGATGGGCTTGATGAGAATGTTCGGGCTATGGTCGATATGATTACCAAGAGCAGCCAGCACCGTTTTGGCAGATACTTGGAACTGTTTAGAATTTAGAATTTGGAATTTTTACTTCTCAATTCTCACTTCTCAATTACAGGATGCCAGATGCCAGAGACAAAGATACGAACTGCCGTTGTAGGCGCAGGCAAAATGGGGGCCATACACGCCAAGGTCTATCACGAGCTGCCTCAGAGTGAGCTTGTCGCCGTGGTTGATATAGAGGCCGACAAAGCGCAGCGCCTGGCCGGCGAATATCACTGTCTGGCTGCAAATTCCTGCCAGGATATCCTCGGTCGGGTCGATGCAGTGACCATAGCCGCTCCCACGGTGTGCCATCTGGAGCTGGCGAAAATCTTTATTCGCAACAGGATTCCCGTGCTGATTGAAAAGCCTCTGGCCGCCAATGTCAGAGAGGGCAAAAAAATTGTATCGCTTGCCAAACGCTATGATACGGTCGTAGCGGTGGGTCACTCCGAGCGATGCAATCCGGTAGTGCGGGCGATGAAACGCCTGAATATCGAGCCTAAGTTTATTGAGGCCAACCGCATCAGTCCCTATCCATTCCGCTCAACCGACGTGGGCGTCGTGCTGGATGTGATGATCCACGATATCGATATTATTTTGTCCCTGGCCGGCAGCAAAATCAAGAAGATAGATGCCTACGGCCTCAGCGTCATTGAAGAGCGCGAGGATATCTGCAACGCGCGGATTGTCTTTGCCAACGGCTGCGTGGCCAATATCACCGCCTCCAGGCTGGCTCTGAAAACCGAGAGAAAAATACGAGTATTCAGTCGCCAGGGCTATCTGAGCGTGGACTTTCTCAAAAAAAGCGGCACTATTATTAAGGCTGACCCGAATATCGACGTGGTACAGTGGATAAAACAGCACAAGGCGTCCGGCGATTTTGACTGGACCACGGTCAATTGGCCCGACCTGCTGCACATCGAAGAGCTGGTCATTGATGACAAAGAGCCGGTCCGCCTTCAGCAGGAGGCTTTTTTGCGCTGCTGTGGGGACAAAAGTCTAAAGCCGGAGGTAAGCGCCGAGGAAGGCCTGGCTGCACTGGAATGTGCCGAGAGGATTCTCGCCTGTGTTAAGAAGCACAAGTGGGACTGATCTCGTCGCTCGTCCTTCGTCCCTCGCAGTCGGTCCTTGCTTCAGGCTTCAAGTTTCAATCTGCTAACCAGTTGATGCGCAAGGCGGGTAGGTTCGGGCACGCGATATTTAGTCGTCCAGGCCAGAGTAACATCAATCGCATCTTTTAACACGCACTTATTGCCCACAGAGACAAAAACCGGCTCTACACTGGTGCGTGTCCGAACGGCGGCGCCAATAACTTCCTGGTTGTCTTTCAGCGGACTGTACGCACCTTTTTCCGACCCCGGCTCTTCAAAACTGCCGGTCAATCTGCTTTTTGCGCAGCCGATGGTTGGTTTATCGAAAAGTAGCCCCAGATGTGATGCTATACCGAATCGGCGTGGATGAGCGATACCCTGACCGTCGATGATAAACGCGTCCGGCTCTTTTTTGAGCTTTTCTACAGCCGCGATGCAGACAGGCGATTCGCGGAAAGAAAGTAGACCCGGGATATACGGAAAGGTAATCTTTTGCGAGGCCGTTGCTGTTTCGATAAGCTCAAATTCAGCCTGTCCTAAAGGCTCCCAAAGGCCCTGCACGACGCTGGGAACTCTCAGAACCACGACCGCAGCAATAATGCTCTGGTTGTCTATGCTGAGGGCACAATCCAGGCCGGCTACGGTCGTTGGCCGATTTCTTAACGGGATCTGCTGCACCTTTTGGGCGAGCTGCTTCTGCAGAGCTATTGCCTGCGTGTAAGACAAGTCCCAGTTGTGTAACCTTTTTGTTTGCATATACATCACGGGTTGCGACAACTGCAGCGCGATCGCTACATACTCGGCTATGACGGTCGGCTCAAAAACATTTTACCTTCTTATGGCGGTTTGTTACAATTAGGAGCTTGGGTTAATATGAATTTTTGCAGGATATTCCACAGAGTAATGGCGGTATGGTAAAGGCGGGCGAAAAGGTGATCAGAATAACCGGGGCGGCTGAGCACAATCTCAAAAATATCAGCCTGAGCATTCCGCGTGATAAACTGGTCGTCATCACCGGCATAAGCGGCTCGGGCAAAAGCTCACTCGCCTTCGATACCATTTATGCAGAGGGCCGGCGAAAATATGTCGAGTCGCTAAGCGCCTACGCCCGGCAATTTCTGGAACAAATGCAAAAGCCTGCGGTGGCGGATATTTCCGGTCTGCCGCCGACCATCGCCATTGAGCAGCGAAGTGCCAGCAGCAACCCTCGCTCGACCGTGGCTACCACCACCGAGATTTACGACTATTTCAGGCTTCTTTTTGCTCGTGTGGGCCAGCCGCACTGCTGGGTATGCGGCAAAGAAATTACCAGTCAGCACTCTACGCAGATAGTTGATTCAATTCTTGCCCGGCCGGAAGGTACGAAAGTCCAGATTTGTGCCCCGCTGGTTCGCGGCAAAAAGGGCGAGCACAGGGACATTTTGGCCGGTATACAACGTGAAGGTTTTGTCCGCGCGCGGGTCGATGGCGCAATTTATGACGTGAAAAATGTTCCGCTCCTGGATAAGAACAAAAAGCATGACATTGCCGCCGTCGTAGATAGATTGATAATTAAGGAGGGAGTTCGTATTCGGCTGGCTGATTCGGTGGAGACCACTCTGAAATTGGCGGACGGGATAATCTTGGTACTCTTGCAGGAAGCGGCGTCCTCGGAAGGAAGAATACAGAATACAGAATACAGAAGGCAGAAGTCGGACGGCCCCGGATTAACCGCAGAGCACGCTGAGACCGCAGAGGAAAAATCGAAATTGAAAATCTCCGCGTCCTCCGCGCACTCGGCGGTAAAAATTCCCCTCAGTTACAATTCTGTCTCCTGGCAGGAGGTTATATACAGCGAAAAATTTGCCTGCCCACAACATCCGCAGGCCAGTCTGGAGGAGATGTCGCCGCGCCTATTTAGTTTCAACAGCCCGTATGGCGCCTGCAAAAGCTGCGATGGCCTGGGCAGAGTCCTGGAGTTTGACCCGGACCTCATCGTTCCGGACAAATCTATCTCGCTGGAGCACGGCGCTATCGAGGCCTGGCGTAAGGGCGGAAAGAGGATGAACATCTTCTATAACCGCCTGGTCAATCGCTTCTGCCGGAATATGGGCACCGGCAAATCGATTCCATTTGAGAAAATTCCCCAGGAGCACAGAAGGATTCTTATGTACGGCACCAGCCCCGCTGACGAGCAAGAATATGGCATGTACTTTGAAGGGGTCATTCCGAATCTCGCCCGGCGGTGGGAAAACACTGCCAGCGAGTACGTCAAGACCAGGCTGACGGGCTATCTTTCAGAGCAGCCCTGCCGCAGTTGTAATGGTGCCCGGCTTCGGCCCGAAGCGGTGGCAGTAACCGTCGGGGGCAAGAATATTCATCAGCTCACCACGCTCTCTGTGGAAAAGGCGCAGGAGTTTTTCAATAAACTCAGGCTCGATCAGCAAAAGGCCATTATCGCCGAGCAGGTATTGAAGGAGATAAAGGCCCGGCTGAAATTTATGGTTGATGTGGGCTTAGAGTATCTGACGCTGGACCGCAGAAGCAGCACGCTCGCAGGCGGCGAAGCCCAGCGAATTCGCCTGGCCACGCAAGTTGGAAGCGGCCTGGTTGGGGTCTGCTACGTTCTGGATGAGCCTACCATCGGGCTGCACAAACGCGATAATAACCGACTGTTAGGGATATTGAGACGCCTGGCCCGGCTCGGAAATACTGTCTTGGTCGTCGAGCACGATGAGGACATCATAAGAACTGCGGATTATATTATCGACATCGGCCCGGCAGCAGGAGCACATGGCGGCGAAGTCGTCGTCCAGGGTAGCTTGAAGCAGATAACTGCCTGCGCGGAGTCGCTGACCGGCCAGTATCTCTCAGGGACGCGCAGTATTCGGCTGCCGGTAAAAAGACGCCCGTACAATCTGCGAAAGTGCATCGAGGTAAGAGGTGCTGCCGAAAATAACCTGCAAAGTATCGACGTCAAGTTCCCGCTGGGCGTATTCGTTTGTGTCACGGGAGTATCCGGTTCGGGCAAAAGCACTCTGGTTAGCCAGACTCTGCTGCGGGCACTGCGGCGCCGGCTTTATAGCTCCCGCGAAAAGCCCGGCAAGCACGACAATATCCTGGGCACATCGCAAATCGACAAGGTTATAGAGATAGATCAGTCGCCCATTGGCAAAACGCCGCGAAGCAATCCGGCCACATACACCGGCGTTTTTGACGAGATAAGAAGACTGTTTAGCATGACCCGCGAGGCAAAGATTCGCGGCTATAAGCCCGGCAGGTTCAGCTTCAACGTTAAAGGCGGGCGATGTGAGGCCTGCCGGGGACAGGGGACAATGAAGATTGAGATGCACTTTCTGCCTGATGTCTATGTCACCTGCCAGGCCTGCCGGGGCAAAAGATATAATCCGGAAACGCTCCAGGTCACTTACAAAGGTAAAAACATCGCCGATGTGCTGGATATGCAGATAGAAGACGCCCTTGATTTTTTTCGTAATTTTCCGAATATTCTTCGGCTGCTGAAAACGCTCAATGATGTCGGTCTGGGCTATGTGCAGTTGGGCCAGTCATCAACCACATTGTCCGGCGGCGAAGCGCAGCGTGTAAAATTGTCCGCCGAGCTGGGAAAGGCTGCTACCGGACACACCTTTTACGTGCTCGATGAGCCTACTACCGGGCTGCACTTTGCCGATATAGATAACCTCTTAAGCGTCCTGTCACGCCTGTGCGATATGGGGAATACGGTGGTGGTCATCGAGCACAATCTTGATGTTGTCAAGATGGCCGACTATATAATAGACCTGGGTCCGGAAGGTGGAGCTGCCGGCGGCAGAGTGGTGGCTAAGGGAGCGCCCGAGGAAATAATCAAGAACAAAAAAAGCTATACAGCGAGGTTCCTGGCCACAAAACTAAAAGTAGAGGGTGCCCGTGTAGAGGCACCCCAAGCAGTAAAGGTAGGGTAGAGGCGTATTTAGCCCCGCAATTCATTGCGGGGTTTGGCCGCCCGAGGGAAACTGACGATGTGGGAATTCAGCCTAAGTAGTATTGCCGATTTGAGGGAGTTGGCCAAGCGCCTGGGCGTCCGGATTGACGCCAGAGAAGACGTATCAATTCTGGCTGAGCCGGTCCAGGCTGGCGGTCTTTTGATACTAAATTCGCTGGCTGTGCATCCTATGGAGGGCTGCGACGGCGATTCTCAGGGCAGGCCGGGGAAACTGACATTCCGCCGATATGAGAGATTCGCCGCCGGTGGCGCAGGGCTTATCTGGGGCGAGGCAACAGCGGTCGTGCCGGAAGGCAGGGCCAATCCACGCCAATTGTGGCTTAACCAGAACAACAAAGATAGTTTTGCGGCGATGGTTAAGAAAGTGCGGGACGCCGCCCGGCAAAGTCTTGGCCGAAAGCATAAGCCGGTAATCGTACTGCAACTGACTCATTCGGGCAGGTACAGTCGACCCGACGCTGCTCAGCCGATGATTACTCAGCGTGACCCTTATCGGGACGCGATGGTCCCGCAAAAGACGCCCGAACTGGGCGCCAAAAGTAAAATACCAGACGACTGGCCTATTGTGACTGATGAGTATCTTGATGAGCTTCAGGATGCCTATGTCCAGGCGGCAAGAATCGCGTTTGAGGTCGGCTTTGATGCGGTCGATGTAAAGTCCTGTCACGGATACCTGATAAATGAGCTTCTTGCCTGTCGTTTAGCCGTCGCCGACCCGGCGACGGACCCCGCAATAAATTGCGGGGCTAAATACCGCGGCACATTTGAAAACCGAGCAAGATTCCTGCTGCAAGTTGTCGATAAGATCCGCGGCGAGCTTGGCAAAGACAAACCCATCGTGACACGCCTGGGTGTTTATGACGGCATACCGTATCCATACGGCTGGGGCGTTCCCCGCTTTTGCGGGGACAAGCTTGCCCCTGCGCAGGCAGGGGATGATTATACAAAGCCGGACCTGACCGAGCCGAAGAAACTGATTGAGCTTTTGAAGCAGCGCGGGGTCAAGCTGATAAATATCACCGCAGCGAATCCCTATTACAATCCGCACATAGGCAGGCCTTTCAATGAGCCGATAGTTGGCGGCTATCAGGAGCCGGAACATCCGCTGGTGGGCGTCGTTAGGCTTATCAATCTGGCAGGCCAGATTCAAAAGGAGTTTCCCGACATCGCGATTGTCGGCACCGGTTATAGCTGGCTGCGGACACTTTTTGCCAACGTGGCGGCGGCAAATAAGGCGAGCGGCCTTGTGACTCTGGCCGGCGCAGGGCGAATGGCGTTTGCATATCCGGATTTTGCCAAAGATATCTTAGCGCACGGCAAAATGTTCCCGGAGAAAGTCTGCGTCAGTTGCAGCGCCTGTACGCAGATAATGCGCGATGGCGGAATGACCGGCTGCGTAGTGCGAGACAACCAAGTATATGGGCCGATATTCAGGCTTGGCAGAATGAGTGACCGAGATAATCTGGCAAGGCTTGCGCAAGCCTGTCGCAAGTGTCAGGAATCTACCTGCCAGTTAGCGTGCCCGGCGGGAGTTGACATACCGAGGTTTATCAGCCTGTTCCTGGATGGTGACGACCGAGCCGCTTATGAAGTCTTAAGGCAGGCAAATGTCTTTCCCGAAGTTTGTGCCTGGCTGTGCCCGGTAGAGCAGCAGTGTCAGGGAAACTGCCTGCAGCGGTTCATCGGTGACGGTCCGTTGCCTATAGCCGACATCCAGAGGTATCTGGCTGAGAAGGCCAATAAGAATGGCTGGTCCAAATTGCAGGTGCCGAAAAGAGCCAGCGGCAAGCGAGTAGCTATAATTGGCGCGGGACCCGCAGGTCTATCCTGCGCAGCCAGACTGCTGGAAGCCGGACATGCAGTGACAATCTTCGATAAGAATACCGAGCTTGGCGGCCTGATCGAATCTGCTATCCCGCCGGGCCGATACAGTGATTCGCTCAAGCGTGAGATTGCAGCGATATTTGCGGATGTTCCTGGTGACCGATTGATAAAGCGTCTCAGCAGAGAGCTGGACGCTGACTTCAATCTGGATGCGATTCTGTCGGAAGGTTTTGATGCCGCCTTTATCGGTCTGGGCCTGGCAGAATCCGAAAGCATCAATAACAAAAAACTTGCCGCGTTATTTAGCGCGCTGGAGTTTCTCTCGGCTGCAAAACAGCCAGAGGGGCTTGCTCTTACGGGCAAGCGCGTGGCCGTGATAGGCGGCGGTAATACCGCTATGGATGTCGCGACAACTGCTCGGCAACTGGGCGCCAGAGATGTTTACGTCATATATCGGCGGTCGTTCAAGGAGATGCCGGCCTGGAGCTGTGAGCGAGACCGGGCGATGAACGAGGGCGTACACTTTCTGATATTGACCCAGCCGCTTGAATACATCCGGCGTAATGGAAAGCTGACGGGCATAAAGCTCTGTCCGACTAAACTGGGTGAGCCGGATGCGTCGGGTAGGCGTAGGCCGGAGGCTATCCGCTCAAGCGCATACGAGCTTGATATGGACGTTGTGGTGGAAGCGATAGGCCAGATGTTACCTGAAAATATTGCCGACGTTCTGCCTGGTGTGGAGTTTGTGCATGGCCTTATTCAGATCAGAGAGGGGACAATGGCAACCTCCCGCTTGGGCGTTTTTGCCGGCGGCGACCTAGTCAGAGGACCTTCGACAGTGGTTACAGCCGTTGCCGACGGCGCGAAAGCGGCCAAAGAAATAGACGAATTTCTCAAGCAGAGCCCCGAACGTTAGTGAGGGGCAGGAGAGACCAGAGGACTTGAAAAATGGCAGATCGCCCCGTAGCGATTGTCACCGGCGCAGGACGCGGCATAGGACGTGCCATCGCAAAAGAGTTGGCAGCGCTGGGCTATGACATGGTAATCAACCGGGCTAAGCCTGAGCCGCTGCCTGTAAAGAAAGAGGTCGAGCAGCTCGGTGCACGGTGTGAATTTGTGCCGGGTGATATAAGTAAGAGCGAGGACCGCCGGCGTCTAATTGATGCGGCCAGAAGCAGCTTTTGCAGATGCGATCTGCTGGTAAATAACGCTGGCGTAGCACCTTTGAAGCGGATGGATATTCTGGAGGCGACAGAAGAAAGCTACGACAGGGTGATGGCAATAAACCTTAAAGGCCCTTATTTTCTGACCCAGCAGGTAGCTAACTGGATGATTGAGCAGAAAAAGCAGCACCCTGAGCGGACTTTTCGGATCATAAATGTCGGCTCAATCTCTGCATACACTAGTTCGCCCTCACGCGGGGAGTACTGTATAAGTAAAGCCGGCGTCGGTATGATGACAAAGCTTTATGCCGATAGGCTTGCCGAGTTCGGTATCGGCGTGTTTGAGGTCAGCCCCGGCATTATAGCAACCGATATGACCAGAGTCGTCAAAGACAAGTATGATAAATTGATCACCCAGGGATTGACGCCGATTAAACGCTGGGGTCAGCCGGAAGATGTCGCCAAAGCCGTCGGTGCAATTGCCGAAGGCAGGCTCGACTTCTGTACGGGCACGGTAATTAACGTTGACGGCGGTTTTCACTTGCGAAGACTGTGAGGATGAAAAATGGATATAAAAGACACAATTAGAACGCTGCTAAAAGATGGGCTTATTCTCGTATTCAACCAGGATAAGCTGGACATTGTTAAGACAGCGCAGGCTCTTATAAAGGCAGGTGTCAACAATATGGAAGTGACCTGCCGGATAAAAAAGCCTCTGGAGAAACTCCAGTGCTTGCGGGCCGAGCTGCCGGATTTTGTTGCAGGTGCGGCAAGTCTGATTGATTCGCGTCAAATGCTCGCCCTTTATAATAAGGCTAACGCCGACGACCCCTTGCCTACGGTCGAGCAGACAGTGGATGCCGGCGCGCGATTTCTTGTTTCGCCCGGCAACTTCAGCGACGCGACCTACAAAAAATTTGCCGGCGACATACCCATCATACCTGGATGCGGTACGGTCACCGAAGTGATAGATCAGTTTTCCAAAGGGGCGAACCTTTGTAAGATATTCCCGGCTGAGCAGCTTGGCGGCCCCGCTTTTATTAAGGCTATCGACCCGGCAATTCATAAGACCATCAGCCTGGTGCCCACCGGCGGCACCAACGCCGGTAATATACCCGATTATATTGATGCCGGCGTTCTGGTGCTGGGCGGCTCGTTCAGTATGATTGACAAGGCCACCATGCAAAAAATCATCGACGACCAGGAGTACGACCTTTTAGCTAAGGAATTTACCGCGATTAAAAAGTTGATAGATCGTATGCGCCTGCGGAAATATCCCAGCATCGATTTTGCCATAGCCAACATCGAGCAGATAAGCCAGGCTACCGGCAGAAACTTCAATCTCGACTGACGGGGATGCGGACGATGGCAGCAAAAAAAACGGCCCAGCATACAATAAACGTTCATCATCTGAATACTGTCGTGGTCGGCTCGGGCGCTGCGGGGATGAATTGCGCCGTGCACTTGTATGAATTCATGGCACAAAAGGGCGTGCCCAATCCTGAAGAAAGAATCGCGGTGGTGACTGCGGGGATCAGCTTGGGCGCATCGCGGATGAGCGGCTCGGATAAGCAGACCTATTACAAGATCGGCACCAGCCCGGATGTGCCGGATAGCGCCCAAGAGCACGCAAAGACTTTGACCGCCGCCGGCTGCTGTCACGGCGACGTGGCGCTTGCTGAGGCGATAGGCTCGCTTCGTGAATTTTATCATCTTGTCCAGGTGGGCGTTCCTTTTCCAACGGATTCTATGGGAATTTTTATTGGCTACAAAACAGACAACGACCCGTTTGAACGTGCCACATCCGCAGGCCCCAAGACCAGCAGACTTATGAGCCAGTGTCTGCAAAAACAGCTTGAGTGCTACGGTGTGCCGATCTACGACAATCAGGAAGTGCTGCACCTGCTTACCGTTGGCTCCGGCGAATCGAAACGGATCGTGGGGGTCGTGACAATAGACAGGCTGGTAGGGTGGGGCTTGCCCCACCATCGGGATCTCAAGATAAACGTTTTCTTGGGCTCAAATATAGTTCTGGCGGTGGGTGGGCCAGGCGAACTCTATAAAGCCAGCGTTTACCCAAAGGGGCAGGTTGGCATTCACGGCCTGGCATTTAAGGCGGGTTTAGTGGCCGAAAATTTGACCGAATCTCAATTTGGACTTGCAAGTACAAAATTCCGCTGGAATGTCTCCGGCACTTATATGCAGGCAATTCCGCGAATCTTCAGCACAGACTCAGCGGGCAAAGAGCCGCGAGAATTCCTGGCGGACTTTTTTCCGTCGATGAGCAAAATGGCCACGAGCATTTTCCTGAAGGGCTATCAATGGCCTTTCGACCCGCAACGCATCGAAAATTCGCAGTCATCTTTGATTGACATTCTGGTCTTCAGTGAAACCCAAAAAGGCAGACGTGTTTTTATGGACTTTTTGCACAATCCAGTGGGCAATAAGTCTATGAAGGATTTTCGCCTCAATGAGCTTGAGCCGGAGGCCTACAATTATCTGAGAAAAGCCGGCGCGTTGCAGAGTACGCCGATTGAACGCCTCCGCCGTATGAATCCTTTGGCTATCGAGGTTTATAAGGAAAACGGCATCGATCTGTATTCAGAGTCTCTCGAAATCGCGGTGTGTGCCCAGCACAATAACGGCGGCTTTGCCGTAGATAAATGGTGGCAGTCCAATATACCACACACTTTTGTGATCGGCGAAATGGCAGGAACACACGGCGTTAAACGGCCCGGCGGTTCGGCGCTGAATGCCGGCCAGGTAGGCGGTCTGCGAGCCGCTGAATATATCGTGAACGTTTACGGTTGTGATTTGCCCGATTATTCAAAAGAACAAAGCGAAATTGACGGGCAATTGACCGGCCTTATCAAGAGACTGGCCACATACAAAAGTCCGGACGGGCTGGTGCCCGAAGAAGTGATAGAAGAAATTCAGGGCCGAATGACGGCTTCGGCAGGGCATATAAGAGAGGTAAGCGATGCCCGCAAAGCTCTTGGCGAGGCGGTTAAGCTCTATAAGGACGTACAGCAAAAGGCCTTCGATGTAAAAGATGCCCCAGGACTCGTAAGGGCGGTCCAGGCAGAGCATTTGGCGTTAGCCAGTGTTGCGTATCTAAGGGCGATTGTGGAGCTGCTTGAGCGAGGCAGCGGCTCTCGCGGCTCACACCTTGTCCGGGCTTCGGACGGAATTCAGATACATCCTGACATTACTAATAAGGCTACTGGAGGTGCCCTGAAATTCAAGCCAGAGAATAAGGCCCTACGGGATTCCATATTGCGGATCGAGTATGACAGGAATGCGCCGGATTTGTTTTGCTGCCGGAACGTAAAGCCCAGGCCGATGCCCGCTGAGAGGAAGGCATTTGAGCCGGCTTGGCACGATTACAGAGAGCGAAAAATCTACAGTTAGAATGAAGAATTGTGAATTGTGAATTGGTAATTCTAGATTCTGCATTCTACATTCTAAATTCAGTTATGATTGTCCAAGCGATCAAATGGGTCGGTGATACAGACGGTTTTCTGGAGCTTATCGACCAGAGGCAACTGCCCGGCAAATTCGTGAAGCTACAGTGCAGTGAAGTTAAACAGCTTTGCGAAGCGATAAAAACACTCGCTGTTCGCGGCGCCCCAGCCATCGGTGTGGCAGCAGCCTATGGGCTGGTTCTGGCGATGCAAAAATTGGATGCACCAGGCGACTTGCAGCAGGGACTTGCCGCACTGGCTGAGGCGCAGGATCGTTTGGCTGCCACGCGCCCCACCGCAGTCAACTTGTTCTGGGCACTGACCAGAGTCAAAAAAAGTGCCCAGGATTTTGTCGTAGGACACCCGGCGGCAAAATTAGAAAAACTGCGCCGGCACGTCTTGGCTGAGGCAAACGCCATCTATCGGGAAGATGTGGATATGTGCTTGCGGATCGGCCAGAACGGGCAGAAGTTTATCAAGCAAGGTGCAGGCATCTTGACGCATTGTAACGCTGGGGCGCTGGCGACCGCCGGGCAGGGAACCGCCTTATCCTTGATGTTCGAGGCGCACAAAAAGGGCAAAAAGTTTAAGGTTTATGTCGATGAGACCCGACCGCTTTTGCAGGGATCGCGTCTGACAGCCTGGGAGCTTCAGCAAGCGGGCGTCGATGTCACGGTGATATGTGATAACACAGCCGGCTGGCTGATGAAACAGGCCAAAATAAACGCCGTCATAACCGGCGCCGACCGAATTGCTGCTAACGGTGACGCCGCCAATAAGGTCGGCACGTATAGCTTAAGTATTCTTGCCCGGCAGCATTGCATACCGTTTTACATTGCTGCCCCGTCGAGCACGTTCGATTTGGCCATAAAGAGGGGGGCTGATATACCTATCGAGCAAAGGCCCGCTGAGGAGGTAGGCCGACTTGCCGATACTCAAGTTGCTCCGGACGGAGTTGCTGTATACAACCCGGCTTTCGACGTCACCGAGGCAAAGGATATTTCCGCCATCATTACCGAGCGTGGCGTGATTGAAAAGCCGAATGCGCGCAAGGTAGCGAGACATCTTGCGTAAACAGGTAACGCCCACCGCGGGGGTGGGGGCTAAACATTCAATCTACCGCGATGACTTCTTTGACTTCCGGCACCCTTTCTTTGATGATTCTTTCAATGCCCATTCTCATGGTCATCGCTGCCCCTGGGCAGCCCTGGCATGCTCCCTGCAGGCGAACTTTGACGGTATTATCTGCTTCGGTTCCCAGCAGTTCGATATCACCGCCGTGACCCTGCAGGGCCGGTCGAATCGAGTCAATTGCGTCTTTTACCTTCTGGTGAAAAGTATTTTCGGTGTTAGCTTCAGCACAACCGCACTTATCACACATAACAAGTCTCCTGAAAAATTCATCTAAAGATTTATTTTAGCAAGTATTTAATTTCAGGCCAGGTAAATTGCCGAAAATAATAGTTGACAGACAATGTTTCGTTTTGTAGAATTGTTTCTGCGTTTGCATGAAAACGTGCAGGCGCGGTCCTGAGATCCGCCAGAGGCGGAGTTTCGGGGTTATGGTAAGGGCCATAAACTGCAGGTCCTTCGGTCGCTTCGCTGATAGAAGCGATTGATGCCTGTAGCGGCCAGCAGAACTATAATTCACCGGCATAACGGCATAGCGTTTATCAGGAAAGGGCAAAAAATGGAACCAAACTCCGGCACTTCAATTGAAGCCATCGACGGGTCTTCCCTCAAAACAGGCGCCCAGATAATAGTTGATACACTCCTGGAGCAGGGCGTAGAGACGATGTTCGGCTATCCTGGCGGCGTGGTACTGCCTTTGTTTGACAGGTTATACGACGCGCCAATCAGATTCATAAATCCGCGGCACGAGCAGGGCGGCTGTCACATGGCTGACGGCTACGCCCGCGCCAGCGGCAAGGTCGGCGTCGTTGTCGCCACAAGCGGGCCTGGGGCGTGTAATCTGACCACGGGTCTTGCTACCGCAATGATGGATTCGGTGCCAATAGTCGCCCTGACAGGTCAGGTTCGCACCGAGCTTATCGGCAACGATGCCTTTCAGGAGGCAGATACAACCGGCATTACCCGCCCAATTACCAAGTACAACTGCATCGTTAAGAGGGTCGAGGATTTGGCTCGGATCATCCGGGAGGCGTTTTATATTGCTTCGACTGGTCGGCCTGGTCCGGTGGTGGTTGATTTACCCGTTGATGTTCAGGTCGCAAAGTGCAGACACGATGGGTCGAAGGAAATGGATTTACCCGGCTATCGGGTTCGGACCAAGGGCAACGCCAGACAGATCTCCATAGCAGCAGCAGCGATAAATAGCTCTGAAAGGCCCGTGCTTTATGTCGGCGGCGGCGTTATCAGTGCCAACGCCAGCGAAGAATTAAGGCAATTGGCTGAAAAAGCGCATCTGCCGGTTACCACTACGCTTTTGGGTCTGGGCAGTTTCGACCAGAGAAAGCCCGAATCGCTGGAAATGCTCGGAATGCACGGGGCGGCCTACGCCAATTATGCGGTGCAGGAGTGCGACCTGCTGATTGCAGTTGGTGCTCGCTTTGACGACAGGGTTACGGCAAAGCTGAAGACCTTCGCTCCTAACGCCAAGATAATCCATATTGATATTGATCCTGCCAGCATATCCAAAAACGTGCGCGTGGATATCCCCGTTGTAGGTGACGCGAAGCTGATACTGGCTGATCTTCTCGAGCGGGTGGAATTTCGCGAGCGAAAACCGTGGTTTAAGAAGATCGCGGACTGGAAAAAGAAATATCCATTTAGCTACGACCGGCAGGCTGCGACGATTAAGCCGCAGTATGTTATCGAAGAGCTTTGTCGCCAGACTGCAAGTGACGCCATTATAACCACGGGGGTTGGTCAGAATCAGATGTGGACGGCTCAGTTTTATCGGTTTATCAAAACCCGCCAGCTAATAAGCTCCGGAGGTCTGGGCACCATGGGCTTTGGCCTGCCGGCTGCCATAGGCGCTCAGGTGGCAAAGCCCGACGCCACCGTTATCGATATCGACGGAGACAGCTCTTTCAATATGACGATGACCGAGCTGGCAACTGCCGTTCAATACAATCTGCCGATAAAGGTCTGCATTCTGAATAATGGATACATGGGCATGGTTCGGCAGTGGCAGGAGCTTTTCTATAATAAGCGTTATTCCCATAGTTTTCTGTCCAACCCTGATTACGCCACCGTTGCCCGTGCCATAGGTGCGGTTGGGCTGACTGTCGACAAGAAAGCTGACGTGCCTGTCGCTATTAAAGAAATGCTGGCTCAGAAGCAGCCCTGCGTAGTTGATTTTAAGATTGAGCGGGAGGAAAATGTTTGGCCTATGGTTCCAGCCGGCAAGAGCCTTGATGAAATGGATGGGCTTGACATGTTGGAGTCTCTGGCGTAACGGCCGAAAGAAGGTATATAATATTTAGCCCCCCAATTTATTGGGGGGTTCTATTGGTTTCAGGTGTGCAAAAATGAAGCATATAATAAGTGCGTTGGTTGAAAACAAGCCCGGCGTTCTGGCTCACGTTGCCGGGATGTTTGCCGCGCGTGCGTTTAATATTGATTCGCTGGCTGTTGGCCGAACCGAAGATCCGAAGTTGAGCCGAATGACGATTGTTGTTGTCGGCGACGATAAGGTTCTTGAGCAGGTTCGCAAACAGTTAGCCAAGATTGTTCCGGTGGTCAAAGTGCAGGATTTTGCCGGTCAGCCGGTCGTAGCACGCGATTTGATGCTTATAGCGATTTCTGCCCCGCCGGAGAAACGGCCCGAGATCTTATCTCTGATAGAGATGTTTAAGGGCAAAGTTGTGGATATCGGGCAGAGGTTTGTTATGGTCGAGGTCAGCGGACCGGAGGAGAAGATCGAGGCTTTCATCGATGTCTGTAAGCCTTACGGCATCAAAAATGTAGCCAGAACCGGCACAATCGCCATGCCGCGACAGGCAAAAACTGAGGCGGACTGATTTTGTGCATCAAAACCCCGCAGTAAATTGCGGGGCTAAATATATTGTTTAGCCGGCACCCCTGCGGTGCCGGTCAATGAAAACTACCCGTTAAATTCCTTGCCTGGCGGAAAGCTTTGCATATAATGTGCGCATATATTGCCACGATAAAGTTTGCCGGTTTGACAGTGGTAGTCTGGAACTAAGGAGAATTGAATCTATGACAGCAAAAATTTATTACGAAAAAGATGCTCCAATAGGTCCACTAAAGGGTAAGAA